>NZ_JBNHHU010000006.1:0-1035 GCF_059092585.1 Arthrobacter sp. Y3221160 | reverse complement strand
GGCACACTATTGAGTTCTCAAACAACAGGAGCACCCGGCACCAGGACGACCCTCTCAGGCCCTCCATCGCTCCGGAGCAACTTTTCTAACTTACCCGGTCTTCGCGACCTTTGCAAATCGCCGTTCCCGGCAGATTCAGGTTCGAATCCCGATCCTCCAACCACTCCAGGGGCGCGTCTAACGCACCAGATCCTGGTGTATTTTGAAGGGGTTTTGGCCGCCGTTCGTTCTGCTTCAGCAGCAGCGACTCAGAAAACAATACACGCCTTCCGCCCGGCCCGCAAATCAGCCCGATGCACCGCCCGGACACCCCTGGCGGGACCGCGCCGGCGCCCCGAAAACCGCGCCGTTCAGCGGATCCGGCGCCCACACGGCCCTGCCGCCGGCCGGCCGATCCCCGCAGCTGCCGCCCCGAACAGCTTGTGCACCCGCTCACAAAATCCACCGAAGGCAGCAGCCCGAAGGCCGCCACCGGCCCCCCGGGCGACCGCTGCCGGCAGCCCGCCGCCCCGGGACTCCCCTGCCCCGGGACTCCCTGCCCGGGCATGCCCTGCCGCAGGCCGGGAACCCCCAAGCCTTCGGCGCCCGGGCAGCTCTTGGTGCCGGGGCACCGGTGGCCTCCTGATGCTTGGGCACCGGCACTCCTGATGTGTGGGCGCCGGCGCCACGGCAGGCCGCTCCCGCCCCTGCCGCGCCCCGGGTGGAGGCTGTGCAGGTTGTGTGCCCGGGAACGAATCCACCCGGGCCGGTGCGAGCTCCCCACGTCGCCGCACCCGACCTCACCCAGCACCGCGGCCGGACACCACCGCCGGTCACCCAAGGACGCGGCTTCCGCGCGACGGCCGGACAACCCACCACGGCCAGGCATCCAGGGACGTGCGCGACGTGGGAGGGCCGCCGCGGCCGGCACATCCCCCACCGGTTGGGCGGGGTGGTTGGTGGTTAAACGCGGGAAGGCCCCGCCATCGTTGGCGGGGCCTTCCCGTGTTCAAAGAATGTCCGGCGGCGACCTACTCTCCCACACCCTCCCGAGTG
>NZ_JBNHHU010000005.1:0-2046 GCF_059092585.1 Arthrobacter sp. Y3221160 | reverse complement strand
CCCCACCCCCGCCACCCCAAACGGGGCGGCCGGCGCGGCAAGCGCAGGAAACAAGAGGAACCAACTTCTTCCCTCTCCTCACATCGCTGCAAGAATAAGGTCCTGTTGCCTCAGGACCCAACAGTGTGCCAAAAGACATCCCCCGCGAAACCAACCACACACGTTCCAAACACCCCAAAGGGCACCGTACTGGCATGCGGCCAACCGCGAAAGACACCGAATCCGTTGATATTCCACCCATGAGCACCCGCCGGACAACAGACGCGTCCGCAACGGGCTTGCCCTGCAAACCACCCAACCCGCACTATGACAGGCCAGGAAAGGTTCGAGGAAGCTCCTTAGAAAGGAGGTGATCCAGCCGCACCTTCCGGTACGGCTACCTTGTTACGACTTAGTCCCAATCGCCGGTCCCACCTTCGACGGCTCCCTCCCACAAGGGGTTAGGCCACCGGCTTCGGGTGTTACCAACTTTCGTGACTTGACGGGCGGTGTGTACAAGGCCCGGGAACGTATTCACCGCAGCGTTGCTGATCTGCGATTACTAGCGACTCCGACTTCATGGGGTCGAGTTGCAGACCCCAATCCGAACTGAGACCGGCTTTTTGGGATTAGCTCCACCTCACAGTATCGCAACCCATTGTACCGGCCATTGTAGCATGCGTGAAGCCCAAGACATAAGGGGCATGATGATTTGACGTCGTCCCCACCTTCCTCCGAGTTGACCCCGGCAGTCTCCCATGAGTCCCCGCCATTACGCGCTGGCAACATGGAACGAGGGTTGCGCTCGTTGCGGGACTTAACCCAACATCTCACGACACGAGCTGACGACAACCATGCACCACCTGTGAACCGGCCCCGAAGGGAAGGACTGTTTCCAGCCCGATCCGGCCCATGTCAAGCCTTGGTAAGGTTCTTCGCGTTGCATCGAATTAATCCGCATGCTCCGCCGCTTGTGCGGGCCCCCGTCAATTCCTTTGAGTTTTAGCCTTGCGGCCGTACTCCCCAGGCGGGGCACTTAATGCGTTAGCTACGGCGCGGAAAACGTGGAATGTCCCCCACACCTAGTGCCCAACGTTTACGGCATGGACTACCAGGGTATCTAATCCTGTTCGCTCCCCATGCTTTCGCTCCTCAGCGTCAGTTACAGCCCAGAGACCTGCCTTCGCCATCGGTGTTCCTCCTGATATCTGCGCATTTCACCGCTACACCAGGAATTCCAGTCTCCCCTACTGCACTCTAGTCTGCCCGTACCCACTGCAGACCCGGGGTTGAGCCCCGGGCTTTCACAGCAGACGCGACAAACCGCCTACGAGCTCTTTACGCCCAATAATTCCGGACAACGCTTGCGCCCTACGTATTACCGCGGCTGCTGGCACGTAGTTAGCCGGCGCTTCTTCTGCAGGTACCGTCACTTTCGCTTCTTCCCTGCTGAAAGAGGTTTACAACCCGAAGGCATTCATCCCTCACGCGGCGTCGCTGCATCAGGCTTTCGCCCATTGTGCAATATTCCCCACTGCTGCCTCCCGTAGGAGTCTGGGCCGTGTCTCAGTCCCAGTGTGGCCGGTCACCCTCTCAGGCCGGCTACCCGTCGTCGCCTTGGTAGGCCATTACCCCACCAACAAGCTGATAGGCCGCGAGTCCATCCATGACCGAAAAATCTTTCCACCCGCCACCATGCGGTGACAGGTCATATCCGGTATTAGACCCGGTTTCCCAGGCTTATCCCAGAGTCAAGGGCAGGTTACTCACGTGTTACTCACCCGTTCGCCACTAATCCCCGGTGCAAGCACCGGATCATCGTTCGACTTGCATGTGTTAAGCACGCCGCCAGCGTTCGTCCTGAGCCAGGATCAAACTCTCCGTTAATGTTTCAAACAGACACAGCACCAACGGCCGGGAAAACGACCGAAGACACTGCACTAAATTCAAACCAGGCTGATAAAACCGCGACACACCACAGGGGCGGCACGCCACGGCACTTTCAACCAATAAATAATTGGTATCAACAAACTTGGCACACTATTGAGTTCTCAAACAACAGGAGCA
>NZ_JBNHHU010000004.1:0-3278 GCF_059092585.1 Arthrobacter sp. Y3221160 | reverse complement strand
GGGGGTGGTGTGGTGTAAGTTGTCGGACTATTAGTACCGGTCAGCTTCACGAGTCTTTCGTCCTCGCTTCCACATCCGGCCTATCAACCCAGTGGTCTGGCTGGGGTCCTCTCCCCCACGAAGGGGATGGAAATCTCATCTTGAAGCCGGCTTCCCGCTTAGATGCTTTCAGCGGTTATCCAATCCGAACGTAGCTAATCAGCGGTGCACTTGGCAGTACAACTGACACACCAGAGGTTCGTCCGTCCCGGTCCTCTCGTACTAAGGACAGACCTTCTCAAATTTCCTGCGCGCGCAGCGGATAGGGACCGAACTGTCTCACGACGTTCTAAACCCAGCTCGCGTACCGCTTTAATGGGCGAACAGCCCAACCCTTGGGACCTACTCCAGCCCCAGGATGCGACGAGCCGACATCGAGGTGCCAAACCATGCCGTCGATATGGACTCTTGGGCAAGATCAGCCTGTTATCCCCGAGGTACCTTTTATCCGTTGAGCGACGGCCATTCCACAATGTGCCGCCGGATCACTAGTCCCGACTTTCGTCCCTGCTCGAGATGTCTCTCTCACAGTCAAGCTCCCTTGTGCACTTACACTCGCCACCTGATTGCCAACCAGGCTGAGGGAACCTTTGGGCGCCTCCGTTACTCTTTAGGAGGCAACCGCCCCAGTTAAACTACCCATCAGGCACTGTCCCTGACCCGGATTACGGGCCGAAGTTAGATGTCCAGAGTGACCAGAGTGGTATTTCAACGATGACTCCACCCGAACTGGCGTCCGGGCTTCACAGTCTCCCACCTATCCTACACAAGCCACACCGAACACCAATACCAAACTATAGTAAAGGTCTCGGGGTCTTTCCGTCCTGCTGCGCGTAACGAGCATCTTTACTCGTAGTGCAATTTCGCCGAGTTTATGGTTGAGACAGCGGGGAAGTCGTTACTCCATTCGTGCAGGTCGGAACTTACCCGACAAGGAATTTCGCTACCTTAGGATGGTTATAGTTACCACCGCCGTTTACTGGGGCTTAAATTCTCCGCTTCGCCCCCAAAGGGGCTAACAGGTCCTCTTAACCTTCCAGCACCGGGCAGGAGTCAGTCCGTATACATCGTCTTGCGACTTCGCACGGACCTGTGTTTTTAGTAAACAGTCGCTTCCCCCTGGTCTCTGCGGCCCTTACCCGCTCCGAAGCGCAAGGCTTCTTCACGGTCCGGGCCCCCCTTCTCCCGAAGTTACGGGGGCATTTTGCCGAGTTCCTTAACCATAATTCTCTCGATCGCCTTGGTATTCTCTACCTGATCACCTGTGTCGGTTTGGGGTACGGGCGGCTAAAACCTCGCGTCGATGCTTTTCTCGGCAGCATAGGATCACCGAATCCCCCCATACGGGGGTCCCGTCAGGTCTCAGGCTTCACGAACGGCGGATTTGCCAACCGTTCACCCTACATCCTTGGACCGGGACTACCATCGCCCGGCTCGGCTACCTTCCTGCGTCACACCTGTTAATACGCTTACCTCCCCGGATCGGGTCCCGCGCGCCCCGCCCATACTGGCCCCGAAGGGCACGGATGAACGGTTTGGGCGGTTAGCATCACCGGATTGGCATGGGCGGTTTTTCGCCGGTACGGGAATATCAACCCGTTGTCCATCGACTACGCCTGTCGGCCTCGCCTTAGGTCCCGACTTACCCAGGGCAGATTAGCTTGACCCTGGAACCCTTGATCATTCGGCGGACGGGTTTCCCACCCGTCTTTCGCTACTCATGCCTGCATTCTCACTCGTGTAGGCTCCACCACTGGCTTCCGCCGCAGCTTCACTGCCCACACGACGCTCCCCTACCCACCAGCGCTCCTGAACCACGAAGGCTTGGATAATACGCTGATGCCACAACTTCGGCGGTGTACTTGAGCCCCGCTACATTGTCGGCGCGGAATCACTTGACCAGTGAGCTATTACGCACTCTTTCAAGGGTGGCTGCTTCTAAGCCAACCTCCTGGTTGTCTGGGCAACTCCACATCCTTTTCCACTTAGCACACGCTTAGGGGCCTTAGTTGGTGGTCTGGGCTGTTTCCCTCTCGACTATGAAGCTTATCCCCCACAGTCTCACTGCTGCGCTCTCACTTGCCGGCATTCGGAGTTTGGCTGACGTCAGTAACCTTGTAGGGCCCATCGGCCATCCAGTAGCTCTACCTCCGGCAAGAAACACGCAACGCTGCACCTAAATGCATTTCGGGGAGAACCAGCTATCACGGAGTTTGATTGGCCTTTCACCCCTACCCACAGCTCATCCCCTCCATTTTCAACTGAAGTGGGTTCGGTCCTCCACGCGCTCTTACACGCGCTTCAACCTGGCCATGGGTAGATCACTCCGCTTCGGGTCTAGATCACGCCACTGCAACGCCCTGTTCAGACTCGCTTTCGCTACGGCTTCCCCACACGGGTTAACCTCGCGACGTAACACTAACTCGCAGGCTCATTCTTCAAAAGGCACGCCGTCACAGCTACTAAGGCTGCTCCGACGGATTGTAAGCACACGGTTTCAGGTACTGTTTCACTCCCCTCCCGGGGTACTTTTCACCTTTCCCTCACGGTACTTGTCCGCTATCGGTCATCAGGTAGTATTCAGGCTTACCAGGTGGTCCTGGCAGATTCGCACGGGATTTCTCGGGCCCCGTGCTACTTGGGATACTCTCCAAGCGGCGTCACGCATTACGGTTACAGGGCTTACACCTTCTCCGGCCGGCCTTTCAAGACCGTTCACCTATACGCACGCACTCACTTTCGCTGTCCGGCAGAACAGCAGCGGAAAGTCCCGCAACCCCGGCCATGCAACGCCCGCCGGCTATCACACATGGACCGGTTTGGCCTCTTCCGCGTTCGCTCGCCACTACTGACGGAATCACTGTTGTTTTCTCTTCCTGCGGGTACTGAGATGTTTCACTTCCCCGCGTTCCCTCCACGCACCCTATGTGTTCAGGTACGGGTCACCCGGTCACTCGCGCGCCGGGCGGGGTTTCCCCATTCGGACATCCTGGGATCACCGTTCGGTTATCAACTCCCCCAGGCTTATCGCAGATTCCCACGTCCTTCTTCGGCTCCTGATGCCAAGGCATCCACCGTGTGCTCTTAAAAACTTGACCACAAAGATCAAAATCAGCTATTCGAGAGAACCAGGACAACCAAACCGTCAAAAGACGACTCAGCCACCAGGTTCATCAAAAAAATTGCTTTAAGATGCTCGCGTCCACTATGTAGTTCTCAAACAACAACCCCGTCACCCC
>NZ_JBNHHU010000003.1:0-126876 GCF_059092585.1 Arthrobacter sp. Y3221160 | reverse complement strand
CAGCAGTCCGAAACCTCCGCCGATCGCTTAGCCCCGCCCACCGCGACCATGCGCGCGGCCCGCCAGCACGAGCGCGGCGCGACCATGACCATCGACGAGATCGAGCGCCCTCGGGCCACCGGCACGGACGTTGTCGTCAAGGTTGCCGCCTGCGGCATGGTGCCCAACCTGGCCAATGTGCTGGCGAACTGGGAGACCTGGTACCCGCACGAGCCACTACCGCCCACACCGGCCATCTTCGGACTGGACCCCGTCGGGGTGATCCACGAGGTGGGTGAGCAGGTCGTTGGCCTGGCCCCCGGGGATCGTGTCTACGTCAACCCCTCCCGCTCCTGCGGCCACTGCCACGCCTGCACCTCAGGGGCACCACAGACCTGCGATTACTGGGCCTTCGCGGGGTACTTCGGGTTCACGGCCCAGAGCGTGGAAATGTTCCGGAAGTACCCTCACGGTGGCTTCAGCGAGTACATGCTCGCACCGTCGGCGGCGATCGTGCCAATCCCGGACAACCTCGACTTCCGCAACGCGACCCGGCTCGGCTACCTCGGCACCGGCTACAGCGCGCTGAAGAAGCTCGGCCCGCTGGGCGGCAAGTCCGTGGTGGTCCACGGCGGCACGGGAACCCTCGGCGTCGGCGTGACGATGCTGGCCCTGGCGCTGGGCGCTTCGAAGGTTTTCGCCGTGGCCCGTGGCCTGCCGCTGCTGGAGCGCCTCAAGACCCTCGCGCCGGAGCGGATAGAGGTCTTCTCGACGCATGACGGCAAGACCTCCGAGTGGCTCCGGGAGCGGACCGGAGGCCACGGCGCCGACTACTTCGTGGACACCATGGCAGCCGTCGGGGATCTCGAAGAATTCGCCGACGCCGTCCGTGGCGTGGCCCGAGGCGGCAAGATCGTCAACATCGGCGGCCTCTCCGGACCCTCCGGGCTAGACCCGAAGTGGTTCATGGACAATGGCGCAACCTTCTACGGATCGGCCTGGTTCACCACGGCCGAGGCGCTGGAACTCGCGGAGATGATCCGCAGCAACGTGGCAGACATGGGTGTCTTCGAGCCGAAGGTATGGCCGTTCGAGGAAATCAACGCAGCGATCAACGGGGTTACCAGCGGCGACGGCGGCTTCACCAGTTACCTCGTCGAGTTCTGATCCTCCGCGCAGCGCCCCCGGTTGGCACCTGTGCTCCCGGGGGCGCTGGGGAGGTGAAGTCTAGAGAGCAGCGTCGAACGACACGACTCCGAGGTCTTCATCGTCGAGATCGTTGATGTCCTAAAAGTAGAGGCCCGGGACCTCAGCGTCCTTGGGGACCATGAACGCATAGGTGATGGCGTCGGAGACCCTGGCTGCAACTGGGCATTGCATTTCCGGGCCGTAATCCCAGAAGGCCGACTTCGGCGGTGAGGCGGCGCGTGACTGTGGAGGCCATCAACGCGGCAGAACTAGCTCATACCAGCCCACGGCCGACCAGCCCAGGCGGACAGTCGCCGGCGCGAGAGCTGCGGGGAGTGGCTGGCTAAACCAAGAGATGGACTGTAAATCAACCACTCGTCCACCGCCTTTCGACTAGGAAAGAAGCCATGCACTCCACCGTTTACTCCCTGCCGGACACAACCGGCATGCAAGACGATCACCTTGTCCCCGAGGCGATCGCAGCGTCAGGTAGTCGTCACGGCGCCCAAGAAACGCTCGATCGGAACACCAATTACGTGGACCAGCCGCGCATCAAGGCCGCGGTGCGGGAGATCCTCGAGGCCGTCGGCGAGGACCCGGACCGCGAGGGCCTGCAGGACACCCCGGCGCGGGTGGCCAAGGCCTATGCCGAGTTCTTCGCCGGACTGCGGCAGGACCCGGCGGACGTACTGGGAACCACATTCGACATCTCCCACGAGGAGCTCGTGCTGGTGAAGGACATCTCCTTCTACTCCACCTGCGAGCACCACCTCGTCCCGTTCCACGGCAACGTGCACATCGGCTACACCCCCTCCAAGGAGGGCCGCGTCACGGGGCTGAGCAAGCTGGCCCGGCTGGTGGAGATCTACGCCCGGCGCCCCCAGGTGCAGGAGCGGCTGACCACCGAGGTCGTGGAGGCGCTGATGACCCACCTGCACCCGCGCGGGGCGATCGTGGTGGTCGAGGCCGAGCACCTGTGCATGTCCATGCGCGGGGTGCGCAAGCCCGGGGCCAAGACCGTCACCTCGGCCGTGCGTGGGCAACTGCGTGACGCCTCCACCCGGGCCGAGGCCATGAGCCTGATCCTCCACGGCTGATCCATGGGACCTGGAGGCCGATGAAGGACGGTTCGAGCAAATTTCCGAATCTGGTGGCGAGAGAGTCGCCATGTGTGACTGAGGCTGTGTTGAGGCGTCGGTAGATGCTTAGGGCGAGGTAGCGTTTGAGGATGCGGCGGATCTTGCGGTCCGTCTTACCTTCAGCTCATCTTTTCTCGGCGTAGGCGTGGGTCTCAGGACCATGGATCCTGCGGCCCATCGCGAAGAGGTTCCGCGCACGGCTGAGTTCCTGTCACCTCCGCGATTCAGCGATGCCGCGTCGTGTTCCCAGAGGACGCCGGGCATCTGTGCAGCTGCCTGTAGACATAGACGCCGGAATTCCTGTCCCCGTATGTGTCGCATAACGCCCGCACGACGACTGCTTGAGTGAGGCATGGGCAATTGCGCAGACAGCCTCTGCACGGTTGCCAGAGGCAACTACTTTACATAAGGCAGGTTATCGGCATAAAAAATCAGCCCAAAGCAGGGGAGTTTCCGGCCCGGAAGATGGCCAGGCACGCGGACGGGAGCTGGACAGCTTTGTGCAGACCGACGGAGCGCCGAAAAGTGCCACGTTGCTGGACTGGTCCTCCAAAAGTTGGACTATTCCTACTACTGCAGGACTGACAAGAGAACAGCGGCTCCGACGATGAGGCAGGCCATGCCAAGGGCACTTAGGCCGAGAAGCCCTGTCCGGTGGGCGTCAAGGGGTTCACCTTTCCGCCGCGGATTTCTGTAGGCAAATATGGCCGTGGGCATGCCAAGCACAACGCCAGTGATTATGAGCATCAAAGCCGTCTGCATGGGCTCATGCTACTGGCCAGGGATTGGAGGCGTCTGCACGGTTGTTCGAGCAACTACTTGACGTAATCTCAATTATGGCGTTTGAAAATGGGCGGGGGAGTAGCGCAAAAGAGGACCCCTGCAGCGTCTATTGGTCACTCAGGCCGGGCGGTCGTGGCTTGGTAAGAGTCCTGTTCGAGGCGGAGCCCGAAGACTTTGTCCGTCGGCACGTTGTAGGCATAGTCGGGGCATGAGGCGATGGCTTCGACGAGCGGTTCGAAACCGGCGGAAACGACGTCACATCGATGCCGTTGGCAAGGAAGGTGTGCATGAGGTTGTAGATCTCAGGCACCGTGCGCGTGCCGTCTGTGTAGGAGATGGTGACAACGCCCGCCCTTCCGGCCAGTTCCGCACCGGCGTCGTTTGTGACCGATTCCTTGACGAGACCGCCCGGGATGGTCCGAACCTGGTTCTGGGCGAACTCTTCCGGCGTGAGCTTATAAGCGAGGCGGTCCATAGAGGAAGAGTTTGTCGGTCACGTCGTTGATAATGCTGGTGTTTTCCCAGTCGAAGACCGCATATTCGGCATCGGCGTCGTCAGGGGAGTTTTTGGACGCGTGCTCGTGTATCAGTTTGTCGATGGCGTCGAAGTTGCGGGGGGCCCAGTTCCGCGTTCCAACGTGGGTGCCTGCGACGCTGCAGGACCGGTTGCGGAATCGGGGAAAACAAAGCTGCCAAGCAGGCCGCCTACGGCGACGGAAGCCACCATAGACGCGGCAAAGGAAGATCGTTTTATCAAGGCGTGCTCATTTCGATCTTGAGGAGTCTGACTGCCCAGGGTCCTGGATCTTGAACCAATGGGGGGACTCTCTAGCCGTAGGCTAGTAATGTGGCGCACTTATAGTGCGCATTTGAACGATATATGCGTCGGCTGGCGGTGATGTCCAGCGATTTCTAACGCGCCTGCGTTGGTCGAGGCCTTCGGGAGGTCAACGCTTAAGCTATCGAGCGAAATGTGCAAGACGTCCTTCTGGCATCCAGGCTCAGCAGTAGGCGGTGGTGTAGTCCGGCCAGATTTGCTGGAGAGTGGAGATCCCTTCCTGGAATTGTGCTCGCCCGAGACCAAAGCGTAGGTGCTGTCCGGTGTGCTGGAACATGGCGTCGGAGGCCAGGAGTACGCCGTGGTCCTCAACCAGCCATTCTGAAAATACTTGCGCTTCCGAGCTGGTCAGCCATGGATAGGCGCAGGTCCCACCGACCGGGGGTATCCAGTCCCAGCCCGGTGTGGAAGCTACGAATGAAGCGAGGGCTGCGGCATTGGTACGTACAAGGGTGTTGGCCCTGTCCAGAAGGGCGGGTGCTGCCTGCAGGCCTGCGATGGCCAGGACTTCACTGGGGGCGCTGGTGGCCAGGGTGGTCCAGTAGCGATAGTCGAGGAGTTTGTCGGTGATTTCAGCGTTCTGGGTTACGGTCCAGCCAATCCTGACGCCGGCCATGCCCAGCACTTTGGATACTCCGGTGACTGTGATGGCGTTGGGCGTCATGGCCGCTGCAGACGGGAGATGGCGCTGCGGATCTAGCTCAATCCCCCGGTAGATTTCGTCGCTGAGTAGAAATGTGTCGGAGCCATCGACGAGGTTGAGGAGTTCCTCAAAGACCGGCCGCTTAGGTAGGGCTCCGGTGGGATTGTGGGGGAAGTTCGTGACGATAAGCCGCGTGTTGGGTCGTAAAGCGTTCCCAATTTCAGAGATGTCGAGCTCCCAACCGTTCTCGCGGCGGAGGCGCACCTCGGTCACTTCGGCACCGATTGCCCGCGGAACGTCGATCAGGAGCTGGTATGTCGGACCAATGACAATCACGTGATCGCCCGCCTCAAGAACCGCGTTTAAGAGGACGAACGCGGCCTCAGTGGCACCGGCGAAGATTTGGACGTTCGACCCGGATCCAACGTCGGAGGCCTGAGCGGCCAGCTCGCGCAGCTCCGGGTGGCCGGGCGACTCGGTGTAACCAAGTGTCAACGACTCGTACCAGGCCCGGGTTCGCTCGGGCGCTACCTGCCATAGTTCGTTCAGCGACAGCGCCTCTGTGTCGGAACCAGTGAGGTTTATCCGCGCGGTGAATTCGTGTTTTGCGAACATGCGCTCAATGAGGAACGGAGGAAGGTGCATGGCATTGCCTCTTTTCAGAAGATCGACTTATTGCAGGACCTGCGACGTCCGCAGCGCCCCGATACCAACGATCACTGGCATCCCGCCAGCATGCTGCACAGTCAGGTGGGCCACACGGTTCCGCTCATCACTGCTCAGGTACGCGTAAGAACCGGTGGAGCCTAGCACGGTGATGGAGTCGACTTTCGCCGCACTGAGCCTTTCAACCAGCCGAATAAACGAGGCCTCGTCTATTGCATCGTGTGCAAGCGTGGTAATGGGAAAAGCGCTTAGGCCAGTGAACATCGTTCAAGCTCCTTGATTGGATTCGGGATGAAGGCAAAGTCGGCGGCGGTCACAGCGCCAACGCTCAACAATGAGCGCACCTTCGGAGGGAGCCGTGACCGGGACTCCGTGGGGTGGTAAGCAGCGCGGGCAGTTAGCCTACGGCGTCGATTTGAGCAGGGCTGGGACGCTGTTCCGGGGGCGTGGGGCGCCGTCGTCCGCCCCGCTGTGCCGCGGCACCTGCGAGGACGACGAGCAGGATGCCGGCGGTCTGGACCGCTGAGGGCTGCTGGTGCAGGATGAGCAGTCCAAGGAGGACGCCGACAGCGGGTTCGAGTGCCATCAGGGTTCCGAACGCGGTCGGCGTCATCCTGCGCAGGGCGAGTATTTCCAGTGCGAAGGGAAGCACGGGAAGCAGGAGGGCGAGCCCCGCCGCAGCGGCCAGGACCCCGAAGGTGAGGTGGCCGGCGGCCTGCGGTATGCCGACGACGGCGGCCACCACCGCGGCGATGGGGACAGTCATTGAGAGCGCCCCGATCCCGGTGAAGCAGTCCCCGATCCGCTGGGTGAGCAGGATGTAGAGGCCCCAGGCAACGCCCGCCAGCGCCGCCCACGCCACGCCGGTTGGGTTGAAGTCGCCTCGCCAGGGTTCGGTCAGGAGGATGACGCCGAGCAGCGCCAGGGTCGGGCAGACGAGCGCCGTCCGGTTGTGGCTGCGGAGTGCGGCCACCGTCAGGGGTCCGAGGAATTCGATCGCGACGGCGGTGCCGAGCGGTATGCGCTCGATCGCTGCGAGGAACCCGATCGACATCACGCCCGTCATGAGCCCGAGCCCAAGCACCGGCAGCACGTCGGCTCGGCGGACGGAGCGCAGCGGCGGGCGGGCAATCGCCAGGAGAATGACGGCTCCGATGCTGAGCCTGAGCCAGGCTGTTCCTGACGGGCCGACATCCTCGATCAGGTCAACCGACAGGGCCGAACCCAGCTGGATTGACATGATCGCCGTCATGGCAAGTCCCCACGGCGGGACCCGGACGTTCAAAGCGCTTCGCATGCGCATGTCAGTTTCCTTCTTGGAATGTAGTGTCCGCGGCTATGCGACGGCGGGCAATTCGGACGTCGGGACCGAGCTTTCCAAGCCACCAGGCTAGGTCCTCTGCCGCAGTATCGAGCGCTTCATTGGTCATGGGCTGGAGAGCGTCGAGGATGAACAGTGTGCTGTCGTGGTGTCTTGGCGGAGCTGGGTTCTCTGGCACTGGCGCCAGTTCCAGCGCCGACAGGTCGCCCCAGCGATATCGCACCACACCACCTCGCCGGGCTCCGGGTGCACGAGCACCTCAGGGCCACCGGCGATGGTGTCAAGCGGCTCCGTGCCCGTAGCGCGTATCAGTCGGGGCGTCCCTACGTAGCTGGTTAGATCCTCGCCTCCCAATGGGACCTTGTGAAGCACCGAGACGGCGTTGATGCCGGTCAGCCGATTCACCCGCGGCAGGCCCGAAGCTGCACGGCGGAGCAATGCCTCAAGGCTGTTGCGCGTGCGTTGCGGTTTCGCCCCAAACCCTTTGTAGGCTTCGCGCCAAGCGAACACATGGGGAATATCCTCCACTGCCCAGACATCCAGCGATTTTTGTGCCGAAAGCCTCTGCCCTCTGCAGCAGTGCTCACTGGCCGCGTCGCTGGGACCGGGAACCAGCCGTCCACCTCTAACAGGACAGCGCGGTAATCCGGCCGCAGCGAGTGCACCGCGGCATCCACCTCTGCTCCGTTCAGAAACTCCTGAAGCGTCTCCAGATCACGCATCAATTGCCTCCGGCCGGTGCCCTGACCCCACACCCGGTTCAAAAACCGCCCGGGAGAACCGCGCCGGTTCCGTGCCCCCGGTGCCATACGAGTGCTCCACGTCCCCGGGGAACGAAACAGCGTCCCCTGCCTCAAGGACAAACGCTTTGCCCGCAACCACAACGGAGACGGATCCTTCCAGGACCTGCAGCAGCTCCTTCGTTCCGGGCGAGGCGATTGAGAGCCTGAGTGAGAGAAATATTGCTCTAAGTCTTGCGTCACGAAACTTAACTGTACTCTAATGGGTGTTATATTGCTCACATCGGGCAGTGAAGCGCTCATTTGAGGCTCCACTTGCTCTTCAGAGTTCCGGCACTGTCGGACAGGACATTCGGAGTAGAGAACTAATGATGCCTAAGCTTTCCGTCACCCTTCGGGCCGCTGCCGTGGGTGCTCTCACGTTTGCCGTGGCTGCCGGCACGCTGTCGGGGTGTGCCAACCCCACGGTGAACCCCGGTGCTGGAGGCTCTTCAACCGCCACCGCCGAAATCCCGGTAGCACCCAAAGACGAAACTTTGGCCGCCCTCGTCCCTGAGAAGCTCCGCACCGCTGGATCTGTGCGGGTTGCAACGAATGCGCCGTTCCCGCCCTACCAGATGTTCGCCGCTCCGGGCAGCGAGGAGCTGGTGGGCCTTGAGATTGACCTTGGCCATGCCATTGGAGAGACCCTTGGTGTTCCCTTCGAGTTTTCCCAGCAGCCGTACGACGGGTTGATCCCGGGTCTGCAGGCAGGCAAGTACGACGTGCTGATGGCTACGCTGTTTGATACCGCAGAGCGGGAACAGCAGCTCGACTTCGTCAACTACGCCCGCTCCGGATCGGGGATTCTGGTCAAGAAGACCAACTCCGAAGTCAAGACCCTGGATGACCTTTGCGGCAGGGCGGTAGGCGTGCAGAACGGCTCCCTGCAGGCTGACCTGGTCGGCACTCAAAGCCAGAAATGTTCAGACGCCGGTAAAGCACCAGTCGAGATCAAGGCTTTCCCTGCCTTCTCGGATGAGCAGTTGGCCATGAACAGTGGAGCGATCACCGCCATCGTTGGGGACCTGCCTGCCCTGGCCTATGCAGCCACGCAGGACGCGAGCGTTCAGGTACTTGATGATCCGGCAGCCCCCGGTGGGTACGAAAGCTCCCTAATCGGCGTCGGCATCCCGAAATCTGAAAAAAAGTTGAGTGAAGCTGTGCTGGGTGCCATTGAGAAGCTCATGGACAACGGAATCTACAAAGCCATCCTGGACAAGTACGGTGTCAGCCAGACGGCTATTCCGGTGCCGCTGGCCAACCAGCACGGAGGCTGAGATGTCAGTAAGCGTACAAAATGAGCGCCGGGTGGACGACTTCGAGGTACGGCGGCAGCGGCACCCCTGGCGTACTGTGGCTGCCGTCCTTATCGGCCTGGCTGCCGCCGGGATCGCGTGGGTCTTTGCGACCAATCCCAATCTTGATTGGCCGACAGTTGGGGTATATCTCTTTGCCGAGCTGACCCTCCGGGGCCTCATGGTCACCCTTTACCTGACGGTGGTCAGCATGATCATCGGCCTGGTGGGCGGCACGATCATTGCCATCATGACCCTTTCCCACAACTGGGTGTTGCGGGCCGTGGCCGGAGCTTACGTGACGGTGTTCCGCGGCATCCCCGTGCTGGTCCAGATCATCTTCTGGGGCTTCATCGGGGCGTTCTTCCCCTCCATCACTATCGGTATTCCGTTCACGGACACCGTGTTCTTCTCCTCACCCACATCCGCCCTGATCAATTCAACGACAGCAGCGATCCTCGCCCTGGGACTCAACGAAGCTGCTTACGCTTCCGAAATTGTCAGGGCCGGGATCCAGTCCGTCGATTCGGGACAACGTGAAGCGTCCTCGGCGCTGGGAATGAACCGGGCCATCACTATGCGCCGGATCATCCTGCCCCAGGCCATGCGCGTCGTTGTCCCGCCGATGGGCAATGAAGTGATCTCCCTGCTCAAGACCTCCGCCCTGGTATCGGTCATTGCCGGCAACGACCTCATGACCAACCTTCAGCAGGTCTACGCACAGAACTACAAGGTCATTCCCCTGCTGGTCGTCGCTTCCATCTGGTACCTCATCGTCACCACGCTGCTCTCCATCGGACAGAGCCAGATGGAGAAGAGATTTGGCCGGGGAGTAAGCCCCTCGGCCACACCAAGACTGAAAAGAGGAGCACGATGAACGACACCATGGTCCTCGCGGACAACGTCGGCAAGAAGTTCGGACATAACGAAGTACTCAAGGGCGTGGACCTCACAGTCAAGCGCGGCGATGTGACCTGCCTTTTAGGGCCAAGTGGGTCAGGGAAAAGTACCCTGCTCAGGTGCATCAACCACCTCGAACGCATCGATTCGGGCCGGCTCTACGTCGACGGTGACCTCGTGGGCTACCGGCAGGAAGGCCGGATCCTTCACGAGCTGGATGACCGCGCCGTCGCCCGGCAGCGGTCAAGAATCGGCATGGTGTTCCAGAAGTTCAACCTTTTCCCCCACATGACAGCAGTGGAAAACGTCATGGAAGCCCCCCGGATGGTGCTCAAAGAGTCGGCCCTCAGCGCCCGAAAGAGGGCTCACGAGCTCCTGGAACAAGTAGGACTGGGAAATAAGGCCCACCACTACCCGTCCCAACTCTCCGGCGGCCAGCAGCAACGCGTTGCAATCGCACGTGCACTTGCGATGAAACCCGAACTGATGCTCTTCGATGAACCAACCTCGGCCCTGGACCCAGAGCTCGTAGGAGAAGTCCTGAAAGTGATGAGGGAGCTGGCAGCCTCGGGGATGACCATGGTCGTCGTTACCCATGAGATGGGCTTCGCCCGTGAGGCCGCCGACCAAGTCGTGTTCCTCGACCGCGGCGTGATCGTCGAACAGGGCACCCCGGACGAAGTACTCCTTAGCCCCCAGCACGAACGGACCCAATCGTTCCTGTCCCGGGTGCTGTGAAAGCATCATCTCCCCTCTCTGCAACGTCCGGGCAGAAGCCATCCGGGTTTGAAGAAGTTGTCGACATCTGCAGGGACCTGATCCGGATCGATACCTCCAACTACGGCGACTCGTCCGGGCCGGGGGAACGCCATGCTGCTGAGTACGTCGCGGCCAAACTCGCTGAAGCCGGGATCGAGTCGAGCCTCCTGGAACCTGAACCTCGGCGCAGCAACGTCATTGCCCGAGTGCCGGGAGGACCGGGACCGGCGTTGCTCGTCCACGGTCACCTCGACGTCGTCCCCGCCGACCCTGGCCTCTGGACTGTAGATCCGTTCGCCGGTGAGATCTTGGACGGATACCTCTGGGGACGGGGTTCGATTGACATGAAGCACATGGTCGCGATGATCCTGACGGCAGTACGCGAAATGCGCCGCCGGGGCGTACAGCCCCGGCGCGAGCTGGTGCTTGCCTTCACCGCGGATGAGGAAAACGCCTTCACCCTGGGATCCCGGTGGCTGGTGGACAACCACCGGGACCTGCTCGACGGCTGCACCGAAGCGATCAGCGAGGTCGGAGGGTTCTCCGTCCAGGTCCGGCCGGACCAGCGGATCTACCTGCTCGAATCCGGCAGGAAGGGCGTTGCATGGCTTCGCCTGACAGCCCGGGGCAGGGCGGGGCACGGGTCCATCACCAATCCACAGAACAGCATTGGCATCCTCTCCGCTGCAGTAGCGCGCCTCAGTGAGCACCGGTGGCCGCTGCGTCTGACCAAGGTTTCCTCCGAAATGACGGAATCACTGGAACGGCTGGGAGCCCCGGGGATCCTCGGCGATCCACTGTCTCTGGAAGGTACCGTCCTCGCACCAGTAGCCGGCATGCTCACCTCTTCGGTGCGGCACGTCGCGAACCCCACCGTCCTCAGGGCCGGAAAGTCCCTGAACGTGGTCCCTGAAAGCGCCGAAGCCCTCATGGACGGGAGGTTCGTACCCGGGTACCAGGACGACTTCTTTTTTGAGTTGTCCTCCGTCCTCGGCCCGGATATCTCGGTGGACATCATTGATCTGACAGAGGCAGACGAAGCCAATCCTGCGTCAACTCTTGTCACGCAGATGCAATCCGCTCTCGCCGCGGAGGACCCGGGGTGCAAAATCGTGCCGTACACCTCATCAGCGTCTACGGACAATGCATCCTTTGCAGCCATCGGAATCCAAGGCTATGGATTTGCGCCGTTGAAGTTGCCGCCGGGCTACTCGTTCTCTTCAATGTTCCACGGGACGGATGAGCGCGTGCCGGTGGATTCACTGATTTTCGGTGCCCGGGTCCTCTACCGGCTCCTCACAGGCCACGAGCACGCCAATAAATGACAGGAGCGCAGCCCCTAAGGAGGTCCGGGACTGCGCTCCATCAGCCTGGTTTACCAGCCGCGTTCGGCGAGGCGGTGGGGCTGGGGGATCTCGTCGACGTTGATGCCGACCATGGCTTCGCCCAGGCCGCGGGAGGCCTTGGCGATGACGTCCGGGTCGTCGAAGAAGGTGGTGGCTTTCACGACGGCGGCGGCGCGCTGGGCGGGGTTGCCGGACTTGAAGATGCCTGAACCGACGAACACGCCGTCGGCGCCGAGCTGCATCATCATGGCGGCGTCGGCCGGGGTGGCGATGCCGCCGGCGGTGAACAGCACCACGGGAAGCTTGCCGGCAGCGGCGACTTCCTTGACGAGTTCGTACGGGGCCTGCAGTTCCTTGGCCGCGACGTACAGCTCGTCCTCGGGCAATGCGGCAAGCTTGGCGATCTCGGAGCGGATCTGGCGCATGTGCCCGGTGGCGTTGGAGACATCCCCCGTGCCGGCCTCGCCCTTGGACCGGATCATCGCCGCGCCCTCGTTGATGCGGCGCAGCGCCTCACCAAAGTTGGTGGCACCGCAGACGAAGGGAACCGTGAAGTTCCACTTGTCGATGTGGTTGACGTAGTCGGCCGGGGTCAGGACCTCGGACTCGTCAATGTAGTCCACGCCGAGGGACTGCAGGACTTGGGCCTCCACGAAGTGGCCGATCCGTGCCTTGGCCATGACCGGCACGGACACGGCGTCGATGATCGCCTCGATCATGTCCGGATCGGACATGCGGGACACGCCGCCCTGGGCACGGATATCGGCCGGAACGCGTTCCAGCGCCATCACAGCAACAGCACCGGCGTCTTCGGCGATGCGGGCCTGTTCGACGTTGACGACGTCCATGATGACGCCGCCCTTGAGCATCTCAGCCATGCCCCGCTTCACACGGCTGGACCCGGTTTGGCCGGCCAAGGATACGGAATCGGGCGAGTTAAAAGATGCGGACACTGGGGACTCCTTGATGGGAAGAAAGAACTGGGGCATGAGGGCAGCGTTTATCCATGTCATCCCCGCCTGCTGCAGCAACCGACAGGTCGCCGGAGCAGGAGGCCTCCTGCCGGCACCTCCGAAATGTTTTCACCAACAGCACAGCTGGAGGCCCGCTGCGTTGCACCGGGTCCATCGCAGGAGGTACTTGCGTGATGCACCCCTGCACGTCAACCAGTCGGAAAGGCCTATAAGGCGGCAAAGACAATGAGAAATAAATTGCTCACAAAGGCAGTATAGATACAGTGGAGGTGCTGCACAAGAACGTTTGCCGCCCCGGGCCCGCAGAAGGGGCCCACCTGATAGGCTCCAAGCTGAGCACTTTATCACTCGCCCGAGCGCAGGATGGATCAATGACAGAGGTCGATGTCGCGGGGCACTCCTTGATTGCACTGGTTGGCGGAACAATCAAGAAGCTTCGTACCGCACAGCGCATATCCGTGACGGATCTGGCGAAGCGGTCGGATGTCAGCCGCAGGATGCTCACCGCCATTGAAGCCGGCACGGCCAATGCCTCCCTGGTAACCCTCGATAAGATCGCCCGGGCATTGGGCGTGGAATTCTCCGCGCTGGTCCGCACCCGCGCTGACAGCCCGGTAGAGCTCCTGCATGCAGACGAAGCGTCCACTGTATGGCAGGGAACCCGGGAGGGCAGTCGCGGGCGCGTCTTCACCACAACCAAGAGCCAGGGCCCGGCAGAGATGTGGGACTGGACCCTGGCCCCAGGGGACCGCTATGACGCTGAACCTGACCCTGCGGGATCAGAAGAGATACTCGCCGTCGTCAACGGAACACTCGCCCTCTCGGTGGATGGATCGAGCTATTCAGTGGGCAAAGGTGGGGTGGCCAGAATTGCCACAGACCGCACCTACTCCTACATCAACAGTTCCGCGGAAGTAGTGAGCTTCGTTCGGATCGTAGTGATCAACACTCCCTGAGCCGGAGATCGCCGGGCGTCGCACCGCTTCCCGCGGCGCCTGCCCCAAAAATCCTCCGCAGGTCACCCCCGGGTCTCCCTACCCACAGGGTGATGGAGTGCCCACGGCCCACGCTGAGCCAGGTCGCGGCAATTCGTCGGCGGATAGTCGGTGCATCGCCTGGATTGAGGACCTCCTCGGTTTGCTCCGAACGGATGATCGAAGATCCAAACTTCTGGATAACTGTCAGCACTCGAGCAGGCGCACCCTCAAGATGACAGCAATGCCCGGAAGGCAGGGTGGCGCTGACCATGCCCACCGCGGACTCCTTGGGATTGGTAAGAAGCTGCAGCGACAACTCCTGCATGTCCCCATCAATGGAGCTCATCGCCGGCCCCTTCCAGCCCAAAGTCTCCTGATTCGGGTCCACTACCTCTTCCACCCGCAGGGACAACGCCCTGCAGGGACGCACCACAACCGGCAGGCTTGCGTTCCGCCCGGACTCGATGTTGCTCAGAGAACCGACTGCCAATCCCACGGCTTCTGCAAGGCTGGTCAGGCTAAGCCCAAGCATGATCCGCTGTCGCCGGAGGCGTCGGCCCACGAGCGTTGCCATTCGAACCTCGGATGGTCCTGTTGCGGGAACGTCGTTGATCGTAGTCTCACGCACAAGCGAACACTATATTGCGCATCCTGGTCAGTCCTAACGGGAAGTGCGCTAGGCGAAGATGTGCGGTTGGTGGTCCAAAGCTCCACTAATCCATACAAAGGGTTGCGCGGTGGGGAGCAAGCGCGGGTGGGTTGTCCGTCACCACTGTTGTGCAGTATATTGCTCTTATTGGCAGGGCTGAGGCCCGTCTATCTGAAGGCGCGCCACCTGCCCCTCCTGACGGCGGTCTTCCGCGCGATGAGAAAGAACGAGACTTATGGAACAGCGAATCATCAACACGCCCGCAGCTCCTCCGGCAGTCGGCGCCTACAGCCAAGGCAAGCAGATCGGGCCCTTCCTGCAGCTCTCGGGGCAACTTGCCATCGATCCCACGACGGGATCGATTCTGGCCGGTGGAATTGCGGAACAAACGGAACAGAGCCTCAGGCAGATCGAAGCACTCCTGAAGGATGCAGGAGCATCATGGGCTGATGTGCTGATCACACGGGTTTACCTTGCTTCGGATGATGACTTCGACGCGTTCGACGCTGCGTACAGCAGGGTTGTTCCGCAGCCCTTCCCCGCCCGGGTAACCGTAGGTGCACAGCTTGCCCCAAGCGCCCTGGTCGAAATCGACGCACTGGCCGTCCTCCCGCACTGATCCCGCAGGCGCCCGTGCCATCGACGTCGACTGACGCCCCCGATGGCACGGGCCCTCCGGCCGCCCACGGAAGCTGAAACCATGGCGACTGAAACCAGCAATCCCGCCGCACCAACGGGTCCAGATGGGTGGAACGAGTTGTCCGAGGGACAGAACGTCGTCCTCGTCCACGAAACAGGACTGCCCGTCGAAGGCACCGTTGACGCCATCACCCACGACGGAAAAATCATCTGGATTACCTCGGTACCGCTGCACCGGCGCATATTTCATGCCGACGACGGTTACCGGATCAAGAACTAGCAGACATCACCAGGCAACGCCCCGCTACCGACCAACCCACCGGCGGCCGGAAGAGCCGTAGCGGTTCCCCCGGCAGGGCATGAGCCATTACCCCTTCCCCGACCCACAGACCGGAACGAGACTATGAACGCAGAAGACCCACCTACTCAAGGCACCGGTGCCCGCAACGGCGGGGACCTCGTCGTTGAGACCCTGGAAGCCCTGGGTGCGAAAACCGTCTTTGGCATCCCGGGCCAGCACGCCCTGGGGCTCTTTGACGCAATGGGGCGCGGCAACCTGCAGTTCGTCTCGTCGCGGGTGGAGAACAATTCCGCGTTCGCTGCTGACGGGTATTCACGGGCAACCGGTGAGGTGGGGGTCCTTTTCCTGTCCACCGGTCCCGGCGCCCTGACGTCCTTGGCCGGGCTGCAGGAAGCGTATGCCACCGGCGTTCCCATGGTGGTGGTCGCGAGCCAGATCCCGCTCGAGGGCCTGGGTGCCCGGCGCAAGGGTATGCTGCACCAGCTTGATGACCAGAAGGCGTCGGCGGCTAATGTCACCAAGAGCCAGCGGCTGATCCAGCACGCATCGGGCATCCCGTCCGCCATCCAGGACGCCTGGACCGAGGCCATTTCCTCGCCCCAGGGGCCGGTGTGGATTGAGATTCCGCAGAACGTGCTGCTTGATCCGATCATGGTGCCGCCGGTGGAGGACGCGCTGGCGGAAGCGGCGGACAATCCGCCGCGGGTGGAGCTGGTCCGTGAAGCGGTGAAATGGCTGCGGGCCGCGGAACGTCCGGCGATCATTGCTGGCGGCGGCACCCGGCGCGGCCGGGCAGAAAAGTCCCTGCTCTCCATCGCAGAAAAGCTTCGCGCCCCGGTGATCTGCACCCCGGGCGGCAACGGTGCGTTCCCTTGGAACCATGAGCTGTCGCTGCAGTCCTGGATCGAGGACCGCCACATGACCGATGTGCTGGAGGACGCGGACGTCCTGGTGGTTATCGGTTCGTCCCTGGGCGAGGTCACCTCCAACTACTTCACTTTTGAGCCGCGGGGCCGGATCATCCAGATCGACGCCGAACCCCGGGTCCTGGAGTCCAACCGCCCAGGCCTGGGCATCCGCGCGGATGCCGGCCAGGCCCTGGCAGCCCTGGACGAAGCACTTGAGGCTGGCCGCGCCACGCCAAACTGGCACGGGACATCCCCCGAGGACCTGGTGCAGGAATCACTGGCCAAGGTCCGTGCCCGCCTGGAATCACAGGACCTGGCCAAGGAACTGAAGTTCATGGCAGACATCCGCGAAGCGGTTCCGGCGGACATGCAAACCTTCTGGGACATGACTATCTCCGCGTACTGGGGCTGGAGCTGCTGGGATGCCCGGGAGGGCCAGTTCCACTCCGCCCAGGGTGCCGGCGGGCTGGGGTACGGCTTCCCGGCAGCCATCGGCGCGGCAGTGGGGCTGGAAACAGTGGGCAAGCCAGGCCGGGTGCTTGCTGTCTCCGGCGACGGATCCTCCATGTACTCCATCTCCGAACTGGCCACCGCGAAGCAGCACAACGTGCCGGTCACCTGGCTGATCGTGGACGACGGCGGCTACGGCATCCTGCGCGAATACATGGTAGGTGCGTTCGGCAAGGCGACCGCCACCGAACTCGCGCGGCCGGATTTCGTCAAGCTCGCCGAAGCGTTCGGCGTGCCTGCCACAAAAGTGGCCCCTGAGGATGTGGGGAAAGCCCTGAAGGCGGGCTTCGCGGCCGACGGGCCCAACGTCATCGTGGTGGAAACGCTCCTGAAGATGTTTGCCCCCACCCACCCGTCCACAAGCTGAAACCCATTGAGCCACGCAGAGCCGCCCACCCTGATACCAGGAGGGCGGCTCTGCCATTGCCACGACGCCCTCTGCAATATCGGCTTGAACAGCTGCGGGAATGAACAGCTGCTTTTGCCTACCGGGCCGGTGAAAAGACCGGGGTCTCGCCGGAACCCCGTGGCACTGACCCTGTAGGTAGCGGGCGAAATGCCCCAGTTGTCAGTGCTGAGGTGGGAAGAGGCCGGGAATCTGCAGGGTGCGCAGGGCGCATCATCAGGGGTGCGACGAAGGCTCCACCTGTAACCGAGCGGAGCCTTCGTCGAGGAATCGCGTCAGGAAACTGTGCGGATGAGCTTTCTGTTCGCGAACTCCTCAACCCCATAGCGTCCAAGTTCCCGGCCGAAGCCGGAGCGTTTAACCCCTCCGAAAGGCAACTCCGGTGATTCGACACCTACCCCATTGAGGAACACCATGCCGGCTCCAGCTGGTCGGCTACCCGCAACGCCTGCTCTGAATCCGTACTGAAGACGTAGGCTCCGAGCCCGAACACGCTGTCGTTAGCGACCGCTATCGCTTCGGCCTCCGAGGACACCCTGTGTATCGAGGCAATGGGTCCGAAAAACTCTTCCTGGTAAGCCGGGTTTTCGGCATCCAACCCGCTGAGGAGAGTCCCGGGGAAAAAGGTTCCGGACGGGTCTCCCCCGGTGACGACAGTCGCCCCGTGGGAGACTGCAAGGTCAAGCTGCTCCTGAAGCCGTTGTGCTGCCGCAGCCGAGGAGACAGGGCCCAGGATGGTTTCCGGACGAGAGGGGTCACCAGGCTTCACCTGTTCGAGAGCGGTCGCAAAACGGTCAGTAAAGGCGTCGAACAACTCGTCGATGACGACGAATCGCTTGGCCGCGTTACAGGCCTGTCCGTTATTTTCCAGGCGGGCCGAGACCGCTGATTCGACGACTCGGTCCAGGTCATCCGTTGACAGGAGGACGAACGGGTCCGACCCTCCAAGCTCAAGGACAACCTTCTTCAAATGCCGTCCAGCGATTTCCGCGACCGCAGCACCTACACGTTCGGAGCCGGTGAGGGAAACGCCCATGACGCGCGCGTCGGCGATAATTTCAGCTACCTGGTCATCGCTGGCATAGACGTTGGCGAACGCGCCTGCAGGAGCACCGGCGCTGTGGATCAGGTAGGTTGTTGACACCGGCTGACGGGTGGTTGGCCCCCGAGGGCGCTGTGAGCGCGGTGGTTGTTGTAGAAGTTTAACCACGCGGTGAGGGCGTCGGCTCGTTCCTGGTTTAAAGCGTAGGGGCGCCGGCAGGCACAACCTTCCTGAAGCGTCCGGTTGAAGCGTTCTGCCTTGCCGTTTTGCCACGGATGCCTGGCTTTTGTGAGCTTGTGCTTTGCGCCTAAGTTCTTATGGGCGGACTGGAAGTCGCGGGAGCGCCGATAAGCCAGCGCGTTATCGGTCATGACCCTTTCCACCGGTGCTCCGTGTGTTGCCATGAAGGCCACGGCCCGGGACAGGAAAGCGGCGCAGGTAGCGCCTTTTTCATCAGCCAGGACCTCGGCATAGGCCAGCCGGGAATGATCGTCAACGGCCACGTGCACGTAGTCGAAACCGATGCCGCGCCCACGCACTGACTCGCTGCGTCCGTGGGCACGCCACCCACCGCCGGCGGGATCCTGCCCAGTTTCTTCACGTCCACGTGCAGCAATTCACCGGGAACCTCGCGTTCGTACCGGTGTTCCGTGGCCCGACCGGCGCGGATCCTCACCCGGTGACCGGGTCCAGCTCCCAAAGCCTGGGCATGCCTGCCCGGGCAAGGATCCGCGAGACAGTGCGCGGATGCACGCCGCAGCGCATGCCCAGTTCGAGAGGGCCTTCGCGGTGCTCGGTACGTTGTCTGAGCACGTCCGCGACGAGCTTTTCATCCGTAGCGTGCGGGCACGAGCGGGGCCTGGAGGAGCGGTCTTCCAGCCCGTCCCAGCCATGCTGCCGGTAGCGGTTGAACCACCGGTAGGCACAGGTGCGGGAGACGCCCATCTCCTTAGCCACGTGTGCTGCCGGCCGGCCGGACAAAATACGCTCAACGAGTATCCGCCTACCTGCAAGGGCCAGACGGGAGTTACGGTGGACCATGAAGACCTCTTAGATTCAGTTGGCAGTTGTGGTAACCACCAACCTAAGAGGTCTTCACCCTTTCACCGTGTAACCAACGTCCTGTCTTAATACAGTTAGCGCGCGAGTCGGGCGCACCCTGCGTTTGCGGGGGTGTCGTTATGGGTGGGTTCTCCGGCCGAGAGGAGTCCGCCCCGGCCGGAGAAGGATTTATGCCTGTGCGCGGCGCGCGAAAAACTCGCTGACTTTTGGAAGACCGGCACGAAGAACTTCTTCGTTGTTGGCGTACCCGATCCGGAGGCAACCCTCCAGATCAAAGGCACTGCCCGGCATCATCAGCACACCGGTTTCTTTCAGCAGGGCCTCCGCCAACTCCGCTGACGGTTCGTCGGTGTTGTACTGCAGCAGAGCCGTGGTACCGCCGGCGGGCTTGACGTAGGTGATTGACGGCTCCTGCTGGACCCATTCATCCAGAATGGCCAGGTTGGTGCGCACGATGGAACGGGAACGCTCGAGGATCGCATCCTTGTTCTCCAGCGCGATGCGGGCCAGTACGTCATCGATCATTCCGACGCTGATGGTGTTGTAGTCACGACGGATTGCGACGCGCTCAATCACTTCCGTGGGGCCGGCCACCCAGCCCAAACGGAGTCCGGCGAGGGAGAAGGACTTGGACATGCTGGCAGTGCTGATGCCGCGGGCATAAACGTCCGCAATCGAGGCAGTGAAGCCGTCACCGTCCTGGGCCGTTCCGCGGTACACCTCATCACACAGGACGTACGCCCCCACGGTGGAGGCAATGTCGGCGATGGATTCGAGCACCTGCCGATCCATGACTGAACCAGTCGGGTTATTCGGGTTGTTCAACACGATGAGCTTAGTGTTTCCATCCACCATGGACTTCAGCTCATCAAGGTCCGGCAGGTAGCCGTTCTCCGGGCGGAGCTTCAGCAGCTGGACGTTGGCGCCGTAACTTTCCGGGATGGAGTAGTGCTGCTGGTAGGTCGGCAGTACCGAGATCACGCCGTCGCCGGGTTCGACCAGGGTTTCATGCACGAGGGCGTTGGCGCCGATCGCGCCGTGGGTTGTGATGGTGTTTTCCGGCTTCAGGGTCTCGTAAAGGCCGGCGATCTGCTCCCGCAAAGCTTCAGAGCCTTCAATCGCCCCATAGGTGAGCTTCATCGGCAGGATCTCGGCCATGAAGCTTTCCCTGCGCCCGGCCATTGTCAACAACTGATCAACCGTCAGCGACTCAACACAGGTCTCGGCGAGGTTGTACGCGCAGTCGTTCTCGTACTTGTTCATCCAGATCTCGACGCCGAAGTCCTTGATTTTCATGGCAGCTCCAAAATTCGATGGCACACGCGGCCATACGGGTTGTCTAAGAATGAGCACGCGACGCTCACCAGTGCTGTTACTTATATTGCCCACCTTGGGCAATGCGTGTCAAGATGCGGGGTTTTCGTGCCTGATCTCAGTCGGAAGTGCTGCTGCTTGTATTGCTCTTGTGAGCAATATATGTCTACTATGCCGGGGGTGATTTCCACCACCATGGGGCCCAGCGCGTCAGTTGGCCCGATTACCAGACTTTAGGAGTGCCAAGGATGCCTCCACTTCTTCACACCGTCTTCCGTAAGACCATCCCCGAAGATCAGGAGGGGAGCTCCCCCGTCGGCGCGCACTCGCTGACCAGAAGCATGGGAGTTTTTCAGCTCTCCATGCTCGGTATTGGTGCGACGGTCGGAACCGGATGGAAGCGGGAGCAGTGGGCAGCGGCAACAGTGCTGGGCGTCGCGCTGGCTGGAATGAATACCCTACCTGGCCATCGGTGAGATTCCGATAGGTGTGGCCGTGACCCTTGAATTCACCGGGCCCCTTCTGCTTGCCCTTGTGCAGACCCGGCGCCTTACCGACGCGGCATGGGCGCTGTTGGCGTTCGCCGGCGTCGTTCTCCTGGGGCTCGACGGCGGCAGCGCCCTCTCGGTCGCGGGTATCCTTTTCGCGCTCGGCGCGGGCGCCTTATGGGCTGTTTATATCCTTGCCAGTGCACGCGTCGGCCAGCTGGTACCCGGCGTCGAAGGCCTGGCCGTATCGATGGCGATCGGCGCGGTCATCGCGTTGCCCCTCGGCGCGACGGCTGCGACGGGCGGAGCGGTGGCCTCACCGCTGGTGCTGCCGGTCTTCATGGGTGTGGCGCTGCTGTCCAGCGCGCTTCCCTATGGTCTGGAGATGCTCGCGCTGCGGCGGCTGTCCACCCGTGTCTTCGGCGTCCTCTCCGCCCTGGGCCCGGCTGTGGCCGCCCTCGCTGGCCTGCTGGTGTTGGGCCAGGCGCTAGGCCTACGCGAGATCATAGCCCGGGTTTTGGTCACAGCCGCCTCAGTCGGTGTCACGGTCGGCGTACGACGGCGCCGCGCGGACAATGCAGACCTCCTCATCCCCCAACTCAAGAGAACGGACTAACCCATGCCCCTGCCCACGACCGACACCACTGTCACGTACCCGGACGGCGCGACCACCTCGACCGGAACCGTCCTCCACGTTGAGCCGCTCTCCGATGGACGATCCGCAGTCCTCCTCGACACCACCGCATTCCACCCGGTCGACACCGCATGGCCTGACCAACCCGCCGACCGCGGCACGATCACCACCGCGGCAGGCGAACAGCCAATCGTGGGCGGCGTCACCGGTGGCATCCACGACGGTCAACTTCACCTCGGCGCGGACATGCCCGTCCGGACAGGAACCGAAGGATGGACCTTCGTGGTCGCCTACATCATCGAAGGCCCCCTACCCGCGGTCGGCGAGTCCGTACAAGTCGACGTCGACCAGGACTACCGCGCAGCACTCTCCGCAGCGCACACCGCCTGCCACCTCGCCGCGCTTGCCCTCGACGCCGCACTCGCAGCAGCGTGGAGCAAACCAGCACCCACAGACGCACTGGGAAACCCAGCCTTCGACGCACTGGCCATCCAGCGTTCGCGCATCGACGCCCACGGGTCTACCGACACCTACCGCATCAAAAAATCTCTCCGCCGCAAGGGATTCGCTCCTACCTCCCTCGATGACCCCTCCGCCGTCGCCGAACGTGTCAACGACCAGCTCGAGCAGTGGATCAAGGCCGGCGGCGCGGTGAGGATCGAGCGGGACGATACCGCTCTTTCTGCCCGGCGCGCCTGGGTCTGCGAACTCCCTGACGGACGCACCGACATCCCCTGCGGCGGCACCCACCTCCACGACCTCGCCCAACTCTCCGACATCACCACATCGCTCACCACCGCCGAGATCGACGGTGGACTCGAACTGATCATGGAAACTGCCGCCACCACGACATGAATCTCCCGCAACTTTTACACCTTCGGCAGCGCGGCCGGCGCTGAACATTCATTGGTCAGAATCGCCACAGACCATCATCGCGATAGCAGACACGCCCTTTTACAATCCGGGCCAGAAGCCACAGAAAGCACTTGGAGAACGGCCGCGTACCGGTGGGATCGCACGGGTTTGCCCTGCCGAGGCAGGGTGACGGAATCCAGCTTATCGGCGCGAAAATACAGCGAGAATCAAGGGGAGTGGCAGGCGCTTCAGCCGGTCAACTCCTCTTGCCGAGCCCTGGCAAGGCCGGCGGAGTAAATTCCGCGGATCTTGGTCGTCCGGTTGGCTTAGCGGCCGAGCGACGCATAGCCGGAGCCGTCTTTGAAAATCCAGTCGGGTGCTTCCCAATCGGTCTCAGCCACAGTCTTTCCCTTCGTCGGCCGGTCACGCTCGTTCCCCTCATGGCAAGCGGACGGCCGGGTCCGGAACGGTAGGCTAGCGCGCATGAGGAAGCACCCGTACACGGGGCCCCGGGACACCGATGATTTCGATGGGCTGAATGCTGACCAGGCCGCGAAGCTGATGCAGGCGTACCGGCATCTTGGCGACGCCTTCGAGACGGTCGGCGACGAAGACCTGTCCGGACGGGGCTGGCTGATCGATGATCCGCTGGCACTGGTCGCGGCACGCAGGCGCCGGATGGCCAGGGCAGGCCGCGAACTGCACGCTGCAGTGAAGCTGGCACGACACCAGGGCAAGAACTGGGACGAGATCGGCGAGGCCTTGGGAATCAGCGCCCAGGCGGCCCGAGCACGCTACGGTCCCTGAGTGGGCGCGGCCGCGGTGGCACCTGCCTTAGATATCGTCGATTATCGGCGAAATGTCGGTCTAAATGACTCTTCCCTTATCCAGCACTATTGTCGGATATCCAGCACTATTGTCGGAGCTCGTCGGTGTGGGGGCTACGTTCTTATTAGGCGGCGCTGAGTCTTGGGTGGGTGCCGCGATCGTGCTTGGGCATGGGCTAAACCACTTTCGACCGGGTGATGCCGAGCATGACCCGGCCAACGATGGATTCTCTTCCGGCACACCGGGGCAGGATGCGATGGCACCCGCCCGCGGTGGTGCGGGCGGGTGTCGGAGGGCTCTGTCAGGCGTGCTGGTCGGACTGGGTGGAGTCGGGTTGGGCTGTCCAGGCCGGGGGCTCATCCTTGCCGGAGGCCTCGTCCTGTTCGGCCTTCTGGCTGGTGGCCTGCACGAGGCCGGGGGCATGGTGGACCGGGGCGTAGATCGCGTACAGGCGCATCGGCTCCTCGCCGGTGTTGATCACGTCGTGCCAGGTGCCGGCGGGAACCTGGATGGACCAGCCGTCGCTGACCTCCTGCTGGAACTCGAGGCGGTCCTTCTCCGGGCCCATAACGCATCGTCCCTGCCCGGCGTCCAGGCGCAGGAACTGGTCGGTCTCGGGGTGCACCTCCAGGCCGATGGACTTGCCGGGCGGGATGGACATCAGGGTTACCTGCAGGTACCTCCCGGTCCAGGCGACGGTGCGGTAGTTGGAGTTTTGGCGCGTGGCCGTCTCGATGTCGAAGGCGTTCGGGTTCGGGCCGTTGTCGTTAATCTGCACGGTGGGTGCTCCTTTCGGATCTGCGGGTGTTGAGAGGGTGTCTCCTCCAGACGGCGGGGCGCGGGCTGGGTGGCTGGGCGCGGCCCGGTCCTCACAGGGAAGGCTCGGCGCGGGCGGGCGGGGATTTCTAGACGGGGTGCGCATTCACCGCTCCTTCGCGGCGGCGAACCTTGTGGAGACCAGCAAGGCGATCGCAGCGCCGAGGCCCGCGGTGGTGAACACCGCGGTTAGTCCGGCCGCGGTGGCACCGGCGGTGCCGACCAGGGCGCCGGCGAGTCCGGTGCCGATGGCAATGCCGGCTTGGTTGCCCAGTTCCATCTGGGAGGAGGCGCGCCCGACGGAGCCGGCGGCGTCGTCGAGGACGGCGATGGAGTTGGTGGTGAACCCGATGCCGGCGCCGAGCCCGGCCACGATCCACCCGCCGACGGCGGCCAGGATGGGCGTCTCGGTCACGATGACGGCGCCGATGACGGCCAGGCCGACGATGACGAGCAGGGCACCGGCACGGGCGATGGCGGCCGTGCTCACCCGGGCCTTCAGCAGCCGGTCGGGCAGGTATGCGCCGGCGGTCCACCCGATGATGCCGGCGGTCAGCACCGCTCCGGCGGCGGGGGCGCTGATACCGCGCAGACTGGTGAGGGCCAGCGGGATGAACAGGTCCGCGGTGAAGAACGCCATGGACAGGGCGGCGGCGAACACCACGTTCGCCGGCAGCCCCCGACGGACGGTGAGCGTCCCGGCAGGCAGGATCTGCCGGATCCCCTGGTAGGCGAACGGCAGTCCGCACACCAGGGCGGCAACCGCCCACCACGGGGCCAGGTTCGGTGCGATCAGCACCGCCGCCAGGCCGGTGCTCAGCGCCAGGCCGCCGCCGAGGTACCGCGCCAGCGTGTGGCGGCCGCCGGTCGGGGCGCCGGCCTCGCCTCCGGCGCTGGCGTGCCGGTCGAGTCGTCCGAGTGGAGCCCGGATCAGGAACGCGGCCAGCGGGGCCAGCGGAACCAGGATTCCGAAGACCCACCGCCAGGTGAGGTTCTCGGCGATCAGCCCGGCCAGTACCGGACCGATCAGGCTCGGGATGGTGAACGCGCTGGCGTTCAGGGCAAGCATCTTCGGACGGATCCCCTCCGGGAAGCCCCTGCCGATCGCCGAGTATGCCGCGACCGATAGTGCGCCCGCGCCCAGGCCCTGGAAGATGCGGCCGGCCACGACCACCCACATTGCCGGAGCCAGGCTGGAGATCAACAGGCCGCCGGCGAAGCACGCCGTCCCGACGGCCAGGGGCTTGAGGATCCCGAACCGGTCGAACAGCGGCCCCGCGACGGCGAGGCCGATGATGTTCGCCAACGTAAACCCGGTGAAGACCCACCCGTACAGACCCACTCCTCCCAGCTCCTCGGCGGCTGCGGGCAGGGCGGTGCTCACCCCCAGACGCGAGAACGCCGCGGCGGCGACCAGGGTCACCACGCCGAGGGCCAGCGCCCGGAAGCGCGGACTGAGGACTCCCCCGGCCAGTGGCGCCTGCTCCTTCTCGACCGGCATTGTGACTCTCCCCCTTGCAGTTTTCCGTGTCATACTCAGTCCAACTACTTATCTAAGATAGTTATTCCTGATAATAATATCGACCGAGGAGGCAGGGGTAATGGCGACAGCCGAGCAGGTGATTGACGCGCTGTTCAGGGCAGGGCGCGGCGTGCAGACCTACCGGCGCCTGCCGGAGGGCCTGCGGCGCGCCCATCTCTACGTGCTGCACGCGATCGAGCAGCTGGGCGGCACGGCGCGTGTGACCGATATCGCGGAGCGGAGCCTGGTGAGGGTCCCCAATATGACCCGGCTGCTCAAGGAGACCGATGCCGCCGGCTGGACCGGCCGGGCGTCCGATCCGGCGGACAGACGCGCGGTGATGGTCTGCCTGACCGAGGCCGGCTCGGCCTGCCTGAAGAGGTACTACTGGGACTATCTAAAGGCCATCGCCCAGCGCCTCCAGCCCGGGGAACATCCCGAGTACGACGTCATGATCACCGCCATCGATCAGGCGGTCAGTGCCATCGAGGAGGCCACCGCCAGGATCAACAAGGCCGACACTGATCAGCCGACAACGGGGTAAGATCTCCGCTCGGGTCCCCGTGCGCATGTAACGCTGCAACCACCCCGACAATGCGTCGGCCGGCTGCCGCTCGTCTCACAGCAATACGCGGCCGGGCCGGTCCTCGGCGGCGCCGGTCCCGTGGGATCAACCTGCCGCGGTTTCCAGGTTCTGCCGCCTCGTTGTCTGGACGGCAGCCAAGGTGGACCGGACGTTTGAAGCGGCAGGTCACCCCCTTCACTCGGATCGATCACGGTCAGGGCGGAAGGGTCCGCGGCGCGGAGCCGGCGGCGGTGCAGGGTGCGGTCGCGGCTGCGACTGCTGTGAAAGAATGGCGACTGTGATGGCATTCGGCAATGAGAGCCTCTCGGAAAGGGTCAAGCAGACGATCCTGAACCGGGTGATTGATGGCACGTACCAGCCCGGAACCCGACTGGTTGAGCTGCAGCTGGCGAGGGAATTCGGGGTCAGTCAGGCCCCGGTCCGGGAGGCCCTGCGCGAGCTGGTCTCCACCCGGCTGGTGGAAAACCTTCCGCGGCGGGGCACGTTTGTGCGCGCAGCCTCGCAGGATGATCTGGCCGAGGTGTACCTGGTCCGGGTGGCGCTTGAGGGCACGGCCGCCCTGCATGCCTACCCGCGCCTACATGCCGATCCGACCCCGCTGCGTGAAGCCCTCGAAGGCATGCGCACCGCGGCTGCGGCCGGGGACGCGCACGGCATCGCCAAGTTCAGTACGGACTTCCATCGGGCCGCCATCGTGGCCACTGGCAACCGGCTGATGCTGGAAATCTGGGATTCACTGTTTGTGGAGGCCCGCACTTTGGCCACCGTCATCCGCGGCCACGTGGATTTGCACGCCGCGGCGGAGGCCCACGCCCCGATTCTGGAGGCCTTCGAGCACGGCACGCCCGAGGACTGCAAGCGGCTGGTGATAGAGCACCAGCAGGAGTACTCGATCCTCCCCCTCGGCTAGGAGCTGCTCAACTGCGGCTCCTCAGGCCTGGACGCCCCCGGCGGGACCGGTGCGTATCCTGAATTAGCACGGCGATGGTGATTCCTGCCAGCGCATATTTCGGTTTCCGCCCCGCCGCCCACCAGAACGGTCCCGGGTGGGCTTGGACTCTCCAGCCGGTTCGTCCACAGGAACAGCCAGGGTAAAAGCGTCGTCGCCAGCCCGTTATAACGCCTCATGAACGGTTCGGCGGAAACGGCAGACCGGTCACCTACGGGGCCAGGGGCGATCGGACCCGTGCCAGCCAACAGTGCCGGAGCACTCATTCCCAAGCCGGCGTGGCCGCCGCAATTAGGGGGAATCTGCGATGGATCTTAGCCTCCCGTCCGGCGACAGCAAGCGGGACCGCCACGTAGACACGCCGGTGGGCAGGGCACATGCGCCCCAGCCGCGGACCCGACGGCGATGGCTTCAGTCCGACCCGGCACAGACACAACCCGCTCTGCCACCGGCCGAAATGGCACGAAACGGGCGACTAAAGATTCCCCCACGCCTCTTGTGATGTGCGCCACTCGGCACGTACGCTATTACTATCAATTATCGATAACGCGCCCGCAGTTCGACCCGCGGGATCTTCCCGCAAGTTAACGCCACCGGAGCGAAAGCATGACTTGGCAAGGAACTCAACAGGGCTCACCGGTCGTTTGTGCCGATTGTGGGCATTCTTGGAGCCCCGATCACGGGTGGCTTGGGGCGATGATAGGGGTCTCACCGCGCCCGGGGCCGTGCTCGGCATCTGATGAATCGCAGGGCATGTGCGGATGCACGTCCGTCGGGCATCTCTGCTTCTAGAACACTATGTGCTGCCTTCCTCCCAGGAGTTGCCGGTTTTAAATCTGGTCGCGACAGGCATGTTATGTCGCCTGATTAAGCTTTTGTTTCTTTCAACTATTGGGGGCCCGACTACGCGGCTGCAGGCACGAAATGCGCTCTGGTCCTCGTTGTGGAACTCATCCAGGGCGGCGGGCGAGGAGCTTCCCTTCGCTCCAACGCCTTATACTCCGGCTCAAGCTGGCGCCGCCTTTGACTGGCCGCGCGTCGAAAGCCGTCGGCCGCAAGACCAAGCACGGCAGCAAAACACCTTCCGCGCGCAAGTTTCCGAAAGGAACTGGGCGGGGTGCAAACGGAGGGTGCCGATCTTCACACTTCGGGCGGCTATGGTTATTCCCGTGGAGGACTTTGCCCAGACCAGCACTGTGGGGGTTGTGCTTGCCGCCGGCGCCGGGAGCAGACTCGGAAGAGGGCCAAAAGCCCTGCTGCCGTATCGCGGCAGGCCCCTCGTGGAATCCGTTGCCGCAGCTCTACTCGAGGGCGGCTGCCGTGAAGTTGTGGTGGTGCTTGGCGCCGGCGCTCCGGAGGTCGCCAAGATTGCCGAACTGGACCATTATCGCGTGGTGGTGAACGAGGAATGGGAGTCGGGGATGGGAAGTTCCTTCGCGCTAGGCAATGCCAATGCTGAGGCCAGCAGCCATCTAATGATTGCACTCGTGGACCAGCCCGGCCTCACACCCGTGACGGTGGGACGGCTCTTGGCCGCCCACTGTCCGGGGCGGATCACGGCAGCCGCCTATGGGGATGGCGGGGCGAGCGGCAAGTCACGCCGCGGGCATCCGCTGGTGATCGACGTCGGGCTGCGCGAGGCTGTGGCCGAAACGGTAGCGGGCGATGCCGGGGCACGTGGTTTCATGCAAGCCCACCCGGAACTAGTGCAGGAGGTGGACTGCAGCGACCAGTCCAGCGGGCAGGACATTGATACGCCCGAGCAACTCCACCTTCTGCACTAACCGCTCCAGCCACATATTTGTCCGACAGCTCCAGGCCAAGCTGGCATCGAGCAGTTCCTGCAGCCTCAATCGGACCAGGCCAAAACTTCGATGTCGTCGTACCCCAGATGGACAAAGGCCCTTTCGTCGACGCCTTCCGCGGCGATCCAGAAGCCTGACCTGTCGGGAGTCACTGCCTCAATCGTCCCGCGGCGGGGTGTTGCGCCCTGGCGGCGCAGCTCGATCAGTTCTCCTGCTTCGGGGGTCCATTCAGGTGAGGATTCCGGATGAACCAACCGGTAAGGACCGTTCATTTCATTCTTCTTCCGTGCCGACCGCATGTTTACCCAGGGCCTAGGGACAAGCCACTGCTGACGTCGGCAAGCCTCTGCGGCGCCTTCGGATCGGGTGGGTGCTGGCTGTCATGGTGGATAGGGCTATCGAGCGCGGACAAAGGCACCCCGCTGCCACCCCAGCGACGCGCTATGATTTCGGCGGCAATCGACACTGCCGTCTCTTCCGGGGTTCTGGCACCGAGATCTAGTCCGACCGGGGACGCGAGTCTCGAGAGTTCGCGGTCCGTGAAGCCATGACAGCGCAGCCGTGCGTTCCTGTCCTCGTGCGTTCGGCGGCTGCCCATGACACCAATGAAGGCGGCAGGCGTCCGGAGTGCCTCCTCAATCACGGGTACGTCGAATTTCGGGTCATGGGTCAGGACGCAGATCACTGTTCTGCTATCGATGTAGGTTTCCCTGACATACTCGTGGGGCCGGCGGACTATCACGTCGTCGGCATCGGGGAACCGGGAGCGGGTCGTGAAGACGGGCCGGGCATCGCACACGGACACCCTGTAGCCTAGGAACTTTCCCACCCTGGTGACAGCCGCGGCGAAATCGGTTGAACCGAAAATCAGCATCCGCGGCGGCGGAGTGTATGACTCGATGAAAACGGTGACGTCCTCATGGCGCCTCTGTCCTTCTTCACCAAACCGCATGGTCCTGTTACTGCCGTGCTGCAGCAACCCTTGGGCGCCAAGGACGATGGCCTCATCCAGTTGGCTGTTGCCCGTCGATCCGTCGATCAGGTTCTCGCCGATGACCAGCTGGTCGCCGACGTGTAGGCCGTTCACAACTGTTGCCAGAGCTGTGGGCTGCGCCGACCGTACACGGTCGGATATCAACGCGATTTGATCTGCTGCCGGGTCGACCCGCCTAACGAAGAGTTGCACTGTCCCTCCGCAGGTGAGGCCGATAGTGAATGCATCATCGTCGCTGACACCATATGTCACGAGTTCAGGTTGCCCGGTGCCGAGGACTTCCTCGCATCTGGCGTAGAGGTCGCCCTCGACGCAGCCTCCTGAAACGGAGCCGACGACTCGGCCTGCCGAGTCGATCGCCATGGCTGCGCCGGGGGGCCTCGGTGAGGAGCTCCAAGTCTCGATAACCGTGGCGAGGGCGAAGGGAGCTGACCAGGTGGATATTTCGCTCAGTATGTCGCGCATGAGGAATCCGCCTCCGGGCGGTTAGGAAAAGCTGTGTCGAGATCCTTGTGGGACGTTATCCGGTCTCCCGCTGCAAGGTGGACCCGAGGGGACCGACAGTCGTATTGCGTGCTCCGACTGCTCAGGGTAGCCAAATGCAGGGGACTCCCCGGCCGCGGCGGTGCCGCACGCGGTGCGAACCACGGCTGCAATGCGGGGAGCACGTGACAGGGGTCCCCGCATTGCCGGGAATGGCTCTCTGCTGCGCGCTGTGGAGCGACAAGTTCGCTCACGACGCTGAAGCTAGGAGCTCGCAGGGGCCGCCGTGAGCTTGTCGTAGAGCGATCCTGCGTTAAGGGTCTGAATGTACTCCATCATGTACTCCTGACCGATGTCGACGGGGTAGCGCTCGGTGAAGTTCACGCGCTCGACTGTCTCCTCGCGGCTCCACCCGTTTGCGATCGCGTCGGCGACGGCGCTCTTCCAGTCAAGGAGGACTGCCCTCTGGGTGTTTATGTATGTCAAGTCCGTGACTGGGCCGTGGCCGGGCACGACTATGTCGACGTCCAGTGCGCGAATCTGGTCCAGGGCGGCCAGCCACTGGTCTACATCGGAGGTCATCAGCCAGGTCTGGCAGTCGCTGAACACCGTGTCGCCAGTGAAGACAAGGCGTTCTTCGGGAACGTGCACGGCGATCTGTCCGGGAGTGTGCCCGGGCGTATGGATGAGGTTGAATGTGTGGCCACCCAAACGGAGCGTCAGGTCGCCGTTAAAGACGATTTTGCCCTTGTTTGGGTCGCGGTAGTATTCCTCCCGCTCGGGGAAGAGATGGGCGCCCTCCGGGTCGTCAGGGAGCGCTTCGCGAGCGTATTCAAAAGGGTCCAGCTGGGGGTACACGGTCATGAAGTTGTCGTAGACGCCCTGGTGGTGCACGACGGTGCCGGCGCCCTTGAAGTAGTAGTTGCCGAAGATGTGGTCGACGTGATGTTCCGTGTTAATGACGTAACGGATGGGACCGTGGGTTTCAGCTTCACGGCGCATGGCCACAGCCTTGCTCGGCAGCTGCGGGGTGTCGATCACGACAACGCCGTCTGATGTAACGACGTAGCCGGGGTTGCTGCCTCTGATCTTCGTTTCTACGAAGACGTTTGGCCTGATCTGTTCCATGGGACGTACCTCTCTGTGCGTCTCGATGAGATGGTGTGGTTCGCGCTCAATCTGTACCGGTGAGCGGGACGGCCGGCTCGGTATGTTGCAGGACAAGGGAGCCGAAGAATTCGATGTGGGAACGCATCTCCACTCCGGCCAGGTTTGGCTCGCGCATGCGCATGGCACGCAGCACGGGTTTGTGCATTTCAGCGATCATGTGCAGGTCCCAGTCGGACTTGATCATGCTGATCAACGTCCCGGTTTCCACGCGGAGTGAGTGCCAGAGGTCGAGCAGGACTTCGTTGGCTGCCGTCTCGACGATGATTTCGTGGAAGCGGGTGTCGTGTGCCATCTGCGCGCGGGGGTCACCGGCCTCTGCTGCCACTTCCATCCCTGCGACTTCCTTCGCGAGTGCTCGGAGCACGTCTTCGGTCATCCTGGGAGCGGCTTCCCTACCGGCAAGCTCTTCGAGGGAAGCCCGGACAGGATAGACCTTGGCCAGCCTCTCCGGGGTCAGGGCGAGAACCCTTGCGCCCTTATGCGGCTGGCTTTCGATCAGGCGCATTCCCTCCAGATCGCGCAGTGCTTCCCGAACCGGAGCCTGGCTGGTGCCGAACTCCTTCGCGAGCTGGCTCTCGACGATGCGCATCCCTGGCGGGTAGGTGGCGTTGAGGATGCGCTCGACGACGCGGTTTTTGATTTCTTCCCTCAGAACCGTGCGGCCAATTGGCACGTCCATGTCGCTCCTCTTCGCCTGGTTGCCAGCAAATCGATTATCGATGATTCATGTGGGGATTGTCAACGAACCCCGGCGAGGGCCCGCCTTCCCGGGTCTCGGTCAGGCGGTGCCGCTCGCCGGAGTCTGCCGACTGGCAGGGCCTCAGGCTGGCCTTCGGGCCGGCCCAATGAGGCGTTGGAATTAGGCGCTCACACCGTCTCGGCGACAGGTCCCCTCGCATTGACAGGCGTGATGACCCGCTGCAGCAACCTGCCTGCCATGTCGGATGCGATGCCGAGCAGGGCGCCGGCGACCAGTGCAATCAGTGGGGCTATTGGGTCAGTTGCCCCGGTGCCGAAGAAACAGGCGCAGCCCGCAAATGCACCCGGAATGAAGGAGAGGTGGCGCCATGAAGCCTGGAGGCAAATTGCGAGGGTGAAAACGGCTACTGACACGCCCAGGGCACCGGTAAACATGAGCCATCCTGCGCCCAGGATCATCAGCCATCCGTAGATGACTCCGGATGCGTTGGCAGCCAGTGTCCTCGCCAGTCCCGACGCGCCGCCGCCGGCGGCGAAGTAGCAGGCCCAGGAAACGAAGGCGACCCATGTCACCGCGCCCAGGGAACCGGAGAACTGGGCCCACAATCCAGCCAGGACGGCCGCTGCGATTCCGACACCGAGATACGCCTTCATTCCCCGCACCCCCCTTCTGCGGATGCCCGGGGTGACCCCTGTCGGATGATTTTCTGGTGGGCAGTCGTCATTGACTCACTCCTCTGTAGGGAAGGCGGCCGGCCGGGAGGCCCCAACCACGCCGCCTGATGGGTGGATGCCGCCTCGTCCCGGTCTGATGCGCACCAGGTAGAAACCCGCCGTAACCCTCCGACGAGGGCCCGGTCCTGTCCGCGTCCACAGCGGGCGGTCCCCCGATCATCGATGATCGATAGTCGATAGTCAAGGAAAAAATTAGATTTACTTCAGGGCTTGACGTGCTCCCCGTCACGGTGGATCATCGATTATCGAAAGTTCGGCCCGGGATGGTCCCGGCTGTGACCAACACAATGGAGTGGGTTATATGAGCGACAGCAGCAACGTACGCGGCACGTTCTTCGGAGATGAAAGCTTTCCGATCGCGTGGGAGGAGGGGCAGAAGGATCTTTTCTGGGTCCATGACGACCTGCACATTCCAAACCCTGTGTCCCCGATGTATTCGGATATCGGCGGATGGTGGTTGAAGTGCGACTACATGTTCCGCCGTTTCGGCACCCCCTTCGCCTCTGACTGGATCGTTAAGATCATCAACGGCTACGTCTACACTGCTGCCGTTCCGGCCAGGGCAGGTATCAGGGCCGAGGGTTCGGAATACGGTGCTCGTTATGTACCGAGGGTGCCGCTGGACCCGGAGTACCCGGACCGCATTGGCGCGTATCTGGGATGGACGCTCCCCTACTATGCCGACAACTTCCTGGACTGGTGGCAAACGCGCCTGCGCCCTGAAATGGAGCGGAACTTCGAACGGCTCGATAGCTACGACTACGACGCGGCGAGCCTGCTTGACCTGGCCGTGCTGCTCGAGGACGCGATCGACATGCACGACCGGCACTGGCAAATCCACTGGGTGCTCAACTTCGCCCAGTTCTCCTCGACCACCGCGCTGAACACCGCAATCGCCGAGGCCAAGTCCGAGGGCGACCACTCGGCGCTGATGGGACGCCTGCAGAGTTCGGTGGAGAACCGCAACTGGGATTCAATCAAGCAGCTGTGGGAGATCAAGGAGAAGGTCAAGGCCGACGGCGGCGACGTCGCGGCAGCGTTCGGAAAGGCCACCGCCACCGATGTCCTCGCCGCGCTCAAAGAAACCGAGGCGGGCCGGTCATTCCTGGCCCAGGACATCGAGGCCTATCAGAAGGTCTACGGCTACAAGTCGATGTGGGCCCACGAATTCTCTTTCAAGACCTGGCGTGAGAACCCGGCGCCCATCATCGAAGCCATCCGCGGTTACCTGGAGGCCGACTACGACTTCCCCTCGGAAATCGCGGCGGTGGCGGAGGACCTTGAGGCGGCCAAGATTGAAGTCATGCAGGACGTCCCGGAGGGGGAGCAGCGGGAGAAGCTGGCGCGGGCACTGGAACTGAGCCTGAAGATGAACCCGCTCACCCCGGACCACCATTTCTATATCGACCAGGGCACCAACGCTCGAGTCCGGATCGTTCTTATAGCTATCGGCCGGAAGCTTGTCGAGGCGGGCATCCTGAGCGACCCCGAGGACGTCATGTACCTGCACTACAACGAACTCCGGGCCGTGATGGGCGGCGGCTACCCCGGCGACGTGTCCGAACTCGTCTCCGACCGCCGCGACGCCCGGGAGGACGCCTACGAGATCCGGCCGCGCGACTGGGTCGGGACCGCGACCGACGAGGCGCTGGCCTTCCCGTATCTCGCATTGTGGGCGTTCCCCGAGAAGTTCGACCGCAAGCCTGCCGCGGCTGGAGACCCGATCGTCGGCCTCCCTGCCTCCAGCGGCGTCGTGGAGGGAACCGCCAGGGTGGTTCTCTCGCCCGAAGAGTTCGAGCAGGTGCAGAAGCGCGACATCATTGTCTGCCGCATGACCTCTCCGGCCTGGGTGGTGCTGTTCACCCGCATCGGTGGACTAGTTACCGACGCCGGCGGCATGGCTTCGCACCCCGCCGTCGTCTCACGCGAATTTTCAATTCCTGCTGTCGTCGGTACCTCAGACGCCACCCGGAAGATCAAGACAGGCGACCGCATCCGAGTTAACGGATCCACCGGCCAGGTCGAAATTCTCGAGAGCTTCGAGCAGTCCGCAGAGCACCTGGCGGTCAGGGATCTGTCCGCCCACATCTGAAATAGCTGTAAGGAATTCATTATGAACGACATCCCGCTCGTCCTCTCGTTCGACGATCCCCGGGCGATGGAGACCAGCCTCAGCGGCGGCAAGGGCGCCTCACTGGCGACCATGACGTCCGAGAACCTCCCAGTCCCGCCCGGGTTTGTGATCACATCGGCGGCCTTCTCGGCGGCCGTCGATGAGGAGGCTCTCCGGCAGCGCTGCCGGGCCAAAGACATGGCCGGCGCCCGCCGACTCGTTGCCGCTGCCCGCCCGCCCGTGGACCTTATCGCCGAGCCCTACGCTCGGCTGCAAGGTCGGGTGGCAGTGCGGTCCTCGGCCTGCGCCGAGGACTCGGAAAACGCCAGCTACGCGGGCCAGCAGGAAACCTACCTCAATGTCGAGAACTTCGAGGACGTCATCGACAAGGTTGTTGAGTGTTGGCTGTCCTTCTTCACCGACCGGGCAGTCTTCTACCGTGAAGAGAAGGGCTCGCTCGAGGACATCGCGATGGCAGTCGTCGTGCAGCAGATGGTCGACTCGAAGAAGTCCGGAGTGATGTTCACCGTGGATCCTGTCCACCAGCGTCGCGACAGGATGGTCGTCGAAGCAGCCCTGGGACTTGGCGAGAACGTCGTCAACGGCGAAATGACCCCCGACCACTACGTACTTGACCGCAAGGGGGCGATCAAGCGCAGCAAGGTCGTCGATCAGCCAATCCTTGCGGAGTCGGAATCCCGCCAGCTCGCCACCCTGGGGCAGCAGCTGGAAAGCCTGCACGGCTCCCCGCAGGACATCGAATGGGCCTTCGACGAGGACGGCGCGCTTTATCTGCTCCAGTCCCGGCCTGTCACCACGTTCGGGGAGAGCCACCAGTGAAGTACGTTACGTACGAGAATGGAGGCCGCCGGCGCGTTGGGATCCTTGATGGGTCCCAGGTGCTGGATGCCGGCTTCGATGGCGACATGGTCGCCTTCATCGAAGCCGGCGCCCCGGCCGGGACCACGGTCCCGGTCCAGGGAGCACGCCTCGTGGCCCCGCTGCGGCCACGGACCCTCAGGGACTTCCTTGCATTCGAGGGGCACCTGAAGAATGCCTACCGGAACCTCGGCCGCGACATCCCGCAGGAGTGGTACGAGGTCCCGGCGTTCTACAAGGGACTTCCGGACACTGTGATCGGACCCGACGAGGAAATTCCCTGGCCGTCGTACTCCGCGCAGCTTGACCACGAGCTTGAGCTTGCCGCTGTCATCGGCACCCCGGGTCGCAACATCTCCGCCTCGGAAGCGGCCGGGCACATCTTCGGGTACACCATCTGGAACGATATCTCGGCCAGAGACATCCAGCGCCGGGAACTGCCGATCGGGATGGGCCCGGGCAAAGCCAAGGACTGGGATGGGTCCAACATCCTCGGACCCTGCATTGTCACCCCCGACGAGCTCGACCCAGAGGGCGTCCGGCTCACTGTGCGCGTCAACGGAGAGGAATGGGGATCGGATACAACTGCAAACATGCACCACACTTTCGCGGCCATGATCGAGTACATCTCCCAGGATCTCACCCTCCGGGCGGGGGAAGTCCTCGGCTCCGGCACCGCCGCAGGGGGGTCCGGCCTTGAGCTGGACCGCTGGATCCAGCCTGGAGATTTGATCGAGATGGAAGCCAAAGGCATCGGGGTCCTCCGCAACACCGTCGGCCCCCGCTCCTAACCCCGAACCAGCCACCACACCCAAAAACCGAAAATAAGGAGAAAGAACATGGCATTCGTCGTCGCAGCAGTGTGGAAAGCCAAGCCGGGCGAGGAGCACCGCATCCACGAAGTCATCCAGACTATGACCCCGCTCTCCCGGGCAGAACCGGAGAACCTCTACTACCAAGCCCAGGTCGCCCCGGATGACCCCACCAAGTTCTTCCTCTACGAGCAGTACACCTCGGAGCAAGGCTACGAAAACCACAAGGCGACCGAACATTTTCAGAAGCACGTCTTCGGCTACGCTGTCGACTTCCTCGAAAAGCGCGAGGTGGCAACCTACGAGACCATCGATGTCTGACTCTTTCGACGCCGTGCCGCAGCGGCTTTTGCTGCTGCGGCACGGCGAGGTCAGCTCACACCGTGGCGACGTACCTGTCACTCCGGACGGTCTGGCGTTCGCCGAGACCGTCGGGTTCCGGCTGGCCCAGCATGATGAAGAAATGCTAGTCCTCAGCGGAGAGACCCGCCGAACCCGCGAGACGGCCGAAGCGATCGCCGAAGGAGCCCGCCACGGCGGGATGAAGGTCAATGGGCCACGCATCAGCTTCGGGCTGAGGAACCCCGACCTTTACGTCGCCGGCGAACGCGTCAATATGGTCTCCAGCGCCGAAGCCCTCGCCGCGCAAGTCGAAGGTCTCGGAGAGGAAACCGCCGCCCTCGTGCCCTTTTTCACTGGTTTCCTGCCTGCCAAGGACCGCATCGGGTGGTGGCTCGGCCATCCCGACCCGCCGGGAGACAACGCATCCTCAGTCGCCCACAGAATTACCAAGTTCGCTCAAAGTCTCGCCGACCAGCCCCGCATGAGGCTCGTCGTCGGTGTCACCCATTCCCCGGTCCTGCGCGCATGCGCCCTAGAGATGCTCGGCCAGGACGGTGGTGAGCCCGATTGGGTTGCCGGCCTCAGCCTGCAAATCGGTACCGACCGGTGCATTAAAGCCGAATGGTTCGAGCATCCGACCTAGGCGCGCAACCCGAAGCGACTACTCCCCCGACCTCCCACAAGGAAGCACTATGACAGCCGTGGCAGCCAGCCAAGTGATCACCGTCAACCCCGCAACCGGAGCAGCGCTGCGCACTTACGACTCCTTTGCTCCGGAGCACATTGAGGAAGCCCTCCAAGCCGTCCACACCAGCCAGCGCGCGTGGGCCCAGCGCGGCGTCGAGAAACGCGCCGCCCTCCTGCGCAGGCTCGCGGACCAGATCCGGCTCCAGCAGGAGAGCCTGGCGTCCCTCATGGTCCAGGAAATGGGTAAGCCAATCGGGGAAGCCCTGGCCGAAGTCGAAAAATGCGCCTGGGTATGCGAGTACTACGCCGAGAAGGGCCCCGCTGCTCTGGCGGACCAGGAGGTGCCCACGTCGGCAGTCCAGAGCTGGGTAGGCTATGAGCCGCTGGGCACCGTGCTGGCCATCATGCCCTGGAACTTTCCCTACTGGCAGGTCTTCCGGTTCGCCGCCCCGACGCTCCTGGCTGGCAACACGGCCTTGCTCAAGCACTCCCCCAATGTCACCGGATGCGCCCTCGCCGTCGAGCGGCTCCTCCTCGATGCCGGGTTCCCCCACGATGTCTTCCGTACCCTCGTTCTGGCCGAACCCGACGTCCCCGCCGCTACCGAGCACCTCCTATCCGACCCAAGGGTGTCCGCCGTCAGCCTCACCGGAAGCGAGCGGGCGGGCGCCGCCGTCGCGGCCCTGGCCGGACGGGAGATCAAGAAGAGCCTGCTCGAACTGGGCGGCTCGGACCCATTCGTCGTGCTCGACGACGCCGACCTGGAGGTCGCCGTCGCATCGGCAGTGAAATCACGCTTCCTCAACTCCGGACAAAGCTGTCTGGCAGCCAAGCGGTTCATCATCCAAGACGCCGTCGCAGATGAATTCCTGGAACGATTCGCCGCAGCGGTGGCCTCGCTGAAGATCGGAGACCCTGCAGATCCCTCTACCGAAGTCGGCCCGCTGGCCCGCGCCGACCTGGCCGAGGCCGTCGAACGCCAGGTTGCAGAGTCCCTAGCCTTGGGCGCCAGAGTACTCACGGGCGGTCACCGGCTCGACCGGCCCGGTGCTTGGTATGCTCCCACCGTCGTGGCCGACGCCACCCTCGAAATGCCCGTCATGTCCGAGGAGACCTTCGGCCCCGTCGCAGCTGTGGCGCGGGTGCACAGTGACGACGCGGCCGTCGAGCTCGCCAACGCGAGCAGGTACGGGCTTGGAGCCAGCGTCTGGAGCGCTTCGCCGGAACGCGCCCTGGCTGTCGGGCGCCGCATCACGTCAGGCGCCCTGTTCGTGAACGCGGTCGTTGCCTCAGATCCCCGGCTGCCGTTCGGCGGCACCAAGCGTAGCGGTTACGGACGGGAGCTCGGGGACGCCGGCGCCATAGAGTTCACCAACGCCCGCACCTACTACGTCGGATCCGGATCACTTCCTTCCGGACCCGCCACGGAGTAATCCCGTGCAGCCCTTCGCCTACGCCCGACCGGCCAGCATCACCGAAACCGTCGAAGTGCTCAGCGCCCACCCGGATGCCAGGCTCCTCGCGGGAGGCACCGACCTCACGGTCGGCCTCCGCGACGGACGGGTGACTCCGCCCCTCGTGGTCGATCTGAAGCGCATCAAAGACCTTCCCCCGACAATCATGATGACCGGCGGGCGGGTGTGGATCTCCGCCACGGTCCGGTTGACCGACTTGGTCGTCCATGAAGCCGTGCAAAACCACTTCCCTGCCCTCGCCGAGGCAGCGGAGGTCGTAGGCTCAGTGCAGATCCGCAACAGGGCCACCCTCGCCGGCAACATCTGCAACGCCTCCCCGGCAGCTGACACAGTCCCCGCCCTCGCCGTTTACCGCGCAGCAGTTGTAGTCACCGGCCCCGAGGGCGAACGCGTAATCCCCGTCGTCGACTTCATCCTGGGCAACCGGCGCACAGCCCTGCGGCCGGGCGAGTTCGTCACTGCGGTGGCCCTGCCCATCCCGGAGGAACCGGTCGGGGCGTCTTTCGCCCGTATGACACGCCGCCGCGGTGTTGACCTCGCAACCATCAATCTCTGTTGCCGAGTGGACAGCAGAGGCACGGTTTCCTACGCATTCGGCGCTGTCTCGCCCAAACCGCTTCTCGTCATCGAACCCAGTGTGCTCACCGACCCCAAGTCCACAGAAGCGCAAAGGGAACACGCCCTGGATGCTCTCGTCGCCCATGCCAAGCCGATCACCGATGTCAGGGCCAGCGCCGAGTACAGGCTCGCGATGGTCAGAGTCTTGGGCAAGCGGGCCCTCAAAACCGCCACACGGCGCCTAAAGGCGAAGGAGGAGTAATGACCGAGACCCACCCCCTCCGGATGACGGTCAACGGAAGTCCCCACATTCTCGATGTGCCCCCCAATCTGGCCCTGCTGGACGTGCTTCGGGACGGATGCGGGCTCACGGGAACCAAGGAATGCTGTGCCGTGGGAGAATGCGGTGCCTGCACGGTGAAGGTTGACGGCCGCACCATCAACTCTTGCCTCATGCTCGCCATTGAAGCTGACGGGGCAGAGATCACCACCATTGAAGGTCTCGCCAGCGATGGTGGGCTCAATCCCGTTCAACAGGCATTCCTCGACCACGGGGCCATTCAGTGCGGGTTCTGCATCCCCGGCATGGTGATGTCGGCCCAGGCTGTGATCGACAGCAATTCCTGCCCAGGCATCGAAGAGATCCGGGAAGGACTCTCAGGGAACCTCTGCCGGTGCGCCGGCTACAACCGCATGTTTGAAGCAATGCTGGAAGTATCACGGCACAACGACCACGCCGCCAGCGGCGAGCACGGCAAGCGGCCGGTGCCGCACGACGCGCTCGAAGGCGCTCAAGAAGACGCAGTAATCCACGGACCCGCAGAGGTGGAGTTATGATCACGTCCGGCGGCGGGGCAGGCGTCACCACCGGGGCCGGCGCGGCCGTTAGCGACGGGCCCAGCATCGGTACTTCGGCGCGCCGGATCGGCGGCCGGGAACGGGTGACCGGTGCCCAGGAATTCCTCGCGGACATCCGCCTCGACGGGATGCTCCACGTCAAACTCGTCACCCTGTCCGTGGCCCGTGCGCGTATCGTCAGCATCGACGCCTCCAGCGCCTGGCAGGTCCCGGGCGTACGGGACGTCCTGACCCCAGCAGACCTCCCCCAGCCGATACCGCGCTTCGGACCGGCCTACCAAGACCGGCCCATCCTCGCCGACGGCGAGACGAAGTACCATGGCGAGGCAGTCGCAGCAGTCGCCGCAGACACGAAGGAAGCAGCCGAGCTCGCTGCCTCCCTTGTCCACGTCGAGTACGAGGTCCTGCCCGCCGTGACCCGTATCTCCGCCGCACTCGCCACCGACGCCCCCCTGGTTCAGGACCCCGGGATCCGCGGCCAGGGTGACCCCCTGGCCGACACGAATGTCCTCAAGGAACGCCACTACGGCTGGGGTGACATCGACGCGACGCAGGCCGACCTCGTCATCGAAAATGACTACACGTTTCCCATGGTGACTCACTTCGCGATCGAGCCCCACGGCTTCATCGCCGACGCCACCGGCGACGGCATCCGGCTCTGGAGCCCGGTGCAGCACCCTTACCTGCTGCAGAAGATGATGGCCGACCTTTTCGGCCTCCCGCTCACAGAAGTCCGGGTCTTCGCCCCTGACCCCGGCGGCGGATTCGGCGGAAAGCAAAATCCCAAGCTCGAGCCAGTGCTCATCCTGCTCTCCCAGCGCACGGGACGGCCCTGTCGGCTTGTCCTTACCCTGGAGGAGTCGTTTCAGGCTGTCCGGCGCGCTGCGGCCGAGGTGAAGGTACGGACTGGCTTCACCCGGGAGGGAAAGCTGGTCTTTCAGGACATCGACTCCTCGTATCTCATCGGCGCCTACGCTGATATCGCAGAGCGTGTAATGACGAAGAGCGCCTACCTCGCCTGCGGGCCGTACCGGACCCCCGCAGCACGGATCAACGCTCGAGCGGTTCTTTCCCACACCACCCCGTCAACCGCCTTCCGCGGATTCGGTACGCCGCAGATGAACTGGGCGATCGAGTCCCAGATGAATGAAGCAGCCCGGTCCCTCGGCATGGACGGCTTTGAGATCCGCATGAAGAACCTGGCCCGGCGCGGCGAAGAAGTCGTCAAGGACGACTTCCCCGCCGACGGCGACTGGCCCCAGACCCTCCAGCTCGCAGCAGACATGATCGGATGGGGCACTCCCCTGCCACCGGGCAGGGGCCGCGGAATCGCCGTGGGCATCAAGTCGGGGGCGACGACCGGGCTCTCCAACTCCACGGTGCGGCTGCTCGCGGACGGCAGCGTCGTTCTCTACGCAGGGACCTCTGACATGGGCCAGGGCGCGCGCACCATCTTCGCCCAGCTCGCCGCCGATGCACTTGGTGCCCCGCTCGAGAAGGTCACCGTGATCATGGGTGACACCTCTGTGGTCCCCTTCGACCTCCAGACCTCCGCCAGCCGATCAACTGTCTTCATGGGCAGCGCTATCAACCGTGCCTGCGAGGACATTCATAATCAGCTGCGCGAGCTCGCCTCCGACCTCCATGGGGTCCCGGAAGCGGATGTGCGCGTCGAAGCAGGCATCGTGCACTTGCCCGACAAGTCCCTGCCGATCACGGAATTCGTTAAAGTCGGCCTGGGACGCTGGAACGGGGAGCTGATCGGCAACGGGCGCATGCGCAAACCACACATGCCCGACCACCCCCTCGGCGGAACACCCGCATTCTTCGAGTTCAACTGCACCGCCTTCGAGATCGAGGTGGACAGCGAAACCGGAGAAATCCTCATACACAAACACGTCACCACAAGCGACGTCGGCAAGGCCCTCAACCCCCTCCAAGTGGAGATGCAGGACGAGGGGGCAGCCATAATGGGCCTCGGACATTCCCTCATGGAGCACCTCATTCTCGACGATAACGGGGCAGTCCGGAATCTGGGCGCCCTCGATTACCGCATCCCGACCACCAAGGACATACCCATTGAGCTCCGCACCGGGATGATCGAGAACGGCGATGGCCCGGGACCCAACGGCGCAAAGGGCATCAGCGAAGGAGCCCTATTGTGCACTTCCCCTGCGCTCTCCGATGCAGTCGCCAGCGCAGTGGGCGTTGTCATCCGCGATCTTCCGATGACGCCCGAACGGGTATGGAAAGCAATTGTCGATGCCGAGGCTTTCGACCACCCATAGGCGACCACGCCTTCGTGCTCACCCGAGTCTGCGGAACTAGCTGGAACGCTCTCTCGGACCAGTTGGACACCGCCCATGAAGCAGTCAGATAAGTGGCCTCATCCGGTCGACGGCCCGGGGTGCTCAACACCAAGCACGGTCACAGCACTTATACCGTCGCCGTAAGTCCCGAAGTTGCCTTGGCATGACCTATGAACGGCCAGATGCGGGACCCATAAGCCGTAGCCGCGCTGTCCCGTTCACGAAGACTTGGCCGCGTCTGCAACGGAGCCGCCGGAGAGGCTTCCCCACTGTCGCGTAAGACGGTCCTCCAACGCGCCACTCCCCCGAGGGAAACGTGACGTGAGGTTCTCCTCGTTTCCGTGGTTCACCAATGCGCGGTTGTCCCGCCCGTAAAAGCGCCCGCGTAGGTAGCTCAAGTGCTACATCAGACGGGCCTCTTAAAGGGCTGCCGGAATCCGGGTCCTATTAGGGGATTCTGACCATTGCTCGTGAAACCCCATAGAGCCCGGCTTGGGACTTGAACGTCTTGCTGCGCGGACTCTCACACAGGCTACGTCCGCACGTCTGGGAACCAGCCCTCCGGTGCTTTCTTCGGTTCCAGATGTTCGGGGTCGCGGTGTTCTTTCATATCGCAGTTGTAGAACGGTCCTTGTGGGTCCAGGAGGACTCTCATGTGGTGGTCTGCGTGGTCGCGCCACCAGACGCTCATGCCGGTGGCGGGGTCGAGGCGTAGGTGTTCCCAGGAACGCCACATTGCCGCTACTCGTGAGACTGCTTCGGGGTGGAAGTACCACTCGATGCACCATTTGGCGGATTTCCCGGTGACGCTGCGGACGTACGTGGGCAGGAGTTGCTCGTGCAGGAATTCTTCGGCCGAACCGTAGACGAGCTCCGGTGTCTGCCCGGCCTTTCCGTCCTCGCTCTGGCTGGGGGCGGGGGGGTCGGTATCGAATAGTCCGAAATCATCTTCCATGAGGGAGGCGCTTCCTTACCTCGTGACCCAGGGATTAGCGTTCGGCGCGGCCGGGACCGGGACTGGCTCGACTTCGGGCTGCGGGCTGTACTTCTGGATGGACGCTTCCACGGCCTCCCTGTGCGGGCCCGTGTACCAGGGCAGGGTGCGCACCAGCGTTGCCGGTGCCCCCGAGGCGAGGACCACCGCGCGGCCACGGTCGAGCTCAGCGAGGTTGGAGACATCGAAAATGCGTTCCTTGCCCTCCTGCCGGGAGCGGCTGGACCCGGACTTGCCGGAAGAGACAGAGACATTGATGTAGCTGTAGTCGCCGATCAGATCCGAGAGCGCCCGGAGGAATCCCTCCTCGGCCACCCCGCCGCCGTAGACCTTAACGTTCGCGGCGGACCAGATTTTGCGCATGTTCGCCTCGCCCCAGAGGTCAACACCCTGGGACCAGGATTGCAGGATGCCCATGACGATCAGGCCCTTGGATCCGTAGTGGCTGAACTGGTCAGGCAGCCCGGCCCAGCGGACGACGTTGGCCAGCTCGTCCAGGGCGAACAGCGCAGGCTTGGGCAGGCGTCCGCCGCTGCGCTCGGCGCGTTCTTCCATGGCCTCAGCGATGGCCACCGTCAGTGCCGTTGTGAGCGGGGCAGCCGAGCCGGCCCCTTCCTTGGAGAGGATGTAGATCGTCTCCTGTGAGGCAGCGAACGCGTGCGGGTTGAACTGACGGCGCCTATCGGCAGCCACGCTCGCGCTCCCGGTTGGGGCGACCCACCGCAGCGTGTTCCTGCTCTTGAGGCACTGAATCATTTTCTCGGCCGTGCCGAAGATGCCGTCGCGCTGTTTATCTGCCAGTTCCAGCGTGGACTCCAGACCTTTGTACTGCAGCTCGTAGTCATGTGTTTTGAGGATGTTGATGGGTTCGCGGTTTACCTGCTCCGTCACCCACAGGTACACCTGGGTGATGGGCAGCCCGCCCAATGCGGCCGCGAGGAAGTACGAGGAGAGAATGTCTTCGGCTTTGGGATCGAAGTAGGCATCCGGCTTGGAACCCGGCACCCGCGAACCGACAGAGAAGTGCTGCGTGAGCTTGTAGGCCTTCTCTTCGTCCGTGACGTAGGAGAGCGGGTTCCACCACCAGTCCGGTTCCTCCTGAGCGATCTTCTGCGGATCGAACACCCACACCGGGGCCGGGGCCTCGCGGACGCCACGGGTGCCGTCCACGACGTCACGCTTGTTGGACGTCGAAACCACAGCCCCTGGTGCGTTCAGGATTGCGGGCATCACCCGGGAGGTCGACTTACCTGTTCGTGGTCCCCAGATATCGAGGCTGAGGTCTTCCCAGGACTGGACGAATTTCTGGCCGGTGGAGACGACCTTGCCCACGACGATGCCGGGGTTGTCCTTGATACCCAGCCGTTCGGCTTTGGCCTGCGCTCCCTTGTCGGAGAATGCGGCCAGGGACTTGCCCCGGCCCAGGTAGCGGGCGGCTTTGTCGACCCGGGCACGCTTGGAGGCGCCCTGCCGCCACGCCACCAAGACGACGATGGCCAGGGCCAGGATCAGGCCGGCCATGACGCAGACGACGATGGTGGACTGGGCTGGCCAGGGCACTTTGCCCTTCATGAGCCCGGCGATCAGGTCAATGGGGTGGGCTGGCGGTGCGTCAATGCCGGCCATCCAGGAGCCGATATGTGCGGCCGCGTACATGCCACCGCCGAAGACGACGATAAAGCCGATGGCCAGCCATACGAGGACGGCGTCGCCAAGGCCCATGCCTTTGCGGTTCGGTGCGCTCACAGCGTGCCTCCTTCAGTTGCCACGATGGGTGCGGCCGGGTCAAGGATTGGTTCCGGGGATCCGTGCCATTTTCCGTCGGTGTCGTTGACCCCGTCGGGGCCGTGCTCAACAGAGGTCAGGCCGACCTGGACCGGGATCCCGGGACGGCCGCCGACCTTGATGAGGAACTTTCCACGCCCTGGCGGTTCGACGTCGATGCCTCGGGAGTCCCACGCGGGCGGGTCCTGCCAGGAAATGAGCTTTTGCTGTTCCTGCCGGGACAGCGGGATCGCGGAGGTCAGCAGTGGCATCTCGGATGCGGGAAGGCCGCCGCAGATGACCATGCCGGAGCGTTCGACGAAGCCGCGGGCTTTCATCCGGTCCTCCTCTGCAGGCAGTGCCAGCAGGTCGGACATGGTGTGGGAGATCATGATCTGCCCGACGCCGACGGACCGGTTGAGCCGGGTGAGGGCGTCCACCCGGTCGACCATGCCCTTGCCGGCACGCAGGGCCCGCCACAGTTCGTCCAAGACGACGAAGTAGTTCCTGCGCGGCTCCAGGCCCGCGTCGGCAAGGGCGTGGGCGACGTTCACGGTGCCGAAGCCGTAAGACCAGCAGGCCAGCAGCACGGCGGCCTGCAGGTCGGTTTCGGTCTCGTCGATGCTGGAGACATCGAACACCACGGCCCGGTCACGCTTCATGGGGTTGGTGGTCTGGCGGGAGAAGATTTCGCCCAGCTTCCCTCCCCCAGTCAGGCCCAGCAGGGTTGCTTCCAACGCCCGTGTTTCCTGCAGATAGATGTTCATGTCGCCGCGGTCCAGCGCGACCTGGCGCAGTTCGTCGGGGGCGGAGACGATTACATCGAGCAGGTCTTTCAGGACCGGAATGCCGTCGAAGCGTTGATCGAGGACCCGCAGCGCCCGGTCCAGGATGGTCTGTTCCTGGTCGGTCGGCGGGTTGTTCCGGCTGATGGTGATCAGGGAGACGACCATGGTCAGTCGACGGCCGTGGGCGTCGGCGCGGACCCGTGCGGCGTCTTCATGGTGGCCGCTGTCTTCCAGCAGCTGGGCTGCTTCGACTGCCTGGCCGGGGTCGAGGATGTTCATGTATCCGACGCCGCGGCCGAGCTTGATGACCTGGCCGCCGAGGGCTTTCACGGCTTTGACGTGCTCGCCTTTGAGGTCGCCAAGGATCAGGGGGTGGACTCCCTGGGCCGAGAGGCCGATGAACATCCGTCGGACGACGGTGGACTTTCCGAGGCCGGGTTTGCCGAGGATGAACGCGGACGGGTTGGAAATCAGCCGTGCGCGCTGGAACCAGCTGATCGGGTCACAGCACACCGTTGCCTGGGTTTCCTCGTGGCGGCCGAGCGGGACACCGATCATGGGCGAGGATGCACCCGAAGAGAACGGCCACAGTCCGCAGACCTGGACGGTGGTTCCCCGGTACTCCCGGACGGACGGCAGGAGTTGGGTCATGCCGCCGCCCCGTCCGGTCCAGCCCCGCGATCCCGGGCCAGCTTCCCGTGCAGGACGCTTCGGAGTCTCGTCCGCCGGTGCTTTTGCTGTCTTTGACTTCTTTGCTGTCAAAAGCCTCATGCGGGCCATTAGAGGGCGTCCTTAATTTCGGAGGGCACCATGCTGTGCTTGGGTAGGACCAGCCCCAGGGGCAGGGACGCCGCGAACGCGGTGTCCTGGGAGCCGTAGGCGCGGCGCAGCAGCACGCGGGCGGTACCGGAGGTCTGTTCAATGGCGGCAACGGCGTCGGGCAGGCGTTCCTTGTCGGTGACGGTGGCGGTGACGACGATGCCGAAGTTCACCAGACCGGCGCCCTGGGCTTCTTCCTGTGCTGTCTGCACGGCGGAGCGGGCATCGACCAGGGCCCGGGCCGTGGGCCGGGTGCCGGAGGTGATGCGGACGTTGGCGTTGTTCTGGTCCCGCTCAACTACCGCTGCGGCACGGGCGGAGTCCATCGGGCGGTAGAGCAGGGAGATGCGTTTGCGGTCAATGTCCCCGTGCGGGGCCAGAAGCCGGGAGAGGACGGAGGAGTTCACGGAGCCGCGGGGAGCCCCGGTCATGGTCCAGGAGGCAGAGAATGCGGAGTCGTGGCGGTAGTCGTCCCAGCTGGCCTGTGTCGCGGTGGGGCCGACCTCGTCCCAGGTAAGGGACACCGGGGTGCCGGCCGCGTGGGCTTCGTCGATGATCAGCGCTGCGGGCGGGTCGTAGGCGATCCGTACGACCTCGCAGAGTTCCTGCGCGGACATTGGCCGGGCGATCCCGGCGCCGGTGGACTGCAGCCGGGCCGAAAGCCCGGGGATCCGGGAGGCCAGGTCGCGGGCGACATCCTCCGGGGTGCGCTTTTTCGAGCCCGCGCGCAGGGAGGCGTTGAAGGTCAGGGAAACCCAGGCGCGGACCGTGGCTGATCCTTCCGGGTAGGTCTGGACGACCTCGTGGAGCATGTCCTTGGCGAACTGAGGGGCGTCCGGGTCGATATTCATCATGACTTCGTTCCGCAGCCGGTAGCCGGAGTCCGGTGCGGTCTCGACGGTGACGGCGGCCGCGTCCAGGCCGGCCTCGTCGGCCAGTCCGGCGAGCCAGCCGCCCCAGTTCGCGACCCATGCGTCAACCTGTTCCGGGTCCACGAGGGAGGCCCCGTCGGGTTCTGTGGAGAAGATCACGGTGAAGTGGCTGGTGGCCGGGACGTGCAGCATGGCGAAGGGGCGCTTGTAGGAGTCAGTGAACTCGTACAGCGTGGACTTCGCTGCCAGCCCCGGGAGCTGGTACATGCCCCACTCCGTCACGCCCAGTGGACCGGAACGGTACAGATTCGTCCCTGAGGACTTCGAGACCTTGAACGCCATGCGGATACCGAGACGGTCCACTACTGACTGGCCGTGCTTGTCTTTGACTGTCAGCAGCAGGGCGCAGGCGCCAGCGACCGCGAGGACGCCCAGGCCGGCGAAGAGTCCCCAGATGGCGAAGCTGACGATGCCCAGCAGGAGGCCGACCATGACAATCGCGGTGCCGATCGCGCCGAGGTTGCCCAGGCCGGCTGAGCGCGGAACGCGCCAGTTGCCGTAGGACGGTTCTTTGTATTCGGTGTTAATTGCTGCCACTGGGGCCCTCCCCGGTTGAATCCTGCGCGGTCGTCTTGATTGCCTCTGACGTCCTGGACGCCACCTGTACGCCTGTGGCTACGGCCATGCCAGCCGGGCCCGCCGCCGTGGCTCCCGTCGCAGCCCCAGCACCTCCGGCCGGTGCTGCCGGTCCCGCTTTGCCTGCGGTGCCAGCGGCGCCACGCGGACCCGAAGAGCCAGGCGTTGGCTGCCCTCCCCCACCGCGGGGGCCTGAAGATCCAGAACTGCCCTTGGGAGAGTTGCCTGTGGTCGTGCTGGTTGTGCTGCTGGTGCTGGCTGGGGTGGGCGCTGCATTGCCCCGTCCACTGCCAACTCGGCCCATGGACACAGCCCCGGTGGCAAGGGCACCCACGGCGGCTCCTGCCGCTGCCCCACTGCCAGCGGCAACGGCTCCCACCATAGGCGTGACGAACCGCATCAGGGCTGGAAGGGCTAAAAGGGCAACGATCATCAACGTGAACCCCGTGATGGAGCCAACCAGGGCATCCTTCCCGCTGGTCTTGCTCATCAACAGGAATGCGACCGAGTACACGATGGCGGCAGCCGGCTTATAGAGAATGAAGGCGATGGTCCAACCAACTGCCTTCTGGAACCACTGCCTGCCCATCTCCGTATTCGTGAATGCGGCCGTGGTGGGCAGGATGCCCGCCAGAATCACCAACATGCCGCTGCGGACCACCATCAGCACAATCTGAACCAGAGATGCAATCAAGCCGACGAGGCCCAGAACGATCAGAATGAAAGCCCCGACACCGGTCTGTCCCGTTACGACGAGGACGTGCATCGATTGCGCGAAGCCCTTCCCGTCGGTGGATCGGTCAATAATGGCGGCCGCGAATGTGTCCGCCGCGATGATCAAGATGGAGATGACACCCACACCAAGACTGGACACCACAGTGAGGGTTATGAGTGAGCGCAGAAGATCTCTTAACGGTGCGCCCCGCTGCTCCCAAACCATGCGGATTCCTCCGATGATGACTGCCAGGACGGCCAAGGTCAGCGTCCATGGCCACAGCTGGCTGTTCACTGTGGAGACAACCGGGCTCGCTCCGGTGCGGTCCTCACTAATCAGGTTCACCGTTGGCATAGAGACCCAGAAGGTCGACAGGGTCGTCACCATCTGGCTCATTCCCTCCATGATTGATTTCGCCAAGTTGCTGATTGCATCATCGGCGAGGCCCTGAACCCAGTCCCCAACGGGGTTCCATGTGGGTTTCATGCTCCACTCCACGGGATAAAGCCGGATAGGTCCCGTACCTGTCGCGGTTCTTCCAGCGGCGCGCCGTTATCGGCGACGACGCCTTTCCAGTCACCGTCCTGCCAAAGCAACGTGGTGCGAACGGAGGCAAGCGCACCGTTGTCTGCCTTGAACGCCAAGTCGACGACGGCTTGGTTGGCCGTATAGGAGACGTTGAATCCGGCGATCTGAATTTTCACTGATGAAGCGGGAGCCTGAGTCTGGGGCGCTTTCATGCCTGCCTCACGACCAGGTCCGTTTGCAGCGAGCTGTTCGGCGATGGCGCGTTCCTTTGAAGGGTCGCTGCCCAGAGCCCAAAGGTTCACAGCCGCGTAGAGCGCACCCTTTGGTGTGTGGGCGAAGCAAGATCTGATCCCCTGGGCGTCTGTCTTCCCCGGACCAACTTGTGGGTCGGTGGGAGCAGCCATCGTTCCTACCAGCTCCCATTTGGTTTCCGGTGCTGCGCCGAGTGACGTTTCCGTCGAGGTTGGAAGACCGCAGACGCTGCTGGCAGCGGCAGAGGCGCTGGGGCTGGCAGCAGGCGTGCTGCCGGTTCCGGGAGCCGGTGGTGCTGGCTGTGCGTCACTCTGTCCTTTGGGGAGCAGGAAGATGACAATTCCTGCTGCCAGCAGCGCGACCACCAGCACGGCCGCGATGATGAATCCGGGTTTGGTGAACGGATTGCTTTCGGTGGTGCTCTCTGTTGACTGGCTCATACGGAACCTCCCGTTGATGGTGCTGGCTTAGACGAAGGCGCGGACGATGCCCGCGGCTCCGGTGATGATGATGCAGCCCATGAGGACCCAGCCGAGCTTGCCGATCGCCTGTGCGCCTTCACCGCGCTGGAGCTGGATGACCATGCCGATGCCGACGATGATGACGCCCAGGACGCCGAGGACCAGGCCGATGCCGGAAGCCCAGTTCAGGATGGTCAACAGACCGCCGGCCTGCGCCGGGACGACGGGGGTGGGGTTGGGAATAACGCTGGTTGAGAGTGCAGTGAACGTGTTCATGGCGAGACCTTTCAGTGGTTGGTTGCCGTGGCCAGGGCGGCCACGTCGGTAATGAAGCGCTGGTATTCGCGGACGGCTGGCAGCGCTGTGGTGTCCGTGTGCCGCCAGGCGTCCACCCAGGGCAGAGTCCAGAATCGTGGCGCTCCGCCGCCTACGAGGGAGGTGAAGTCCCGAAGCGCTTTGGGAGTCTTTCCCGGGGCGTCTGCAAGGACGGCGAGGCCGAGCAGATCGACCTGCGGGGCGGCGCCTGATGCCCACTGGGTGAGTGCGTTCCTGGCAGTTGTCAGGCCGCGCATGTCTGCGCGGCAGACCAGCAGCACCTGCGGGCTGCCACCGCTGGGGAGGACAGGCCAGCAATGATCCGTGGAACGGGCAGAATCGATGAGGTCAGCGATCCGGCTTTCACCCGCTCCCCCATGGGTACCAACAACCCAGAGACGGGCTGCGCCGGCCATGCTGCGGGACGCCAGCCGGTCTGCCGCGTCTGGCTCGATCATGCCCCGCAGCGGTGTGCTGATGACCGCCGCCGGCGGGACAGTCGCAGCCCGGGTTTCCTCAGCCGGTTCATCAGCCGTGGGGCGGGTAACCCAGGGGTTCAGGGTCTGTTGCATTGGTCCTCCTCTCAACTCTCAAGTTCCGTAGGGATCGTTCTAGAAGCCTTTGGCGACAGCGGCCGCTGCCGCGAGCCACGCCCGCTGGGTCGCGGGCTGGAGCGCTTCGTAGCGGATCGGCCCGTTGACCAGGGCGGGGTCGTAAGGAATCCGGACGACGGCGCGCACGAACGGCTCGAAGCCGTCCGCGATCCGCTGCGCCTCGGCTTTCGCCCGCTTCAGCGCATCCCCGGTCATGCTGCGCTTGGCGTCGGTGGACTCGGAGACGATCACGACGGCGTTGCGTGCCAACTCGGCGTCGTGGCCGCCACGGGATTCCAGGGTCTGCAGTGTCAGCCGGGCTGCTTCTGCACGGTCCTCGATGGCGGTGACGGGGACGACTAGCTGGTTGGTGTGGTCGATCATCCGCCGCCAGTTGGCGGCCCTGGCGGTGTTGCCGGAGTCCATGATTACCAGTCGGTAGTACCGGGTGAGGACCTGGTGGGCGATGTCCACTTCCTCTGCGGTGACTTCGTGGTCGCCTTCTTCGTTTTCGTCCGAGCGCAGCACATCGAACTTGTCGGCGGCCTGGTGGTGGACGAACTTGGCGATCTCGGCCGCGTTCGTGGAAGGGGACAGGAGTTCGCTGGAGGAATCGATCAGGTCCAGGACGCTGCGGTCGTGGGCGCCTTTCTCGGTCCGCCATCCCAGGGTGCCTTGGGATTCGTTGTTGTCCCAGGCCACCGTTGCGGCGCCGCTGTAGCGGGCAAGGATCGCCGAGAGCATCACAACCGTGGGCGTCTTGTTGGCCCCGCCCTTGCGGTTGACCACGGCGATGGTCCGCGGGCCGGGCCAGTGCTGGCTGACGGTGCGGATATCCTCACGCTCGGACAGCTCCTCCTCTGAGGGGTCCATCCGCAAGCCCAGGCGAGTCAAGGTCCCGCGCCAGCCCTGCGTGGCCGGCTCCAGCACCGGGGCGCTCACCAGGAAGGAGGTCTCCTTCAAACTGCGTCGGGTCACCGGCGCGTCGGTTGCAGCAGCTTGCTGCGGTGCCTCGGCGGCCGGAGCCACGTCCAACGAAGTCTCCGCGGCAAGGGGCGGCCACGGCTGGCGTTCCACCGTCGGCTGGGCAGGTTCAGGCTTCACCGCAGGCGTTGGCGCTGGAGTGGTGTCGGTGACTTCGGCGGTGGCCGCAGCGGGCGTGCTGGCGGGTGCGGCGGTGCGGCGGCGGCCGGGCCGGGGCTCGTAGGAGACGGATTCGACGTTGCCGCCCGGGTGGACGATCAGTTCGCCGTGGCCTTCGGGATCTTCGATGCGGACCCGGACGGGGCGCTGTAGCGTCCTGGCTTCGGCCACGACAAGGGCCAGGGCGTTGTCGCGCAGGTCCTGCAGCGTCTGCCCTGCAGGGACGAGGCGGGAGTTTCCTGCGACGATGACCTCGGCTGTGCCGTTGTCGCTGATGATGGCCTTGATGTTCGGGAAGGCCAGGACCTCTGTTGGAGTGGTGCTCATGAAACCTGATTCCTTGCGTTGACGGGGTTGGTGAGGTGCACGGGCTTAGGACGTGGGCGGGGTGAGCCGGTTGACCTTCCACGGGGCCTCCTGGCCTGTACGGAGCAGCTGCACGGTGTAGGTCCCGGCATCAGTGGGCACGGCTGCCATAACGCCGTAGCCGTTCGCCTCATCGACTGTCAGCGTCGCGGGGCCAGTGACCCGAGTGGCGGGGACATTGGCGGGATCCACGGCGGAGTAATCGGCGGTGGCCTGCGGCGTGAGCCAGCGGGCCAGGTCGTTGGCCCACTGCTTTTCCTCCACGCCTGGACGGGCGAAGTCCGCCATGGCCTTCTCAGCAACGTCTACGGCGGCGTCCTTGCTTGCCTGATCCCAGTTGATGCCGATGGTGGCCGGCACCGTGCCTTCTGGAGCCTGCGGGCCGTTGCCCGCGCTCAGGGAGACCGGTGCTGAGGCTGTGGCGGCCGTGCTGGGCACCGGGGCCGGTGTGGTGTTCGCTGCCGGTGCGCACGCGGCGCAGAGCAGGGCCACCGCGATGAGGGCCAGAGACTTTTTCACGTGCTCTCCTCTTGAGTAGGCAGGTACAGGAAGGCTGAAGGGACATCGCTGCTGACGGTCCGGGTGTAGTAGTTGTGGTCATCAGGGGGCGGGTTGCCGTTGTATCCCTCTTCGACGTAGGTGCCGTTGTCTTTGACCGCTTTGACCACCGCGACGTGGCCGAAAGTGGGGTCCGCTCCCCCGACCCCCGGCGCGTACCAGACAACCGCCCCGACACGAGGAACGGAACCGGTGGGCCAGCCCTTGGCATCCCAGCCGGCCTTCCACGTCAGCGCAGAACCCAAGCGCTCCCCGTCCGGGCGAAAGGTGCTGTTAAGGAACTTGAACGGTGCGCTGGTGGACCCCATCTGCTGGTTTACCCGCCACAACGCGAAGTCCACACACTCGCGGTAAAACATGCCTAGGGGCGATCCGGCAGCTGCGCCCGCTCCGACCTGCATCCAGGTGGGTGAGTTTTTCCACGGATAGTCATCTCCGGCGCCGGGCTGTCCCGGGAGCGCGCAGTCGCTGCCTTCCAGTGAGAACTTGCCGTCAGAGAGTGCCTGGACAAGTTTCACGGCCTCGGGCCAGTACTTCTGGTAGTGGTACGGGTCAGCGTTGCGCTGGACCTTGTTACCGGCAATGGTCGGTTCCAACAGCTCCCAGCCGTCGACCTTCTGCAGCGCCTTGATGAAGTTCGTCGCACTGATGGTCGGGTCCATCCGGTCCGCGTACGATCCCCAAGCACCGTTCCCGCGCTGCTGGAACAACCCGCGGGAATCTGGCCCGGCGGCGTCGCCGCGGTCAAGAACACGCAGCCCCGACTCCCCCAGGGCAACCATGACACTGATCATCTGACCTTTTGCAGACAGCTTCAGAGCCTTACCTGCACCCATGATCGCCGCAGCATTCTTCAGCTGCTCCTGGGTGTAGCCATCGACCTTAGTGTTGGCGTCCACGGACACCGAGACAGCCGGGCCACAGTCAGCCGCAGCAGGCTTACCGGGTGCCAGCAGGAGGACGGAGAAGATCAGGCCGAACAACAGCACAGGAACCGCGACGGCGATCCCGGCGAGCGGCCCTGGGGCCTTCATGATCGACCTACCGACGTCGAAGAAACGCTCGCCTTATTGCTTAGTAATAAAGTGGGGCAAAGATGTGAATCTTTAGCTGCCGAGACATCAGGCAAGATGGACGCATGCCAAACCTCATTCGACCAGTGCTTCCCGGCGAGGTTGAGATCGCGATCGGCGTCATTGGCAATCGGGCTCAGACTCAGATTCTGCGGCATTTGGCCATCCTCGGCCCGTCGGCCATCGGCCGCCTTCAGGCTGCGATGGACATCAGCCGCCCCAGCCTGAACCGGCACCTCGATGCCCTGTCCAAAGCTGGCCTGGTACAGACTGATCCGCCCGCCGGCATGCGCCAAGGCAGGGATGTCGTCTATGCCGTTCAGCTGGCGCGGCTTCGTGGGCTCGCGAGGGAGTACGTCAGCTACGTCGAAGGAAATTGAACCCGATTGGCGCAGGGCGCATCCTCGGTAACGCGATAGCCGACCTTGCGCGATGCTGCTTGCTGTGAGGGACACGAATCCACAGTAGCAGGCATGAAACATGTTTCGCACATGGTTCAGTCTGGCCGGGGCTCTCCGCTTTCGAAGGAGTTCACGTCGTCCAAGAGAGCATTGATGGCATCAAGAGTCTTTGAGTCAATATCGCCAAGGGTCCGGGCTGCAATGCTTTTGAGCTTGTTTCTGCGCATTTTCTTCAAGAGTTGCAGCTCTCGCTCAATCCGCTCAGGGAGTTCGCCCGTATCCTCGGTCAGATAATCCGGATCAACTTCGAAGAATTTGGCGAGGGCGACCAGCGCCTCTCTGGGTACGGCTTCAGGCGACTCACCGGATCGAATCCGCCACCAGCGGGTACGAGAGAGCACGTATCCGTTGTCCCGCACGCCCGCTTGGATCTCGGCAAACTCGTAGGGTTTGCCTCCTTCGGCGACCACGACGTCAAGAAGGAGGTTCACCTTGCGGGCAAGTGTTTCTGCCCGCTCGAGCCGGTCCCGTGGGGTGCTACCGCCAACCATCAATTCAGCCCCATTCAAATTCGTTGACTTTCTGCGTAACGCGTTCACGACCCGTGGGGAAATAAATCTTCATACCATCGGCGAACCGCCAGATCCCAGCCTACCGGGTCGGAATTCCATTCTTGAGTGTGCCCGGTGCAGTCGAACCCTATGAGTTCCACCATGCTCTTGTGGGTAGTAGCGAAGCGAGAAGACGTTTCAAACGGGACCGACCAGTCATTTCTATTGTGAAGGATCAGGGTGGGAGTACTCAATGAACTTTCAATCCTGGCGCGATCCGAGTTCCGGAGGTCCAGAGGAGTGTCCAAACCGACCAGCTGGCTGAAACCCTTGGACGCCAGGAGCAGAGTCACCAATGAGCCTAGGAATTGTGGGTATCCCTGGCGGCGTGCATTGGCGCGCAGCACGTCCTCCCATGCCAGGACCGGAGAGACCAACACGAGCCCCTTGATCATTCGTGCCCAGGGCGACCGCCGTAGGGTGTCCAAAGCCATGGTTGCGCCCATGGACCAACCAAATATGACGCATTCCGTTCCGCCATAATCCGCAACAAGCCGAAGTGCCGCTTCGAGATCGAGCCATTCCGCTTCGCCCAAATGTGATCGCGCGTCGCCCGAGCGGGGTCCGTCGCCATCATTCCTATATGAGATCACGAGTGAACTGAGGCCTATGCGGGTGGCAGTCTCAACCCCGCGCAGTGTTTGCGTCCGATCGCTCCCGTGACCGTGTACGTGAATGGCCCAGCGTGAAGCTCCCCCGTTGACCACCCAAGCCGGGGCTTCACCTATAGGTGTCTCGACAAGTGCATCAACGGCCCTCCCCGCTGTGGGATGGATGGCGACGATCCCGCTCCACCTTCCTCTGGAATCCAGAGACAAACTTTCAGGGCGCCAGACGAGACGCCTCGTGACTTTGTCGTGGTGGGTCGAAAGGATCTGCCCGATGACAACAGGTGGACCGCCGGTCTCAAGCTGCAGACCGAACTCGCCAGGCGTGAGCGTTTGCTTAGTTGCGGGAAGTTCTATTTCGCCCTCAGATATGGAGCTGGGAGAAATGTCGTACCGCCGCGCATAAGTAGCTGACGTGGCCTTGCGGGCGGCCAAGACCGAGCCAAGGATCGGGGCTGTGACAATCAGCAGGGCACCCCAAAGAACGGCCTTCAGCGAGGGCGCCATGTCAGCCGTTCGAGATGATTGGACGCCTGGGTCAGTGTCTTAAAACCCTCCGCACCGATCCTCTTGCCCGCTGAGGGGTCACGGGCCAAGGCGTCCTGAATCTCAACGATCATTCTGTGAAGTTCCGTGCGCCCACGGTTGGTCCGCCTCGGAAGCACACCGCGGTCCAAGGTCAGTCCGCTGTTGCCGTCGATTGCTTTCTTCCACACCGGTGTCAAGTGTTCAAGGACTGAGGTGGTCTTCGCAGTTTCATAGAGGGTTGTGAGTTTTCGTCCTGCCGGCGGCAGGGCCAAGCCTGTGCAAAGAAGGATAAATGCGGCTGAGTGCAACACGTCGTAAACCGCGGACAGTGTGCCCATCGAGGCCGTTGCACCTAGTACGTGCAGTGCATCGAGCAGGAGTACGTCGATGACCAGCAAAACTGCGGCCGCGCAGCCAAGGCCTATCAGATTAAACGCCACGCTGTAGATCCCTGTAGCCCAAGCCCTTCGAAACCGGAAGCAGGTCCAACCTGCGGCTGCCATGACAGCTCCAACATAGATGTACTGCGCAGCGGAGTAAGCGCCGGCTGCCAACTGTCCACCGTAGTCGCGCATAAACGACGTCGAAGTGACCGGGGCGTCTATTCTCAGGAACATTGCCGCCGTCACGGATATGGCAATGACCAGGCCCGCTTTAGCCCACTTGTCGTACGACGATCTCGTCTCCGAGGACGCGGGCGAAGCGGCTCGATGAATGGCCCGAGCAAGGAAATAGACACCCACCAAGAGAAGTAGATTCGCTGCCAGGTCTGCGTAGTTCCTTCCGCCAAACCAGCCGTCGACAAGTGTGAAGACGGGGCTGACGTTAAGAACCATTGAGATGGAAATCAGTGTTGACGCCCATAGAACGCTTGTGTCTTTGCCTTGGCCCCTGGATACCATGACAATCGCCGTCAACGCGACCATTAGTGCAGCAGCAATGAGTTCCATCAGCCAAAGACCTGCTCAAAAGCGCCTGGTTCGCCGGGGCCAACCCGGAGCGCATCTGCTAGCAAATCGGCGAGATACTCCGCGGTAGCCTCTTCCACAGTCCTGAACTCCGTACGCATGAGGGCCCTCCGAACGATCTCTGGGGAAAGTCCCCGCAAGCCCGCCTTCAGGACAGTGCCTGCACCTGGCAGTGCATCGTGTCCAAGTATCATGTGCGCAAGTTCGTGAAGAATGAACTGTTGTCGTTGAAGTTCCCATGGGGTTGGCGGATGAAACACCCACTCCTGGGCCCGGCCCGGCAACCAGAGGCCACAGATCGCGGTGCCGGCAAGCTTGTCTGTCGAGACCACTCTGATTCGCTTGCCACGCATCTTTTCGATTACTTTGAGCAACGAATCGAGGCTCAGACCGCCCGGCAGGTCCAAAGACCTGAACGCCGTTGAAGCGGCGCGGAAGGCCTGCTCGGCCGAGAAATCGGGCAGGGACCGCATAGCTTGCGTCACAGAAAATTCACCCTTCGGTAGCTCTTGGTGGGCGACATGTCTGAAACATGTTTCGAACTTGATTTACACTAGATGGAGGCCTTTGTAACGCTGGCCCGCCTCGGGCTGACCTTATCAAGCGGATGCCAAGACACCGACTAGAGGAAGAGGAAACGGATTGCCGACCATTCCCGATGACGCCACCTTCGGCTTACACCAGGCCTGCCCCGCCATTCGCCCCCACTGCGCATCTTCTCGGCGACACGCCGGAGGTCGACAGTCAGTCCGCCCCTCTCTTCGGTCTGGCCATAATCGACGGCGTACGGGGCTACGGATCACTACAACCGGCAACGCAGCGCGCGCGGCTGACAGCCGCCGCTGTAGCTGGCGGACTGTAGCGACACGGTGCGTACGAACGGAAATACTTCCGACACGCCGCATCATCAGTCCGTCCTTTCCTCGTTCGGCGGCGGCTTCAGGGCACCCACTCCCCCGCCGGGTGCTGTATCCGCCGTTGCGACACGCCGGAACAAAATTCTTTTTTGCGGATTTTTGGCCCGGTCCTGACCTCCTTACATGCGCAGTTTCCGGTCGGCGGTCGGGCTCCGGACACCGCCGGGGGCACCTGCAGAGCACATGTTTGGGAAATGGTTCCTTTTCTTCCATTGGAAACCGGGCCAAAAGTGGCCCAAAACACCCCTTCAGACGCCTCTTTCGCCCTTCGGGAATTGGAACCATTTGCACCTACGGAACCCCTGTTCCAAGCCTGTCTTCGGCCTGTGCCATGGTCATTCCGGCATTCCGCCGGCCCGGCCCTTCGCAGGAGCGGCATCACCAAGGCGGAAACTTTTACAGGTTGCCCGGATGTCGTCTTACACGATGGTAATTTCGTAGTAGTTGGAAACAGTTAAAGGATCAGCCGCGGCAGATCCGGTGACCGTTCCGGCGGGAATGTTCCCAAACCTTCCAGGCGGCCGGGACGTCCACCTAGAGGCGGACAGATCGACCCGAGATTCAAAGGACAGTTGAGAGCCATGGCTACTACAGGAAACCGCGGAGGCGGGCGTCGCAGTAAGGGCGAGCGTCGGTTCGTTGGCACCCGCGTAGACGTGAAATCTGCCGATCAGCTTGTCAGGGCTGCCAAGGGCAGGGGCGTCACCGTCAGTGAATTCGTCGAAGCCACGATCAAGAAGGAACTCGCTTCAATGGATCCTTCCGACTTCGCGCATCCAGGCCAGGAGGAGCTGCCTATCGGCCGCATGGTCTCCTAAAGCATAAGAAGGCCCGCACGAGGCGGGCCTTCTATGACAACTCAAAACTCAACACCTAAGAGCTTGCCGGCGACCAGGTGATGAGCCCATCGGTTCCCTCACGGGAATCGCAAGAAAGTCCCAAAAGGGGCTTTCCTTTACCCTCCCCATCGGAAGGAATAACCCCATCGTACAGCAGCGCCCTCGCGCGCTGCCAGACCGTGCCTTCGGCGTGCCGCGAGACCATCTTGCCGCGGACAACCCGGAAACCGTCTGGGCGGCGCTGGCTCCCGAGCTTGCTGGCCAACCCCGCGTGCGGATCTCGCGGGACGGCGGACGCAGCTACCCCCAGCGTCACGAACGCGACCTCGGCCCGGCGCTGCCATCCCAGCCGGCGGCCGTGCGCATCTTCGGCAAGGACGGCACCTGCCGGACCATCTGCCTCGACTTCGACTCTTCCGTCGACGGCATCGACCGGGTGACCGCCGATGTCTACCGGGTGACCTCCTGGCTGCACGAGCACGGTGCCCGCTGGATCGAGGACCACTCCCCCAACGGCGGCCGCCACGTCTACATCCCGCTGGAGCGCCGCGTCACTTTCACCGAAGCCCGCGAGTTCGTCGAAGCCCTGGGCAGCCGCTACCGCAGCCTGGACCGGTCCCCGCACCAGAACATCAGCCACGGCTGCATCCGCACGCCCGGCAGCCCACACAAGAGCGGCGGCCACCAGGAACTCGCCATGAGCCTCACCATGGCCTACGACATCGTGCGCCGGCCCAACTCCCCTGCTGTGTGGGAACGGATGGCAGCCGACCTGGCCCCCGAGATGGCCGCCGCCAGGGCACTGCGCCTCGAGGAGCCGGAGCAGTCCCTGACCGGGGTCTCGGCCCAGCTGCCGGATGCCGCCGCCGGGACCGGCCGGATGTCCCGGACGATGCTGGCCGCCGCCGTGGACGGACTCTACGACACCTCCCGCTATGCGACCCCCTCGGAAGCCCGGCAGGCCGTCCTGACTGCAGCTGCCGGATGCGGGATGAGCCTGACCGACGTCGAACGCCGGATGAAGCAAGGCATCTGGCCGGGGCTGGCCCAGTTCTATGCCCGTTACCGTGCCCACCAGCGCTTCACCGCGCTGCGCCGGGACTGGGGGAAAGCGGTCAAATTCATCACCGAAACCACCGGCAAAGAAGATGTCCGTAAAACCAACACAAGCCGGCCCCCTACACAGGGGGGGCAGCTTCAAGGTCATCTGCCGGAATCGCCGCACAGTGAGCACCGTTTCATCCGCACCTGGAGAAATGCCTTGTTCCTGGCTGAAGAGCGCTACCGCGGTTCCCGCGCAGGGATGGCCCAGCGCATGATCCTCAGGGCTCTCGGGGCCGCGGCACACATGACCGGCAGCCGGTTCATCGAATTCGGCGTCCGGTCCCTGGCTGTGGCCTCTGGAGTTGAACACACCACCGTGGCCGCCCATCTGCGCGCCCTGCGCGAAGAAACCGATCCGCTGGTCGTCCTCGTCAGCCAAGGCCGGGGTACGCACGGAGACCTGTACTGCCTGAACCTCCCGGAATCCCTGCAGGAAGCCGCGGAAAACCGGGCCTGGGACAAGGGCAAGCTGCACTCGTTGCGTCCGGTGTTCCGCGAGCTGGGGATGCCGGCGGCCTTTGTCTACGAAGCACTGGAGCACTCCCCCGGCCCGGTGTCCACCTCCGATCTGGTCCGGCACACCGGACTGAGTCGCACCGCCGTCACCGAGGCCCTTGAGATCCTCGCTGCCTGGAACCTGGCCGAACGCTCGGGCCGGGACCTGTCCTGGTGCCTGGTTCCGGCCACGTCCCTGCGCCAGCTGGCTGAGCTGTTCGGCGTCCTCGATGAGGTGGCCGGGCAGCTGGATCGGTACCGCCGGCAGCGGGCGCAGTGGCGCCAGTGGCTCTCCGAGCGGCTCAGCACCGTAGCAATCCTCCCCTCCCCCGGTGACGACTACCCCTGGGAAACCTTTGAGGGCCCGCCGGATGACTGGACGCTGGCCGACATGGCCTTCAAAATGACGGCCTGAGATGGCACCGTTGGAAGTAACACCTGTAATGGAACCATTCCTTCCGTTTGCTCCATTTGCTGCCCCTCCCCCACCCCGCAAGCGCCCTGACGGTTGCGCCGGCCAGCAGGGAGGCGTCTGCGGTACCAATACCTCCATTACTTCCGATCAGAGGGAACAGTACCTTTTCCTCCGTTTGCGCCGTTGTCTCCGATTGCGCCCTCTCCCCAGACCCCGCTGCACTCAGGCCGAACCGCTGGCAGGCCACCACCGCGTCATGGCGAAACCAGGGCACGGCGGTGGTATCGGAACCATTGCCTCCAATGCCACCTTTAGATCCGAGGGCAGGAATAGAGCTTAAGGAATCTTTTGCCCTTTCGGTTCCATCGGTTACGAATGACAGTAAAGGAATCATAAGTACCTACGGAACTGTTGGAACTTGGTTGGGAGCAGGCTGTGACCTCATCGGTGGGGTGTCTCGCCGACAGCCCCAAAGGGAGGAAACGGAACCTTTTCCTCTCACAGCTCGAATAGTTCCAAAGGTTCCATTATGGGCAGGAACGTCGAGCAGCCACTTGGTGGGGCAGAGCTCCTGGGGGCCAATAGGTGGCATAGGCTCCATCGGAACCAAAGCTGGTAAAGGCTCTAAAGGTTCCATTAGCGGCCGCTGCGGCAATGGAAACCCCTGTGTTCCCGGGATTATCAAGGCAGGGTGGCCACGCGCACGCTGCTGACGGTTCATGCGCCTCCGAAAGAAGTAAGGCCACTAAAGGTGGAAATGGAGGTGAAGTGCGCAAATGGTTCCATTAGTGGCATTGGCTCCAAGGCCGCGCCCGGGGGATGACACGGAGGGCTTTGCGCAAAGGGTCGTAATGGAACCATTTGCGCCGTTAGTTTCTCCGAGCGACCGGAAAGGGAACCTTTTGCGCCAGCAGTGGCAAAGGTGCCAAAGGTACGATTGGCGTCAATGGCACTATCGGTGGTAAGAGATCCAACTGCGCAAAAGGTTCCATTCACTCCAGTGCCGCCAACGGCGGTAACGGTACTAAAGGTTCCATTTAAGAATCTGTAACAGGCACGGGCGTGGCTACCATGGACGGCGGGGGAGCGCCGATAGTGTGGGAATCGATCGGTGCCGGCCGGTTGACTCTTTGCCACACGTGGGTCTCCTGCCGGCACGCTGCACCAGGAGAGAGGTAATGATTCCCATGCCGGCGAGAATCATAGCGGTCTGTAATCAGAAGGGCGGGGTTGGCAAGACCACCCTTGTCACCGGGTTGGCCGAGGTCTACACCCAAATGATGGGCAAAAAGGTCCTCGTGATCGACGCCGATCCGCAGTACAACACCACATCAGCCCTCGGCCTGTCGGGCCCGGAGTTCACGCTCAACGACGTGCTCTACGGCGACGAGGCGCAGAACCAGAAGATCTTCCCCGGCGTGGCAGCCGACGCCGTCCTGCAGGTGGGGGAGGAGTGGCAATCCCCTAACCATGCCGAGCTCGGCGTGATCGCCTCCGAACGCAACCTGGCCTCGCGCGAACGCGACTCTATGATGGCCCGTGAACACCGCCTCCGGATCGCCCTGAAGGGCGTCGCCGAAGAGTACGACATCGTCCTCATCGACTGCCCGCCCTCGCTGGGGCTGCTGACCGTGAACGCGCTCACCGCGGCCACCCATGCCCTGCTGGTCAGCGAACCCCGCGTCGCCTCGGTAGAGGGGCTGGCCGAAATCGTCACCACCATCGCCGAGGTGCAGGAAAACCTCAACGAGGACATCGACATTGTCGGGGTCGTAGTGAACAAGGTCCGCAAGGGACGCAAAGACCAGGACGCCTGGATCGAGAAGATCCGCACCGACTTCGGCGACCTGGTCCTGGATCCGCTGCTGCCGGACCGCGAGACTTTCGCCAAGGCGCAGGCTGCCGCCCGGCCGCTGAAGTCTTTCGGCACTGAAGCCAAGCTGTTGCGGGCGGACCTGGAGCAGCTGGCGCGTGCAATCTGGAAGGGGAGCGAAGCGTGAGTGTAGACCCCGTGTCCGGGCGGGGCGGCACCCCGGCCCTGGACAAGATCAAGCGCCGCGGACGCTTGGGCAAAGCCTCGAGCCGCAGCGTCATCGAAGACATGAGCGCGTCCTCGCCCATGCAGGAACCGGAACTGGAGCAGCCGGCCGAGAGCCAGCCCCCGGCCCCGGCGCAGCCGGCACCCCAGCCGGTGCCACCGCCTGTCCAGCATCCCGCGCCACAGCCCGTGCAGCAGCCTGTCCAACAGCCTGTTGAACAACCGGTGCAGCCGGCTCCGTTCGTCCACCAGGTGCCGATCCCTGCCGTCCAGCAGATTCCTGCCCAGATCCTGCAGGACGCACCGGCACCCGGGGCTGCGCCGGTCGAAGCCGCCCCGCAGCAGCCGGAGGCTGAGTCGAAGAAGGAAGCGCCGAAGAAAGCCAGTTTCTTTCAGTCGAAGGAGCAAGGGGACCGGATGCGGTCAACCTACAACTCGACCCGGCCGATGACCCGGTACAGGACCCTGTCGGAGTTCATCTGCGCCGCGGTCGAGAAGGAATGCGCCCGGCTGGAGGCCATGTATAACAATGGCGAACCCTACGATTCGGACCCGGACGACGTGCCGCGCGGCCGCCCTGTAGGCGGCTGATCGGGGCACACTGAATCCGAGACTCGGGGGTTACGCGGGATGCTTGTGGCCTTTGCCACAGAGTGTGTTGCGGGGTGCGTCAAAAACCGCCGCCGATTTGGGGCGCCCCTGCCGGATCTACATTTGATTCTGCAGGGGAACGATGCGGACACTCAGCCCGAAAATGCCTTCCCGGCAAAACCAATCAGTCGGGAAGGAAAACCATGGCCATCAGCGCCGTCCGCATCGCCAAAGTCTACCCCTGACGAAGGGACCGACGGCGTATGCCCGTCCTCGGCTGAGATGACCTTCCGCTTCCCGCCGTCGGTCGCTTTTCGACTGGTCGCCCAGAAGGGCTGGGACGCCACCACGGGGATCCTGTGCCCGTCCTGCTGCGTCCGCTCCGTGCTGCCCGCCCCGACGGTCAGCCTGTCGACGGAATGGCAGGCTTCCTGGCGAGTCGAGGATGGCCTCGCCTGCTCCATACTGCCGGAGCCGGTTCTCGGCGGTGTCGCAGACCAGGATGGCCCGGTCACCCTCGGCCACGTCCATTCGGAGCCGGCCCGGACGATGGTGCCAGATGTTCGTTTGCCCGCACAGCGGGAGATGGGCCTCGCTGGCGCTCGGGCTGTAGAAGCGTTTTTTGTTTTTTGGCTGCTGTCCTTCGGATCGTACGTGCCCGCTCCGGCCCGTCCAGCCCCTCCTGCGTCGGGGCCTGCAGGACAGGAATTTTCCCTCCGGCGCTCGTTCCTCGCTTATTTCCTTCAAGTAAATTTCCTGCCCTTTGCCCTGACGGGTGGACGGGCCTGCGACGGGCACAGCTGCGCGATGCTCCGCCAGCAGCCAAAAACAACCGGGGGAGAGGGGAAGCTGGCCGGTCACCATTGGTCGCCCCGCCCGCCACGTCCTCTGCAAAAGGGAGCCATACCATGAACGAGCACATCAAATTCACCGGCCCTGCCGACGTCTTGGCTTTCGTCCCGCACACGCTGGGACAGACCCCCAAGGAGTCCTTCGTCGCGCTGACCATGCAGGGCAAACAGCTTGGCGCGACCCTGCGCGTCGACGCCCCGTCCGGCCTGGAGGCCGTCGCCTACGCCCAGACGATCGTCAGCTACCTGACCGCCGACGAAGCCGCCACCGGCAGCCTGCTGGTCATCTACACCGACGAGAACACTAGCGAAGATGCGCGCCCCTACTCCGGGCAGGTGCAGGCACTGCGCACGGAACTGGAAGCCGCGGGAATGCCCTTGCAGGATGCATGGCTGGTGACCTCGGAACGGTGGCGGAACTACCTGTGCACGGACACCGGCTGCTGCCCGGACCAGCCGCTGGATGCCATCACCACCAGCAACGGCAACGCCGCCCTGATCTACCGGGGCAGTGTTGTCACCGGTTTCCCCGCCCCGGCACCGTTCACCGGAGACGAGGCGGCACGGGCGGCCATCGCAGCGCACAAACCCGACGGCTGGCCCGAAGACCTGGAAGCCAGCCGCGCCGCGTGGGCCAAGGTGCTGGAGAACCCCAAGAGCCTCACAACCCGGACCGCGCACCAGCTGGCCGGAGCGCTGCAGCACCCCGCCGTCCGGGACTACCTGATGGGGGACATCATCACCAACGATGCCGACCAGTTCACCTCCGTCATGCTCGGTGTCTTCGTCGCCCGCCCCAACTGGGCCCGGGTGGACACCGCCCAGGAAGTCGCGTTCGAACTCATGAAAGCGACCCCCGAAGGACAGCGCGCCCCGATGCTGTGCCTGATCGGCTGGCTGGAATGGCTCAAAGGTAAATCCAGCTTCGCCGACCGGTACTTCAAGCTCGCACTTCAGGACGTGGCCGGCTACCGGCTCGCTGAACTGTTGGCCGAGCTGGTCAACCGCGGCCTGCTGGCCGAGTGCGCCCGGGACCCTCGAAAGGCCTATGACCGCCAGCTGAACCGCTAACCCGCAAGGCCGGACCCCGATCAAAAGGGGGTCCGGCCTTCCCGTTGGGGTCTTCCCGGGTGCGGCGGCGGCCTCCCCCGCTTCGCTCCGCCGGCCGCATTGACGCTGCCGCGGGCGCAGCCACTTCCAGCCGGCCCGCAGGAACTGCCGCTACTGTGAAAGGACACTGCCGTCCCACACAGTCAAGGAGCCCCGCGTGGCCGATCACTTCCGCAGGAGCGAAGCCGATATTGTTGCCCCGGATGCGAGCCCCCTTGAAGACATCCTGGAACTGCGCCTGCTGACCGCCGGCCCGGCGACCGGACCGGTAGATTTCCCCGTGGAAGACCACCGGCTCGACGAGCCCTGACCCCGCGCAGCGCTGACGCTGCACTCAAAGATTTTCCTTTGCAGAGGGAAACCCAGGGAAGGGCCGGCACACAAGTGCCGGCCCATCCCCATGCCCGCAGGCCCGGAGAAATGTTGCCGCAAGAACATGGCGGCCGCGACACCGTGCGAACCGCCATGAAGGGGATCCGCCTCCAGCCGGGCCTTTGCGTTTTAGGTTTCGTCGGACACGTTGACCAGATGCCAGCCTTCCCAGCCCGGGTGTTTGCGCACCTCCAAGGTCCGCAATGGCGACGTCGAGGTGGCGCGCACCTGCAGGCGCCAGAACTCGACGTCGACAATGTTCCCCTGCCCCTTCCCGGCAGGCAGGTTGGATTCCCACCAGTTCCACCGGCTGAACCAGTGCAGCGGCTCGGCCGCTACCGGCCAGAGCCGGCCCCGCCAGCGCACCGCCAACGGCACCCCGTGGGGTGTGAACCGGATGTCGACCGGCTCATTGAGCGTCCGCGGGCCTGTTTGTTCCTGTACCGCTGTCATTGGCCTGCGCCGTCCTCTCTCCCAAAGCTGTCTTCCGTACCTGATCGTTCCGCCGCCGCACCGCGGACGCCCACACCCAGGTCACCCGGCGGACCCCTGCGTCCGTCCAGGTGACCTGCACCGCCCGGGACGTCCAGCCGAACGCCTCACCGGCAACCAGTTCGGCCGCACCCGGGAACCGGATCCACGCCCACACCGGGACACCGGGCACCACGCGGGTCACCTTGCAGTGCTCGAAATCCAGTTCCTCCGAGGTCAGCGACACCGGCTCGGCCCGCCTGGTGTAACGGGCCGCCAGCTTCGCCAGCGCGTCCCGATCCATCCCTTAAAAATAGAACACATATTCGAATTAAGCGAAGCGCCAAGACCAACGATGCCCGCGTCTTTGCCCCGGCCATTGAGTCCAAGGTGTGCCTTGTATCGTGGGCTCATGGATGCCAGGCTGCCGGCGACGCTGAGCCTGCCGGTCAAGGTGGCCTTGGCCCGCGCGGTGGAAAAGATGCCGGGCTCCGGCGCGCTGCCCGGCGGGACCTGGTACGAACCCAAATGGGACGGCTACCGCGCGGTCATCAGCCGCGACGGGGATGAGACGTCCATCTGGTCCCGGCAGGGCAAGAACCTTTCCCGGTACTTCCCCGACCTGGTTGAGGCGGCGGGGGAGCAGCTGCCGCCGGGCTGCCTGCTCGACGGGGAAGCGGTGGTCTGGTCGGGGGAGCGTCTGGACTTCTCCGCGCTCCAACAGCGCCTGAGCACGTCAGCGAAAACTCTGCCCGCGCTGGTGCGCCGGGTGCCGGCCCACTACGTGGCTTTCGACCTGCTCGCCGCCGCCGGGCACGACATCCGCAGCGAGCCGTTCCGGGTCCGGCGGGAACTGCTCGAAGAACTCGCCAAAGACTGGGACGAAACCCTCGAACTATCCCCGGGCACCACCGACCCGGACACCGCCGCAACCTGGTTCGAAGAACTGCCCGCCACCGGCATCGAAGGACTCGTCATCAAAGGCGCCGGCCAACCCTACGAGGGAGGGCAACGGAAATGGCAAAAAATCAAACACCGCGACACCGTCGACGTTGTATGCGCCGCGGTCATCGGCCCGCTCACCCGGCCGGAGGCCATCGTTGCCGGGCTGCCGATCGACGGGGAACTGCGCATCGTCGGACGCTCCGCCCCGCTGAAACCGGCGGCCGCGAAACTGCTGGCATCCCAGCTGCAGGCAGCCGGCCCGGATCATCCCTGGCCGCACCGGGTGAAATCCACGCTCATGGACCGGTTTAACGCCGACGCCGGCGAAACCGAGCTGACCTTGGTGGAACCGCTCGTCGTGGAAGTATCAGCGGACACCGCGATGTCCGGGACATCCTTCCGGCACGCCGTACGCTTCCTGAGGGCCCGACCGGAGCTGGATCCGGCATCGGTGACCCATCCCGCGGGAGAAAGGATGCCGTAGATAACCGCTTCGAGGACCCGGGTTATACCCAGTGGGGACAGCTTTGAGCTGTGCGGAGGGCTCCACCTGCCCACCAGTGGGCATAACCCGGGCCCCTAAAAGCCCGGGTCTTCGCTGCGCTACGCCCTTGGTGGGCGTCCGCTGGCGCGGCCGGCTGTTGGGTCCAGTGCCGGCTCCGCAGAGCTCCGCCACCCCTGGCCCTGTTGTGTCTACGACGTTTTCTGGTTGCTGTCCTACGGATTCTAGGCGTCCGCTCCACCCCGTCTAGCCCCTCCTTCGTCGGGGCCTGCGCCCCGGAAATTCCTCTCCGGCGCTCGTTCCTCGCTTATTTCCTCCGAGGATTTTCCCGGACTTGCCCTACGGGTAGACGGGCCTCCGTCGGCCGCCGAGCAAGCAAGCTTGCCAGCAACCAAAAAACAACGAGGGGGGAGCGGGGAAGCTGGCCGGTCACCATTGGTCGCCCCACCCACCACATTCCTCTGCAAAAGGAGTAACACCATGAACGCCATCACCATCGAGACGGTAACCACCGCCGACACCGGCGAGATCATCACCGACGCCCCGGTCCTGCGCGACTACCACGCCGACGGCGGGTACGAGTGGATGGACCTCATCGCCGAACACGGCTGGACCGTGATTCCCAGCTGGGGGAGCGAGGGCTGGGACCTTGGCCAGTGGCCCTACGTCATGGTCGCCGCCATCCGCACCGCCGATTCCATCGGCAACCTGTTCGGCATCGCCACCTACTGCGAGGGCGACGTGGAAACCACCTACTACCGGACCAAAGCCCGGCAGTGGGACGCCATCACCGAGCAGGCATTCTTCCACTGGAAGAACGGGCAGGCCCACGGACCGGCAGACCTGCCCGAAGCCGCCGCGGAACTGCCCAGCCGGTACCGGATGCCCTACACCGTCCACGCCGCCTAACCAGCACCCATGGTGGCCGGACCGCTCAGCTCCGGCCACCAGCCCGTCCCGGCAAAAGTTCGGGCGGGCCGCCGCACGGTGCAGCTGCCGCCGTGCTCCCCGGCGGCGGCCCGCCAATCCCGAAAAGTCCGACGCTCATCACCTTGCCGCCCCGGACCCGCCCCGGGGGCCCTGGCCGGCACGGGAAAAGTCCAACACGCTGCTGGACAAAGAGGGTGCTCGCAGGGCTCGCACTGATTCGGGCGTCCGCTGGCGCGGCCGGCTGTTGGGTCCAGTGCCGGCTCCGCAGAGCTCCGCCGTCCCTGAACCTGTTGTGTCTACGACGTTTTTTGGCTGCTGTCCTTCGGATCGTACGTGCCCGCTCCACCCCGTCTAGCCCCTCCTTCGTCGGGGCCTGCAGGGGCATGAATTTCCTTCCGGCGCTCGTGCCTCGCTTGTTTCCTCCAGGAATATCCCCACCCTTTGCCCTTGCGGGTAGACGGGCCTCCGTCGGGCACAGCTCCGCAAGCTCCGCCAGCAGCCAAAAAACAACGGGGGGAGCGGGGAAGCTGGCCGGTCACCACTGGTCGCCCCACCCACCAGAATCCTCTGCAAAAGGAGCAACACCATGAACACCACACCCACGCTGGAAATGCTCGACCCCAAGACCCTGACCATCGACATCAACGTCCGCAAGGACGCCGCGCTCACCCCCGCCTTCGTGGCCAGCATCAAAGAACACGGCGTACTCGAGCCCGTGATCGCACACCGCAAGGACGACGGCACGGTGCACGTCCTGATGGGACAGCGCCGCACCCGCGCCGCCGTCGAGGCCGAACGCCCTAAGATCCCGGTCATGGTCACCGAAAGCCCCGAGGAAGCAGAACGCATCGTCACCCAGGTGGTCGAGAACATCCAACGCTCCGCGTTGACCGAGGCCGACGAGGCCGAGGCCTACCACCAGCTCTCCCTGATCGGGGTGTCAGCGGCGCAGATCGCCAAGAAAACCGGGCGGACCAAGATCACCGTCGAGGACGCGCTGAAAGCCAAGTCCACCACCGCCGGGGACGCCGCCCTGGGCCGGGGATGCACCATCGAAGAAGCCCTGATTCTGGCCGAATTTGAAGACGACGCCGACGCGACCGAGGAACTTGAATCAGTCCTCGCCGACGAACCCGACATGCTCCTGCACGTCACCCAGCGGCTGCGGGACAAGCGGGACATCGCCGCCGCCCGTGCCGCGCTGATCGCCGAACTCGAAGGCCAGGGCAAGGCCATCGTGGAGGACGCGGGCCACTACGCCGACGAAGACGCCCTGTACGTCTCGGCCGCGAACCGGACCGACGGTGAACCTGCCACCGAGGACGACGCCAACGCCTACATCATCCAGCGCGACTGGCAAGGCAACCACGCCGCCAAACCAGTCATCAACGGGTGGAAGGAACTCGGCTTCACCCCGCGCCACGAACGCTACGACGGCGGCCGCCAGGCACAGTCCGGCCCCATGACCGAGGAACAAAAAGCAGAGCGGAAGACCCTGATCGCCAACAACAAGGCCATGGAATCCGCTGGTTTCGTCCGCCGGGAGTTCGTGAAGAACCTTCTGGCACGGAAGCAAGCCCCCAAGGGCTGGCAGTACTTCACCGTCCACGCCATCACCCACCACCCGAGACCGCCAGCGGCTACCAAGGCGAAGTCGCCGCAGACATGATCGGAGCCAAAACCGAAGACAAGAACGGACGCTGGGGCTGGAACCCCCTCCGCGACCACGTCGCCAACACCACCGCCCGGCCCGAGTTCTCCCTGATCGCACTGATCTGCGCAGGATACGAAAAGACCATCGCCAAGGACTCATGGCGATCACCCCACCAAAGCCACCGCGACTACCTCAACCAGCTGGTCACATGGGGCTACACCGCATCCGAGACCGAACAGCTCATCATCGACAGCGGCAAGGAAACCACAAGCGGAGCCGCCTAAAACACCCTTGCCGGGCGGCGACAAAACCGCCCGGCAAGGCACCAACCACCACAGACTGGCCGGAACCTCCCAAAAGTGGGGCGGTCCGCCGCCAGGCCAAGACACAATAGCCACTCACCAGCGGCGGACCGCCGCTCCACGCGACACAACCCCAAGAACCAATCCCCCGCGGGACCAGGAACAACGACGTTCCCCACCCCCGTGGCAGCATCACCAATAATTCAGCTACGCTGAAACACAGATTTCCTTTGCAGAGGGAAAACCAGACAGGGCCGGCACTCAGTGTCGGCCCTTCTGTTTATGAAACCCGGCAGAAGGAATCCTGCTGGACAAGCGGACTGCTGACTACGCCAAGAGCCCGTCACTCTTCCATTTCAAGGCATACGCCAAATATGGCTCGAGAATGTCTATTTCGCCGGATCTGCGGGAGGTGTATTCGAACAATGGCTGATGCCTGCTGTTGGGCAAGGTCTCGTCCGGAGCGGCGGCCGGCAGCTCGTCATCCTCGGTTTCAAGGTCATCCTCATGCTGAGCACTCAGCTTTCTCGAGGCGATCTTGGTAAGTTGCTTCAACTTGGTTACAAGGTTGAGGCGCGCAAATTCATCGTTCGAACCGTTTGCTAACAGCTGGGTGACAATCGGTTTCAAGTCCCGGACTTTGGTGGAAAGGACAGGACCACCCGCCTTCAATGCCGCGAAGATCAGCTGGTATCCGTCCAGTTTGCGGCCATCCTGCAGATCGAATACCCTCCGGTCCTGGCCTCGAACTGGAGGTCCATAGACCAAGGTCTCCAACCATTCGTAGGCCCGCTCATCTACCTGCTCCTCGAAGAAGTCGGACCAGTCGGCGGGGGCCTGGAGTGGCGTGGGTTGCTCCTGCTCCACTTTGACGTTGTTTGCGTCGCGCACGAAGCTAAGGCACAGAGCTTGCATGAGTTGCGGGCTGCCGTAGCTTTCGCTAGCCAGCGTTTGCGCGAAAACGCCATCGGGATCCAGAAGATTGAGCTTTTGGAAGCCGAGCTTAGCTATCTCTTCCAGCTCGGACAGCGTCCAACCCTCCAGTGCTGCCACCTTGTTTCGACCGATCATGTCCTGGATCTGCGTCACTGCTTCGTTTCGGTGATGAGGCAACGTAATGAGCACTCCTGTGGCCCCGTTTGCGCAGAGACCCTTGAGGCTCGCCACAACGTGAGCGCGCACCGATGGCGGCATGTAGTGAAAGTCGTCGATGATGATCACAGCGGACTGATCGACTTCGTTTAGGGCTCGAATGGCTGCCGTTACAGCCTGGTCCGCTGGAATTTCGGAAGACCAACCTTTGGCAATTACACGGGAGTGCTCGCCGCCAAATTGGCTCTCGGCGCTACCAAGCAGGAGATCGAGTTTCGCCTTGAATCCCCATTTTGAGGTGTCGCCATTAGTCCTATTGCCATTTTGGGTCGTAGGGATGTCGAGTTGAGCTGCTAGCCGTACCCAGAAATCTTTGGTGTCGGTGATCCAGCTGCCGTCAATGTAAAAAGCATCTGGCACAGTCCTACGAACCAGAACTGTTTTTCCCATTTTTGTGGGCCCAACGACGGGGATGAGGTAACCCTTCTGGTGAACGTATTGGCGGATCTGGGCGACTTGGGGAGCGTTCTCCCGTTCGACATGTGTGTGTTCGGAGTCGAGTCCCGGAACAAAGACCTTGTCGACAGCTAGCAAGGGTTTTGGGGTCATGGCTAGAGCCTACGACGGCTTTCACCGGACCTGCGTCTTCGCCCTGGTGGTTACAAACAAAAACAACCGTTCTGAAAGGGGCCTCCCTTAGCACAAGGGTTTGGTCGGATACCTTGAGATGCGAGGGGGTGTCGTTCATGGCCGTAAAAGAAGACGCTGTTAAAAACGCACACATGGTGTCGAAGGGCTATATCCGCGCGTGGGCAGACAAGAGGAACGTCGTCGACGTGCTCGATCTTCAGGAGGGTCGAGGCTATCCCTCTTCTTATCTGAGCGCCACAGTCGTAAGCTACGCCTACGACCCCAATGTCCTCACTCGAAACCTTGAGCGAGACTACTCACTTATTGAGAACGCCGGCACTCCGGCCCTCGTTAAAATGCGCAAAGGGGAACCGTTGACGACGGCCGAAGCGCGCGCTGTGATCGCCTTCCTGGACATGCACCTTGACCGAGGACGATACGCGGATCGAACCAAGGTCCGAGCCCCCGCCGTTGTACTGAGAACAGACGGACGGATTGAACAGACGGAGCTTGCCCTCGGGGACGCGTTGCTCCTGTCGCAGTCCTTCCAGGATGTCCTCAGGCTGACCACGTTGGGACTCGAACAATGGCCGTGGCAGGTGCGAGAGGCAAGGGGACTCGCCACCGGAGACGGCGCGGTCCTACTCTGGCGGACAACCGACGGTGCCGAAATCTCCACCATCTCCTTCCCACTCTCCCCCAGCCAACTACTCGTGATCGGAGAAGATCTCCCAGACGACGTTCCCCATAATCCGCTGCTTGCAGAGAACAGCAAACGGTGGATCGTCGGAGCTAGGGGATCGCTCAATTTCAGCAAGGCTGCGGTCATCGCGGCTAAACGATCTCCAAAATGATCTATCCACATCCCTGATGTCTGTTGCCTGACCATCAAAAAAACGACCGTTTCTGTCACCACTCCGGCGTGGGACACAGGAAACCACTGCTGGCCACAGAAGGGGTATGCGCTCAGCCTTGCAGCTCTTCGTAGACCAGCTCGCTCAGCATCTGGAGCAAGGCATGCATCTTTGTCTTGTCCCCCAGGGCCTGAAGGCTGAGGTTGTAGTGGCTGTCCATGGAGTTGGTGACGGCGTCGCTGACAGCCTTTTCGAGGTGCGGGCTGCTGCCGAAGTGGCTCCGAGAGTTGTTCTTGGCCTGTTTCTGCAGCGTCTCGTTTTTCACCAGCTCCCGCCGCACGCCTTCCACGAAGTGGGCCACGGCGTCCAGTTCCTCTCCTTCGAAGGGCAGGTTGGCCTGCTGGATGACTTCCTTCCAGGTGACCAGGACAGGATCCTTGGCCTGGCCGGTTCCCGGATCAGTTAGGGGCTTTAGTAGCTCACCTTCGCCGGAAAGCTGCAGTTGCGCCTCACCTTTATCCTTGAGCGCGTATTTGGCAAGCACGACGCCGGAGAGATCCAACGCCACCTTGGCGTCGTTCACTCGCAGCACAGGCAGGAGGTGCTTGTAGTAGATTGCGCGCTTCTCCAGGTCGGTGTCGGCGTAGTCGTAGATCTGGGAGAGGAAGTCGTAGGCGCGAACGAAGGAGCCCATATCCTTGCGGAACAGGTCCAGCTCGTCCTCGGCGGCCTTGTTAGCCTCGGCCACGGCTTCGTTGTAGCGGGTGTTGAAGCGGGATTTGGCCGGTGCTACCCAGCTGGACAAGGCGTTGTTGCCTTCTTCAAGCACATAAGACTTCACCAGGCCGTCCACCTCGGAATCGAGGTAGATCTGGGCGGCGTCGAGCTTGGCCTGAAGGTCGTGCACCACGTTGGGGTTGGACACGTCCTCCAGCGCGGCCTCGCGGAAGTAGGGCTGGAACGATGCAAGGATTTCGGCGGGTTCGTTGATGAAGTCCAGCACGAAGGTTTGGTCCTTGCCGACCGCCGTCCGGTTCAGCCGGGAGAGTGTCTGAACTGCGGAGACGCCTGAGAGTTTTTTGTCCACATACATGGCAACGAGCAGCGGCTGGTCGAAGCCGGTCTGGAACTTGTTAGCCACCAGCATGATCTTGTACTCGTCGGTCGAGAACGCCTCCGGCAGTGTGCGGCCCTTCAATCCTGGGTTCATGTTCAGTTCGGTGAATGCCTCAGGACCGGACTCGGCATCGGTTACTTCGCCGGAGAAGGCGACCATGGTGCCTAACTCGGTGTAGCCGGCATCGTTGATGTACTTGTCGATTGCGAGCTTGTACCGGACGGCTTCCTTGCGGGACCCTGTGACAACCATGGCCTTGGCTTTGCCGTCGAGACGCCAGGCGACGTTTTCGCGGAAGTGCTCCACGATCACTTGGACCTTCTGGCTGATGTTGTAAGGGTGCAGCTTCACCCACTTCATCAGGGACTTCAAAGCCTCGGACTTCTCCACTTGGGTGTCTTCCGAGTCGTAGTCCCGGCCTTCGTGGGTCAGCCGGTACGCCACCTTGTAGCTGGTGTAGTTCTGCAGCACGTCCAGAATGAAGCGCTCCTCGATGGCCTGCTGCATGGAGTACAGGTGGAAGGCCTGCGGCAGCCCGTCTGGACCTTTACGACCAAATAGCTCCAGGGTCTTGGCCTTCGGCGTGGCAGTGAAAGCAAAGTAGCTGATGTTCTTCGCGTCTGCACGCTCCGCCATTTCGGCGGCGAGGAAGGACTCAACGTCGAACTCGCCGCCGTCGTTGACGTCCGCCAGTTCCTCCGCAGAGAGGACCTTCTTCAGCTTGTTCGCGGTGGAGCCCGTCTGTGAGGAGTGCGCCTCATCGGCGATAATCGCAAAGTTCCGGCCCTTTAGGGCCTGGGATTCGGCGATGGCCTTCAGCGCGAACGGGAAGGTCTGGATAGTAACGATGATGATCGGCGTCCGTGCCACCAAGGCCGCAGTGAGTTCAGCGGACTTGGAGCCGGCGTTGCCGCGGATGGGAACCACGACGCCGGACTTGTGCTCGATCTGGTAAATCGCATCCTGCAGCTGGGCGTCCAGCACGGTCCGGTCGGTCACCACGATGACGGAGTCAAAGATCTTCTCGTTGCCCGCGCCGTGCAGGGAGCTGAGCTGGTGCGCGGTCCAGGCGATGGAATTGGTCTTGCCGGACCCTGCGGAGTGCTGCACCAGGTAGCGGTGGCCCGGGCCCTCGGTGCGGGCCGCCTCGATGAGCTGGTTGACCACGTCCCACTGGTGGTAGCGGGGGAACAGCAGGGACTTGCGGACTTCCCGTTCACCGGTGACGGGGTTAGTTTTGTCGCTGACCTGCAGGTGCAGGAACTTGCCGATGATGTTCAGCCAGGAGTCGCGCTGCAGGACCTGTTCCCAGAGGTAGCTCGTGGCCGATCCCTTGGGATTGACCGGGTTGCCGGCGTGCCCGTCATTGCCGAGGTTGAAGGGCAGGAAGTAGGTGTCCTTGCCCTTGAGCTCGGTGGTCATCTGGATTTCGTCGTTGCTGACGGCGAAGTGCACTAGGGCGCGTCGGCCGAAGGAGAGCAGCGGCTCGTCCTTGTTCTTGCCGTTGCGGGGGAGCCGGTCCTTGCGGTACTGCTCGACGGCGTCATTGATGTTCTGAGTGAAGTCTGTCTTGAGCTCGATGGTCGCGACCGGGAGGCCGTTGACGAACAGCACCAGGTCAATGCTCTTCATGGTGTCGACCGTGGAATAGTGCACCTGCCGGATCACCCGGAGGCGGACCTTGCCGTACCGCTCCAGCGTCTCTGGGTTCAGTCCCATGGCCGGCTTGAACTGGCACATCTCGAATTTGGCCGCGACGTCCTTGAACCCGGTGCGCAGCACGGAGAGCATGCCGGCTTCCTTGGCTGCCGGCTTGTCCAAAACCTTGCACAGCCGGTCGAGGAGCAGCCGCTGGGCGACCTCATGCTCGGCGGCGGAATCCGTCGGCTTCAGGACCTTGCCCAGTTGCTCCGGCTGGGAGTCCTCCAGCCACCCGAAGACATCCTCCGGGACCAGGGCCCGCGTGGCGTCGTAGAGATCGGCCGCCTTGCGGTGCGGTTCGTAGATCCAGCCTTCGGCCGCGAGAGCCTGGCAGATCTCTTCCTCGAACATCACTTCATTGTGCTGAGCCAAACCTTTTCCCCTTAGAAACTGTCAAGAGTGTTTTGCGGTCACAACTACGCATTTCCTTCTCGGACATCAATTTTTCCTGTTACAGCGGCAGAGATGATGGCGGAACGGCGCTCTTGGAGCAGAGCGATGGCTCCCGTCGCGGCGGCCGTCATCTTGTCTATCTTTGACAGTCGGACAGCGATGTAAGCTGCGATCTCGGCCTGCTCAGAAGCGGGCGGCAGCGCAACGTCCAACTTCTTGAGAGCGGCGCACGTCAACGCCCCTTTGGTGCTGCCGTTCTCATCACTGAGCTGACGCAACCGGTCATACGAGGAACGAAGGAACCAAAGGAGATACTCGGTATTCCACACTGATGGATCGCTTGCCACGTATGCGACATGCTGGTTGATTGTTGCTGGCAAGCGGAGAATGGATGCCATTCCCCTGGTCTTTCCTTGGCCCGTAAGACCGATAAGTAGGCTTCCCGGATTGACAAGAGGGAGGTGGCACTCCGCCCTAGCAGTTTCAGTGACGAATTGGTCCGCGTCCGTGATTTCATCGCGATTTACGTGGCTACTGTTCAACCACGGGATGTTTCCGTCAGTCCAGTAAGCCGCAGTATCTCGGTTAGGTGTGGATCCGTTTCCGATCCTTGCATGCATACCGAGCTGTGGGACGGTCCAATGAGCCGGCACATCGCCCATCCAAGGAACCCCGGACTGTTTCTTTCGGGCGTCGGGATTCCTGCCTTTGGTCACGGCTTGGGTGATGATGGCCTGGCGCTTCTCGGCGAGCAATTCAATGAGCCGCTCCTGCTTGCCGATCAGATGGTCAATCCGAGCCGTTTCATGGTCAAGGAAGTCAACTATCTTGCGTTGAATCTGAAGAGGAGGCCGGGGGACACGTAATTCCCCGAGGATCGTCGCGTTCAGATTGGCCAATCCAGTGCTGGTCGTCGAATAGAAGCCCAGCTGCTCACGGGATTCCTTCGCTTGAAGGACATACCAATAGAACTTCGCATTGTCGGTCGTCGAGATGCGAAGACGCTGCATGAAATTTGAGTAGCAGGGGCGCATAGATGCGACCTCTTGCGTCACGAGCGTTGTTTTTCCGATGTGACTCGAGCTGCCGCTGGACTTTGTAACGAGCAGGTCACCGCAGTGCAGCCTGTACCGCACCGCGTCCCTTTGGTTAAGCTTTCGAGGCGCAGGATCATCTATGGCCCAGTGACCACCAACCGTCTGCTCAGTGGACCGAAGGACGATCGTGTCATCGACTCCATCCGGGTCATCTCCCCAAACACCTCCATCGTTCCTGGAAAGCAAACGCTTGAGGGGAGTATGTGCGTAGCTCATCCTTCGACCTCGGCCAGCAGCGTCGTGATCTCACCGATGAGCTCATTGAGGTCGGCGTCGATCTCGTCCAGCGACCTGGGTGCGACGTACTTGTAGAAGTGCCGGGTGAAGGGGATTTCGTAGCCGGTTTTGGTCTTGGTTTCGTCTATCCACGCGTCGGGGACATGGGGGAGGACCTCCCGCTCGAAGTAGGCGCGAATATCTTCGCCGAGCGGGACGTTTTCGGTGTCGCGAAGGTCCGTGTCTGCTTCGGGCGTTCCCTTCAGGCTTTTACAGACGTCGGCGGTTTCGTCGCGTTCAGAAAGACCTGCCACCACCGCTTTCAGGACTGGGGCGCCGGGCTTCAGGCCGGCGCTGGCGAGAACCTGTTTGAGGACCTTGAGGAAAGCTTCGCGGTTCTTCCAGAGCTTCGTTTCGTCTTCGCCGAGCCGCGTGAGCGTCTTCTTGAGAAGCTGTCGGTCGTCGTCGGACAGTTTCTCGACTGGTTTCTGCGCCAGGACGGCGTCGACCCTCTCCGGAGCGCAGGCGAAGTTGAGCCTCAACGGACGCTCGATCGTGATGGTGGAGTAGCCGAAGTCTCGGTTGTTGAAGATCTTGGAGGTCTCGCCGTCGTCCTCAAAGGCGCCGTAGAGCTGGACAATGCTCGCGATGTCCTTGGGTCCCAGTTCCTTGCGTTTGGAGCCGAGGCTTTTGCGCATTTTTTGGAAGAAGTCGACACCGTTGATGAGCTGGATCTTGCCCACACGCTCCGGGTGTTTCTGCTTCTTGCTGTTGGAGAGGATCCAGATGTAGGTGGCGATGCCGGTGTTGTAGAACATGTCCGTGGGCAGCGCGATGATGGCCTCTACGAGGTCGTTCTCCATGACGTATTTGCGGATTTCGGACTCGCCGGAGCCTGCGCCGCCGGTGAACAGGGGCGAGCCGTTCAGGACGATGCCGATGCGGGAGCCGCCGTCGTGCGCGGGACGCACCTTGCGGATCAGGTGCAGTAGAAACAGCAGCGAGCCGTCGCTCACGCGCGGCAGGCCCGGACCGAAGCGGCCCTCGAAGCCGTACTGCTCGTGCTCCTTCTGGATCTGCGGCTGGATCTTCTTCCACTCGACGCCGAACGGCGGGTTGGAGAGCATGAAGTCGAACTGCTGGCCGATGTTCTGATCGTTGGCCAGGGTGTCGCCGACCGAGATCTTGGAGATGTCCTGGCCTTTGATCAGCAGGTCCGATTTGCAGATGGCGTAGGACTCGTCGTTTATCTCCTGGCCGTAGGCGACCAGGGAGGCGCTCGGATTCAGCGCGTGGAGGTGCTCCTGGGCGACGGTGAGCATGCCGCCGGTGCCGGCGGTGGGGTCGTAGATGGACCGGACGATGCCCTCTTTGGTGAGGACATCGTCGTCGTAGTTCAGCAGGAGCTGGACCATGAGCTGGATCACCTCTCGCGGGGTGAAATGCTCGCCCGCGGTCTCATTCGAGGCTTCAGCGAAGCGGCGGATGAGCTCCTCGAACATGAGGCCCATCTCGATGTTGCTGATGGTCTGTGGGTGCAGGTCGATGCCATCGAAAGCCTTAGTCACGTGGTAGAGCAGGTCCGCACCGTCCAGCTTCTCGAGTGTCCGGTAGAAGTCGAAGCGCTCGAAGATGTCACGGGTGTTCTCCGAGAAGCCTTGGACGTAATTGATGATGTTGGCCTTGACGTTGGTGGGATCGTCCAGGAGCTTGGCGAAGTTGAACTTTGAGGTGTTGAAGAAGCTGTGTCCCGAAGTTCTTTGCAGGAAGGTGTCCAAGGGGATGTTCAGGTTCTTTTTGGCTTCAGCCTCGCTGAGGACCTCATCCTTCGTTTTCTCTAAGACGCAGTCGAGCCGGCGCAAGATGGTGAATGGCAGGATCACCGAGCCATACTGGGCGGGCTTGTAGGTGCCCCGCAAAATGTTCGCGATGCTCCACACCAGGTTGGCGTTGTTGTTGCCTGCCATTGATCCCACTTCCGAGCCACAGGCAGCAGCGGGTCACCAAGGTGCGGCTTGTTAAGGCCGGACCTACGGTCCCCACCGCCATGCAGCGTCCATCGTTCTCGCACGTACTTGCCTTGAATTCTATGGGGAGGGGCCGCTAGAGCCTGCCACGGTTGCAGCTTGGGGATTCGCGCCTGCTAGTCCTCAGGTCATAAACGACCGTTTGAGACCCTGTCAGTTCGACCGCCGCGATCACCCGATAAATGGCCTAGATCGAGCTGTAGGAACTCGTTGCCGGAATCATAGTCAGTCAAAATAAGGGAGAAGGCGTTATTGACCACTGAGAGCGGACGCACTGGATCGAGGCACGGCTTCGCTTCAGAGTGCGGTCGCTTTCTGGCGGAGCGCATAACCTGTGATCTCAACGATGCCGAGTGGGGTTGTTACATTCCGCCGCGTACCAGCAGGTTCTTGTGGAGTTGTCGCCAGCCTTCGCTCAGTTCCTTGCTGGCGTTGTAGTTATCTGCAATGAGCTTCGCACTTACGCCTGTGGTGCCCAGCTCCAACGGGTGCAAGTTGGGAAAGTTGCCACAGCCAGAAGCTCCGGTCTGCGGTTCCGGGGTCTGGATGACTAGACACACGTTGCCCTTCTCGGGCTTGTCCGGCGCTGCGATATAGAACGCGTAGTCGTTCTCCTCCACCAACAGTCGCGTGCTGTCCGGCGCTATGCCCAGCGTTTCGGTGTCACCGGCGAAAGTAGCAGCCGCACCTGCCGGAGCTTCAAGGGCAGCTATCCCAGACTTCGGATCACTAGTGCAGCTGGCCATCGCCAGCAGTACGACGGCACCGGTTGCGAGCTTGGCTGAGGTGCGCATTATGTCCCCGTCTCTGGTGTAACAGCGTTTGTTTCACGCTAGCCGCAGGACTGTGCTGCAGAGTCGGTTTGACGTTACAAAGCAATAACTTCCAAACCGATAGCGATGTAGCTACCAGCCATGAGCCGGCCCGGTCGTCTCGTCAAAGGATGTAAGGATGATGCATGGCGCAGAAGCGAAGGATCGGTAAACCTGGCCGACTAGTTCTGACTGCAGTATGGGTCGCAGTTTGGTGCTGGATCGCGTATCAACTAATGGGTTGGCTTGGAGTCGTCGCAATCGTTGCCGCAAGTATCTCAGGATGGTTCGTGGCAGTCTCCGTCAACCGTTCCGTGCGACGGAACCAACCTCGCGACCCCCACAACTCCCCGGACAACGGTCTCATTTAAGGACCGGTTGCCAAGACCGACCGCCAGCGTATTTCCGACGGGCAGGTTCCCCGGAAACCAGTGTGGATTCCAGCGAGATAGCGCTGCGATCACAGGAAACCTTGGGAGTAATCTTGTCCAAACAACGTGTCTCACTCCGTTATTCTTAGAAACATCAGAAATTGTGCTTTGATGAGACAATCGTGGTGAATCGGACAGCACCGCCGCCATCGGGTGTTCGGGGCGCCCCGCCATGGGCCGCGCAGGCGTTCCATGACCTTCTCCTGCGCCAGTCGTGTGACTGATAGCCGAGAATGGCGCTTTTTCACGTGGGTTCGACAGGGACGGGCCAGCTATCCAGCGCTAACGAGTTGTGCTCTCAATTGCTGTTGCTGCACTTTGTAGTGCATTGGGTAGGCTTCGCGTATGGATCGTGGGTTTCGTCAAGTTGATGTGTTCGGTGTGGACTCGTGCCTGGGCAACCCGGTGGCCGTGCTGCTCGATGCGGAGGGACTCGATGATGAGACGCTGCGCCGGTTCTCGGTATGGTCGAATCTGTCTGAGTGCACGTTTGTGCTGCCGCCGACGGTTCCGGGAGCGGATTATCGTGTGCGCATTTTCAGTCTGAAGACCGAGTTGCCTTTCGCAGGACATCCGACCTTGGGAACGGCGCGGGCCTGGCTGGACGCCGGTGGTGCTCCGGCCACTACAGGTCTCGTGATGCAGGAGTGCGGCGCGGGCCTGGTGCCTGTGCGCATCGATGGCGACCGGCTCGCCTTCACCGCGCCACCGCGCCTGCGATCCGGCCCAGTTGATCCGCACACGCTAACTGCGTTAATCGAGATCCTCGGGATCAGACGCGAGCAGGTGGTGGATGCCGAGTGGCTCGACAACGGGCCCGGGTGGGTGGGACTCCTCCTCGACAGTGCGCGCACCATCCTCGATCTGCGCCCCGACGCGTCTGCGCATCAGGGCCGGTGGGATATCGGCGTGATCGGCCCCCACGAGCCAGGCTCCGAGACGGCGTTCGAGTTACGTGCCTTCTTCACAGAGGGCGAGGAGCCGCTGCGCGAGGATCCGGTGACGGGAAGCCTCAACGCCGCGGCCGCGGAATGGCTCATCGCTACCCAGCGCGCCACTGCGCCATATCTTGCCGCCCAGGGAACGGCGATGGGGCGGCAAGGGCGGATTCACATCAGCAGCAACGACGGCAAGCTGTGGGTCGGAGGACGGGCTGAGGTCATCCTCTCCGGATCAGCCGTCCTGTAGCTGCCCCCTTGCAATCATGCCTTTAAGGGTGGTCGTTGGACGATCCGGTAGACCGTACTCCGGGCGACCTTGAAGAGCTCGGCGATCTCGGCGGTGGTGTGTTGTCCTCCCTTATATAGGGAGACGAGGTGGGCTTCCTGGCTTTTGGTGAGTTTGGGCTGTTTGCCGCGGAGCCGGCCCTTGGCCTTGGCGACCTGCATGCCCTCCCGGGTGCGGGCCCGGATGAGGTCGGATTCGAATTCGGCGACCATGGCCAGGACATTGAAGAGCAGCCGGCCGACCGGGTCGGTCGGGTCGTGGACGGACCCGCCGATGCTCAGCTTCACTTTTTTCTTGGTGAGCTCCCTGCCCGATGTCGCGGGCATCGGGCAGGGAGCGGGCAAGCCGGTCGAGTTTGGTGACGACCAGGGTATCGCCGGCGCGGACCGCGGCAAGGGCTTCGCGGAGGCCGGGCCGGTCGCGGTTGGTTCCGGTGAGCCCGTGGTCGGTATAGATCCTGTCTTCGGGCACACCCAACGCGGCCAGCCCATTCCTTTGGGCCGTGAGGTCCTGCTCGTTGGTTGAGACGCGGCCGTAGCCGATGATGTGCGCGGACATGTTAGCGTTTAGGCCACCCTCACCGGGCTTTTTTGCGGGCGGGGTATACGCGCATCCAAGAAGCCAGGACTTGTAGGGGATATTTCGCGTCGGGGGAGCGGTGCCTAAGTGTCGCGCTGGAGGACCGGCTTACGGGCAGGCCATCCATTCGAGCCCGCCTCGTACTCGAGCGATCCAGATCTTAATCGTGCCCCGTCACGGCCCAGCGTTTCATTGCTTCGAGAAGATGATTGGGAGCGAGCATGAAGCGAGGTTCGAGTTCCTCCCAGCCCGGCTCTTTCACGCTCCGGCTGTACGCTGCATGGTCAGCATCAATGGGAATGGACTCGTCGAGCCCACCCGATTCCTCGCCCATTAAAGCTAGGTGATAGATCCACATTGAGCCGTCGGCTTCGACGTTTCGGAACGTCGCTTCAGAGACCGCGCGCTCCGCCGAGAGTCCTTGTTGCAGCTCATCCGGTCGCGAATTGAGCATGTTCATCCAGTCCTCGAATGCCTGCTCCTTGCCGTTCACGATGCGTGAGCGGCTAAGTTCGAGGCGCATACCCTGAGGTACTGACAGAGGCATTTGGTGCCCAGGAAAGTTGCGCGGTACCGGAGTGAAAGGGATCTCGAAGTCAGCGTCATGAGAGGTCATGACAGTATTCTTACGGCGATGACCGCACAGGGGCGCCATTAGGGCGGACGTGTTTCGTTCAAGGATCCTCAAACGGGACAGTAATGAGCCCTGATGGACATGGATTCCATCGCCCACTGGCTATTCAGTGCTTGCATAAGCTCTCGCTCATCCAAGTCGCGGTGGGGGACCGGCTTCGCGTCGCTGTCCTGGGGAAAAGTCCCAGTCTCCGCGCAGACGGCCTTTAGCCTCTGTAATAAGAGCGAAATTTACCGATGCGAATCACAGACATAGGCACCAATAAACTGCCTGCATGACATCAGCGCGACTAGCCGGATCAGAGGATGCCGCGAAGCGGCTAAGTGCGACGTCGTTACGCGAGTTTCTAGACCCCAAAAATGATGAGGACACGACCAAACGGTACCGGCGATACCGGCGGCCAGTTTCCCGCAACGAGATAGCACTTCCCGGGTTGGCGCGGTACGCACTAAAACTAGTCGGTCTGCCTGCGGCCGGCCCTGGTGAGAAGGTGGCGTGGTGGGTGAACTTCCTGTTTCAGGGCCGCCAATGCGAACTTGCGTTAGAGAAGTTTGGCTTACGGTTGTACGTCGAACTCGTCGACAACGACGAAACGCAAGCTAATCAAGTGGCAAACAGAATCGTCAAGAAGCTCAGCTCCAGCATGCGGGCTGTTGAGAGCTTAGTCCTGGCCCCGGCTGCCTCCGGGCTCTTCCGTAACGGCGAGGCTACTGTAATCAACCAGCACACGAGTCTGCGTCGGACCTATGAGTATTTTCGTGAGCGTGCATCAAATCCGTCCGTCATCGAAGACGAGGTGAAGCATTTCGGTACTGGGGATGGGATTGCAGGTGGAACGACCTTTCGATCAGGGAAGCTGCTGATGCAGCTGAATTCGTTTCATGACTTGGTTGCCGCAGTTAACGCCTATCTCAGTCTTCTCGAACACCACATGGTTCTGGCGTTGCCTTTCCAAGGCTTCGACCCTTCCAAGCACTCTCTCGAAAAGTTCATAGGTTGCCGGTGGGGGGATAAGTACGGGCAGATTTTTGATCTGACCCGAAAGGATGACAAACGCTACTACGACAGGTTGGTTGAGGTAGTCGAGCGCTGGCGCAACACCTATTCTCACGGGGGGTTTGAGAAGGGTCATGGCTCTTCGGTCTACCTTCACTATGAAGGGATTGGGGCCATCCCCGTGGGGCTGAGCTCCGCAACTGAGCGCGTCGGCATCTTCTTCACGCACGCGACAGATGAAGACATCAACCACGTTTTCGAGCTGTTCGATGAGTTCGATGCGTGGCTCAGTGACACGCGTATGCGTTACGCCATGGAGTGGATCACCTCTGGCCTGCAGGTCCGATTCGATCCTGCTTTCCGGGCTGAACTCGTCGACGCCATGGAAAGCCCTGAACAATTTTTCAAATACCTCGACTACAACGCGTACCTTGATGACCGCGCTGTAAACATGGACTACTGAAACTCAATGAGTAAGGACCCGCACAGCTTACGTTGACGCCACCCGCTACGAGGCTGAGGACTCTGCCTCTCCGTAGCGGACCAGCAGATTCTCCTTCAGCAATTGCCAGCCTTCATCCAGATCCTTGGTCGTATCGTAGTCGTCGGAAATTAGCTTCGCTTCAACGACCGGGGCTTGCGAATTGAGTTGGAACGTCACGGATGGGATGGAACCGCCGCATCCAGCGGCTGTGGCCTCGCTGTGGATGAGCACGCACGAGCCGCCGTCTCCACCGATCGCCTCTGCGGCATAAAATTTGTAGTCACCGTCTTCCGCCAGCAGATGTTTGGCGCCTACTCTGACGCCCGGGGTGGGCTCATTTGCCGTGGAGGCGGTAGCCGGTTCTGCGGGATCGTTCAGTTCGGATGCCCCAGGGGCGGTTGCGCTGCCGCAGCCGGCCACCGCCAGCAGTGCAGCAGCAGTCGCCAGTTTGACCATTCTTCCGCGCATTTTCCTCCGCCTCTTCTGTTGAAAAGTTTTGCCCAACGGTAATCGCGCCCTTGTATTTATGGGAGGTGTGAGAGTTGCGAAGCGGTAACTTTCGAGAGTCCCGACATGCGGATGGTTGCGGAACGGTGGACGGGATGTGGGCCGTGGCCGCCGAATGGATGCGCCTTTGGCATCGCTAAGGGAACAATTGAGGAACTGAGGGGCCGCCCGGCCAGCGATCGTTCCTCCGATATGGGCGTCCGCTGGCGCGGCCGGCTGTTGGGTCCAGTGCCTCCGTCGCAGGGCTCCGGCGGCCCTGGCCCTGGATACGTCTGCGACGTCTTTTGGTTGCTGTCCTCCGGATTTTAGGCGTCCGCTCCGGCCCGTCCAGCCCCTCCTTTGTCGGGGCCTGCGGCGGCCGGAAATGTCCCTCCGGCGCTCCTGCGTCGCTGATTTCCTTCAGGAATTTCCTCCCCCCTTGCCCTGCGGGTAGACAGGCCTGCGTCGGCCGCCGAGCAAGCGAGCTTGCCAGCAACCAAAAAACAACGGGGGAGAAGGGGAGCTGGCCGGTCACCAAAGGGCCGCCCCACCCACCCGTCTTCTCGGACAAGAAGGAACAACACCATGAACGCAATCGCAACTGCGGCCGTGACCACCCAGGACACCGGAGAAACCATTACCGGCGTGACCGTGCTGGGCGATTACCACATGAACGGCGGCTACGACTGGATGGAACTCATCGAAGCCGAAGGCTGGGCTGTCATTCCCGGCTGGGGCTGTGATGGGTGGGACCTGGGCCAGTGGCCCTATGTCATGGTCGCGGCCACGCGGACCGCTGACAGCATCGGGAACCTGTTCGGCGTCGCCACGTACTGCGAGGGAGATGTGACCTGCACGTTCTACCGGACCAAGGCCCGGCAGTGGGAAGCGATCACCGAGCAGGCGTTCTTCCACTGGAAGAACGGGCAGGCCCACGGCCCGGACGACCTGCCCGAGACGCAGCGGAACTGCCCTCCCGCTACCGCCGGCCCTACACGGTCAACGCCGCCTAACCATCCGTCACAGCCGGTGCCCCGCCCACGGCGGCGGGGCACCGGCCCCTCGGAACCACCTGAAGAGGACAACAATTGATGAGCACCTGCAGCGCCCTGATCATCCCCGCCGACGGACACGAACCCGCACGGGTCGAACCTATCGACGCATCCCTGGAGAACCTGCAAGTCCTCGTGGCCGGAAACATCGAGGCCGTGAGCGGGGATGACTGGCATTTCTACCTGAACGAGGAAGGCAAAATCCTGAACCTCGCCCCTAACCGCCGCGCCGCGCTGCTGGTGCTTGAAGAAACCGGAGTCCTGGCCGATGTCTACTGCGGCAACGCGGTGTTCCTGGGCGAGACGGACGACGGCGGCGAGGCCGACGTGCCCGGGGAATTGATCGACCTCGCCCGGCAACTGTTCGGACTGCACCAGCCAGCGGACTGATCGCCCGAGGGCGGTGGCCGGTCCTGCCGGACCGGTCACCGCCGGCGGTCCGCCGTCGTGGCCGGCTGCCGCTTCCGGTCGCCGACGGCGGACCGCCACCGCCCAGAATTCTGAGTGGGAACCCCGGGCGCCGCGGCCCGCCAACCGCAGCACACCAGATGCAGATCCCGGGGTACTGGTAAAGGGTTCGCAGAGCTCACCCGATGCGGACGTCCGCTGGCGCGGCCGGCTGTTGGCGCGCTTCTTTCATCAAATTTGGGGCAAGAAGAGTTGGGTGAGGTGTGAGCCGCCCGCCAAGCGGAGGCAGAACCCGGCGGGCGGCTCACGGGTTGGCGCTAGACGAGTGCCAGCACCGGGTAGTCGGTGTACCCAGTCGCGTCGCCGCCATACAGGGTCGTCGGGTCCAACTGGTTCAACGGGGCATCCGTGCGCAACCGCTCGACGATGTCGGGGTTGGCTAGCGCGAACCGGCCGAGCGGCGCGATATCCGCAAGCCCCGCGTCAATGTCGTCAGCGATCTGATCCCGTTCGCGCCCGTACCGGACCACGAGCACCGCCGTCGGCCACAGCTCTCGGAAGGAGCGCAGCAGTTCGTCATCGCCGAGGTGGTGCACGTGCAGGTAGGCCAGGTTCAGTTTCGCGAGCTCACCGACCAGGTAGCGGTACTGAGTACGCACGGATTCGGTGTCGCCCTCGTCGAGACCGCCGAGGGGGAAGGCAGGAGAGATGCGGATGCCGGTGCGGTCCGCGCCGATCTCCTCGGCGACAGCCTGTGCGACCTCGATGACGAACCGAGCCCGGTTCTCCACCGACCCGCCATAGCCGTCGGTGCGGTGGTTGGCATTCGAGGCCAGGAACTGGTGGAGCAGGTACCCGTTGGCGGAGTGGATCTCCACCCCGTCCGCCCCGGCCGCGATCGCCGAGGCTGCGGCGTGACGGAACTCACCGATCACGTCCTGAATCTCTTCTGTGCCCAGCGCGCGCGGTGTCGGGATCGCTTGAGGCCCCGTGGGCGTGTGCATGTCCTGCCCGGGAGCGATTGCTGATGGCGCGACCGGCTGCCGGTGGTGCGGGGTGTTGTCTGGATGCGAGGTCCGGCCCACGTGCATCAACTGCACGAACAGATGCCCGCCGCCCTCGTGCACCGCGTCGGCGACCTTGCGCCACCCTTCGATGTGCTCGGGCGTGTAGATGCCCGGGGTGTTTAGGTAGCCCTGCGCGTCTGCGGAGGGCTGGGTACCCTCGGTGATCAGCAGACCGAGAGCGGCGCGCTGCCTGTAATACTCCGCGGCCAGTTCACCCGGAGTGCCGTCGGCATTCGCGCGATTGCGCGTCATCGGCGCCATGGCCAGGCGGTGCGGAAGCTCGAGACGCCCCAGCACGAATGGCTCCCACAGTGAAGATGAAGTCATGAGAAGAGTTCCTTTACATCGAACGATCAGGAGCTGTCACCGAGACGGCCTCGCATAGCGGGGCCGTCTCGTCCTGCCGTGAAAGAATTAGTTCAGGCAGATATGAGTCAACGCGACAGTGACTACTGTCATAACTGAGTGCAGTCACTATTTATTCCAGGAGGATCATTCCATGCCCCTCGCACCACAGCCGATCGGTCGGCGCGAGCGGAGCAAGCAGGCCAAGCTCGAACGCATTACCGCTGCCGCCAGTGAACTGTTCGCGGAAAAAGGCGTCGATGAGGTCACCACCCAGCAGATCGCCGATAAAGCCGACATCGGTGCTGGCACCCTGTTCCTCTACGCGAAGACCAAGGGCGAGCTGTTGCTGCTCGTGCAGAATGCCCACTACGCCACGGCACTTGCCAACGGCCAGGCAGCCGCAGACAAGACGCCCGGCACTCTCGATTCTGTGCTGGCGATCGTCAGGCCGATCGTGGAGTGCAACCGAATCCAGGTCGATAACGGCCGCACCTACCTGCGCGAGATGGTCTTCGGGGATCCCAGTGAGCCCCATCATGCCGAGGCCCTGAGCATTGTCGCTCGGACAGAACAAACCTACGCTGACATTCTCAGCCGCGACGACACCATCAATGGCGTCGATGCCGGCACCCTTGCTCGTGTCATCTCGTCTATCACGTTCCTGACGATGGCCAGCGGCGCACACTCAGCCGCCAAAACCGAGGCCATTATCGAGAACATCCGCGTCCAGGTCGCTGCGATCCTGCCCCACTGATCTCAGCGCGGACGTGTGTCACGCCTTGGCCGCCTGCTCGGTGCCTGAGGCGCCAGAGGTGGGGACGCGAACGAACTCCACATCCTCGCGCCCAAGGATTACGCCATGGGTATCGACCAAAGCGGCGCGCACACGCTCGTGGCCGTCGCGAGCCACCGGAAGTACGCTTCCAGTTAGTCCTCGCGGAACGTGCACTTCGCCCCACTGCTGCATAGCCACCAGCACGACCTTCAGCTCATCGCCTGCTGCGGTGAGTTCGTAGGCGTCCCGCGTGCGCTGCCCGGGCTCTTGATACCGAATCCTCTCTAGCACACCGTGCCCCACTAGCGTGTTCAGTCGCGCACTGAGCACGTCACTCGCGATGCCCAAAGAGTCTCGGAACTGCGCGAAGGTACGCCTCCCCAGGAGTGCCTCGCGGAGCAGCAGGAAGCTCCAAGAATCACTCAACACCCCAAGGGATCTGACGATGGCGCACTGGTTGTCCAGTGCATCTGCGAGAATTTGTGACTTTCGGGGCATGACCTCATCCTCTCTCGACTCTGCACAACCGCGCTGCAGGGATGCTTGCGCGGAGCTGCGTGGCACCTGTGCGTGAGCTATTCGGTGGCGAGCTGCAGTTCGCCTCTACCGAAGGAGAAGTTCTCTTTCGGTACCGGAACCAGTGCAAGGAACACATCATCAGCGCGGATACCCAGGGCGTCCACAGCGTTCCGGCAGATTGCCTTCGTCAACACTTTTTTATCTGCCAGTGGTCGCTCGGCCGTGAAGAGCACGGTGATGATGATCGCATTCGCGCTTCGTTGCATCCCCATGTAGCCGGGGTTCAGATGGAGCTCGTCCGGCCCGTGGGTAGTGATAGCGACAAACTGATCATCGACGGGAATCCCCAACGCCTCATTGAGCGCTTGGGGCAGCGCTTCTGCCAGCGCGCGCTTCTGCTCCGGAGAGAACTTCTGATCGGGCATATGGACCTGGAACACCGGCATGGTCAAAGACTCCTCCCGCGCACCGTCCGGCCCGCAATATTTCACCTGAGTTGCTATAACCAACCTAGCATCGGTTAGGGTTGATCCCACCATTGGCAACCTGAATATGCCCTCGTCGAAGGAGACGACACATGCGTTACACCACATTTGGCCGTCGCACTGGCCTGCGGGTTTCGCAGTACGCGCTTGGCACTGGGAACTTTGGCACCGGGTGGGGTGCGGGCGCGGAAAGGGACGAGGCGAAAGTGATCTTCGACCGCTTTGTGGAGGCGGGTGGTAACTTCATCGATACCGCCGACACCTACCAGACCGGCCAATCGGAGCGGCTGGTGGGTGAGTTCAGCCGTGCCGATCGTGATGACCTGGTGCTGGCGACGAAGTTCGCCGTCGGCGCGAATCAACAGCGGAAGCTGTCGCGCACCGGGAACTCCCGGAAGAATCTGCGTGTTTCCGTCGAGGAGAGCCTGCGCAGACTGGGAACCGACTATATCGACGTGCTGTGGGTGCACTACCCGGACGCGCTGACGCCGATCGACGAGATCCTGCGCGGGTTGGATGATCTGGTCAACCAGGGCAAGATCCTTCACGCGGCGTTCTGCAATTTTCCAGCCTGGCGCGTCTCCCGCGCCGCAATGCTAGCCGATGCATCCGGGTGGGCTCCGGTGGCGGGGATTCAAGTCGAGTACAGCCTGGTCGAACGCACGGCGGACAGGGAGCTGCTGCCGATGGCCGAGGCTCTCGGTCTGGGCGTGACGCTGTGGTCGCCGCTGGGGGGCGGGCTGCTGACCGGCAAGTATCGCAAGAGTCAAGCGGGACGCCTGAGCGACTGGAAAACCCTCGTGCACACCGAATCCTCTGAGCAGAAGACCGCCGTCGTGGATGCGGTGATAGAGGTAGCCGCGGAGGTTGGCCGTGCACCGGCGCAGGTGGCGACTGCGTGGGTCAACGAGAGGTCGCGGCGTCTGGCGACCTCCTCGGTGCCGATTATCGGCCCGCGTGACCTCGCCCAGCTGGAGGACTATCTCGCCGCACTCGACCTTAACCTCGGTGACGAACACTACGATCGGCTCACCACGATAAGTGCCATCGACCTCGGCGTCCCGCACGAGGGAAATGTCAGATCTTTGAACGGGCTGCAAGGCGGTCACGCAGGAGCGTTTGATCCCCCGATCATCCCGGTCGTCTGAGTACCCATGCATGGTATCGAGCACCCAGAGGAGAGCTGATGACACCGTCGCCCCAACCGCCGACAAACCGTTCGCGCACTATCCACTATCATCGCCCCGAAGAGGACAAGATGAAGCTGTTCGAGCGGACCGGGATCGAGCAGTTGCGAGCTCTGGCCAACGGCCTGATCCCGCCGCCCCCGATCAGCAGTCACATTGGATTGGAGTTTGTCTCTGTCAATGATGGCGATGTTGTGATGACCGCCCAGCCTGACGAGTCGCATTACAATCCGATCGGTTCGATCCACGGAGGATTCTTCGCGACGCTTCTTGACTCGGTGTGCGGGTGCGCCGTGCACAGCACTCTGCCCGCAGGGGTGGGGTACACGAGCCTGGAGATCAAGGTCTCCTTCCTCAGGCCGATCACCGCCGACACTGGCACCGTCACCGCTCACGGCTGGGTCACCCGCCGCGGCAAGAGCGCTTCCTTCGCCGAGGCCGACATCCGCGACAGCGCCGGCCGCGTGCTGGCGACCGCCTCGAGCACCTGCCTGATCATCCAACCGGGTCCCGCCCGATGACCCGTCAAGGGACGACCTCGCCTGAGCACACATCCCCTTCCCGCGAGCGATGGCGGCTGGGAAGGCGCGGGGCGTTCTGGGCAGCGGCATCCGTGCTCGCGCTGGTGCTGTGGTCCTCCGGAGCCCCCAGCGTGCTGTACCCGATCTACGCTGAGCAGTGGGATCTGACTCCGCTCACCATCACGACGGTGTTCGCTACCTACCAGCTCGCGCTGATCATCGTTCTGCCGCTCTTCGGGAGTCTCTCCGACCAGTTCGGCAGACGGCTCGTCATGATTGCAGGTGTCGCTCTCATCGCGGTCTCGGCGATCATTTTCGCCGTCGCTCCTGACGTGGTGTTCCTGTTCATCGGCCGGGTGCTGCAAGGTGCCGGTGCAGGATTGGCGATGGGAGCGGGGACCGCGTCACTCATTGAGAACAACACCAGCGCCAACTCCCGATTCGCGAGCTCCATGGCGACCATCGCCACCGCTACCGGGCTCACTCTCGCCCTCGTGCTCAGTGGTGTGCTCGCACAGTTCGCCCCGTTGCCCCTGCTCTGGAGCTACATCGTCCTGCTCGTCCTGTCTGTGGTGTCCATCGCTGCGCTGATTTTCTCACCCGATGACCGGCCGATCCGGGTCCGGCGCTGGCGACCGCAGACCCCTAGAGTGCCCGACGGCATCCGACTGCACTTCACCATCGCCACCTTGTCGGTCTCCCTGGCTTATTGTGTGGGCGCGATTTTCCTCTCCCTCGGTGCTCACATGATCACCGAGTTCGCTCAGACCGAGAACAGCGCGCTCGTCGGGGTCCTCCTCGGCATTTCTTCTGCGGCCATTGGGTTCACCGCTCTCTTCCTGTTCCGTGTCCGGCCACAGGTCTCCGTTTGGGTTGGCGCAGCGCTCACGGTCCTCAGCCTCGGGCTTATGGTCGCTGCCAGCACGGCCGGATCGGTCTTCTTTTTCCTCGGCTGGTGCGTCATCGGCGGGATCGCCTACTCCTTCGCTTTCACCGGAGGGCTCGGTCTCATCAACCGGGTCGCTCCCGAGCGCCACCGCGGCACGGCTTTGTCTCTGCTCTACTTGGTCGCCTACGCTCTCCAAGCGGGAACCGCTATCGGCGTCGGCGCACTTGCGACCACGGGGAGCTTGAGCACCGCTGTCGGCATTGCCGCCGTCTCATTGACAGCCCTCAGCGCCGCTGTGCTCGTTCTCATGAACGTCGCAAGAAGACTGCGGAGAGCCAGCACAGCGCAACCAGTCGTCTCTGGCAGTCGTCAAGCTACGACGCTTCCGCCGTGATGACGGCTTCGAGCCCGCTCCACCAGCACTCTGAGCCGGAACTTTCGTGCGTGCCGAGAATCGCATTTGACGTGATGAAGAACAGGGTCGATGTTTCCTCCCCGTCCCGCGTCGGCCATGGCACCGGCACTGGTCGTCGGCCTCATCCTGCTCGACGGCGAAGACACCGCCGCGGACTGCAACCCGGACCAAGACCTCCGCTCGGACACTCCGATGACCCAGGAGCAGAAAGCCGCGCGGAAGGCCCTGATCGAAAATAATAAGCTGATGCTGTCGGCTACCGTGGTCCGCCGCGACTTCGTGAAGACTCTGCCGGCGAAGAAGCAGCCGCCGAAGGGATGGCAGCACTTCACCGTCCACGGGTATGAGAAGACCATCGCCAAGGACTCCTGACGGTCCCCGAGCAGGGGCCACGTCGATTACCTGACCCGGCTCGTTGGCTGGGGATACACTGCAAGCCCGGTTGAGCAGATCATCCTCGACAGCGCCGCACCCGCGCAGGAAGACGAAGCCGTCTAAGAACCCGTTGCCGGGCGGTAACCCCACTGAATGGGCGGGTGGTCCGCCGCCGGGGTGCGAACCACGGCAGCCACTCATCGGCGGCGGACCGCCGTTCGATGCGGCCACCAGCCAGGCAGCAAAGTGCCGCGGCTTCTGGCAGGCTAAGAGGCACACGCGGTGGGACCCCGGGCGCCATGTTTGCCGCGTCGGGCGTCCGGGTTCGAGACAACATTCCGCTATATGCGGATCACGGATTTCCTTTGTCCGAGGAGCGGAGACGGGCCGCCCACCAGCCGGCCCTTTTCTGTTGTCCACTCAGTCCTCAATGCTGGTGCCGGAGGGTCCCGTCCCGCACCGGGGCGGTTGATCCCGGCCGGCACCTGGAAAGGGTGCAGGCCTTCTGGTGCTTCCGCCGGCCCCAGCCGGTGTTGTCCATGGTTGCAAGTGACCGGCCCCGCCTTGCGGGCGGGCCGGGCGCGGGACGGCTTGGACCCTGGGAAGGTCTGCCGTTGGCAACCGCCCCGTAGCGGAGGCTGTGCATGACCGCCGGGGTCCGGTGGTGAGTGTTGGGTCCGGTGGTGACCTGGCGGTTGTGTGCAGCCGGTTGGATGGGTCCCGTCGTCCAGGTGTGTGCGGGAAAAGCCCGGAGGATTTAGCTTTTGCCGTGCACAGGTGGGCGAGGGGAGACGCTACTAGTTTGCGGGTGTGACGATCCCTGTGCGTGCCTCGGAATCGTTTGCGGTGGAGCGGGTGGCGACTTTCCTGCGGCGCCCGACGGCGCCGGATTCGAGTCCGAGTTTCTTGAGTTCCTCGGGGCTCCAGCCGTCCTTGGTGGCGCGCACGTAGGCGCGCTTGTCGTCGCGCTCGGCTTCGGCGAGCTGTTCTTTGAGATCGGTGATCCGCTGGCGGGTTTTCACCAGTGCGGTGACGGATTCGATGCGTGAGTCTAGGAGTGCGCGGGCCTGGTTGCGTGTCTGTTCAATATCGAGGGTAGCCATGGAGCCAGCCTAACCGGATGGGACGCCGGCCCGCAGGCCGTCTGACCTCTGGAAGGCGACCATGGCGGAGCAAGCTATACACTTACACGGGTGTAAGTGGTGAATCCTTTCGACAAAGGGTTGTCTCTGGGGCACACTGGTGGGTGTGGTCCCCGTTCCGGGGTCGCTGCGCTGGGCTCTTGAAGGGAAAGGGGAGATGAATGACTGAAGAGGATATTTCCCGCTCCCGGCTCTCGCGCCGACGCCGCGCAAACGCGCCGGCCGGGACAAAGAAGCGCCGCGACGTCTGGGTCACGGCAGAAGAGGAAGCCTCCCTCATCGCGCGTGCGGCCAGGGAGCGGGTGACGGTGCCGAATCTGCTGATTTCCGCAGCGTTGGCGGAGCATTCCGATTCGCCGTCCGAGCGGCGCGCCATTGCCGCGGAGTTGATGTCTCTGCATAACTTGCTGGCCCGGTCCTCGAACAACATCAACCAGCTTGCACGGCAGGCAAACGCCACCGGCGAGTTCCCCGGTGAAGCCCGTGAAGCACTGAAGTTCATCCGGTCTGTTGCCATGCGAATCGACGACGCCATTGACGGGCTGGTGTAGAGATGATCCCGAACATCACCCGCGGTTCGCGGATGGTCGGCCTGATGGTCTACCTGGCCTCCACGGACACCGACAAGACGAGGAACGCACACACAGAGCCGCATCTGGTGGCCGGGGATGCGGCGATCATGGCCTGGTACGACGACGGCGTACTGGACCGCGACGATGCGTTGGCGATTGCCAAGCATCTGGACCGGCCGCGCAAGGCGTTCGGAGTTTCGGTTCAGATCAAGGACATGCAGTGGGATGCGGCCAGGAAGGAGCGCGTCCACGTCGGTTACAAGGACGCGAGCGTGTGGCACTGCTCGCTGAGCCTGCGGGCAGAGGAAGGCGCGCTGACCGACCAGCAGTGGGCTGATATCGCGAACGACTTCGTGGACTCGATGGGCTTCACCGAAGCCAGCGGCAAGGCTCGCTGCCGGTGGGCTGCGATCAATCACGGAACCAGCGAGAACGGCAACCACCACATCCACATCGCGGTGTCCCTTGTACGCGAGGATGGCACCAAAGCCTCCACCCATGATGATTACAGGCGGGCACAGAAAACCTGCCGGGAGCTGGAGGTCAAGTACGGGCTGGAACAGCTCTCCACGGTGCACGCCGCCCGCGGTTATGACCGTGCCGAGAAGGCTACCGCGGTCAGGGATGAGCGCGAAATGCACCGGTCCTCGCTGGCACGGAAGGTGCGTGCAAGCGCAGGCGCCTCGGTATCCGAGGCGGAGTTCGTCCGCCGCGCCCGCGACACCGGATTACTGGTCCGGCCGCGCTACGCGAAGAACACCACGGACGTCATTGTTGGGTACTCCGTAGCTGAACGCCCCAAGCCGGGGGAGCGGCCTATTTGGTTCGGTGGCGGCACCCTCGCCTCCGACCTCAAGCTCACCGCCTTGCGGGAAGGATGGACGGACTCGCCACAGTCGGCGATTGAAGCTGCAGCCGAATGGAACGCAGCTGCACGCAATAGGCGCAAGGTGGCCAGGACCGGCCCCGAGAAGGTGATACCGCCGGCAGAAATGTGGGTGGAGTACACCCGTAACGCAACCGCACTGGTCGAGCAGCTGCGGGCACTGCCGCATGATGACCACGCCACGTGGGCGAAAGCTGCACGGGAAGTATCCGGTGCCTTCGCGGCGTGGTCGCACCAACTGGAACGAACGCCCGGACCGCTGGCGGCCACCGCGGCTGAACTGTCCCGCACAGCCCAACTCAGGACCCCCAAGGCACACGGAAAACCCGTGCCCCTGCCGTCCATTGCCGGGACGGCGATGCTGTTCATGGCGGCCTCGAGCAAGAACAAAACGGCCGCCCAATCAGCGCTCATGCTGCAGCTGGTCAACACGGCCTTCGCCATCCACGAAATGCACCAACAGTCCGGACGAACGAGGGAAGCGCAGCGGATCCGTGCCATCGTCACCGAGCAGCTGAAACCGTTCGCAGCGTCCATGCCCCGACCCGTCACCGCCGGGACACAGGAGCAGGTAGCACCAGGGCAGAGGCCTGTGCCGAAGTCGGTGGAGCTTGGCCTTCGTGGCCTGGCTCCCACCCGTCCGGGGTCGGCCGTGCCGGCCACTCCAACCCCGGCCAGAACCCGTCAACACACCGGGCGCGAGTCCGGACCTGTGCTCGACCGATAAAGAACCACGCCAAGGGATAAGGGGAACGCCGTGAGTGACTCAGACGGAATGGACGATGTCTTGGACAACGGAATGCGGCAGGCCCTGCTGATGGCATCACGCATTGCCGAAACACTTGCCCGGCGCCGGCAGGAATCCCTGCGGCAGCAGGAACACCAGGACGCCCAAGCCGCACACGAAGCCGATACACGCCTCGCGGCCGAGCGCAGTGCCGCGCGCGCGGCACTGGCACCGGTGGAGAAAGACCAGTGGTGGGACAAAGCCCAGCCCAATGACATCGCCGCCGTACATGCCGTCGCGGAGGGCTGGAAAGACCATGACCCCACCGCCTTGGCAGCCTCGGAAAGAATCCGTCAGGAAGTGCTGACGCGCTACGCCATCGACACGAACGACGTCGGTGCGGACGGCGCCTATCTGGAGTCATATCTCCAAACCCTCACCACGGAAAAGGCGCGGCAGGACGCGCTGGCAGCCAGCCAGGACGAGACGCGCAAGGCGGCCGCCGAACATGAGAAGGCCATGGCGCTGCTCGCAGCGGCCCGTGCCGAAGAACTCCGCGCCCAGGCCCAGAAACTGGCCCCGGAAATGGAACGCCACCAAGTACCCGTCGAGTACCTGGCCAACCCCGACCTCGCCCGGGCCCTGCAGCGGGCGCACAACGCGAAAACCCCCAACGCCATTGCCGCCGCCGAGACCGAGATCAAGGAACGCCTGTACCTCATCGGTAAGGACGGGATCAACGGCCCCGACATTGACCAGCTGCGCCAAGAAACCACCGCCGCCGTCAACGGTGCCGACGACTCACACTTCAAAGATCCTGCGTTCGTCAAAGCCGCCAAGGACATGCGCGAAACCAGGCTCCTCGCAGAAGGCGGCTTCACCGGCTCCCAATCCGCGTCAATGGAACAGCGCTACGAACAAGCCGAGAAGGAACTCTTCACCCGCCTCCAAGGCGTCGGCCGCGACATCGAGAACCGCGTCACCGGCAACGACAGCAGCCGGCTGAAAGACCAAGGCCTCAGAGCAGAAACCGCTTCGTCCGCCGACTACGGCTCAACCGAGCGCCAGGAAGCTTTCGCCGCATCCCTGGCAACAACCGGGGCCAACGAAACCCAAATCCGCGGCCGCGCCGCCGCGGAACGCAGCGAGGGCACGCACCCCAGCGCAGCCATCACCCTAGGTAAAGGTGCAGCCAAAGCCAAAAAGACCCGCCCAGGGGCAGCCATGGGCGCGGAGCGGACCAAGAGCGGCCCCTCCCGATAGGCCGCGCGGCCAACGAATGGGGAGACTTCCCGGGCGGTCTCCCCATTCTCAGGAGTGTATTGCTCCGTATCCTGGGCCGCGATCCTGGTGCTTAGCACCGGGCAACGCGAACGGGTCGTGCCTGGCCAGATAGTCCAAAGTTCTTTGGATCTGGCGCGCGTGGGAACACCTCCGGCTGGAGCCGGCCTTTGGAGCCGGCCCTTGGTGGTTGAACCACGCCGACTCCCACATGCGAATCCTCATGGACAAGGTAGGGCCGTTCAAAGAGTGCGCCTACGGCCACAAGTTCTCTCGAACGCCGGGCCTCACTTCTCTGCCGCACACGCGCCCCGAACCGGGCATCTTCGACTGCCCGCCACCACCTTCGGGGCCATGAAGTAGTGTCCGGATAGATAGGATCGAATCCATGACTCCAGCCGGCGACCTTTCCCTCCCCAACGGCTACACCGACCTGCTGGGCGAACTCAAGATCCGGGTCAGTACCGCGCGCACCAAGGCGCTGCGGGCCGTAAACACCGAACTGATCGAGTTGTATTGGTCCATCGGCCACACCATCCTTCAACGCCAGGAGGCCGAGAGCTGGGGGAGTGGTGTGATGGGACGGCTGGCAGAAGATCTGCGGGCAGAGTTCCCGGAGATGAAGGGATTGTCGCGGCGCAACCTGTTCTACATGCGCGGATTCGCCGCTGCTTGGCCGGATCCAATTGTGCAACAGCCTGTTGCACAATTGCCGTGGGGCCACATCACCGTACTGCTGGACAAGGCGCAGACACCGGAGCAACGGGCCTGGTACGCGTCGGCCGCTGTGGAGTACGGCTGGTCCCGGAACGTCCTGATGAACATGATGATGAACAAGTCCATGGAACGGACCGGCACGGCGCCGTCAAACTTTGTGCAACGGCTTGTTGCACCGGATTCGGAGCTAGCCCAGCAGGCCGCCAGGGACCCCTACAACTTCGAATTCCTTGGCCTCTCCGGGCAGGTCGCCGAACGCGACCTCGAGCAAGCGCTCATGGACCGCATCACCGACACCCTGAGGGAAATGGGTCCCGGGTTCGCCTTCGTCGGCCGTCAGGTTCACTTCGACGTCGGCGGTGACGACTTCTACCTTGACCTGCTGTTCTTCCACGTCGAGCAGCTACGCTACTTCGTCATCGAACTCAAAACCGGCCGATTCCAGCCCGAATATGCAGGCAAACTCAACTTCTACATCGCCCTCGTCGATGACAGGCTCCGCCGCGAAGCGCACAACGACACTGTGGGCATCCTGATCTGCGGCAGCAAGAACGACCACACCGTCCGCTACAGCCTCGGCAGGTCCACTTCACCCATGGCCGTCGCCTCCTACACCTATGAGTCCCTGCCTGCCGAGGTACGCAATGAATTGCCCGACGCCGACCGGCTGACCGCCGCTCTCGACTGGACCGAAGATACGACGGGCTAACCTGCACGACCAACAGGAACGGCGTGTCTTGGCCGATTGCGTCCCGCTCGGATTCCTGTGCCTACTGGGCCGGCTACAACCTGATGCGGGATTGTGCCTCTGCTCCGGAACTGGCTTCCACGGGGGTCAGGCACCTACCTGCAGCCAAACAATCGCCGTTCCACCTTCCCTAGTGAACATGATGCTCCAACATCCTGGTTCGTCGAGTACCAGGGCGGACCCGTATTCGTCCCCAGGACATTCGTAGTTGCTGGATGAGTGGTATTCAGGACCCCACGCCAGACTTGATTCACTGCCGTCGGGCCGGGCGTCATGGACGAGCTGTACGGCGGGCCGGACAACTGGATTTGGGGCAGAGCCGGTCGAACAGGGCGAGTCCGGCGGCGATGGCGGCCAGGTCGATGTAGATCGGTCAGATCATAGGCAGCAAGAATTCCATGTCTTCTCCGTCAGACTTCCTTCAGGGCCTCTTCCTGGTTCGGCTTGTTCTCGATCGCGGCGATCAGAGCGCGGGCTTTAAGGTGAATCTCATTCACTTCCTGTTCCGGCACGGACAGTGCAGTGATGCCACCGCCGGTTCCGATGACGGCCGTGTCTTGCGTGCAAACGATGGTGCGGATGGTCATCGAGAAGTCGGCGACTCCGTCGAATCGGATGTACCCGAATGCGCCCGCGTATAGTCCACGGGGTCCGGATTCGAGCTGCTGCAGCAGCTCCATGGCGCGTTTCTTGGGAGCGCCGGTCATCGATCCGGCCGGGAAGCAGGCGGCGAGGGCATCGAGGGTGTCGTTGTCCGCGCTGAGCTGGCCTTCGATCGTGCTGACTAGCTGGTGGACCTGTGGGTGGGATTCCACCTCGAGCAATCGCGTGACGTTGACGGTGCCGGGGTCGCAGACGCGGCTGAGGTCGTTGCGCATGAGGTCCACGATCATGATGTTCTCCGCGCGCTCTTTGATGTTGTTCTGCAGCTCGATTCGAAGATACTCATCTTCGACGGCATCGCCGGAACGCGGGCGCGTTCCTTTGATGGGGCTCGTTGAGACGACGCGGTGCTCATTGACGGACAAGAATTGTTCGGGTGATGTGCTCAGAATCCAGGTATCACCGATGCGGATGATGCCGCTGCGGCTTGTGCCGTTACTCTGCCGAAGTCGCTGGTACACGGCCAGCGGCTCCATGCGGGCGTGCACCGTGATCCGTGTGGTGAGGCAGAGCTGGTACGCCTCGCCAGCTCGAATGTGGTCCTGGCATCTGATGATCTTGTCGGCGTACTCGCTGTCGGTATCATGCCACCGGACGCTGTCGACCGCTCCGTATGGAGCTTCAGACTTTGTGTCTAGTGGGCGGCTGAGTTGCGCGCGTAGCTCCCGAATGCGGGCGCACAGCTCCCGGCTGGAGCGGTGGCGTGTGATCAGGCTGGCGGTGCCGTTTGGGTCGATCGCCAGCGTCTCACGGACCTCCATGAAGGATGTGTGCATGCCTTCCACTTGGCCGATTTCGACACCTTCGGTCTCTGCTCCGAGGTCGTAGCTGAGCCAGCCGACCAGTCCCAGCACGGTGCTGTCTGCATCGCGCATATCGTCGGATGCCCGACGCAGACCGGGCAGGATCGCGGTAGTGGGTTCGACGGTGGTGCCTATGCCGACGTAACTAGGCAACGAGTTGCCACCGTCCAGCCAGAACGCTGCGTCCGCCTTCCCCGCGAGTGCTTCGAACGCCGCGTCGGCGGTAATGCCCTCGGTGATGGGGATGACGGACAGTTCAGTCATGGCTCGGTTCTATTCCTGGAGTGCCTTGGAGTGGGCTCGGGTGTCTCGCGCTTAGGTGAGCCGGTTGCTTACGTCTAGGTCGAGGTAGAGGATGATCGTCATTTCGCCATGACGAGGGCCCTTTCTGATTTACGTGGGCTTGTGACCGGATACGGCGTAGGGCCGACGTTTCAGTGCATCGAAAGCTCGGCAACGGCAGCGGTGTTAGAGAGTAGTGTCGCGATCGTTCTCGGGCCGAAGCTCTGTGGACGGGAGTGGTCCGTCCGGCATGTCCCGGACGTTGTCGAAGCGGACATCGCCGCCCAGGCCGGTCCCCGTGCGACGGAAGTCGCTAACCGCGACTCCGGTTTTACGTGATTTCTTACGCTGAGGGCGGGGACACCGGTGACGACGCGGACATCCGCAGGAGGGGGAGGACTACTACAACTAGCATCTCCCCCTCCGATGTCCCCGCAGAACCCTCGGCGAACAGGAACCACCCAACGAACGGCTCCGTCAGAACGCCCGAAACCCATTGTCATAGGACTCCGTCAGCTGCGCATCTAGCGATCTCTGCCCACAACAGATTCGACGGTGACCGGGTCAGTGGGCTGCGGCCAGGGCCTGGTCGTTGTCCCCGCTCTTGATCACCTTGTCGAAGTACGGGGAGGGGGCCACCCGCACGCGGATCTCGCGCATCGCGTGGTCGTCCACGGTCGCACGCCGCGATTCTGGCTCGCCCCACAACAGGGTCAGCTCGGTGCCGGGCTTGGCGAATTGGAGGTCCACTAGGGCCGTAGAGATCACGTGCCCTCCGTTGGCCGTGTAGGAGTTCCACTGGGAAACGCCGACCGTCCGGCCGGCCGACTGGACGGCGTCGGACTCGAAGGTGGCGTACATCGGGCTGGGCAGGGCGAGGTAGCGGGCCGGCTTCGCGGCGTCGTCGCGGGCGCCGGTGAAGAGCGAAGCGGCGATGGTCCCGGCCACGTCCTCGTCGCACCATTCGAGGGTGACCTTGGTGCGTTTCTGGTTGCCACGCTTGGCGAGCAGGGCGTCACGGCCCATGAAGTCGCGGTCCCAGTCGATGAGGTTGCCGTAGCCGACCTCGATCGGGTCCACGTAGTAGTCCTCGATGGTCTCCGAGACCAGGCTGCCGCCGAGGGAGCCGATGGTCTCCAGGTAGTAGCCGTTGAGCCACTCGCGGTAGCCGGCGAGTTCGGGCGCCGTGTAGATAGCCGGCAGCGGCATCGGCATCCAGCCGGATTCCTGCGCCGTGGTGGAGTAGGCGAGGCTACCGGCCTTGCGCAGCCCGAGGTCGGCTCCGGCCTCTTCGATCGCGGCCCGGACCTCGGCCTGCTCGTCCCAGGGGCCGTAGAGTTCGAAGCCGGGGGTGCCGGCCATGCCGTGGCGCAGGCCGCGGACGGTCTTTCCGGCGATTTGGAATTCGCCGATGCCGAAGAACCGCACCTCCGGGACGTTGCCTCCGGTCACCCGCATCATCAGTTCCATGGCGTTCGGGCCCTGCAACTGGAACCGGTAGACGTCGCGCGGCACGACGCCGGCCGACCAGTTGTCGAATTTCGTCGCCTTTACCTCGTGTTGGGTGTTCTGCGCGTTGTAGAGCAACCAGTCGGAGGCGAAGGGAGCACCGACGATACGGTAGAAGTGCTCCTCCTCGTGGAAGATGATCGCGTCTGCAATGAGGTTCCCGTCCGGTGCGGCCAGCACGAGTTGCTTGGCCCGCATGACAGGGAACACCTCTAGCTTGTTGACGGCGAACTCCTTGAGGAAGGCGATGGCGCCGGGGCCCTCCAAGTGCAGTTCAGTCATGTGGTAGCTCTGCTCGAGCAGGGCCACACTGTCCTTCCAGGCTCGGACTTCGTCCCGCCAGTTGGTGTATTCCGCGGGGATCCCGGGGAAGACGTAGGGGCCGAGATTGGATCCGCGGAGCAGGGGCACTGCGCCGCCTGCCTCGGTGATCCGGGTGGCCAGACTTGCATGGGGGTCTGCGTGGTTCATGGTGCTCCATTCGGGACGGTCGAACACAAAGGGTGCTCTGGATCACATATTCAGATACCAACTAGTATCTGGGAACCCCGGAGGGTGTCAAGGGGTTTCACTAGTTCTCCGATTGAGCCTGATTTGACCATCGATTTCCCCGTGGTTGACGCGAACCCGCGGCTATTGACACCACTCTCTGTGTGATGAAAGTCTCATCGGTATGCAAATGCCAACTGGTATTTCGCTCGCGATGGCGGCCGATCACGTGCCGCCGCACTGTCTACGCCGGGCACCCGCTCCGTGAGCCCATCCCCGTCGACTCATAAAATCACCCGGTGCTGTCTCAAGCGTCGGTGGTCGCTCTGCACTTTGCTCGCCGCGACCGCCGCGAGGCCGGGTGCGGTCCGTCTCCAGCCCTTCACTCGAAACGAGGCACCCCATGTCACTCTTGCACCCGCAGCAGCACGCCCGCGTCCCGCACGGGTCCGCACCGCGCCGCCGCCCGACCATGCTCGGCCTCGCCGGGTTGGCCGTAGCCGTCCTCGCCCTGACAGGGTGCGGCTCCACCGAGGAGGGCGCCGACGCGGGTTCCTCCGGGGCGGCCGGCCAAGCGACCCTCGGCGAGGTCGTCTACCGGGACGCGCAAGGGGAGTGCGCATCGCCACCTCTTGACGGTGTGAACTATACGGCGGCGAGCGAGCTGGTCGGCTACTTCGAAGAGCAGACCACCGAGCTGCCGATCACCGAGAAACTGCCTGAAGCGGTGGCTCCGGACACCACGGTCGCGTACCTGGACAACGGCTCGGCGGTGTCGGCCATCATCTGGGAGGGCCTGGAGCGGGCCGCTCAGCGTGCCGGGGTGGAAATTCAGCGAGTTGACGCCGGATTGGACGCCCAGAGTGTCAATGCGGCCGTCAACACCGTGACCGAGAACGCCCCGGACATCCTCATCGCTGCCGCTGTGGACGCCACCTTCTTCCAGAACCAGCTGGCCACTCTCGAGGACGCTGGGACCACGGTGGTCTACGTTGGCTCTTCCAATGCGGACAAGTTCGGCCTGCTGGACTCGCATTCGGGTCTGGGCGCCTCGAAGGTCAACGGTGAGGTGCTCGCTGCCGCGGCCATCGCCTTCACCTGCGGCACCGGCACGGACTTCGTTTTCTACCGCGTGCCGGAGCTGAACTTCTCCGACCCTCAGCTGGAGGCTGCGAAGGCCTACCTTGAGGAGAACTGCGCCGAATGTGAGCTGCGCGTGGTGGACATTCCGGTGGCCACCATGGACACCACAGCCGGTGACGCGATCATCAGTGACTTGCAGGCTCATCCGGACACGGACTTCTTTATCACCGTGGGCGACCAGATGCAGATCGGTCTGCCGGCCAAGCAGGAGCTCGCTGGAATTGACGTCCCGGGCATGGGGCAGTCCTCGTTGCCGCCGAACATCGAGCAGATCAAGAACGGCACCCAGATGGCCGGTTTCGCGGTGGACTACAACGCCTACTCGTGGTTCGCCTTCGATGAGGGCCTGCGCCGCCACCAGGGCATGGACGTCTCCTATGACGACTGGCAGCCGTGGGTGAAGGCCATCTCCCGGGTCCTGACTAAGGAGTCGGCGGGCGAATACGAGGGAGGTTTCGTGGCCTCGTCGACGATGGAAGACGATTTCGCGGCCTTGTGGGGAACCGACTGATGAACATCAAGCCAATCGGCGCCATCCCCGGTCACGGCCCTGAGGGCCGGGCCGGGGCCCCGGTCCTCGACCGGCCGCTGTTGCGGGTGCTGGGTGTTACTAAGAACTTTCCGGGGCTCCGGGCGGTGGATGATGTGTCGCTGGATGTGGCTAGCGGAGAGATTGTCGCCGTCGTGGGCCATAACGGATCGGGGAAGTCCACGCTCGTGAAGATTCTCGCCGGGGTGTACACCGCCGACGCGGGAACGGTGGAGCTGGCCGGGACCGGGGGCGCGAGCTCCCCGGCGCTACAGGCCGAATTGCACATCATCCACCAAGACCTGGGGTTGGTGGCCGAGCTGAACACGGTGGAGAACCTCGGAATCTCCCCGCGCGGACGCCGGTCCGACTGGGGGCCGGTGAAGGAGGCCGGGGAGCGGGAACACGCCCGAGAGCTGGTCTCTCGTTTCGGGGAGCCCTTCGACGTCACGGTCCCCATCTCTCGGCTGGCTCCAGCCCAACGCTCGGTCATCGCGATCGCCCGGGCCTTGGACGGATGGGAGCATCCACATAACGTGCTCATCCTCGATGAGCCGACCGAGGCGCTCCACGCCACGGAGACGGAAATCCTCTTTGAAGCGGTGCGGCGCATCGCAGCGGAGGGGGCCGGTGTCATCTTCATCTCCCACCGACTCGACGAGGTGCTCGGCCTCGCCGGCCGCGTCGTGGTGCTTCGCAATGGCGTCACCGTGGCCGATGTCCCCACGGCTGGGTTGGACCACGGGCAGCTCATTGAATTCGTCACCGGGGCCAGCGCCGAGGAGATGGAATCACCGCAGCGGTCAGCTGTTCCCGGGGAGACTGTTCTTGAGGTACGCGGCCTGGTCGGAGCGGATGTGCAGGGTGTGGACCTGGACGTCCGGTCCGGGGAAGTGGTGGGGATCGCCGGTGTGCTCGGTTCTGGCCGCGAGTCAGTCCCCTCACTGCTTTTTGGGGCCACGGCCTCCACCGCGGAGGCTTTCAGTCTCCACGGTCGTGCGTACCATCACCGCACCCCGCGCCGCAGTGTCCGGCGAGGGATGGCCTTCGTGGCCGGTGACCGACGACGCTACGGCGGGGTGGGCCTGATGAACGCCCGCGAAAACATCACACTGCCCGAACTCGGCAGCCTGACGGGGCGCTGGGGCAGCCTCCATCGCCGGCGCGAGGCCGAGTTGGCTCAGGCCGCGGTCCAGCGCTACGACATCCGTCCGGCCTTACCCGAGCGCCGGTTCGGCCAATTCAGCGGTGGCAATCAACAGAAGATCGTCTTCGCCAAGTGGTTGCGCAACGAGCCCGACCTACTCATCCTCGAGGAGCCCACCCAGGGTGTTGACGTCGGGGCGAAGCAGGCCATTTACGCGGAGGTGGACGCAGCTGCCGAACGTGGCGTGGCCATCGTCGTCGCCTCCTCGGACGCCAAGGAGTTGGTGCGCCTCTGCGATCGTGTCCTCGTCATTCTCGAGGGAACCATCGTCGCCGAACTTTCGGGCGACGACCTCACCGAGAACGCTGTGGTGACCCAGAGCTTCGGCTTCGGTATCACCGACAACCCCGTCGCCGGCCCGGGCGCCGCAACTACCACCGGCAGCGCCGGAGAACAGGAGTCCTGACATGGGACACACACGCGAGGCGGCGCACCCCCGCTGGGTTGCTGCGTTGTCCTTCAAGAACGTCAGCGCGATCTACATCTTTGCGGGCATCTTCATCCTCTTCGCCCTCATCACTCCGGAGACCTTCCTCCAGCCCGGATTGTGGCGCACGCTGCTGGACTCCGGCGCCATCACTGTGATCGCCGCTATCGCGGTGATGATCCCCCTCGTGACGGGGTCGTTCAACCTGGCGGTGGGCTCCGAGGTTGGTTTCGCTGGGATCCTCGTGGCGGTGCTGCAGGTCAAGGCCGGCATCCCCTTCGCGGTGGCCATCCCCCTGGCCATCCTCTCTGGCGCGGTGATCGGGCTCATCTCCGGGCTGATTATCACGCGGGTGAGAATCGACTCATTCATCGCGACCCTCGGCCTGAGCTCGGTTCTGCTGGCCGGGCTGGCCTGGATGTCCTCCAGCCAGCAGGTCATCGGCCTCGACGAGGGCTTCAGCGCCCTTGCAACCACCACGTTCGGAGGCATCACGATACCGACCTACATCGTGCTGGCCATCGGACTGGTTGTCTGGTTCGTGCTGGAGAGGACCCCGGTCGGGCGGCAGATGTACGCCACCGGTTTCAACGCGGACGGCGCGCGGCTGGCCGGCGTCAATGTGGACCGGATGAAAGTCGGCGCCCTGGTGGCTTGCGGAGTCCTCGCGTCGGTCGCTGGTGTATTGCTGACGGCCCGCTTGAATACCGGTGAGCCGACTGTCGGGCCCTCGCTGCTTCTGCCTGCCCTCACGGCCGCCTTCCTCGGGTCCACCCAGTTCCGCGGTGGCCGTTACAACGTGTGGGGCACCGTGATCGCCGTGTACGTGCTCGCCACCGGTATTAAGGGGCTTCAGCTCATCGGTGCTCAGCCGTGGATCAGCGACCTGTTCAACGGCGTGGCCCTGCTGCTGGCCGTAGGCCTGTCCGCATGGGAGCGCACCTCCACCCGAACCGGCGCGGTGAGCCGCACATTGCGGCGATCCCGCAGTGGCGAGGGCCGGGATGGCTCGGCCGGCGGATCATCCGGCCGCGGACCGGACGCCGGACCCCACCAGGGGGCCCAGACAAACGGGGCAGGAAGCGTTCCCAGTGCAGTGGCCGCTGCGGGGGCCACAACGGTCACCGGGCCGCGCGATGCCGACATCGTCGCGGGCAGCCGGTCTCCAGGGGCGCCGCTGCGGGACGGGCCCACCGGCGTGCAGGGCTGAACGCGGTACCCCCGCGAGCCGCGAGACCGGACAGCCCAGCGTCCACCTGCGCTACCTGTCTGCATACATTCATCCCATTTATTCCACGCCCATTAGCCACAGAAAGGTCCGACCGTGTCCGACACCACCACGGAAATCCACACCGCCACCGGCCACGATGCCGCAGCATCCACCGGCTCCGCCGCCCCGCCGTCAACCCTGGAGGAGCGGATCCGCGCCGCCGGAAGCCCCGTGCGGTTGTTGCGCGGCCCCGGCCAGCTTGGCCCCTACGAGTTCCCCGGCATCCCGGCCGAGTACACCAACTGGCGGGCCGAGCAACGTGCCTGGAAGGACTCGGTCGCGCTGCTGGAGCAGTCATACCACATGAGCGAACTGCACCTGCGGGGCCGGGACGTGCTGCGACTGCTCGGCGAGATCGCCGTGAATAAGCTGAACCCGTTCCCGATCATGCGTGCCAAACAACTCGTCCTGGCCAGCCCGGATGGATACCTCATCGGCGATGCCATCCTTTTCCACGAAGAACCCGAATTCCTCCGGCTCGTCGGCGCCCCCTTCGCCCTCGACTGGGTCCAGTACCGGGCCGCGCGCTCTGAGTACGACGTCACGGCGCAGATGAACCACAACTGGTCGGTCGTCGAGGCGCCGCGGGACGTGTTTCGGTTCCAAATCCAGGGTCCCCATGCCCTGGCAGTAATGGACGAGGTGACAGAGGGTGGCGCCCCCGGGGTCGGCTTCTTCTATATGGCACAGGCGGGGGTCGCCGGCAAGGACATCCGAGTGCTGCGCCACGGGATGGCCGGCACCCCGGGGTTCGAGGTCTACGGCCCCTGGGACGACCGCCCCGCGGTGGAGGAAGCCATCCTGCGGGCCGGGGAGGCGTACGGGATCCGCAAAGCAGGCGAGCACGCCTACTCCACCACCGCGCAAGAGTCCGGCTGGCTGCCCCTTCCCCTGCCGGGGATTTATCACCAGGAGGAGCTGCGCGACTACCGAGAGCACCTTCCGGCTTTCTCCCTCGAGTCACTCGGATCCCTCGGTGGCAGCCTGGTCTCGGAGCGCATCGAAGACTACTATGTGGATCCGCTAGAGGCGGGCTACGGCCGACTGATCGACTGGGACCGAGACTTCGTCGGCCGGGACGCATTAACCCAGCGGGCAAAGGACCGACGACGCCGGAAGGTCACGCTGGTATGGAACGACGAAGATGTCGCCGCGGTCCTGGCCGAGTCGCTGTTCGGCGGAGCAAGCCGGCCCCAATTCATCCGGATGCCCTCGCCCATGTACTCCACGTGGGCCGCCAACGAGGTGCTTCGCCCCGAGGCGCGCGCCGGATCCCGTGTAGGGTTTTCTCAGTACATGTCCTACTCGGCCAACGCCGGCCATGTCCTATCCCACGGCATCATTGACGTGGGCTTGGCCGAGCCGGGGACCGAACTGGTGATGCGCTGGGGTGAGCCGGAGAGCCGCCGTGATAACGTCGGCCCCCACGAATTGCGCGACATCCGCGTCACGGTGGCCCCGACGCCGTACTTCGAGAAAGTCATCAAGGGCCGCTGAGCGGGCAACTCGCCGGGGAGACCGGTCCGGGAAGTCCCTTGCTGGCCGCCCGGTGAGCGGCCCACAACCTCGAGCCCGGTGCCCGGCTTACCATCATTGGGTAGGTGGACGAACGCGACGAGGGTGCGACAGTGGATTGCCACCTTCAGGAAGTGAGGCCCAATGGCGAGGTTGACGCGGGAACAGAGCCAGGCGCAGACCCGGGAGAGGATTCTGGACGTGGCCGCCGACATCGTGGCGCAGTACGGCTACGAGGGCGCTTCCGTCGAGCGGATCGCCGAGGCCGCCGGGTACTCCAAGGGCGCCTTCTACTCGAATTTTTCCTCCAAGGATGAGTTGCTAAGGGAATTGCTGCGGAGCTATGCCGGCGGGGTGGTCGAGGACTTCGCGCGCGCCCTCGAGGGCACCGAGGGCCCCGATGAGGTCATCGACGCGGTCGCCCGGTGGAGCGATGAGCGTGCAGCCGAGCGCAAGTGGGGGATCATCGCCATCGACTTCCTACGGCGCGCCCACCGGGATGACACCCTCACGGAGGCGCACCAGGAGACCTTCATCACGCAGTGGCGCCAGATCGGCGCGATGCTCGGCGCCCGGATCTTCGAGGGCCGGGAACACCCCGTGGCGGACGAAGAGCTCGGCGGGATCGTCATGGACATGACCTTCGGGGGAATCTCCGTGTACCTGGAGTCCGTCATCTCCACGGGCGGGATGATCCGGCACATACTGCAGTCCTTCGTGGCCACCTCCCGGGCGGTGAATCCAGCCTGACGGACACTTGACCGGCGGCCGCACGGAGGTCGCGCGTTGAGAGGACATCACCCCATGGAGCACAGGGTGGTGTCCTCTCGGCTTCCCGATGGAACAGGGCACGGTTCCATCGGCGTGGACGGGCCAGTTCCTCGGTTCTGACACCGCACCACCAAAGGGTCCAGCGGGGGTTGACATGACGCGGATCACAGCAATACTAGATAGAAGGGATACCAGTTGGTATCCGGAAACTGATTGGTACTCCAGAAGCGAGGACGAGATGTCCCACCCCGTTACCGAGGCTCCGGCTGCCCCGGCCGTCGTGTCCGAAGCCCTGACCATGAAGGCCGCCCGCATGCACGAGGTGGGAGCCCCTCTGGTCCTTGAGGAGGTGCCACGTCCGCACGCGAGCGGGACCGACGTCGTCGTCAAGGTAGCGGCGTGCGGCATGGTGCCGAACCTGGCCAACGTACTGGCCAATTGGGAGACGTGGTACCCGCACGAGCCATTGCCTCCGCGCCCGGCGATCTTCGGCTTGGACCCGGTGGGCGTGGTCGAGGAGGTGGGCGAGCAGGTGGTCAACGTCTCGGTCGGTGACCGCGTTTACGTGAACCCGTCGCGCTCCTGCGGCGCCTGCCACCACTGTTCCTCGGGTCATGCCCAGCAGTGCGCCTACTGGACGTTCGCCGGCTACTTCGGCTTCAGCATGAAAAGCCTGGACATGTACACGAAATACCCCCACGGTGGTTTCTGCGAGTACATGCTGGCCCCGCAGTCAGCGATCGTGCCGATCCCGCAGAACCTCGACTTCCACCGCGCCACGCGTCTGGGCTACCTCGGCACCGCCTACGCCGGGCTGAAGAAGTTCGGCCCCCTGACGGGCAAGACGCTGATGGTCCATGGCGGCACCGGCACCCTCGGCGTTGGCGCCACGCTGGTGGCGCTGGCCATGGGTGTTTCCAAGGTCTACGCCGTGGCCCGCGGCGTGCCCCTACTGGAGCGTCTGCGGCAACTCGACCCGGCCCGCGTGGAGGTCTTTTCCAATGTGGATGGTGGCACCGCTGACTGGGTGCATTCTCGCACTGCAGGCCGCGGGGTCGACTTCATGCTCGACACCCTAGGCGCCGTGGCCTCTTTGGAGGCCATGAAGGACGCCATGCGCGGCATTGCCCGGGGCGGGACGCTGGTCAACATCGGAGGCACCGCCGGCGAGCTCGGCGTGGACGTCAAGTGGTGCATGGACAACCAGATTCGGCTAGCGGGGTCGGCCTGGTTTACCTCGGCCGAGGGAATGGAGCTGGCGGACATGATCGGCTCCGGCGCCCTGGACGTTTCCGGGTTGGTGCCAAAGGCATGGCCGCTCGAGCAGATCAACGAGGCCATCAACGGCGTCGCTTCCTCGGATGGAGGCTTCACCAGCTACCTGGTGGAGATTGCCGACGCCTAACGGGCGCCACTTAGATGGCACGCAAGCCGCGGATTGGCCGACGTCTCAACGGACCGGGACGGGCACCTGCGTTGAGAATGGTGACCACGAAGTCGACGGTGCTGACTCTGGTGGACCGCGGTGGCCTCGGCCTTGCCGCATCCTGCGCGCACCTCGGCTTCGCTAGCGTAGGAAGCGCAGGCCCAGACAGACTGAGTCCCGTCCAGATCGCTCGGTGCCACACGGTGCCGCTGACACGGCACGGACCTGCTAGTGCGATCTGGGGATACTGGGATGACCCATATCACCCACGGGTGGGCCGACGACGGGACATCCTGACGTGACCACTACTCGTCCGGGCACCGACCTCGGTCGTCTCCGCACAGCGGACACCCCATAGCCAGTCAGATTCAACCTTCAACGAGGGGATAATGCCTTGACCGCAACCATTATCGACGGACGCACGGTAGCGCTCGGCATTCGGGCACGCACGGCGCAGCGCGCTAGTGAATTCGCCGAACGCCACGGATACCCTCCCGGACTCGCGACGATTCTCGTCGGCGACGATCCTGCCAGCGAGGTGTACGTACGCAACAAGCGGCGCACTGCTGTAGAGGCCGGAATCGCTGACGTTCACCATCATCTGGGTGCGGACACGCCCCAGGCTCAGCTCGTCGAGCTGATCGATGCTCTCAACGTCGACCCGGGCGTGTCCGGCATCCTGTTGCAACTACCGCTGCCAAGCGGCCTTGAACGGGCTGCGCTGATCGACCGAATCTCGCCGGCAAAGGATGTCGACGGCCTCACCACGCTCAATCAAGGGCGTCTTGCCCGCGGTGTCGCAGGGCTGCGCCCTTGCACCCCTGCCGGTGTGATCGCGTTACTCGATTCTGCGGGAGTGGTCATCGAGGGATCCCATGCTGTTGTCGTGGGCCGGTCTGAGTTGGTCGGGCATCCGGTGGCCGAGTTACTGCTGCGTCGCAGTGCGACGGTGACGATTGCTCATTCCCGCACGCAGGACCTCGCCGCGGTGACCTCACGCGCCGATATCCTGGTCGCCGCGGTTGGGATGCCCGAGCTGATCGGCCGAGAACATGTGAAGTCCGGTGCCGCCGTGATCGATGTGGGGATTCATCGCACGGCAACCGGCTTGGTGGGTGACGTCCGTTTCGCTGAGGTTGCCGATGTCGCGGGATGGATCACGCCCGTGCCTGGAGGGGTCGGCCCGATGACGATCGCGATGCTCATGGCCAACACCGTGACAGCCGCGGAAGCCGCCGCAGAATTCGAAGATGGCCGCAATGTGCTCCAGCATGCGTGAAGGATCCACGTTCAGCGCTGACCTCGAGCGCATCCGGCCCTGTCCCCGGGAGTTAGAGCAGGCGCATCAGCACCGCGATTAAACCCGCAGAGCGAGCCCTGCCTGCCACGCGACGAGGTGAGGCACTATCGTCACCGGCTGGTCAGCCCCGTGAGTGAGCGGAGGGAATGATCCGCCCGGGTGATCAGTGTCTCCTCAACCCGGAGCCAGGAGGTCGCTCACGTGCCCAAAGTGGTGGAAGAGCCGTGGGGGAGGGGCTCTGACTCGGCAGGCAGCTTATCGGTGGCGTATGTCCGGGGCGACGGCCTCAGTGGCTCTCAGCCACGGTGGTCTCTGACTGGTCGTACATGCTGTGCAGCAAGGACCTACCCGTCGGCCCATTGAACGTCCGGTGCACCCCTCAGATTCGCCGCGTAGTAGGTGCGGCACCGCTCCGCTGCCAACCCGATCACCCACGTGCCCGGTGGTGTTATGCGCCGGGTTTCACCGCAGGTCGGGAGGCCGCCAGGCGGTCACGCTCGAGTGTCAGCGGGCCTGCCACCACCGGGTGGCGTTCTGCATCCATGTCGCCGTGCCGAGCGGGCCTCCGAGCGCATACAGGTGGATCCGCACTTCTCCGTGTGCATCGGGGTCGAGTCGTTGTGCAAGGTCATCGATCAGCTGGTTGGGGCCGATCTGCAGCCGCGGTGGCCGAGGAAGATCCGTACCGGCCAGGTTCCACATCGGTTGTGGCGCCGATGCGTCGGGCGTAAGCCAGCAGACGAGAAGGTTCGATGGGACCGACCATCCCGACGCGGACGGGGGCAGTGATTCCTGCCGACAGGACCGCCTCGATCCAGTTTATGACCGGCTCAAAAAAGAGTGTGAGCTGGGTGTATAGCTCCATGCGCAGGCCCTGGTCCGCGAGTACCGCGGCCTTGATCAGCAGACCGCACCATACGGCCCCCCGGGCGTTGGTGGATCGCCGCCGAGGAGTAGCAGGTGGCGGCAGGAGCCGTCCTGGTGGAGGTCGGCGAGGAGGCCGGGGAGGGCGTCCGGGGACGGCACCTGGCGGGCGGCGATATGGGGCACAGGGGTCAGCCCGTGGGTGGCGACCGACGCTGCCGTGGCCCGGCGCAGTTCCGGGCCCTCTTCGTTCGCCGCCCCGATGTTCACTCGGCCTGGGGTAGCACCGAGGCCAGCCTGCGGAGTTCCTCGAGGTGACGGCCGATCATGTCGAGGGACCAGTCCTGGACCAGCTCTGCGGTGTGCACGGGCGAATTTTCCTCGTCTGGGCGGTGTGGCGCCGGCGCCGGCTCGCCCGGGTGAACGAGCCGGCATCGACGGTCCGAACAAGGGGCCGAACGGGTCAGAAGACGATGGTGTGGTTGCCGTGCCGGATCACGCGGTCTTGGGCGTGCCACAGCACCGCGCGGGAGAGCACGGCGCGTTCGACGTCGGCGCCGTGGCGCTGCAAATCGGACGCGGAGTCCGCGTGGGTTACCCGGACGACGTCCTGCTCGATGATCGGCCCCTCGTCGAGGTCCTGGGTGACGTAGTGGCTGGTGGCGCCGATGAGTTTCACCCCGCGTTCCTTGGCCTTGCGGTACGGGCCGGCGCCGATAAATGCCGGCAGGAATGAGTGGTGGATGTTGATGACCGGTACCCCGACTTTGGTGAGGAAGTCGTCGGAGAGGACCTGCATGTAGCGGGCCAGTACGACGAAGTCCACGTTGCCCTCCAGCAGAGCCAGGATTTCGGCCTCGGCCCTGGACTTGTCCGGACCTGGCTCGGAGGACACGTGAAAGAACGGCACGGAGAACGAACGCACGTCGTCGGCGGTGTTCGTGTGGTTGGAGATGACCATCGGGATGGTCACGGGCAGTTCACCGCGGCGGTGTCGCCACAGCAGGTCCAGAAGGCAGTGGTCGGAGGTGGAAGCAAGAACGGCCATCCGTTTCGGCACGGATAGGTCGCTGAGCCGCCAGTTCAGGCCCTCGGCGCCGAGCGTAGACTCCAGGTCCGCTTCGATCTCGGGCAGGGCTGCGGACAGCCCGGGGCGCTCGAACACGATGCGCTGGAAGAACTCCCCGCCGTTCGGGTCATCGGAGTACTGATCCAGGCTGACGATGTTGCCCTGATTGCGGGTGACCAGCCCTCCGACAGCGGCGACCAGGCCGGCCCGGTCGGGGCCGTGGATGGTCAGGCAGGCCTGGTCCGGGGTTCCTGGACGGGCGACGACGGTCATTTGCCCTGCTCCTTCCGCTGGTCCTGCTTCTGGTGCTTGGTATGGCCCGCGGCGAAGTCCCGGGCCCATTCGCTCGTGGCCTGCAGGCCGCCGAAGGCGTAGAGGTGGACCTTGACGTCTCCGGCGGTGGGCTCGGCGGCCAGCCGGGCCGACAGGTCGGACATGAACCGGTCTGGTCCGGCTGTGCCGAGCAGGTTGGTCAGCGAGAAGCCATACTTCTTGGCGATGCCGGCCGAGGTGGAGACGCCGAAGCGTTTGGCGTAGTTCAGCAGGCGCTTGATGCCGGCGGGCCCGGGGATGCCGAGGCGGATGGTGGAGTCGATGCCGCGGGCGCGCACCTGAAGCACCCAGTCCACGATCGTCTCGGCGTCGAAGCCGAACTGGGTGAGGATGGTCGCCTCGAGCCCCTGCTCCTTGAGGGAGGCGGACTTGCGCTGGAGGTGGTCCCACAGTTGGGTGTCGGTGATGTCCGGGTGGCCCTCGGGGTAGCCGGCGATGCTGACCTCCTGGGCGCCGTACTCGGCCAGCAGCCCGGAGGTGATGAGGTCCGTGCTGGCCTCGTAGGGACCCATCGGCTCGGCGGGGTCTCCGCCCACGGCAAAGACGCACCGTGCCGCGCCGATTCCACGTAGAGCCTCGAGGAATTCGCGGGCCTCCTGCTCGGAGCGGAGCCGGCGAGCGGAGATGTGGGGGACTGGGCGGAAGCCGTTGTCCAGCACGGCTTGGGACGCGGCTACGCGCATCGGAAGGTCCTCGTTGCCGAGGAAGGTGACGTTGACTTTGGTGCCGGCCGGGATGGCGTGCACGGAGTCGAGCAGCGCCGGGACGTCTTTGCCGGTCATCTCGAGCGAGAAGTCCTGCATGAGGGCGGCGGCGGGGCTGAGAGCGCCCGACGTCGAGGGGGCGGTCTGGTCGGTCATGGCGGGGTAGTCCTTGTCCTGCGTCTCGATGGGTGCGGGGTCATCAGGATCCGCACCGATGGATGGTGGGGGTCCCGGCCGTGGGGCGGCCGACCGGTGGTCAACCGCCCCACGTGGGTCCGGCACGTCGGGAGTGCCCATGCCGGGGTGGTGCGGCGGCGGGCCGTGCGGCCCGCCACCGGTTCGGGACATGGCCGGGTTAGGCCATGACGTGGGTGTTGGAGCGGTACTCGGTCCGCGCCTTCGTCACGAGCGGGGCCGGCTGCACGGTGGCGCGGATGCGGACCTGCTTGTGGTCCTCCACTGCCGGCTTGGAGGACGGGGTCGGCTCGCCCCAGATGACTTCGACCTCGGTGCCCGGCTCGGCGAACTGGGCGTCGACCACGGAGACCGAGAGCATGGAGCGCTCGTTGGCGGAGTAGCCGGTGTGGCAGGAACGGCCGATGAGGTTGCCCTCGCCGGACTCGATGCGGTCGTAGTGGTAGGTCGCGTAGTGGGCGATGGGCTGGTTGATGTACTTGGCGCCCACGCCGGGGTGGAACATGGATCCGAAGGCCTTCTCCACGTCGTCGCCGTTCCACACGAGGGTGACCTTCTGGTTGGCCTGGGCGCGTCCGGATGCGACCTGGGCCTCGAGGGCGGCACGGCCGATGAAGTCGTGATCGAACTTGACGATCTTGCCGTAGCCCACGTCGTAGGGGGAGAAGTAGTAGTCCTCCAGGTCCTTCGAGTACAGGGAACCACCCAGCGAGACGCCGGAGTCGATGTCGTCGGAAGGCAGCCAGGCCCGGAAGTCCGCGGTGGATGCGCCGGAGTAGAAGGCCGGCAGCGGGCGGGGCAGCCAACCGGACTCCAGCGAGTTCGTCAGGTAGGCGCGGCCGCCGACCCGGACCATGCCGTGCTTCTCGCCCGCTTCCATGATGGCCCCGATGACGGCGTCGCGGTCCTCCCAAGGGCCGACAAACTCGAAGCCGGGCTCTCCGGCCATGCCGTGGCGCAGAGCACGGACCATCTTGCCGGCGATGGTGAAGCGAGTGCCGTGGAAGAACTTGACGGTGGGCACCTCGTGGCCGATGGCGTCGCGGATGACATCCATGGCGCCCGGGCCCTGGACCTCGTACCGGTAGACCCGCGGGTTGCCGACGCGACCATAGGAGGGGTTGTCCCGCCAAATCTCCACGTCGTAGCCGCCGGTGGCGGCGTGGTACTGCAGCCAGTTAATCGTCGGGGGCACGCCCACGGCCTGGAACTCGTCCTCCTCGTTGCGGAAGAGGATGTTATCGCCGATGAGCTGGCCCTCCTCGTTGACCGCCACATACTGCTTGGCCTGGTTGACCTGCCAGTTCTCCACGGAGTTCACCGCGGTGTCCCGGATGAGCTTCAGGGCGTCGGGTCCCTTGATGTTGAGGTCGGCCATGTGGTGCGACTGGTCGAAGAGCACGGAGGTGCGGCGCCAGGCCTGCTGCTCGTCACGCCAGTTGGTGAACTCGGGGGTGACTGGGGTGGAGACGATGGGCGGGGACTGGGACTCCCAGAGCATGGTGTGGGCGTCACCGGCGCGCTGGATGGAATCTGAGAGGTGTACGGTCTTCTCGGTCATGGGGATTCTCCTGTTGGTGTTGGTGTTGAGGTGCAATGTCGGGGTTGGTCTGGTGGGGCTGCGAACAGGGGTCAGGCGGTGAAGGCGGGATCGACGACGCCGGCCGCAGCCTCGCGCTGTTCCTCGCCGATCAGCCCGGCCTGGATCATGATGTCGACGGTGGCGGCCAGGGCGGTGGGGGAGACTGTGGCGCCGGCCGGCCACATACCCAGCCCCCGGGTGTATTCGAGCCCCCGGGCGGCCATCTCGGGGGCATCGGGGGTGGTGATGCGCCGATAGGCCGGAAGCGTCGTGGCGTCGTTCGCAGGGTCGTTCACTAGGGCGTGGGCCTCGGCGAGCGAGGCGGTGAAACGGCGCGCGACGTCTCCGTGGTCGGCGAGCCAGCCGGCGTCGGCCACCACGGCGGCGAAGACGATCTCGGGGATCACGTCCGGGATCTCGCCGATGAGGTTGTACCCGGCGTCCTCGGCCAGAACGTTCCACGGCGCTGGCTGCGGGGCGGCGTCGATCTCATCGGCCTGGAGGGCGTCCCAGCGGGCGGTGTGCACCCCGGCCAGGACGAACTCATAGTCACCGGGGTAATGCAGCCCCGCGGAGGCCAGTAGCGGCCGGATGTACAGGGAGGTGCCCTCCGTCAACGAGGAGGTTCCCAACCGCTTGCCGCGCAGGGACGTCAGGTCCTCGATCCCGGGGCGAGCCACGAGGGACATCGGCAACCGCTCGGCGTTGGAGGCGATGATCCGTAAGGGGCCGCCGGCCAAGAAGTCGGCCACCGCTCCCTCGGGCGGGGTGATGGCCAGCTCGGCGATGCCCTCTTTTACCGCGCGGGTGGCCTTGTCCACGGAGCCCAGGCGCTGGTACTCGATGTCCAGCCCGTGGCGGGCGAAGATGCCCGTCTCCTCGGCAACGAAGACGGGCAGCCAGTTGAAGCCCTGGGCGCCACCGGCGAGGCGGAGGGTGGTTGGTTCGTTGGTCATGTCGGTCGTCCTTCCGAGGTGGGATGGAATGGTCTGGTGGGCTGGGACGGGGCCGGAGCGGGTTCAGCAGCCCCGGGCCGTCAGCAGGGAATCGAGCCGGGGGAACACGCGGCGGGCATTGCCCTCGAAGACCTTATTGCGGTCGGCGTCGGTGATCCTCGCGGCGTCCACATAGCGCTTGGTGTCGTCGAAAGGGTGTCCGGTCTCGGGGTCCTTGGCCTTGACGGCGCCGAGCAGCTCCGAACCGAACAGGACGTTGTCTGCCCCGATGACCTCCAGGAGCAGGTCGATGCCCGCCTGGTGGTAGACGCAGGTGTCAAAAGAAAGGTTGCCCAGCAGGTGCTCGGGCAATGGTGGTCGGTCCTGGGAGATCGCCAGTCCGCGAAAGCGGCCCCAGTGGTACGGGGCGGCCCCGCCGCCGTGTGGGATGACCAGCTGCAAATCCGGGTGGCGTTCGAAGAGGTCGCCGGAGAGCAACTGCATGAACGCAATGGTGTCCCCAGCTAGGTAGTGCGAGCCGGTGGTGTGGGAGCCGTGCTGGGTGGTAGCGGAGACGTGCACCATGGCCGGGACGCGGAGGCGTTCCAGGGTCTCCCAGAGGGGATCCCACCAAGGTTCGGTGAGCGCCGGACCGGACCAGTTTCCGCCGGAGGGATCCGGGTTGAGGTTGAATCCCACGAAGCCCGCAGCCACGCAGCGCTCCATCTCCGCAATGATGGGGTCCGGGTCCCCGTCCACCACCTGGGGCAGCTGGCCCACCGGGGCGAAGCGGTCCGGGAAGAGCTCGGCGATCCGCCCCACGGTGTCGTTGGACAGCCGCGCCCAGCGATCGGCAACTTCCTGATCCGGGACGTGATGGCCCATGCCGGAGGCCCTGGGAGAGATCAGGGTGACGTCGGTACCGCGCTCTCGCTGCAGGCGCAGCTGGTTCGCCTCGATGATCTCCGCGAGCTCGGCGTCGTCGATGCCCGGGTAGTCCCCCGGGTCGGCGCTGCGGCCCTGTGCGAACGCCACCAACGCGGAGCGGTAATCGCGGAAGGACGCCGGTTCCGTTGTGAAGTGGCCGTGGCAGTCGATGATCATGCTTCGACTGTTCCACACGTCACAAAGAAGGGTAAAGCGGATAATTTCTGACCAATGCATCGATTTAGTCGAAATATCTTATTCGGATGAGTCGGGATGAAGTGCCGATTCAATCTGCTTTTCCCGGACAAAGCCGCGGAGCAGAATGTCAGGAGGTGTGAAGCTCGTCACGGCGAGGTCCATGCGCATCCCATGTACACGAGAGAAGGACCGCCCTCATGGCACAGAATCCGGCCGGCATTCCCGGCTCTACGGGCACCGCGGTGGACGCGAGCGTTGCTCTCCCCGGTCACCTGCCTAGCCTGCCGCCGGGACTGGCTGGCGAGCTGGCCGCCGTCGTGGGTTCTGACTGGGTGCATCTGGAGCGGGCCAACATCGATGAGTTCAAAGATCCCTTCTGGATCCCCGGAGATGAGACGTACGCCGCCTCCGCCGTGGTCCAACCGGCCACCGTGGAACAGGTGCAGTCGATCATGCGGATCGCCAACCGCTATCGGGTGCCGGTCTCCCCGCACTCCCAGGGCCGAAACCTCGGCCACGGCGGGGCCTCACCCCGGCAGCGCGGGGCCATCCAGCTCGGGTTTCAGCGTATGACCGGGATCCTGGAAATCAACGAGGACATGGCTTATGCGGTGGTGGAGCCGGGGGTGACCTGGAAGGAGTTGCACGACGCCGTCCGCGCGCGGGGCCTGGATTTGATGACCCCGGCCCCGGACCTTGGCTGGGGGTCGATTATCGGCAACTCCATGGACAGCGGCCACACCTACCAGCATTACGGCGCCGACTACCAGATGCCGACCGGCTTCGAGGTGGTGCTACCGAATGGTGAGCTGCTGCGCACTGGCCAGGGGGCCATCCCGGGCAGTCGGGCCTGGCACCTCTATAAGCGCAGCCTTGGCCCATCCCTCGACGAGCTATTCGTTCAGTCCAACCTCGGGATAGTGGTGCGGATGGGGGTATGGCTCAAGCGCCGCCCCGCCGCCTACGCACCGCTGGTCATGGTGGTGGACGAGGACAACGACCTGGAAGCCGCCATCGACGCCATCCGCGAGCTGCGCCTGGCCGGCCACCTCGAGGGCATCCCGGCCGTCTACTCCACACTGCGTGCCGCACACATGGTGCTCGACGAGCCGGTGGCGGCCCGACCGGACCCGTTCACCCCGGAGGAATTGCGAGTCATCGGGCAACAGAAGAAGGTAGGAGCCTGGGCCGTGCGGGCTGCAGTCTGGGGCGAACCCGAGATCGTCGAGGCCCGACTGCGGCACATCAGCCGCATCTGGGAGGCCATCCCCTCGGGCTGGATGCACCCCGTGAAGGTGTACGGGCGCGGGGACGAGGACCGGTTCACCCGCTCCGCCGAGCAGATCACCCTTGGCATCCCGACCATGAAGGCAATCGAGTCCACCCCGGACCACGTGGCGCACCTGGACGTCTCCCCGGTGGTTCCGCTGCAGGGTACGGCGGTCCGCCAGGTGGTCGAGGAGATCCGCCGGCAGTACGCCGCCAGCGGGCTGAACTTCGGGGTCGGCATCATGGTCACGGGGGAGCGCTCCGCCGTGACCATCGCCGGTATCCGCTATGACCGCACAGATCCGGATTCGTGTCGGGCCGCCTTCTCGCTGGGCAGCGGCCTGGTCGTGGCCCTCGGAGAGCTCGGCTACGGTGACTCGCGGCCGCATCTGGAGTTCATGGATCTGGCCGCCGACGTGCACTCCTACAACAACCACGCCTACCGCCGCTTCGTTGAGCAGATCAAGGGCGCGGTGGACCCGAACGGGATCCTTGCCCCGGGCCGACACGGCATCTGGGGCAGCGCCGCTCGGGCGGCGCAGGACCCGGCGAAGGCCGGGCCTCGGACCCCAACCACCCGGGAGGTGCGGGCATGATCGGCTTCGGTGACACCGCGGACGTGACCCCGTTACGCCCGGGAGAGCCGGACGCCGAAGGCTTCACCGCGGACGTGCTCGTCGTGGGCACCGGACCGATGGGTGCCGCCACCGCGTTGGCGCTGGCCACTTACGGGGTCCGCGTCAAGGCCGTCAGCCGCTCGAATTGGCTGGCCAACTCGCCCCGGGCTCACGTGACCAATCTCCGGACCATGGAGGTGCTGCGGGACCTCGGTCTCGAGGAGGAGGCTCGGCAGCAGGCCACCGACTGGGAGCTCATGGGGGACACTTCTTTCACCATGAGCATGGCCGGTCCGGAAATTGCCCGGATCGACAGCTACGGCCTGGGCGATGACCGCTACGGAGAGTTCCGGGCAGCCAGCCCCTGCCGACTGGCTGACCTGCCACAGCCCAGGATGGAACAGCTGCTCGTCAACGCCGCGGCGTCCCGGGGTGCCGGGTTCACATTCAATACTCTTTACCGCTCCAGCGTGCAGGACGCCGACGGGGTCACCGTGACGCTCGAGGACCGTGCCACCGGGCGTGCCTACGAGGAGCGGGTGCGCTACCTTGTCGGGGCGGACGGCGCCCGGTCCCAGGTAGCCCGGGACATCGACCTGCCTATCGAGGGGGTCATGGGTCGGGGCGGGACGGTCTACGCCCAGTTCTCCGGTGACCTGTCCCGGTATATGCAGCACCGCCATAGCGTGCTGACGTGGATCGTCCACCAGGACGCCGCCGTGGGTGACATCGGCCTGGGGTTGATGCGTGCCGTGCGGCCGTGGGACCGGTGGATCGCCGGCTGGGGCTTCTCGATCGACGACGGCGAGCCGGACCTCAGCATGGAGAACGCACGGCGGCGCATCAAGGAGTACGTGGGCGACCCTGACTTCGAGCCAGAGGTCACCGCAGTCAACCCCTGGTACGTCAACGAGGCCTGGGCCACGAAGTACTCAAAGGGGCGGGTCTTCGTCGGCGGAGATGCCGTGCATCGGCATCCGCCGTCGAACGGCCTCGGCTCCAACACGTGCATCCAAGATGCCTACAACCTGGCGTGGAAAATCGCCTACGTGCTGCGCGGTGATGCCGGAGAAGAGCTGCTGGGCAGCTACGACGCCGAACGTGTACCGGTCGGACGGGAGATCGTGGCCCGGGCCAACCAGTCCCGGCGCGAGTACGCCCCGCTGAAGGCCGCTCTCGGACCGGAGCGGCACGGCGGACCGCGGAACTGGGACAAGCTCACCGCCGCCACGGACGAGGGTGCACGCGCCCGACGGGACTTGGCGGCCGTGCTGAAACTCAAGGACAACGAGTACAACGCCCTGGGCATCGAACTCAACCACCGCTACGTCTCCTCCGCGGTGATCCTCGACGGCGAGTCAGAGGAGGAGTGGACCGTCGACCCCGTAGTCCACGCCCAACACACCACCCGCCCCGGGGCCAAGCTGCCGCACGCCTGGGTCGTGGATGCGCGGGGAAGGAAGGTCTCGACCTTGGACCTCGTCGGACGCGGCCGGTTCACGCTGATCACAGGACTCACCGGCACTGCCTGGGCCGAGGCAGCACGAGGGCTCAGGCTGGACTGGCTCCACGTCGTGGTCATCGACGGGGCCGAGGCGCGAGACCTCACCTTCGGCTGGGCCCGAGTGCGGGAGATCGAGGAAGACGGGGCGCTGCTGGTCCGACCGGACGGTTACGTCGCCTGGCGTTCGCACTCGGGCCCCGTGCCCGACGTCGACTCGTCGGCGTCCGCGTCAGCGTCTCCGGAAACGGCCACCACCGCCGCTCATCAGCTGCGCAGAGTCCTCGACCGGGTACTGGCCACGGGCGCGGACGCACGGCCGGCGATGGTGGCCGGCGGGAAGGTGCATACACCGGACGGACGAGGCGTGGCCCCCTGACCCCCCCGCCCCCGGCCGCTGGCGGGGATTGTCTCCCCGGGCATAATGAGGTATTCCAATGGTGAGGCAGGAAAGAGTCCGATGGAACCGAATTACGCCAGTGATGTGCTCGCCCCGCCGTCGTTCACCTTCCGGCAGCTGTCCTACTTGATGGCGGCTGCCGAGGAAGGCACTATTGTCGCGGCGGCCCGGCGCATGCACGTCTCGCCGTCGGCCATGTCGGACGCGATCACCGAGCTCGAGCGGCTCGTCGGCACCCGGCTGTGCGTGCGCCGGAAGGCCCAAGGGCTGACCCTGACGAGCGCCGGGATTCGAGTGGTCGAGGAGGCGCGGGGACTGCTGCGTGGGGCGCAGGAGCTCGACATCGCACTGCGGGGTGGCCCGGACGAACTCGTCGGCCCCGTGGCCATCGGATGTTTCCCCACCCTGGCGCCCACGATCCTGCCGCCGCTGCTCAGCGCCTTCCGGGCGGAGCATCCCCGGCTAGACATCGAAATCATGGAGGCCGACCAGAATCAGCTGGTCGAACACCTCCACTCCGGGCGCCTCGACGTGGCCTTCGCCTACGACGTACAACTGCCTGGCTCCGTGCGGCGGGAATCCCTGTACGAGCTACCCCCGCACATCGTTGTGGCCGCCAACCACCCGTTGGCGGGGTCAGGACCTGTGCACCTAGGCGATCTGGCGCAGGAGGACTTCATCATGCTGGACTCCTCCCCCTCCAGCGACCACACCGTGTCCACCTTCGCCGCACACGGGGTCCTCCCACGCATCCGCCATCGCACGGGGAACCCCGAGGTGGTGCGGACTCTGGTGGGGCGAGGACTCGGCTACGGCATGTTCATCCAACGCCACGCGGATGGGGTGGGCGCGAAAGGGTTCCCCCTGGCCGTGGTGGAGATCGCCCCGCCCGTAACGGCGCTGGCGGTGCAGGTCGTCTGGTCCTCGGCGATTTCGCCAACCCCACGGGCCCGGGCAGTCATCGATTTCGCCCAACGGGTCGAGTGGCCTGGCCGGAGGGTTTCCCGCTAATTCGATTCTTCCGACGGGCCTTCACGAATAAATCAGGTTGAGCCGGAGCGACAATCGCAGAATACTCGATGATGTGATCTACTCCACATCGAACTCATTGGCGGGACGCTGACATGGCCCGCGTCGTCACGGACACTCCCCGACTCCCTGTCCGAATGCTGGACGCCTTTGCGGAACTCGGCGTGGCCACGGTCCACGAGGCCCAAGGCCGCAGCGGGCTGCTGAACCCTCGGCTCGTCCCCCGACAGGAGGGCGCCGCCATCGCCGGCTCCGCGCTGACCTGTGAGGTGGCGCCCGGGGACAACTGGATGATCCACGTCGCTCTGGAACAAGCCCGCCCGGGCGATCTCCTCGTCGTTTCCCCGACCTCCACTTGTCTGGACGGCTACTTCGGGGACTTGCTCGCCACCTCGGCACAGGCGCGGGGCGTGCGGGGGATCGTCATCGATGCCGGGGTCCGGGACATCCGCACTTTGCGGGAAATGGGCTTCCCCGTCTGGAGCACCGCGGTCAGCGCCCAAGGCACGGTCAAGGAGACCCTCGCCGACGTCCAGGTGCCCCTGGTGTGCGCAGGCCAGTTGATCCACCCCGGTGACGTGGTCGTGGCCGATGACGACGGCGTCTGTGTGGTTCCTCGGGTCGCGGCCACGCGCGTCCTGGAGATAGCCCGACGCCGGTCGGCCGACGAGGAACTTAAACGCGAGCTCTATGCCACCGGGCGTTTGAGCCTGGAGATCAATCCCGCCCTCGCGGCGGGGCTCAGAGAGAAAGGACTGCAGTATGAGTGAAGAACTGTTCCCGGCGCCGAGCCGGCCCCGACGCGTGGTGACCGCCGTGAAGGACGGGTGCTCCAGAGTCGTCTCCGACGGCCCCATCCCCAACGTTCTACACCACCAGGCCACCCCGGGGATGATGAGCTCCATCGTCTACCGGACTGCCTCGCAGCCGCGGCTGACCGACGGCACCGAGGAAACCGCCCCGGAGCAGGGCCCCCTGGTCCCGGCCCCGGGCGAAACGACGCTGCTGTTCGTGAAATTTCCGCCCGACAGCGTGTACCAGCTGCCGGGCTTCGACCCCTTGGCCTCAGCAGAAGAGAGCGCCGGTTTCGCCCCCGACTTCGCGGCCACCTTCGAACCGGACAGCCCTGGATTCCACGACACAGGCACGATCGACTACGACATCGTCGTGGACGGGGAGATCTGGCTCGAGCTGGACGAGGAGACCGTCCACCTCGTGGAAGGTGACGTCGCCGTTCAGCACGGCACCCGCCACGCTTGGCGAAACAAGGGCGACCGGACCGCCACCATGGCTTTCGTCCTCATCGGTCCGGCCGTCACTGAGTCGGCCAGTTCGCCCACCCCCACCCATCACACCGTCCAGGGAGAATACGCATGACCACCACTCAGCAGTCCGAAACCTCCGCCGATCGCTTAGCCCCGCCCACCGCGACCATGCGCGCGGCCCGCCAGCACGAGCGCGGCGCGACCATGACCATCGACG
>NZ_JBNHHU010000002.1:0-786391 GCF_059092585.1 Arthrobacter sp. Y3221160 | reverse complement strand
CCCATTCCGAACCCGGAAGCTAAGGCCCACAGCGCCGATGGTACTGCACTCGGGAGGGTGTGGGAGAGTAGGTCGCCGCCGGACATTCTTTGAACACCGGGAAGGCCCCGCCAACGATGGCGGGGCCTTCCCGCGTTTAACCACCAACCACCCCACGCCCCGACTAGGCTGGGGCTATGAATTCGTCCCTGTTCTCCCACGCGCAGCAAGAGCCTGAACCCTCCAAGAGCGGTGATCCAATGCACTGCCGCGTCACCGTGCCGCGGGAAAGCCAGGAGGCTTTCAGCGGCTTCACCGATCTCATCCATCTCTGGTGGCCGGTGGACCGCCAAAGTGTGGCGGGCGAGGGCAGCCACGTGGAGTTCGAGGACCATGTCCTGACAGAAACGACGCTGGATGATGAGGTTCATGTCTGGGGCGAGATCCTGGAATGGACTCCCGGCAGCCATTTGCGCTGCACCTGGCATCCGGGCACGAGCCCCGCGGCGTCGGGGGAAGTCGACGTCGAATTCGTAGACGTTGGCGATGGCCGCACGGAACTGCGCCTGACCCACTCCGGCTGGGAGAACATGCCCGAGGGCTGGCGAGAGCGGGCCGCCTATGCCGACGGATGGCCGCAGGTGCTCGGCCGCTACGTCCGGTTCATGGGAGGGACTGCGTGACCAGCAACAGCAACGGAACGACCACCGGAGGCCCCGAAAGCGTGACGGATTCTTTTCTGAAGGAACTTCAGCGTGCCCTGCCTGCGGGATCGGTCAGCACCGACCCCACGGACTTGGCTGCCTGCGCCACCGACCAAGGCCCGGTCCTCGACCACCAGCTGCCCATCGCCGTCGTCCGCGCGCAGAGTGCGGAGGACGTGCAGGCAGTGATGCGGTCCGCGCAGGCTGCGGGAGTGCCCGTGGTGTGCCGCGGGGCGGGCACGGGGGTCTCCGGTGGCGCGCACGCGTCCAGGGGCTGCCTGGTGCTGAGCCTCGCGGCCATGGACCGGATCCTGGAGATCCATCCGGAAGACGAGATCGCGCGCGTGGAACCGGGCGTGATCAACGCCGACCTGAATGCCGCCGTCGCCGAGTACGGGCTGATGTACGCGCCGGACCCGGCCAGCTACCGCAGCTCGACAATCGGCGGGAACATTGCGACGAACGCCGGCGGGTTGCGCTGCGCCAAGTACGGGGTGACCCGCGAATCCGTGCTGGCCCTTGACGTGGTGCTCGCCGACGGGACGCTGATCCGCACCGGCCACAGGACGTTCAAGGGCGTGGCGGGTTACGACCTGACCGGACTGTTCGTAGGCTCCGAGGGGACCCTGGGCGTGGTGGTCGGCGCGACGCTGCGGCTGCGCTACCTGCCGGCCGCCCTGGAAACCGTGGCGGCGTTCTTCCCCGATGTGGCAACTGCCGCCGCCGGGGTGCTGGCGGTGGGACGGGCGCGCGTGCAGCCGGCGATCATGGAACTGCTGGACGCAAACACCATGGCGCAGCTGGACCGGGAACAGGGGTCCAACCTGCGCAGCCGCGGCGCCGCGCTGCTGCTGATCCAGACCGACGGCCATGCGGCAGAGGTGGAAGCCGGCATCATCCGCGAGGTCCTCACCGGGCTCGGCGCCGAGATCAAGGCGGCGGACACCGCCGAAGCAATCCGGCTGATGGAACTGCGCCGGCACAGCCGCGGCGCCGAGGTGGACGATGACTACCGGGTGGGGGAGGACGTCGCGGTTCCCCGGTCCCAGCTGGTGCACTACATCAACGAACTGCAGAAAATCGCCGAGCGCCACGGCGTCGGACTGAAAGTGGTCGCGCACGCGGGCGACGGCAACCTGCATCCGACGTTCTGGGTCGGGCCCGGGGACGTGGCCAAGGTGGCGGCGCTCAACGAGGCGCTGGACGAGTCCATCGACGTCGGGCTGGCGCTGGGCGGCACGATCACCGGCGAACACGGTATCGGCCAGTTCAAGGTGCGGTGGCTGGGGCGCGAACAGAGCCACGAGGTGCTGGAACTGCAGCGCCGGCTGAAGGATGTGTTCGACCCTCGGGGGTTGCTGAATCCCGGCAAAGCGTTGCCGGCGCGGATCTCCGAGGCCACGTCGGCGTGAGCCGCGGCGGGGGAACGCATGCCGGCCGTCCACGCGCCCGCCAGTAGGCTGGTGGCATGAGGAAAGAGACGCTGTGGGAAGAGATGAAGCGCCGGAACCCTGGCCATTCGGCGTGGTACATCCAGCGCTTCGAGCAGATGCGCGCCGAAGGCGCCGACCTGCACGGTGAGGCCCGGCTGGTGGACGCCATGGTGCCGCGCGGCAGCAGGGTCCTCGACGCCGGCTGCGGGCCGGGCCGGCTGGGCGGCGAACTGGCGCGCCGCGGACACTCGGTGGTCGGCGTCGACATCGATCCCGAGCTGATCGAAGCGGCCCGCAGGGACCATCCGGACTGTACCTGGCTGGTCGGCGACCTGGCGGAGCTGGACCTGCCCGCGCAGGGCGTCGCCGAGCCGTTCGACGTGATCGTCAGCGCCGGCAACGTGCTGACCTTCCTCGCCCCGGGCACGTCGGGCGGGGTGCTGCGCAACCTGGCCGGCCACCTGGCTCCCGCCGGCCGGCTCGTGACCGGGTTCGGCGCCGGCCGCGGCTACGACTTCGACGAGTTCTTCTCCGACGCCGCAGCGGCGGGCCTGACCCCCGACCTGCGGTTGGCCACCTGGGACCTGCGCCCGTTCACCCCGTCGTCGGACTTCCTCGTGGCGATCTTCAGCAAGAGCGGAGGGCAGCCTGCCTGAGCGCTGTCAGCCTTCGTCCGTCGCGGCCGCGTCCAGGGCGGCGGCGGTCCGCGCATCCGGATCGAGCATGATGGCGGCCTCGTCGCGGCGGTGCCGCAGCACGGTGTCGACGTAGGACTGCACGGCTTCCGCCAGCGGCACGTTGCGGTCCTGCGCTTCGGAGATATACCAGCGGTGCTCGAGCACCTGATGGACCACTTCGGCCGGTTCCAGCTTGCCCGCCAGTTCACGCGGTATGGCGCGGACAATAGGTTCGAAGACATGACGGACCCAGCTGTGGGCGCTGATCTCCTCGCTCTGCTCCGGCTGGTTGTCCGCCCGGTAGGCATCCAGGTCATTGAGCAGCCGGCGTGCCTGGTTCGCCTGCACGTCGAGGCCCGTGAGCCGCAGCAGCCGGCGCTGGTGGTGCCCGGCGTCCACCACCTTGGGTTGGAGCTGGATGGTGGCCCCGTCTGCGGTGGTGTTGATGGAGAACTCCTCCACGTCGAACCCCAAGTCGTTCAGGCGGCGGATGCGGGCGTTGACCCGCCACCGCTCACCCAGGTCGAACGATTCCTCCGCCGTCAGCTCCACCCACAGCTTGCGGTAGCTGTCCATAATCCGCTCGCTGGTGGCCACCGGATCCACTCTTTCCTCGAGCAGGCCGCCCTCGACGAGGTCCATCATCTCGCCGGCGATATTCACCCGCGCGATCTCGAGGTCATGCTCGCGCTGGCCGTCGGAGAGCCGCTGGTGCAGCTCGCCGGTTTCGGCGTCCACCAGGTAGGCCGCAAACGCTCCGGCGTCCCGGCGGAAGAGCGTGTTGGACAGCGAGACATCGCCCCAGAAAAACCCCACCAGGTGCAGGCGCACCAGGAGCAGCGCCTGCGCGTCGATCAGGCGGGTTAGCGTCTCCCGCCGCAGCGTCTGGGAAAACAAGGCGCGGTACGGCAGCGAGAAACGAAGATGCCGGGTGACCAGCACCGGTTGCAGGGGAGTGCCGTCGGTGCGCAGCCGCCCGGTCATCACGGCCACCGGTTCCACGCAGGGGATGGCCAGCCGCTGCAGCTTGCGCAGCATCTGGTATTCGTGCCGGGCAGCTTCTTCGCCGGTCTCCTTGATCGCCACCACGCCCGCGCCCAGCGGGGCGAACCGCACCACGTGCCGGGACAGCCCGCGGGGCAGCGCGGCCAGGTTTTCCGGCGGCCAGTCTTCCAGCGCAAGATGCCAGGGCAGGTCCAGCAGCCGTTCGTCGGTGGTGGCCGCGGTGATGCTCAGCGACGCTATCGAGGCGGCCCCGCCGGACAGGGGCGCGCCGGCGGTCCCTTGGACGGGACCGCCGGTGCCGGGATGTTGGTCAGCCATGATGACTACATCCTAGGCGCGGGGCCTAGTCGGCTGTCTTGCCGGCTTCGATCGGAGTATTGAGGTCCTCCACCGAGGCGGGCGGCGTGCCGGGGGCATGTTCGCCCAGCCGCAGCCCGTTCTCGGTGTCGAACAGGTGCACGTGGCCCTCCTTGGGCCGCACGTAGGTGGTGCTGCCGGCCGGAGGCGGGGTGCGTCCGTCGACGCGGCCGGTGATGTCGTAGCGTTTGCCGTCCAACTCGGTGTGCCCGTAGACGTACGCGTCGGCGCCAAGTTCCTCGACGACGTCCACGAACACCGCGAGCCCCTGGCCGTCCTCGGCGCGCTCCAGGTCCTCCGGCCGGACCCCCAGCGTGACGGTGTTTCCGTGCGCGGCGTCCAACAGGTTGCGCGGCACCGGGTATGTCAGGCCGCCGAACTGGACACCGCCGTCGGTCACCGGCAGTTCCAGCAGGTTCATGGCCGGCGAGCCAATGAAACCGGCCACGAAGACGTTGGCCGGCCGGTCGTAGAGGGCGCGCGGGGTGTCCACCTGCTGCAGGATGCCGTCCTTGAGCACCGCCACGCGGTCGCCCATGGTCATGGCTTCCACCTGGTCGTGGGTGACGTAAACGGTGGTGACGCCCAGCCGGCGGGTCAGGGAGGCGATCTGCGTGCGGGTCTGCACGCGAAGCTTGGCGTCCAGGTTGGACAGCGGTTCATCCATCAGGAAAACCTGCGGATTCCGCACGATCGCCCGGCCCATCGCCACGCGCTGGCGCTGGCCGCCGGAGAGCGCCTTGGGCTTGCGGTCCAGGTACTCCTCCAGGTCCAGCAGCTTGGCCGCCTCGCGGACCCGCTCGACGCGTTCTTCCTTGGACACGCCGGCGATCTTCAGCGCGAAACCCATATTGTCGGCAACGGACATGTGCGGGTACAACGCGTAGTTCTGGAACACCATGGCGATGTCACGGTCTTTCGGCGGTACGTCGGTGACGTCGCGGTCGCCGATCAGGATCCGTCCCGAGTTCACGTCTTCGAGGCCGGCCAGCATCCGCAGCGAGGTGGACTTGCCGCAGCCCGAGGGGCCGACGAGGACCAGGAACTCGCCGTCGGCGATCTCCAGCTTGAGGCTGTCCACCGCGGGCTTTTCGGTGCCCGGATATAAGCGCGTGGCATTGTCGAACGTTACCGTTGCCATGGTTGTTTTCCCTTCACGGGCAGGTACGTGCCCGACGATCCGTAGTGATGGGTGCGTGTTCAGTTTTCGAGCCGCCGCACGGCGGTGTGAGGCGGCTCACGCCCTCAGTATGCCACGGCTGTCAACGAGCCCCTGCGGCGCGGCGACCGGGGACACACGCTCCACGAAAAGTGCCCGGCAGCCAGCAGCCGGTCGCCGCCCTGCCGCGCTAGGCCGGCAGGGCGGCGGCCCGCAGGTCGGCCAGCAGCGCCAGCGCGGCCGCGAACGTCTGCGGAGAGTCCACCCGGTACGCCGCGGCGGTGTCTCCCGGCCCCACCTTGACCCCGACGTCGGAGCCCCGCAACACGGCGAAGGCGTGTTCGTCGGTGACGTCGTCGCCGGCGAAGAACACGGCGGTCGCGCCGGTGAACGAGCGCAGCAGCCCGAGGCCCTGGCCCTTGTCGGCGCTGAGCACCGACGTCTCGAGCACGCGCTTGCCGTCGCTGAGATAGAGCCCGGGGACCTCCTGGAGCTCGGCGCGGGCGCGCTCGGTGGCCGCCGCCGCCACGGCGTCGTCAGCGGTTCGGGTATGGAGCACGACGCCGGCCGGCTTGGCTTCCAGCCGGGTGCCCGGATGGGCGGCCACTACTTTTTCGACGACGGCGGTGGCCGCCGCCAGTGCCTGCTGCTGCGCGCCGTCCAGCACCAGGGGAGGGCTGTCCGGTCCGGTGAAGACCTCGCCGCCGTGCGAGCCGATGAGCAGGGTCCGGTCGTCCGGGGAGGCGACGGCGCGCAGGCTGGCCAGTGCCCGGCCGGAGATGAAGGCGGTGGACGTCCCCGGCAGTGCCGCCAGCGCGGCCACGGCGGCTGCCGAGGCCGGCAGGGGGCGGGCGTCCTCGGCCCGGGGCACGATCGGCGCCAGCACGCCGTCGAAGTCCAGCGCCACCAGCAGCGTCTCGGTGCGGGCGATCCGCTCCAGCGCCTCCCGCAGCTCCAGCGGCACCAGATCGCGGGCGCCGGGGTCAAGCGCGGCGGCGTCAGGGGCGCCGACACCGGGGACACCGGCGTCAGCCCTGCCGGCGCCGGGGCTCACGGGCAGGTGCGGCTGCCTCTCGTCGCGGCGCTCAGTCATCGGCCTGCGGCTGTTGCAGGGCCTTCAGGAACGCGCGCGACCAGTGTTCGACGTCGTTCTGCAGGATCTGCCGGCGCATCGCCCGCATCCGGCGGGTGGCCTCGGCCGGCGGGATGTTGACCGCCCGGATGATGGCATCCTTGAGCCCGTCGATGTCATGCGGGTTGACCAGGATGGCCTGCTTGAGCTGGTCCGCGGCGCCGGCGAATTCGCTGAGCACCAGCGCCCCGTCCACCCCCTTGCGGGAGGCTACGTACTCCTTGGCCACCAGGTTCATGCCGTCGCGCAGCGCCGTCACCAGCATCACGTCCGCGGCCAGGTAGAGCGCCACCATTTCCTCCACCGGGTAGCTGTGGTGCAGGTAGCGGATGGCGGTGTTTTCCAGGGTGTCAAACGTGCCGTTGATCCGGCCCACAGAACCTTCGATTTCCTCGCGCAGCAGCCGGTAGGACTCGACGCGCTCGCGGCTGGGCGAGGCCACCTGGATCAGCACGGCGTTCTCCACGTTCAACTTGCCGTCTTCCAGGAGTTCGCCGTAGGCCTTGACCCTGTGCCGGATGCCCTTGGTGTAGTCCAGCCGGTCCACGCCCAGCAAGACGGTGTCGGGGTTGCCCAGCTCCTGCCGGATCTGCTCGGAGCGGGCGATCACGTCCGGCCGGTTGGCCAGCTCGCTGATGTGGGCCACATCGATGGAGATCGGGAAGGCGCCGGCCTTGCAAAGGCGGGCGCCGCCGTCGTTGTTGACCACCTGCACCTGCTGCTGGCGCACATTCAGGCCGCTGAAGCGGCGCACGCAGCGCAGGAAGTTGCTGGTGTCGCTGGGGCGCTGGAAGCCGACCAGGTCGGCCCCGAGCAGGCCCTCGATCACCTGCCGGCGCCACGGCAGCTGGGCGAAGATCTCCAGCGGGGGGAACGGGATGTGGTTGAAGAAACCGATCTTCAGGTCCGGGCGCATCTCCCGCAACAGCTTGGGAACAAGCTGCAGCTGGTAGTCCTGGACCCAGATGGTGGCACCCTCGGCCGCGATCTCCGCAGTTGCTTCGGCGAAGCGCCGGTTGACCGTTTTGTAGCATTCCCACCAGGCGCGGTGGAACTCCGGCGGGGCGATCACGTCATGGTAGAGCGGCCAGAGCGTGGCGTTGGAGAAGCCTTCGTAATACAACTCGACGTCGTCGGCGCTCAAGGTCACCGGGACCAGATGCATGTTGTCGTGGTCGAACGGGTCCACTTTCTCGTCCGGTACCCCCGGCCAGCCCACCCAGGCGCCGTCGGTCTTCGCCATCACCGGGGCCAGCGCCGTGACCAGCCCGCCGGGCGAGCGCCGCCAGGGACCCTGACCGTCGTCCTCGGGCGCTCGGTCCACCGGCAGGCGGTTGGAGACGACGATCAGGTCGTACTCCCCGAACTGAGATCCTTCTGCTTCCTCGCCGTTCATCTCTGCGGAATTCGCCAACTGACCTCTCCTTTGTGTATACCGTCCTGTTCATGACTTTATAAGGAATGGCAACCCGAGGCTTCCCCGGAGCGCGCTGAGGCATCAAACGTGAACGCGGCCACTCGTTCCGCCTGAACATTGAAGTTGCAACTAAACTAGACCTGTAGTGCCCTGCCTGGGCGAAGCAGACCAACAAGACGCGAGGATCCATGGCTACCCAAAACAGCCCTAAGTCGACCAAGGCCGAGCGCACTGCCGCGGCCCGCGAGAAGGCCCGCCAGATACGCGAAGAGCAGCAGAAGCGCGAAAAGCGGAACTCGCTGCTGGTCAAGGGCGGGGTGGTCGTCGCTGTCCTGGTGATCATCGCGGTGATCGCCGGGGTTGTCATGTCCAACCAGCGCGGACAGGTCGCCGACGTCGGTGCCGCGCCGGCCCACGGCAACGAGTTCGGCGGGTACACCGTCACGCAGGACGGACTGGCGGCCACCGAGCCCATCCAGGTCGACGTGAACAACATCCCGGAGCCGGCCTCCACCGAGGGCGACACCATCGTGCCGGCGGGCGTTGCTGCCGCGCCCGAGGGCGAACCGGCGAACATCGTGGTTTACGTGGACATGGGTTGCCCGGTCTGCAAGGACTTCGAAGGACAGTACGGCGGGTACCTGACCGACCTCACCTCCTCCGGCGAGGCGACCGTGGAGTACCGGGTGGCGACCTTCCTCGACCGCGTGTCCACCACCAACTACTCGTCCCGGGCAGCCAACGCCATGGCCTGCGTGGCCGACTCCCACCCCGAGGCCTTTAACGGCTACCTGACCCAGCTCTTCGCGCAGCAGCCGACGGAAGGCGGGGCCGGACTGGACAACGCCACCCTGACGAGCATCGCGGAAAGCGCGGGAGCCACCGACGTCGCCTCCTGCATTGACGACGGCGAATTCCGCCCCTGGACCGCGTTCGTCAACCAGACGTTCAACGAATACCAGGTCGGCGGCACCCCGGCGGTCTTCGTTGACGGCCAGAAGTGGACGAACTCCGGCAACTTCCAGGAGTTCGCCCAGGGCATCATCGACGCCCGCGCCTAAAGCATCCGCCGGGCTGGTCCCGGCCGGCATCCGGGCGGCGGTTGCTGCGGTTTCACGCAGGGCCGCCGCCTGGGCTACCCTTATCTAGCCGGTTTTGTCCGGCACGCTGGCCCTTCGGTCAGCACGCCTCCTTAGCTCAGTTGGCCAGAGCACCTGTCTTGTAAACAGGGGGTCGCCGGTTCGAATCCGGCAGGGGGCTCCACGAACCCCTCTTTGACTAGGCAAAAAGCTGGTCGAGAGGGGTTTCTCGTGTTACGACGGCAGCCAAAACCAGTCTGCGCACCCGCCGTCCGGAGGCACTGAGGGTCCTGCAATACGGCGGCGCCCGCTCCTTCACCGGAGGAGGGCCGCCTTTCGGTGTTCGGGCGGTCAGCCCGTTTGGCGTTTAGGTGAGGCTTTCGAACACCATCGTTGCCTGGATGCGGTCACCGCCGCCGAATCCCTTGCTGCCGCTGCTCGCGGTGGTGATGGTGTGGAGCCGGTAGCCCTTCGCGGCCTGCTCGTTGATGGCTTGCTCGAGGGATTCCAAGTTGCCCGAGCCGGTTCCGAGCAGCTTCTCTTTGAGGATTACCTGCAAAACGACATATTTCATGAAACGTTCCTTCCGCTGCGGGGCAATTGGGAGCAATGCTACTCGATGCGTTGGGTACGGCCCTCTAAAGGCTCTCCTACATGCTTGGCGTCGTGCCGCTGCCGGCCAGTCAGCAGATTGGTATAGCCTTCTTCTCAGCTTGACCTTTCCGACAGAATGGACCAGTCGTGCAGATTGAACGACTTCACGCACAAGCCGCGGATCAGAGGACGGGCAGGCTCGCCCTGGGCCTATCTCTCCTTGGCCTGGCACTATTCCTGGCTGGCCTGCTGCTGCCGACGATCTGGGTGCTCATGTGGGCGTCGTTGCTGCCGTTGCTGGCAGGACTGATCGCCGGCCTCGTGGCGCTCTCGAAGAATGCGGGCAGGAAACCGGGAGTCTGGGCGATCGTCATCGCCATGCTGCCCATCCTCGCCGGGGCCGTCTTTGGTGCGCTGGTATGGATGGCGCTCTTCAGCGCCATCCTTTAGCAGGCAGCTTCGCACCGAGTGCGGGCTTTTTGATGCAGCAGAGGAACTCGCCGGCATCGCTTCATTGGCCCCATCGGATTACGCGTCCCGCCAACGGGGCTGTCCCTAGGCTGCCTTGACGGCTTTCATCTCGGGGCAGGGCCATTCAACGAGCCGGACGAAGTTGCCCTCCTCGTCATAGCAGCAGTCCTCGCAGATCACCGGTGCGGGCAGTTCGTCGCAGGCGTCGCAGCGGCCGCACGAGTTGGGATCCATGAAGTCGATTCCGATGCCGCGGGAATGTGTCGTGGCCATCTCGTCCTCCTTCTCTCCATCTGAGGTTGCTGCCAACCTAACACCGGCCTCTGACAGGATCGGAGATTTCCAGCGGCGTTGCCGGGACCGGCACGGATTCGGGTCCACAGGAGGGCAAGGAGCGGATCATCATATGGCACGGGCTGAGGGCTGAGGGCTGAGAACTGAGGGGCGAGGGGCGAGAACTGAGGGGCGAGGGGCGAAGGATGTGAGGGGTCAGGAAAGGCGTCACGGTGACCATCCGCCGTCGCAGGATTGGCTCTAAATTGGGGCGGCGCGAGGCTCTGCCGTCACCGATCCCCGGGCCAGCACCTCAACCCATTGTGTGCCCGCCAATCGGCGCCTACCCTAAGAGCCAAGGGTAGGAGTTGGCCATGGAAGTCACCCTTTTCGTTATCGACCTCGTGCTCGCCTTTGCCCCTTTTATGGTGCTGGTGCTTGTGCCGAATCGACGGGAAGGCCGACCCGTTGCGCCGCACCGCCGCTCCCCATCCGGCTTGGCAGCTGCCCGCCGGGCCAGGAAGAAGGTAGTCCCGGAAGGGGCCGGGAATCCTCTCCTGCCAGCGCCGGCGGGTGTCGGTGGAGTAACCGCGGCGACAGTGCGGCTGCGGCCCGCCCGGCGGTTGACCCGGCCGAGGTTCCGTCGCGGCCCAGGACGTCACACCAGGGGACCGCGATAAACGGGAGCATGGAACCGGCGGGTTGAAGCACTTCCACAGGTGCTCACCGTTGTTTGCCCCCTGCCCGCTCCGGAGCCTTTGAACCGCGGAACCGATCCTTGTCTGCGGCTTGTTCCCCACCGCGAAGACTATTGATCGATCAGTGATTTCCCTCCGCTCTGCTCCACCTTCATATGCCTGCCGCTTCGGCGTGTCCATCCGGGCGGGATGAGGCGTCTGCCGTAGACATGAATGGACATGGAGAAGAAGAAACCCCTCGCACTTGCCGGCTTGGCGCTGGCCATCCTGCTGTCCGGCTGCACCTCGCCCGCCGAAGCGGACCAGCCCCTGGTCGCCCCGACCATCGAGGTGACCGACAGCCCCGAACCGACCCGGGTTCCCGAAACCCCGGAACCCACCAAGAAGACGGAGGAGCCCAAGGCCCCGCCGGCGCAGGAACCGGAGGAGGAGCCTGCCGGCGCCGGCACCGCCCTGGAACAACTGGAAAGCATCGCGATCAAGGGCCGCGCCCCGAAGACCGGATACTCGCGCGACCAGTTCGGTGACGGGTGGCTGGATCCGGACCGCAACGGCTGCGACGCGCGTAATGACATCCTCCAGCGCGATCTGGACTACACGGTTCTCAAGGCCGGCGGCTGTGTGGTCACCTCAGGGGTGTTGGCCGATCCCTTCACCGCCACGACCATCGACTTCGTCCGCGGCAACAAGACCAGCACGGCCGTCCAGATCGACCACGTCGTCGCCCTCTCGGACGCCTGGCAGAAGGGTGCCCAGCGGCTGGCCAAGAACCAGCGCGAAGTCTTCGCCAACGATCCGCTGAACCTGGTGGCGGTGGACGGACCCACCAACGGCTCCAAGTCCGACGGCGACGCCGCGACCTGGCTGCCGCCGAACAAGGCGTTCCGCTGCGAGTACGTGGCCCTGCAGACCGCCGTTAAAGCCAAGTACGGACTCTGGATGACCCAGGCCGAGCACGACACCATCAAGAACATCCTCTCCACGTCCTGCCCGGACCAACCGGTCCCGGCCGACGGGGGAGTGGACGTGCCAGTGGCAGCCGAGCCGGCGGCACCCAAGCCCGCTCCTGAGCCAAAGCAACAGCCTGCACCGGCGCCTGTCCAAGAGGCGCCAGCCGGCGGGAACGTGTTCTACAAGAACTGCACCGCCGTGAAGGAAGCCGGCGCGGCCCCGATCCGGGCGGGCGACCCCGGCTGGGACACCAAATTCGACCGCGACGGCGACGGCGTCGGCTGCGAGAGCTGACGAGAGCTAACGAGCGCGGTTGAATCGCCCGAGACATGGTTTCCACGAGGGGCCGGCGCCGCAGCGGTGGCATGACGGTCAGTAACGGCGCCGCAGTCTCATCCGGAGGGGGCGGCCGTCCGGGTCGAAGAGGAGCCGGTAGGCCGGGGCTGCCAACCGGCGCTGCCAAGGGGATCCCTCCGCCGGGCTATGGGAGCGCAGCCGTCCTTGCGGCCGCGGCAGCAAACGACCTGCACGATGCCAGGCATCGAGCTCGTCGGCGCTTGAGCGGACGGCGCGTACAGCCTCGCGGGGATCGAGGAGGTCAGCATTATCGCCGGGGACGCGTCCCAAATGTTCGCAGAGTAGCCGCAGGCGCAGGTCACGGGCGAACGGGCGGGCGCCGTCACCGAGTTTTGCCGGGTCTGCCGGTGGCCTCGGGTCGCGCTGTTCGTCGAGCACGGCGGCCGTGAGTTCGGAATCGTGGCTCCAGGATCGCCGGTTCAGGTTGGCGCTGCCCACGGCGGCCCAGACGTCGTCGACCACGCAGACTTTCGAGTGGACGTAGATTGGCCAGCCCTGCCCGTTTTCGATGTCCAGCATCAGCAGCCGGTCGCCTCCGGCGTCGTGCACCATGCGCCAGGACAAACCCTGACCGAACAGCGCCGGTGGAACCTTGAGCCTGCCCTCCTGGTCCGGGAAGCGGGGGCAGACTGCGATGACATGGAGGCCGGGATTGCGGCGCAGGGCTTCCGCGAAGACCCGGCCGACGTCGGCTGACCACAGATACTGGTCCTCCACGTAGACCAACTGTCGTGCTCGCCGCAGCGCCTTCGCGTAATCGCGGGCCACGCTGCGCTCGCCGCCGGGTGCGAACGGGTAGCCCGGAGAGCGTTTGGGGTAGGTGCGCAGCAACTGCACCTCGCAGTCACCCGCGGCAGGCGGTGCCGGCCGCGGGGGAAGCAAGGGGGAAGCCTGCTGCCGGAGGCCGCGGATCATGTCCGGCAGCCGGTGCCATGGCAAGCGTGCCATCGGTGCGGGGTCGTCCCAGCGCTCACGAAACACCTTCTCCACCTCAAGGACGACCGGTCCGCGCAGCAGCAGCTGCACATCGTGCCATGCCGGAGTCGGTCCGTAGGCGCGGGCAAATCTGCGGGGCTGCGGGTCCCCTCGATGGGTCTCGTCGTCGCGGCGGGACCGGGCCAGATCCATCCCGCCCACGAAGGCGACGTCGGTGGAAGGATGGGCCGCGCGCCGGATGACCACGAACTTCTGGTGGTGACTGCCGAATCTGCGAACGCGGTGGTCGAGCAGCATCTCGGCACCCGAGGCGTTGATGTCGGCGGCCAACTCCCGGTTCTGTCCCAGCGTGCCCACTATCCAGGAGGGATGGGATCGCCACAGGAGCCCCTTGACCGTGGCTCCGCGCCGCGCGCTGCGGCTCAGTGCTTCCGCCACGGTCAGGCCGGCGGTGAGCAGCTCGTCGGCGTCCATCCGCCACCCGGCAAGCAGGACCAGGTCCCCCGGCCCCGTGGCATGCAACTCAGCGGCCAGGAGCGGGAAATACTCCCGGCCGTGCACAAGCACGCGCACCTCGTTGCCGGCCGTCCATGGGAGCAGCTGTGTAGCGTCGTTGCCCCGCTCGGCCCCCGACAACAGCCAGTGTTCGAGAGAAGAGCCGGTCGCTTCTCCCGCCAGCCTCATCTCAGCATCATGCCCGCCCGCCCGGGCACCGGCAATGCACAGTCCCCCGGACCGGGTCCGGGATGCCACACCGGGCTCGGCCTAGCGGCTGCAATTACCTGCGACGGGTACTCCCAGCGGGAGTGCTTCCCGGGTCATTCCCGAGTGGACTCGGGCAAGGAAGCCCCGGGTGAGCCGTACTGGAAAAGCCGGGGCGTGGCTGCGGAAAGTTCTTTGGCAAAGCGGACCAGCATTGCGCCGAGGATTTCCCGGTCTTCAGGCGACCACGTGGAAAGGATTTCGTCGAAGGCCGCCGCGCCGGCCTCGCCGATTTGCCTTTGCAGTTCGATACCCCTGGCTGATGTGCCAAGAAGGGTGGCGCGGCGATCCGCGGGGTCAGGTTGGCGATCGATCAGTCCTCTGCCTTCAAGCCGGCGGACTTGCGGGTTCATGGTCGATTTATTCACTCCCCACTGTGCGGCCAGGTCCGAAAGGCGCATTGGGCCGTTCCCGGTGAGGTATTCCAGCAGCGCCGTATCGGTTGGCGAGAGGTCAGCGGCTGCCGGGCCGAAGACGAAATGTCGGATTTTTTTCCTGCTGGCCCACTGGAGCATCAGGGCGAAGCCGTGCGGACCTGTACTCCTGATGTCGGCCTGTCGCCGTCGCCCGCTGTCGCTGTATCGGTCATGGGAGGAGCCTACCGAGAAAGATTCGGTTCGGCTAACCTAACTAAATTTGCTAAACTTGATGCGTCCACCAAGACAACACCACTGGAGGTAGGAACATGACCACCACATCATTCCAGCATCAGTCGACTGTTTCCGGTCCGGCGGCCCCGGGAACCTCAGCCGTGCTCGCCGAGTTCAAGGACTACCTGCAGGCGCAGCGCCTGGTGGACCGCCTCTCGGATGAGAAGTTCCCGGTGGAGCATGTGCGCATTGTCGGCCTCGGCATCAGCAGCGTGGAGCAGGTCACGGGCCGGATGACCAAGGGCAAGGCCGCGCTGGCCGGAGCTGCGGGCGGCGCCTGGTTCGGCCTGCTCATCGGACTTCTGTTCGGGCTCTTCGTCCCCGGCATTGTCTGGCTGAGCGTGCTGCTGGGAAGCGTCGTCATCGCAGCCGTATGGGGGGCCGCTTTCGGTTTCATCGGGCATTGGAGCACCGGGGGACGCCGGGACTTCAAGTCGGTCAAGTCCCTCGAAGCCGAGAGCTACGCCGTCATGGTCGACGCCGACTACTTCGCCACGGCGGCTGCCATCGCCAATCGGTAGCCTGCCGGAGGGGGCGGGCGTCCCCTCCGGGGGACCGCGGGAGAGCCCCGGGAGCGGTTCACCCTCGCCACCTCTGACCCGTGGCTAGCGAAACGACCGCATCCACCACCGTTGTCGCGTCACTTACGGGATTCGGGGTCCTCGTCTCCAATGTGCCCGGCGGCGTTCGCGTCAAGGACACGCTGGACGAAGGCGGAGTACTCCTCCATGTAGTGGCGCAGGAAGGCCTGCGTCGACTCGTCCCTGACGTCGCCGTCGTCGCCGTAGATGTCCGGGTTGAAGCTGATGTAGGCCTCGGGGGCGTTGAGCTGCGGGGCGTCCAGGAAGCTGAGAACGCTGCGCATGCTCGACTGCATGACGGCGGTGCCGATGCCTCCCGGGGAAGCGCCGATGATGCCGGTGGGCTTGCGGGCGAAGGAGTTGGTCCCCCACGGGCGGGACCCCCAGTCAATGGCGTTCTTCAAGGCTCCGGGGATGGACCGGTTGTATTCGGGTGAGATGAAAAGGATGCCGTCGGAGGCCTCCACCGCTTCCTTCAGTGCCCGGCCCTCGGCGGGGTAGTCGGCGTCGTAATCCGAGTTGTAGAGGGGGAGGTCCCGGATGGGGATCTCGTTGAACTCCATACCCTCCGGGGCGAGCTTAATCAGCGCCTTCGAAAGGGTCCGGTTGATGGAGCCGCTGGCCAGGCTCCCGACAAAATATCCGATCCGATAGTTGGGCATGACGGTTTTCCTTCCAGTCAGCCGGCCGGAGCCGGCATTCATCCTGAGGCCCGGACTTGACCCGGCCCGGCGATTGTCAGGCCACTCCCGTACTAGCACGACGTGCCGCACGCCGCCAGAGCAGCGGACGGAGCGGCACTACGATCGGCAGGATCCTCCGCGTTTCCCGGCGTAGCCCGGATGATGGGCAGCCTCGGGCGCCGGGCGGCTGGGGCGGCCTGACCCTCGACAGCCCGCCTGCCCGCGTCGACAATGGACAGACCCGGTCCGCCTGCAGGCGGCCCCACCTCGACCCGAGGAGCATGCGGTGACCGACAGCAGCGTCGAGGCAGAGAACGCGGCCGCGGCCGCCGTCGTTAGCCACCACCGTGAGATGCTGGCCCGGCTGCAGGCGACGACGGCGGAGCTCACCCGTGCCCTCGACACCGGAGACGAAGACACCGTCTACAACGCGCACGGCATACTGCTGGAGTGGGGCGAACGGGAGATGTTGCCACACGCCGAGTTGGAAGAAGCCCAACTGTACGGGCCGGCCGGGGCGACCGGGGAAGCCCGGCTCCTGGTGGAGTCGCTGCTGGCCGACCATACCGCGCTGGCCTCGCTGCTGGACGAACTCCGGGGCGCCGAAGGAATGGAGACGGCCACGGTGGCCGCCTCGATGTGCAGCGTGTTCGCACTGCACATCGAGAAGGAGAACAGGCTGCTGGTGCCTTTCATTGCCCGGACTCCGGATCTGTCCTTGTCCTCGGCGGTGGAGGGCCTGGTGGAACTCGTCGGCGGCACGCACGTGCACGCGCCGGACGAGAACAAGCGCGCCCACGGGTGAGGGCCTGCAGGCGGCTGAGGAGCCAACACGTAAGCGACGGTGAGGGGAGCAATGCTGTGAGCGAAGACCGCCCGGAACTGGATCCGGACATCCCGCAGAACGAAGACGGCATCGTCATCGAACCCGGATCGGAGATCGACCGGGACCTCGAAGAAAACCTGCCGGCGGACAAGGACGGCGCCGGGTCGGAAGGGGAGCCGCCCCCGGGCGGGGAAGAGTAGCCCGGCAGAACCAGCTCCGCAGGACGCCCCGGCGCGCGCCGGTCAGGAGCACGGCTGGGCGCAGCCGGTCCTCAGTCCTCGGGCGCTCGGCGTCAGCTGCCGATGATCAGGGTTTGCCAGCCGCCGACGCCGATGACGGCCCGCGAGCCAAGCTTGTTGATCAGCACCGGGTAGTGGTACAGATTGCCGCGGGAGTCGCGGGCCAGTACGCCTTGCTTTCCGTCGCCCAGATGGTCCCGGATCAGGGACAGATGCGTCATCGCGTTCCAGCCCGAGGAGCCGATGATCCGTCTGGTCTCGGAAATGAACTTGCCGGCGCCGTTGGACCGGTACAGCTTGAGCTGGCCCTGGGGTGTCTTGGCGACGACGTCCATCTTGGCGTCGCCGTCGATGTCGGCCGTGAAGATCGGCAGGGACTTCCATCCGGTGCCCAGCAGCGTGCGGCTGCCGTGATTGAGTCCGGCCGGGTTCGGATAGTAGTAGAGCCGGCCGGTATCGGTGTTGCGGGCCAGCAGCGCAGGGTAGGGGTCGGCCTGTTTCCACGCGGTAACGGTGACGTCGTAGTTTCCCCACCCGCTGGATCCGATGGTGGCGGCACTTTCCAGTCCGCCGTCCGGCTTGCCGAAGTGAGCCGTCAGTTTGCCGGACTTCCAGCGCACCACCACATCGAGCACGCCGTCGGCGTTCCAGTCGGCCACCTGAACCTGTGACACTCCCTTGAACCCGCTCGCTACAAGCCGGCGCTTGTAAAGGTCGTGGCCCTTGGCCGAGTCGTAGGCGTAGAGGTTCCCCGCGGAGTCGATGGCCGCGACGTCGCCGTGCTGGAAGCTGGCGCGCACCATGCCCGGATGCGGGGGCAGCGTTGCCCGGGTGGTTGCGTAGCCGGCCATGTTCGCCACCGCCACGTACATCCCGTACCAGTCCTTGTGCGTGGTCTTCATATACCCCACGCCGATGTCCGTGGCGTTGGGGCTGAGCAGGCCGGCGCGGTGCGCGGGGGAGTTCATCCACCAGTCCACCACCTCGCGGGCGGAGTTGTTGATGGCGATGTTCTCGGTGTACCAGTCGAAACCGGGCGGGATTTCCTTGCTGCCGTAGCCCGGGCGATGGATCTTGTTCATGTCCAGCGTGTTCTTATTGATCCGCGTGTTCAGCTCCTCGGACCACTGCTGGGCGACATTGCCGACGTTCTGGTTCCAGACCACGGGCGAGAGGCCGTTCTGCGCGCGGTAAAGGTTCGTCAGCCGCAAAACCTCGGCCACGAACGGATCCTGCGCGGTCCTGGTGACCGCCGAGGCCGGGGCCACCCCCGCGAAAGCGAGGGCGAGCAGCAGGATGATGGCAATAAAAGGTTTCACAAGAACGCGCACACCATTCAGGGTACGGGTTGATCGTTAAAACCACGACGGTGAGACTCTTGGCGGACGTCCCCGCGCGCAAAGAAATGACGCCCGCCCGAAAAATCACCACCAAGGCGAGCACGACGACGGCGGGAGGCTTCCCCGCGAAGCCTCCCGCCGCCCTCGAGCGCTGACGCGCGCCAGCCCCGCCCGCCCGGTTGACTACTCCGCCAGCCGCTCCCGCACCAGCGGCGCCACCTTGGTGCCGTAGAGCTCGATGGAGTTCATCAGCTTTCCGTGCGGGAGGGTGCCCAGGCTGTACTTCATGTCCCAGCGGGACAGGCCCAGGCCCTTGACGACCTTCACGATCTTGGTGGCCACGGTCTCCGGGGAGCCGACGAACAGGGCGCCGTCCGGGCCCGCCTCGGCCTCGAACTGGCCGCGGGTCATCCGGCTCCAGCCGCGCTCGCGGCCGATCCGCTCCTGCATGTCCGCATACGGCAGCCACATCTCCTCGCGGGCCTGCTCGTCCGTGTCCGCGATGTAGCCGGGGGAGTGCGCTCCGACGGGCAGCGCCGGCTTTTCGAACTGGTCCAGCGCACGCTGGTAGAGCTCGGTGAAGGGGGCGAAGTTCATCGGCGCCCCGCCGATGATGGCCAGCATCAGCGGCAGGCCGTAGTGGGCCGCGCGGACCACCGACTGCGGGGTGCCGCCGACGGCGATCCAGGTTTTCAGGCTGCCGGACGCCGTGGGCGGGTAGATCCGCTTGTTGTCCAGCCGCGGCCGGGTGCGGCCGGCCCAGGTGACGGGCTCTTCCTTGAGCAGTTCGGTGAAGAGGTGGAGCTTCTCGTCGAAGAGGACGTCGTAGTCGGCCAGGTCCAGGCCGAACAGCGGGAAGGACTCCGTGAACGAGCCGCGGCCCAGGATAACCTCGGCGCGGCCGTTCGAGGCGGCGTCCAGGGTGGAGAAGCGCTGGAACACCCGGACCGGGTCGTCGGAGCTGAGCACGGTCACGGCCGAGCCCAGCCGGATGCGGCTGGTCTGGCCGGCGATCGCGGCCAGCACCACATCGGGGGCCGACACGGCGAAGTCCTCACGGTGGTGCTCGCCGATGCCGATGAAGTCCAGGCCGACCTCGTCGGCCAACTTCGCTTCGGCGATCACGTTCCGAATGACCTCATCGTGCGGCAGGAGCTTGCCGTCGGCTCCGGTGGTGACGTCCCCGAAGGTGTCCAGCCCGAGTTCGATTGTCTGTGCCACGCGGTGGCCGCCTTTCATCATTAAGGTATATATGCATATGCATGGTGTCTACTGGCGGCAACCGCGGGCCGGCCCGGGTTATTCCGCGGCGCGCGGGCGGGAGAGCGGGGGGACCAGCTGGCCGGACTCCCGGCGGATCCACCATTGGCCGGTGCTTCGTTTTTCTGCCCACGTGGAAAACCGGTAGTGGTAGAGCGTCGCGCGCACGTAGAGCGGCCGTACGCCGTCGAATGGATCGTGCCTGAGCAGCTTCAGCGTGGCCTCGTCCGCTTCCAGCAGCCGCACCAGCAGCGGGATGAACCAGTTTTCGCCGCGGGAGCCCAGCGCCAGGAACCACATCAGCCAGTCGAGCCTCAAGTGGTAGGGCGCGTACTGCCGCGGCATCCGCTGCGGGTCTCCGGGCTTGCCCCTGAACCCGTACTCGCGCCAGTGGACGCCGTCGGCGGACCCTTCCACGGCCACTTCGTAACGCTCCCGCGTGATGGAGCCGAAGGCGCCGTAGGCATTGGCCAGGTGCCAGCTGTTGAAACTGGCGTTCATCAGCTGATGCCGGCTGAACAGGTTCTTCAACGGCCAATAGCTCAGGTACACCAGCAGGGCGCACACCGCGAGCACCACAACGGTGAACCACACCGGTTCCTGCCGGTACTCCGGCGTGAAGTCACCCACCGGCAGGATGGCCTGCACCGCGTCGTCGGACACCGCCGCGAAGGCGAGCAGGATGGTCAGGGTGTTCAGCCAGGCGAAGTTGCCCGACGCCACCAGCCACAGCTGCGTGACGATCACGACCGCGGCCGCCATGCTGCCCACCGGCTGCGGGAAAAACAGGAAGAACGGCACCACCAGCTGGGCAAAGTGGTTGCCGGCCACCTCCACCTTGTGCAGCGGTTTGGGCAGGTGGTGGAAAAACCAGCTGGCCGGATTGGGCATCGGCTGGGTCTCGTGGTGGTAGTACAGGGCGGTCAGGTCCCGCCAGACCGGGTCGCCGCGCATCTTGATCATGCCGGCGCCGAACTCCAGCCGGAACACCAGCCAGATGAACAGCCACAGCACCGGGGCCGGCGGCGCCACCCGGTCCGAGCCCAGGAAGGCGGCAAGGAAACCGGCCTCGAGCAGCAGCGTCTCCCAGCCGAAGCCGTAGAACGTCTGGCCCACGTTCACGATGGACATGTACAGGAACCACAGGGCCAGGAACGCGATCATCGGCAGCCACGGCGGCCCCAGCTGCGGCAGCCCGGCCACCACCAGGGCTGCGATGACGACGCCGGCCCAGGCCACCGCCCGCAGCCGGCGGTCCGTGTATCCCCAGCGGAAGAGGGTGAAGCCGCGCGGGGTTCTTCGCTCCAGCAACCGGGGCACGGGCAGCAGCCCGTGTTCGCCCAGCAGGGCCGGGAACTGGGCCAGAGCCGAGGCGAAGGCGATCAGGAACACCGCGGCGATGCCCCGCTGCAGCACCTGCCGCGCCAACTCGAACCCCTCGGCACTGAACCATTCCATGGCATGTCCAACGCTACGACCGGCCGGTCCGCTGTCAAGCAACAGGCCCGGCTCGAAGGAGCCGGGCCTGCCGGGGGTTGAGCTTCACCAGGTGGGCCGGCGAAGCGGTGATGCGGGGGAGGTGCGTAGTGGGGTAGGTGCGCAGTTGGGTCAGCCGAAGAGCGCGGAGACCTTCAGCAGCGTCTGGCTGACGCCGTAGAGCAGCGGCACGCCGACCAGCACCCAGCCGAGGGCTACTTGGGCTTTCTTCATCTCAGGCCTCCTTTCCGGCCATCGCGGCTTCGCCGGCATCCCTGGCCGGTGCCTCGTGGTACTTGCTGTCCACCGGCTTGACCATCAGGTTGGCAATGAAGCCGATGACCAGCAGGCCCACCATGGTGAGCAGGGCCGGCTGGTAGGCCTGCGCCGTCAGCTCGCCCGGCTTGCCCTGGGCATCCAGGAAGGCGTTGACGATCAACGGCCCGGCGATGCCGGCGGCGGACCAGGCCGTGAGCAGGCGGCCGTGGATGGCGCCCACCTGGAAGGTGCCGAACAGGTCGCGCAGGTAGGCCGGCACGGTGGCGAAGCCGCCGCCGTAGAAGCTGATGATGACGGCCGCCAGCAGCACGTACAGCCCGGTGGAGGTGTAGCCGAACAGGGCGAGCACCACGTACAAGGCGGCGCCCACGCCCAGGTACAGCATGTAGTTGTTTTTGCGGCCCAGGTAGTCGGAGGTGGTGGACCAGACAAACCGGCCGCCCATGTTCGCGATCGAGAGCAGCCCCACGAATCCGGCCGCAACGCCCGCGGACACCAGCGAAACGCCGTCGGGCTGGCGGAAGAAGTCCTGGATCATCGGGGAGGCCTGCTCCAGGATGCCGATGCCTGCCGTGACATTGCAGAACAGGGCGACCCAGACCAGCCAGAACTGGCGGGTCTTGATGGCATTCTTCGCCGAGACGTTCGCCGTGGTGACCAGGGCCTTGGCCTTGACCTTCGAGGCGTCGAAGCCTTCGGGCTTCCAGCCGTCCGCCGGCACCTTGATCGTGAAGGCACCGAACAGCATGTAGGCCAGGTACACCACGGCCAGGGTCAGGAACAGCTTGCCGACGGCGTCGCCGCTGGCCACCCAGCCCGGGGTCCCGTCGAAACTGGGGTCGTAGAACTGCAGCAGTGCGGTGGAGACCGGGCTGGCGATCAGCGCGCCGCCGCCAAAGCCCATGATCGCCATGCCGGTGGCCAGGCCGGGGCGGTCCGGGAACCACTTGATCAGGGTTGATACGGGGGAGATGTAGCCGATGCCCAGGCCGATGCCGCCGATCACGCCGTAGCCCAGGTAGACCAGCCAGAGTTGTTCGGTGAAAATGCCCATCGAGCCGACCAGGAAGCCGGAGCTCCAGAACACCGCGGAGGTGAACATCGCCATGCGCGGACCGTTGCGGTCCACCCAGGTGCCCATGACGGCGGCGGAGAGCCCGAGCATCACCATGGCGATGGAGAAGATGATGCCGATCTCGGTCAGGCTGACGTCGAAGTGGGCGACCAGGGCGTTCTTGTACACACTGGTCGCGTAGGCCTGGCCGATACACAAATGCACGGCCAGCGCCGCCGGCGGAATCAGCCAGCGGTTAAAGCCCGGAGGGGCGATCGTATGCGATCGGTCCAACCAACTCATCGTCGGGCGTCCTTTCAGGAGAGGGGTGCGAGCAGAACTGCAACGTGTGCTTCAGTTCACATAGTGGCCGATGGTTGGGCCAGGCAACCGGATTGATCCGGCGTGTCGTCCGGCACTGCCCTTGGGGGCGCCGCGGCCGGTACGGTGGAGGAATGGAACAGGTCCTCGCCGTTCGGGGCGTGGAGGGCTACCGGCAGTACCGGGCTCCGGCGCTCGCCGTGACCCCGGCGGGCAGCGCCGTCGTCGCCTATGCAGGGATGGGAAGGCAGGGCCGGTCGCCTGCGACCGGCGACCTGCTGCTGCGCCGCAGTTTCGACGGCGGCGCGACCTGGGAACCGCAGCAGGTGGCGTGGGCGGACACGTCCGGACACGCGGCGGGCCGGCCGGGACTGTTTTCCGACGCCGCAACCGGGCGGATTTTCCTGGCCTTCGTCGCGGCGGCCGGAGGCGGCGAAGCGGGGCCGGACCCGGCGGCCACGGCACGGCGCTTCGAACTGCTGTCTTCCGACGACGACGGCGCCACCTGGCAGCACCGGTCGGTCGCCCCGCGGCCTGCCTCGGACGCGATCACGCGGCTCGCCGCTGCCGGGCCGGGCACCGGCGTGCACGCCGGCCGATACGCCGGGCGGTTGCTGGTGCTGTTCGCGGTGATGGCCGAGGGCGCGGGCGCGGGGGCCGCCTCCTGCTACAGCGACGACCACGGGGACACCTGGACCTTGGGAAAGCCGCTGCCGGCGCAGGACTCCGGCCCGGCCGCGGAGGACGGCGGGGGTGCCGCCGTCTGCCTGACCGACGGCCGGGTACTGCTGCATACCTGGGCTGCTCCCCGGCGGTTGGCCGCGGTCTCTGACGACGGCGGGCACAGCTACGGGCCGCTGCAGCCGGTCGACGAACTGTCCGATCCCGGGAGCAGCGGCTCCCTGGTCCGCTTCGACGGGCTGCCGGCCGTGGGCGGGCTGGCCGCACCGGCCAGCGACCGCTGGCTGCTGGCCGCCAACTGCCAGGACCCGCTGCTGCCCCGCAACGTGGTACTCAGCCTCTCTCGGGACAACGGGCACTCGTGGCCGCACAAGCTCACCGTTTACGGGAGCGGTGCCAGCGGGCCGGCCGCGGTGCGGCTGCCGGACGGCCGCATCGGGGTGCTGTACCAGCGGCAGGGCGGACGCGAGATCGTCTATGCCACCGCAGATCCGGGGCGGCTGCTGGCGGCCTGGCCGCGCGGGGCCGTCACGGCCCGGGACGACGACGACGCGGCGGGGCCGGGCCCCGTGACCGGGCCGCTGCCGGTGCCCAAGGACTACCCGCTGCGCTTCGACATGGTGCTGGAGGAGATCCGCAGCCCGGCCGGGGGCGGGCCGGCGCCCGGCCACCGCGCCGGGGACGTGCTGGTCTTTGCCGGGCGGGCAAAGATGCTGGGACCGCAGCACCTGAGGGTGAGCCTGGCCGGCGGGTTCGACAACGCCGCGGATTTTCCGCCCCAGGACCTGGGCCCGGGCGGAGAAGCCCGCTACCTCCATCCTGTCCGCACGGTGACGCGCGCCGACGTCGCGGCCGGAGGCCTGACCGTTTCCTTCTCCTGCACCGCGGTCCCGGCGGACGAACCTCCCGGCGGCGCCCCGGTGGCGAGCCGCACGCGGGAGTTCAGCATCGACGTCGTCAGCGGTGAAATCCGCGAGACGTGACGCGCGCCTCGGCACCATCCCGGCGCCCTCCCTGCGAGGTGTGCAAGGATTTAACCCGGGATCAACGAGCGCCGCCCGGCGGTGGCGGAGACGCAGAACGGAGAGGGATTGCAGGACAAGGACCCAGACCAGGAATCCATGTCACCCATGACTCCGCAGGCGGGAATGCTGCCGATCATCAAGCCGAAAAACATCCCGGCCAACGACGCCGGCCGCGGCTCCGGCACCGGACGCGCCGGTTCGGCCGCAGGACCCCAGAGCACCCACCCTCCGGTGCCGCGTCCGACGGACCGGCCGGTAGCCAAGCAGGTCAAGCCCGTTCCCAGCGGCACCGCGCCGCTGCCCGCCTCCGCGGCAGCCTCGCGCTCGAACGCGGCGGCCCGCCGGATGCTGCGCAAGCTCGTGCAGGGCGAGGCCCCGCCCACCGCGCCGATGAGCATCGTCGAGAGGCTGGCCGGCAGCCCCTACGCGAACCCGATGATCCAGACGGCCGGGGTCGATGCCTCCGCCCGCATCACGCTGGACTTTGCCCTGGACGTGGCGGAAACCATGTTCCGCTACGGGGCCGGCGCGCTGGAGGTGGAAACCAGCATCATCGCCGTGACCGCGGCCTTCGGGCTCAGCGACATCGACGTGGACATCACCAACCAGTCCGTGGTGATCAACTACGCCAAACCGGACACGATTCCCATTACCGTGATGCGGGTGGTGCGGTCCTGGACCAACAACTACGCCGGCCTGTCCCTGGTGCACGAACTGGTCACCGACATCGTCAACGGCGGGGTGGGGCGCAGCGAGGCGAAGGAACGGCTGCAGGAGATTACCTCGCGCCCCAAGCCCTTCGCCCGGTGGATGGCCATCGCGGCCGGCGGCGTGTTCTCCGGCTTCATCATTGCCTTCCTCGGCGGCAGCGTCTTCGCGGCCCTGGTGGGCGGCATCTCCACCGTGCTGATGGGTTTGGTCGGGCGGAAGCTGAGCAAATGGCGGATGCCGGACTTCTTCATCACCGGCATCGGCGCCTGCCTGGCCACCGTCATGGCGCTGCTGTTCTGGACGCTGCACGTGCCGATGAGCCCGTCGCTGGTGATCGCCGGCGGCATCCTGTTCCTCCTGCCGACCGGTCGGCTGGTCTCCGCCACCCAGGATGCGATCAACGGCTTCCCGGTCACCGCGTCGGGACGCTATCTCTCGGCCTTCTTTACCTTCGCTGCGATTGCCGCCGGCGTCGCCGTGGGGCTGGTGGGCGGCTCGATGCTCGGCGTCAGCCTGCCCGAAGTCTTTGTGGAGGGCCAGGGCCAGTACCCCTACGTGGTGCGGGCGCTGCTGCTCGTGGTGTCAACCATTGCCCTCAGCATGACCGAGCAGACCAAGCTGAACATGCTGCTGCCCACGGCCGCCGTCGGGCTGGTCGGGCTGTTGATCTACGATCTCGCGGTGTGGGCGGGGATCGGCGACCGGATCGGCCCGGCCGTCGGGGCCGTGGTGATCGGGTTCCTCGGGCGCATCGTGGGCCTGCGGATGGGCTCGCCGCAGCTGGTGGTGGCGGTGCCGGCCGTGCTGTTCCTGCTGCCCGGGCTGTCCGTGTTCCGGTCGATCTTCGAGTTGACCGTCAACTCGGAGGCGCCGTTCAACGGCATCCTGGGGCTGTTCGGTGCGCTGACGGTGATCCTGGCCATTGCCGGCGGTACCGTGCTCGGCGACAACCTGGCCAGGCCGTTCACCAAGGGGCTGGGCTCGAACGAAAACCGGCGGGCCCGGCGCCGCTGAGGACGCCGGATCCGCCGGGTGCGGGATGGGTTGCCCGGCGCCGGGGGCCGGGGCGGGCGTCGGGGGATGGGCGCTCGGAGCCCCGGATGATCCCGGCTCAGGCCGGGTAGTTCTCCGGGAAGATCTGGCCCGCCGGCGTGCGCTTCTCCGCCTGGAAGGCGTCTTCGGCCCGGCCGTAGGCCCAGTAACCCGAGATGGAGACCTGATCGCGGGACAACCCGTGGTCCTTGAACAGGACATCGCGCAGGGACTTCACCTCGTCGCGCTCGCCGTGGACGAATGCATCCACGCGGCCGTCGGGCCAGTCCAGGCCGGCTATGGCGTCGCGCAGCAGGGTAGCGGTCCCGGGCGTTTGGCCGCGCCGGAACAGCCAGTGGATTTCCAGGTTGGCGGGAGCGCCCAGCTCCTGCACGTCCGCCTCGGAATCCACTTCCAGGAAGGCATGGCCGCGCGCGTCCGGGGCCAGTGCCTCAATGGCGGCGGCAACTGCCGGCAGCGCCGCGTCGTCGCCGGCCAAAAGGTACCAGTCGGCGTCGGGATCGGGCCGGTACGCGCCACCGGGTCCGTTGAACATCATCCAGTCGCCCGGCTTGGCCCGCGCGGCCCAGGGGCCGGCGAGGCCTTCGTCGCCGTGGACCACAAAGTCGACCACTACCTCGCGGGTGTCGCGGTTTAGCCGGCGCACGGTGTAGGTGCGGGTGACGGGCAGCTTGTCGGCCGGAAGGGTGTCCTTCAGCTCCGCGACGTTCACCGGAAGCTCCACATCCAGCGCGGGGTCCAGGAAGATGATCTTGATGTACTGGTCGGTGGCGTCCTTGGCGGCAAACCGTTCGGCGAACGAATCGAAGGCCTCGCCGCCGGCGTAGACCCGGACCATGTGCTGTGAAATCCACTCGGTGCGCGTCACCTGGAGATTCGTCTGCACCCGCGGCGGCCGAGCGTTCCGTCCCGCACGGGCGGGGGCTGCTGCCGGTTGTGTCTGCATCCTGCACTACTCCTGACGAAGGGAAACTCCTACTGAGGAGAACCTAATTCACCGGTCGGGTAATCCCAATTTGCGGATGGTAAAGGTCACACGCGCGCCCAGGAACGCACGGACCCCCACCGCGAACCGCTTGGCCTCAGCGGTCCGGGCAAGGTCCCAGCTGTCCACGTTTGGCCGAAACTGTCCATGTCTTGGAAACCGTTGAGGCCTTGACCTGCGGCGACGCCGGAGCCGCGCGCAAAACATGGACAAAACGTTCCGGCGTCTGCCAGCCAGCAGCCCACCCGCCCAGGCCCGGCTCAGCGCAGCTCCCAGTGCACGGGTTCGGCGCCCTGGGCGGCCAGCAGTTCGTTAACCCGGCTGAAGGGCCGCGACCCAAAGAATCCGCGGGAGGCCGACAGGGGGCTGGGGTGCACGGTCTCGATCCGCGGCACCTGCTCCAGTACCGGAGCCAACTGCTGGGCTTCGCGGCCCCAGAGCAGTGCCACCAGCGGGCCGCCGCGCTGGGCCAGCGCCCGGACCGCGAGTTCGGTGACCTGCTCCCACCCCTTGTTGCGGTGGGAGCCGGCCTTGCCCGCCTCCACGGTCAGTGCGCGGTTAAGCATCAGCACGCCTTGGTCGCTCCAGGCGCTCAGGTCTCCGTGCTGGGGCGGCCGGATGCCCAGGTCCATCTGCAGTTCCCGGTAGATGTTGGCCAGGCTGCGCGGCAGCGGACGCACGTGCCGTTCGACGGCGAAGGCCAGTCCGATCGAGTGTCCCGGCGTGGGATAGGGGTCCTGGCCGACGATCAGGACCTTGACCTTGGACAGCGGGCGCTGGAACGCCCGCAACACGTTGGCCGGCGCGGGCAGCAAGGTCTTTCCGGCGGCGCGCTCGCCGTCGAGGTAGGAGGCCAGATCCCAGAGCAGGGGTTCGGCGGGGGCGAGCACCTCGGCCCACTCGGGATGAATCACGGCGGAGAGCTCCCGGGGGGAGGCAAACGGGTACGGGGCGCCAAGGTCCGCGGCAGGCGGGTGGGCTGGCAGCGGAAAGAGGGCACCGTCGTCGTAGTTCACAGTTCCATCTTTGCGGAAACCACCCGCCGGCCGGCAATCAGGTCGCGCACGCCGCTCGCTCGGCCGTTCGGGACGGGCCACGGGGCGGTGAATGACATGCCTGTGATTCGCCTTTATCATGGGGGAGGTATTGATAGCTGTCAGCAAGTACTAGGAAGCGCAGGTGTGTTGTGGCGGGTTCGGCCGAGGCCAGTGCCTTTTCACTCGAGGCCGAGGTTGACGACGCCAGCCCGCTGAGCGAACGCGACCAGCGCATGCTGGCCCTGGAGCGGCAGTGGTGGAAGTACGCCGGAGCCAAGGAGCAGGCCATCCGCGAACTGTTCGACATGTCCGCCACGCACTACTACCAGATCCTGAATGCGTTGATCGACACCGAGGATGCGTTGGCGCACGATCCGATGCTGGTGAAGAGATTGCGTAGACTACGTACGTCCCGCCAGCGCGCGCGCACTGCTCGCCGGCTGGGCACCGACGCCTAGAACCGGGGCGGCCTGGTAGGCCGGTTTCCGTTTCGCCACCACAAGGATGCACTGAAAGCGATGAGCAAGTACCCCCGGGATGAGTTCGACCAGGTCCCCGAAACTTCAGACCGCCACGGTGTGCACCGCGCACGGATGGCGACGCCGAAGTCCAACGGCCTGGGCCTGATCGTCCTGGCCGCGGTACTGGCGTTGGCGGTTGGCGCCCTGTCGTTCTTCGTGCTTCCGCTGCTAGGAGGCGGGGGATCTTCGACCCCGGCCGCTGGCCAGGCCGCCCCCGCGGCCAGCGTTTCGCCCACGCCAACGGCGCAGGAAACCGAAACCGCCGAGCCGGAAGCGACCGCCACCGCGAAGCCGACCGAGGAGGCAACGGAAGAGCCCACCGAGGAGCCGACCGAGGAGCCGACCGAGGAACCCACGGAAGAGGCCGCGGCGGTCAACAAGCAGGACCCGGTGATGATCCTCAACGGCACCGGCGTGACCGGGCTGGCCGGAACCGTGTCGCAGCGGGTGCAGGCGGACGGCTGGTCGATCGCGGTCGTGGACAACTGGGGCGGTGCCCCGCTCGCCGGCTCGGTGATCTTCTACAACCCGGGCCAGGAAGCCAACGCGCGGGCCCTCGGACAATTGCTGGGCATCAGTGCGATGCAGGAAAACGGCAACGTCTCGCAGTACGTCACCGTGGCGCTGGGACCCGGCTACCAGTAAGGCATTCTCCTCGCCGGGCCGCCACTGTGGCATTCGCCAGGCCGGACCCCCAATAGGCCGTGCGCCGGGATTGCGCGCCGGCCGGGCCGCCAATCGCCCGTAGCACCGTAGCCCCATTACCCATGCGGAGCGGCCTCAAAGCGGAATTTCGGTTACGCCTCAATAACATTTAGGTGTGCGGTAGCTCACTTCACCCCGCTGCGCGGTTAAGGTGAAACCATCCTGCCGCTGAACCGTACACGGCAGGCTGGAACTACTGAGTATGGAGAACGCTATGGCGCTGGGAACCGTCAAATGGTTCAACGCGGAAAAGGGCTACGGCTTCATCACCGTGGACGAAGAAAATTCCGATGTTTTTGTCCACTGGTCCGCTATTCAAATGGATGGTTACCGTTCCCTCGATGAGGGGCAGCGCGTAGAGTTCCAGATCGGCCAGGGCCAGAAGGGTCCGCAGGCAGAAGAGGTCCGGGTCGCCCCGTAGCAGACCCGCAATGACGACGGCGGCGGAGGCTGGAGTGCCTCCGCCGCCGGTTTCGTCGCGCCGGTTTCTCGCGCCCGTTCCGTCGCGCCGGTCGGGTTATTCCTTGAGCGGGATCCCGCGGGCGTCGCGCTTGAACGGCTCTGCCCCGACCAGGATCATGATGCCCTCGACGAACCCCCAGACGGCGCCGAAACCAAACGTCAGGAACGTGACGACAATCTGCACCACGCCGATGGCGACGTGGCCCAGATAGAACCGGTGGACGCCCAGGCCGCCCAGCAGGATGCCGAGCAGCCCGCCGATCAGCCGGGACTTCTGTTCCGGATAGTAGTAGCCCGGGGGAGCCCCGTAGTACTGCTGCTGCCCGTAGGGCTGGCCCGACTGGCCGGGCTGCGCGTATGGCTGTCCCGGGGCGCCGTACGGCTGCTGGCCGAAGGGCTGCTGGCCCGGGGCGGGCTGCTGTTGCCCCGGAGCCCCGTAACCCGGCTGGCCGGGCTGCGGGTATTGCTGTCCCGCTCCGTCGTACGGCGGCTGTCCGCCGAGCGGCCTCGTCGGGTTGGTGCCCGGTGCCAGGGGCTCGGTGGGGTTACTGGTGTTCTTCTCGTCCGGTGATTCAGACATGGTTCTCCGACCTTTGCCCGGTGCCGGGCCGATTGTTCGCGTGCGCTGTCTTGCCTGCCAATCTACGCGGGAGGGGCCTGTCGTTTCCATGGGGGTCCACCCTGATTGTTGGCCCGGGGGTGCTCAGGGGGATCTCGGCCGGAGAAGCGCGTCATCCGGCAGGCCCAACAGCTTGCACTCGACACCTGCGAGTGCTAATTATTGAGTTAGCACTCTCGCGGGCTGACTGCTAAGAAAGCCCGTAGGGAGTGAAACCCGCCACCTCGGTGAGGTGAGCGGCGCGGCGTACCGAATCCGCCGTCGTCGTGAGCCGTCCGTCGCGGGCACCGCAGGTGGCCAGCAGCCGTCAAAAGCTGCGTCCAGTGTCTATTGTCCAGAAGGGACGTAAGCCGCTATGGCAAAGATCATTGCATTTGACGAAGAGGCCCGCCGCGGCCTCGAGCGCGGACTCAACACCCTCGCTGACGCCGTTAAGGTAACCCTCGGCCCGCGTGGCCGCAACGTCGTGCTCGAGAAGAAGTGGGGCGCCCCCACGATCACCAACGATGGTGTTTCCATCGCCAAGGAGATCGAGCTGGACGACCCGTACGAGAAGATCGGCGCCGAGCTGGTCAAGGAAGTCGCCAAGAAGACCGACGACGTCGCCGGTGACGGCACCACCACCGCCACCGTCCTGGCCCAGGCCCTGGTCAAGGAAGGCCTGCGCAACGTTGCTGCCGGCGCCGACCCGCTGAGCCTGAAGCGCGGCATCGAGAAGGCTGTTGACGCCGTCACCACCGAGCTCATCGCTTCCGCCAAGGAAATCGAGACCAAGGAACAGATCGCCGCTACCGCGTCGATCTCCGCCGGAGATCCGCAGATCGGCGAGCTGATCGCCGAGGCCCTGGACAAGGTGGGCAAGGAAGGCGTCGTCACGGTCGAGGAGTCCAACACCTTCGGCCTGGAGCTGGAGCTCACCGAAGGCATGCGCTTCGACAAGGGCTACCTGTCCGCATACTTCGTCACCGACGCAGAGCGCCAGGAGACGGTCCTCGAGGATCCGTACATCCTGATCGTCAACTCCAAGATCTCCAACGTGAAGGACCTGGTTGGCATCCTGGAGAAGGTCATGCAGTCGGGCAAGCCGCTGCTGATCATCGCCGAGGACGTCGAGGCCGAGGCCCTGGCCACCCTGATCGTGAACAAGATGCGCGGCACCTTCAAGTCCGTGGCCGTCAAGGCTCCGGGCTTCGGTGACCGCCGCAAGGCCATGCTGGCCGACATCGCCATCCTGACCGGCGGCCAGGTCATCGCCGAAGAGGTCGGCCTCAAGCTGGAGAACGCCACCCTGGACCTGCTGGGCCAGGCCCGCAAGGTGGTTGTCACCAAGGACGAGACCACCATCGTCGAAGGTGCCGGCGAAGCCGACGCCATCGCCGGGCGCGTCAACCAGATCCGGGCCGAGATCGAGAACTCCGATTCCGACTACGACCGCGAGAAGCTGCAGGAGCGCCTGGCCAAGCTGGCCGGCGGCGTTGCAGTCATCAAGGCCGGTGCCGCAACCGAGGTCGAGCTCAAGGAGCGCAAGCACCGCATCGAGGACGCTGTCCGCAACGCGAAGGCTGCCGTTGAGGAAGGCATCGTCGCCGGTGGCGGCGTGGCCCTGATCCAGGCCGGCGCCAAGGCGTTCGCCAACCTCAACCTCGAAGGCGACGAAGCAACCGGCGCCAACATCGTCAAGGTTGCCATCGACGCTCCGCTGAAGCAGATCGCCCTCAACGCCGGCCTGGAGCCGGGCGTCGTGGCCGACAAGGTCCGCGGCCTGGCCGACGGCCACGGCCTGAACGCCGCCACCGGTGTCTACGAGGACCTGCTGGCTGCGGGCGTGAACGATCCGGTCAAGGTGACCCGCTCTGCCCTGCAGAACGCGGCCTCCATCGCCGGCCTGTTCCTGACCACCGAAGCCGTGGTCGCCGACAAGCCGGAGAAGGCCGCTCCGGCCATGCCGGGCGGCGACGAGATGGGCGGCATGGGCGGCTTCTAAGCTTCCCCGCCACAACCTCGGCCTGACAGCAGGCCACGGTTCAGCGAGGCGCGGTTCCCGTCATGGGAGCCGCGCCTCGCGGCCTTTATCCCCTTTCCGCAGCGAGCCAGTCGGGCCTCTCGTGCCAGGCTTCCAGCTCGGCCGAGAGGTTGTGCCGGGCACGCTCCAGCCACTTCTCCCTGGCCGCGGGGGTCCGGTAGAGCGGATCCAGCGCCAGCAGACCGCGGACGACGGCGGTGCGCCCGGCGGCGAAGTCGGCGTCGGGCACGTGCGCATAGTCTTTGCGGACGTCCCGGACATAGCTGCGGTACTCCGCCGGCGATCCGCCGAGGACGGACAGGTCGGCGTCGCACAGCAGGGCACCGGTTAGATCCTGCGGGCCGGGCGAATGGATGGCCGTGAGCAGGACCAGCCGAACCACTTCGGCCGTCTCCTCGCCGCTGCAGCCCGCCGTCGGCAGGCAGGCAGCCGCGAGATCAGCCGATTCCTGTTCGTCGACACCGGGCCGGCCGTTGTAGACGGCGTCATGGAACCAGGCCGCCAACCATACTGCCCGCGGCCGGGGAACGGAGCCGGCCGGGGCAGTGAGCTGTTCCAGCGCCTCCAGGACAGCCAAAAGGTGGCCGGGGCCATGGTAATGGCGGTGCGGTTCTCCCCAACGGTCCAGCAGGTCTCGGCCGAGGTCCTCGTGTCCGGGCAGCAGCTCGTTCCACCGGCGGAGCAGCACCCTGCGCAGCCTCTCCGGGCGCTGACGGGCCGGTACCCGCAACCCGCTCGCCTGCAACCGGCGGGTCAGGTCACCGGCGCTGACTTCGACGGCACCCAGCCTGACCAGCTCGGCGTAGCGGCTGGCCGGCACATCGTAGTGGTCCCGGTCGAAGGCCCGCTCGCGGATCCCGGCTGCCGCGGCGAAGCGGTGCAGCTCGGCCAGCGACGTGTCGGAGACCAGATGGGAAAAGTGGGTGCCATGCGCGGGCCAGAGCGGAGGATCGATGAGTATTGCCACGTGCCCAGCCTAGGGCCAGGAATGTCTGCCCCGCGCCCGCCCTAGGGCCAGGAATGTAGGCCACGTGCCCCGCGCACGGACAGGAACGGTGGTCGGATCTGAAAAGATGGAGATCATGACTATCACTGCTGCCGCCGATGGCTCCGCGCTCGGCAACCCCGGACCGGCTGGCTGGGCCTGGTACATCGACGACACCGCGTGGGCTGCCGGGGGCTGGCCGCACGGCACCAACAACCAGGGCGAGCTGATGGCCGTGCTGGACCTGTTCCGGGCCACGGCGCACCTGCCGCAGGAACACCTGCGCGTGTTGTGTGACAGCCAGTACGTGATCAACTGTGTGACCAAATGGATGCCGGGCTGGAAGCGGCGGGGCTGGAAGAAGGCCGACGGCAAGCCGGTGCTGAACATCGACCTGCTCAAAGACATCGACGCCGCGATCAAGGGACGCAGCTACGAGTTCGAGTGGGTGAAGGGCCACGCCGGACACAGGCTGAACGAAGCCGCCGACGAACGCGCCCGAGCGGTGGCCCTCGCCTTCCAGAACGGCACCGGCGCACCGGCCGGCCCGGGCTTTCCCGGCGGACCGGGAACCTCCGGCAGCGCCGTCATCGGATCGGCGCCGGGTGCCGCCCGCCCGGGAACCACCCCGGCTGCCGCCGCCCGCCCGGGGAATACCCCGGCTGCCGCCGCCCGTCCGGGAAACACCCCGGCTGCCCGGCCGGCGGCCGCAGTCGTGCCGGAACCCGATCTTTTTTCCGAGTTGGAAGACTTCGCCGATTCGTCCGCGGTCGGGGACGCCGCGGAAGAGCTGGTGGTGCGGCTCGAGAGGGAGTTGCTCAGCCCCGCCGTCCGGGCTGACTACGGGCGCCTGGCCGTGCTGCTGCACCCCGACTTCGCCGAGATTGGCGAGGCAGGCCGGATGTGGACGCGGGACGCGATGATCAGCGAACTCCAGGAAAGCCCCGATCTGGACGCGTCCATGGAGGTCTTCGCCGTCGAACGGCTGGGGGAAGACAGCATTCTGCTGACCTACCGTAGCGTCCGCCGCGACAGTTCGGCACTGCGGAGTTCGCTCTGGCTGCGCGATGGCGGGCGGTGGCGCCTGCGCTTCCACCAGGGCACCCCCGAGCAGGACTGAACGGCGGGCCGCACACCCGGCGGCGCCGCGGCCAAACCCTGCGGCCGCGCAGCGGCATCCGCCCGGACGATGGTCAGGCCAGGAACATCCGGGCGTTGGCCTCCTCGGCCTGCGAGTACTGCTGGGAGGCGTGGGACAACGCCGCGTTGATGCTGGCCAGGGATTCCTCCACCTTCAGCTGGGTGGCCCGCCAGTCCGTGATCAGCTGCTGGAAGTTCGTCGCCGCCGAACCGGTCCACAGCGACTCCAATTCGCGCAGCCCGGACTGCATGGTGTTCACCTCCGCCTGCAGCCGACCGATGGTGCCCTGGACGGCAAGGCTCTTGGCGGCCAGAGCCTCGCTGTCTACCTGGAATACGGCCATGGTGTCCTCCGCTCGTGAATGTATCTGTTCGACACGTTCAGGCTAGGCAGCGGCGGAAGACGCGGCGAGACCCGAACCGACGGATGTGGAAAACCCCCAGCGCGGGACGGGCCCGCGGTCACCCGAGGTCGAAGGCGCCGTCCTCGTCCGCCGGCGGGTGATACGGGATCCGGATGGACATGGTTGCCCCGCCGCCCGGGGTTTGAGCCAGCCTGACGCTTCCGTCGTGTTGGGCCACCAGGGCCGCGACGATGGCCAGGCCGAGCCCGGTGCCTCCGGTTTCGCGATCGCGGGAGGTGTCCGCCCGGTAGAAACGTTCGAACACCCGTGAGGCCTCGTCTTCGGAGATGCCCGGTCCGTGGTCGCGGATCTCCAGCACAGAATCCAGGCGGTCGTCGCTCGCGGGCTGGACGCCGACGGCGATCTCCAGCGGTGAACCGTCAGGTGTGTAGCGCAGGGCGTTCGTGACCAGGTTGGCGACCACCTGTCGCAGCCGGGCCTCGTCGCCCACGATCGGCGCCGGCCGCGGCGCCCCGCCGTCGAGCCCCACGACCGTAATGGCGCGGTTGGGGGCACTGGCCCGCGCATCCAACGCCGCATCATTGCCGAGCATGAGGAGATCCAGCGGCTTGGTTTCGAGCGGACGCTGTTCGTCCACCCGTGCCAGGGTCAGCAGGTCTTCCACGAGCTGGCCCATGCGCTTGGCTTCGCTCTCGATCCGGCCCATGGCGGCACCGACGTCGTCGGGCGTCTGCAGCGCGCCGTGCCGGTACAGCTCGGAGAAGCCGCGGATGGTGACCAGCGGGGTGCGCAGCTCGTGCGAGGCATCCTGGACGAAACGCCGCATTCGCTGTTCGGACGCGGTCCGGGACGCGAAGGCGGTTTCGATGTGCGCGAGCATGGCGTTCAGCGAACTGGACAGCCGGCCCACTTCGGTCGCCGGGTTCACCACGTCGACGCGGCGCGAGAGGTCCCCGGCGGCAATGGCCGCTGCCGTTTTCTCCACCCGCGCCAAGGGCCGGAAGGAACGGGTGACGGCCAGCCACACGATGCCGATGGCGGCCACCGTGGCCGAGACGGCGATCAGAAGCGTACTGGCCGCGACCTTGTCGAAGGTGCTGTTCACCTCGCTGTAGCTCACCGCCACCGCGACGGAACCGGAATCGTTCTGGAGGGGCGTGACCCACACCCGCCAGCCCTGGCTGTCCCGTTCGGTGCCGGCAACGTGGAACCCCCGGCCCTCGAGTGCCTGGGCCCGGTCGGGGGTGATGTCCCGCAGGTCCGGGCGGTCACCCGTGGGGTTGGTGTCAAGCGTGAGCTCGCCGCTGCGCGTGAACAAGGCGCCGTAGTACCTCGACGAGTAGGACATCCCGGTGGGGGCCGTCGCCTCACGGACCAGGAAGGACGAGATGGACTGGCGGTTCTTGAGCAGGTCCTCGTCGAGCTGCCTCACCAGTGTGTCGTGCAGCTGGGTCAGGATCAGCGCCGAGGTCAGGGACAGGGTGGCGACCATGAGCACGCCCATGATCAGCACCAGCTGCGACCGCAGGGATGCTGACTTCCATCGATCCAGCATGGATCAGCGGCGGTCGGCCGTGCGCAGCAGGTACCCCACGCCGCGCTTGGTCTGGATCAGCGGCGGAGTATCCGGATTCGTGTCGATCTTCCGGCGCAGGTAGGAGATGTAGGACTCGACGATCGAGGCGTCGCCGTTGAAGTCATACTCCCAGACATGGTCCAGGATCTGCGCCTTGGAGAGCACGCGGTTGGGGTTCAGCATCAGGTAGCGGAGCAGCTTGAACTCGGTGGGGGAGAGGTCGATGACGTCGCCGCCCCGACGGACCTCGTGCGCGTCGTCGTCGAGCTCCAGGTCATCCACCTGGATGATCGCGTCGTCTTCCAGCAGCGGCCGGGTGCGGCGGAGCACGGCGCGGATCCGGGCCACCACTTCGTCCAGGCTGAACGGCTTGGTCACGTAGTCGTCGCCGCCGACCGTTAGGCCGGTGACCTTGTCTTCGGTTTCGTCGCGGGCGGTGAGGAAGACCACCGGGAAATGCCGGCCGGAGGCCCGCAGCTTGCGGGTGACGGTGAATCCGTCCATGTCCGGCAGCATCACGTCCAGCACGGCCAGATCCGGTAAATGCTCTTCGGCGGCGTCCAGGGCCTCGCGGCCGTTCGCGGCAGCCACTACCTCGAATCCTGCAAACCGCAGCGAGGTGGACAGCAGTTCCCGGATGTTCGGCTCGTCGTCGACGACCAGCAGTTTGGCTTCGGGCTCAGGCTTTTTCACCCTTTCAGTGTGCTCCCGGTTTCTGGGAGTTTGCTGAATGAATGCTGCGCGTGCAGGGCGGCCAGGATGCCCCATGCCCGGCCGGCGCAAATGGGTCGTTTGCCCGATGCTGCCACACCTGTCGGCGACGGATTCTTGATTCGTCGGCGAAAGTCCGGCACAAGCCGAAAGGGAAATCATGCAGTCAGCAGTATTGGCCCGCGAATCCGAAGCAACGGATCTTCATGAGGCGGTTGAGGAGTTCGACGGTTCCCGAACCTTGAAACTCCGGCAGTTGCTCCGCGACACGGCGGAGGCGCTGAGCGCGGCGGCGGGCACCGCACGCCGAAGCCTTGCCCGTCGCCGCATGGACCGGCGCCGCTGGGCGGTTGATTACCAGCGGCTGGAGGAAGTCCGCGAAGAGGCCTTCCTCCAGTTGTACCGAAACGGCGGCCTGCGCTGAGGCCGGCGGCAGCCCCAAACCGGCCTACGGCTGCAGCACGTCGTTGGCATCCTTGATGGTGTAGGCGTAGCCCTGCTCGGCCAGGAAGCGCTGGCGTTTGGCCGCGAAGTCCTGGTCCAGCGTGTCCCGCGACACCACCGTGTAGAACCGGGCAGCCCGGCCGTCCGACTTCGGGCGCAGGAGCCGGCCCAGGCGCTGGGCTTCTTCCTGACGCGAGCCGAACGAACCGGACACCTGGATGGCCACGGTGGCTTCGGGCAGGTCGATGGAGAAGTTGGCGACCTTGGAGACGACCAGCGTCTGCAGTTCGCCGCGGCGGAACGCGTCGAACAGCCGCTGCCGTTCCTTCACCGACGTCTCGCCCTTGATCACCGGCGCATCCAGGTGCGCGGCAATCTCATCCAGTTGGTCGATGTACTGCCCGATCACCAGGAGCTGCTCGCCCCGGTGCGCCCGCACCAAGGCATCGACCACGGGGGTCTTGGTCGGCGACGTTGCGCACAGCCGGTACTTGTCGCCGTCGTCGGCCATGGCGTATGCCACCCGCTCGTCCCGCGGCAGGTCCACCCGGACTTCGACGCAGTCGGCGGGGGCGATGTAGCCCTGTGCCTCGATGTCCTTCCACGGCGCGTCGTAGCGCTTCGGGCCGATCAGCGAGAACACCTCGCCCTCGCGGCCGTCCTCGCGCACCAGCGTGGCGGTCAGCCCCAGCCGCCGCCGCGCCTGCAGGTCAGCGGTCATCCGGAACATCGGGGCCGGGAGCAGGTGCACCTCGTCGTAGATGATCAGACCCCAGTCGTTGGCATCCAGGAGCTCCAGGTGCGGGTGCAGCCCGCCGCGGCGCATGGTCAGCACCTGGTAGGTGGCGATGGTGACCGGCCGGACCTCCTTGACCGAACCGGAGTATTCACCCACCTCCTCCGCGGTCAGGGAGGTCCGGCGGACCAGTTCGTCCTTCCACTGCCGCGCGGAGACGGTGTTGGTCACCAGCACCAGGGTGGTGGTGGAGCTGGTGGCCATCGCGGCCGCGCCGACCAGCGTCTTGCCGGCCCCGCACGGCAGGACGACGACGCCGGAACCGCCGGCCCAGAAATTCTCCACGGCCAGGCGCTGGTACGGCCGCAACTGCCAGCCGCCGGGTTCCGCGGATTCGGCCAGCGCGATCGGATGCGGCGTGCCGTCGACGTAGCCGGCCAGGTCCTCCGCGGGCCAGCCCAGCTTGAGCAGCAGTTGCTTGAGCTGGCCGCGCTGGGAGGAGTGCACCACGGTGGTCTCGCCATCGATCCGCGGACCCAGCAGCGGCTGGATCTTCTTGGCGTGCATGACCTCTTCGAGCACGGGGTAGTCGGTGGTGCGCAGCACGAGGCCATGCTGCGGGTCCTTCTCCAGCCGCAGCCGCCCATAGCGGGACATGGTGTCCTCGATGTCCACGAGCAACGCGTGCGGCACCGGGAAGCGGGAGTAGTTCAGCAGCGTGTCCAGCACCTGTTCGGCGTCCAGCCCGGCCGCGCGCGCGTTCCACAGCCCCAGCGGAGTGATCCGGTAGGAATGCATGTGCTCGGGTGCGCGCTCCAGTTCGGCGAACGCGGCGATGGCGTGCCGGGCCTCGGTGGCCTGTTCGTGGTCCACTTCCAGCAGGATGGTCTTGTCGCTCTGGACGATCAGGGGTCCGTTGGCCATTCAGTTGCCCTCCACTAGTTCGATGTCCATGACGCGGTGGATGGAGACAGTGCGCTCGCTGTCACGGTCGGGGTCGAAAACCCGCACCCGCCCGCCGCTGACGGACAGCGGGAGCATCACCTGGCGCCGGTGGTTGCCGTCCGGGTCCACGATCCCGATCCGCACCTTCTGTTTCAACCGGACCGCGGTGCGCAGCGTTTCCAGCGCCAGCAGCGGCCCGGCCTCGGCGGCCGGCCGGGCGGGAACGCCGCTGCTCCGCAGCATCGCCAACTGCGCATCCGTGTCTTCGGCGCTGAGTTCCCAAGGGTTCGTCCTGACCGGGAACGACGACGGCGCCCGGCCGGCCTGCGCCGCGCCGGAACCATCGGCCGGGGTGCTGTCGGCGGAAGTGCGGCCGCCGCCGGTGCCTGCCCCGGCGCCCAGGGCCACGCCGTCGCCGGCGCCTGCCCCGGCGCCCAGGGCCACGCCGTCGTCGGCCTCCGGAGCCGGCGCATAACCGAGCTGGCGCAGGGAGGCGAGCAGGTCGCGGGAACCGGCCCGCGACACCAGCACCGTAGGGGCCAGCCGGCGCAGGCCCAGGCGGGCGGTGCGCGGGTCGGCGAGCAGGTCCGTCAGGGCATCTTCGTCGTCGCTGCGCAGGAAACTCGCGGCCGATCCCACCCGCAGCGACCCGTGCCGGGAAGCGGTGTCCTCCACCAGGTACCCCAACGGCTGCGGCACGCCGGTTGCCGAATGCCGGGTCAGGAAGCCGAGAATTCCGGCCGCATCCCGGCCGGTGTCCAGGGCGCGCCGGATGCTGTTGGCCGAGAACCGGTAGATGGCCGCCGGGCCCTGGCCTTCGGCGTCGGACAGCAGGGACAGCTCGGCGGCGATGTTCGGTGCCAGATACCCGGGAGCAACGGCCGTCAGGTCCGCCTGCAGCATGAATTGGTCCAGCGGTTCCGGCAGCTGCTCCGCCAGCAGCGCGGCGGCCTCGGCCAGCCGGTCCTGCGCCGTGGCCCGGCCAAGATCGGTCAGGGCGCCGGAGCCTGTGAGACCCAGCCTCGCGGCCTCGGTCAGGATGCCCGGGACCAGCCGCTTGTACCGGCGCTGCTGCCGGGGCCGCCGCCAGACCAGGTAGGCGGTAACCGCTTCCGGCGAGGGCGCCGGCGTGCTGCCGCTGGTCGCTCCACCCTCTTCCGGCGCGCCCTGTCCCACCCGACCTGTGGCGGAATCGGCCGCACCGCAGAGTTCGTCCACTGCCTCGAGCACGTGGCGCCGGACTGCCGGTGCATCGGGGCGCGACGCTTCGGCTGCCAGCGCATTAATGGCGGTGTCCGACGTCGTCCGCCCGCCCACCAATGACGGCGCCCGGTCGAGCTGGAGCCAGGACGCGACCAGCAGCTGCCATTGGTCCCGGCGCTCCAGGGAGCCGAACGTGGCGCCCGCAGGGACCACCCAGCGGGAGGTGTCTACGTCCAGGACGACCAGGCCGGCGGCGGCGGACAGCTCCAGCAGCCAGCCGGTCATGCCCGGTTCGATCCGCAACGCCTCGGCCAGCCGCCGGACTTCGCGGACCCCCACGCCGCCGGCCCGCAGCGTGGCCACCGGGCCCCGGCGTATCTGTTCCAACAGTTCGGCCACCAGCCGAAGCGTCTCGGCCGCGGCGGAGAAAGCGGCGTTGTCGCGCAGCGAATTCCGGACCTGCCGGGCTGCAACCTCCGGCGGCCGCGTGTGCCAGGGGTCAGCCACGGCGCCGCCGCGCACCGCCAGGCCCACCGGGCGGGGGAGCTCCACGTGCGATGCGTCGATGGGCACCAGCAGCGCGTGGACGGCCAGCCAGTCGATGGGCGAGGCGGCGTCTCGCGGGCCGGTATCGGCCAGCCGGTGCGGCAGCGCCCCGAGCGGGGAGCGGCGGAACTTCCCGAGCAGTTCCTCCGTGTGCGCCGGTGCCCGGGCCATCAGCTCCGGCCAGGTCCGCGGGTCGGCGAGCCAGCTCTCGAGGGCGGCGGCTGCCCGGACGCCCGGGGACGGGGCGCCGGAGCCTTCGTCCGGGTCCGGCTCGCCAACGTCGGCGGGGAGGGCGTGACCGGCCTCCCGCAGCAGCCGCGCCGTACGGACCAAATGGTCGGCGGCGGCGGGGCTGGCGGCGGCCAGGGCTGCGTAGCTGCGGCCAAGGCCGGACGGGTACGGACCCAGTGCTTCGGCCAGGCTCGCCACCGGTAGGTAGGCCGGGGAAGGAGGGGCGGCACCGCCGTCGTCGTCGGGGGAGGGCGGTGCGGCGAGCAGCAGCAGGGCCAGCCCGTGCAGCCGCGTCAGGCACGAGTCCAGTTCGTGAAGCATCGCAGTGCCGTCCGGCGGCAAGAGCAACGGCCGCAGGGAGCGGGCGTCGGCGGCGCGTCCGGCATCCACGTCGGTGCTGAGCACTACGGCTTCGAGTACCTCCAGCTCGGGCCGGGACAGCTGCTCCAGCACCCGCTGCAGGCTGATCCGCGTGCACGCGCGCGCAGCCAGCGCGGAAAAGTCCGGCACGGCCGGCAGGCAGAGATCCGGACGGGCGCCAAACAGTTGCCGCAGCTCGGTGTCGCTGCGGGCGGCCAGTTGACCAGCCAGGGCGCGGATGGAGGACACCGGATTAACGTTACCCCGGGCCTCTGCGGCGCGACGGTGCCGAGGCGGGACTGTCTCGGGAGCGGCTGCTGCCCGCTAGCTGCGGCTGCGCGCTGGCTGCCCGCTAGCTGCGGCGGCGGCGGCGGACGCTGCCGGCCACCAGCAGCACCATCAGCACGAAGGCGATCGGAAAGCAGAACCAGGCCAGTCCCAGAAAGCCGGCCCACACCTCGGTTCCGGCCATGGCACCGGCCAAAATCACGCCCAGGCTGCCCAAACCGGTCAACAGCGCGACGACGGCGGCAAGGACCAGCACTCGGTGCAAAGCACCGGACTCGGCGGGGCGGGACGCATTGTGGGCGGGGACGGTTGCGGGCATGACACCAGATTACAGCCGCCATTTCGGGGCCTCATTCCGGGCGCTCACGCCACGAGCGGAAAGCGGCGGGCAACGGGCTCGGCGGTCAGCGGAACGCGATAACCTAGAGACAGACTTTCCCCGATTCGGCGCGGTCGCATGTGCGACCGCTGTGCTACCGGCGGGGCCCATGGTAAGAACGCAGCAGCGTGCGGTACCGCTGCATCATGAAGCAGAACGAGGTAAGCAAAGTGCCCATCGGCAAAGTCAAGTGGTTTGACACGGATAAAGGGTTTGGATTCCTGGCCAGCGAGGACGGACAGGAAGTGTTCCTGCACGCCTCGGCGCTGCCGGCCGGCGTCAAAGACGTCAAGCCAGGCACCCGGATGGAATTCGGTATAGCGGATGGCCGGCGTGGCCCCTCCGCGCTCTCGGCGCGCATCCTCGACGCCGCTCCCTCGGTGGTCCGGGCGACGCGGAAGCCGGCCGAGGACATGGCCGTGATCACCGAAGACCTGATCAAGCTTCTGGACGAGGTCTCCAACGGCCTGCGCCGGGGCCGCTACCCGGAGCGCTCCCACGCGTCGAAGGTTGCAGCGGTGCTCCGCCGCGTGGCCGACGACCTGGACGCGTAGAGCAGCCTCGATGACTGAAAATATGACCGACGCCGGCGCTGAAACGGTTGACGAGGGGCAGGCGCTCGCCGACGAGCCGAAGGCCGAGGCGGCGCCCCGGCGTCGTCCCGCCAAGCGTGCTCCGAAATTGGACCCTGTGTTGGCCGAAGCGGTGGACCGTGCGCGCGACGGTGTGCTGGAGATCGCCCCGTCGGAGCAGATCGGTGCACACGTAGGCACGTTTGCCGACGGCGACCGCCTGGTCACCCACCGGTTCGAGGCCCAACTGGCGGGCTACGCGGGCTGGCAGTGGTTCGCCACGCTGGCCCGGGTGCCGCGGGGCAAGGAAGCAACTGTTTGCGAAGTGGGCCTGCTTCCCTCCGAGAAGTCGCTGCTGGCGCCCGAGTGGGTGCCGTGGGCCGACCGGGTTCGGCCCGAAGAAGCCGCGGCTGCGGCGGAAGCAGAGGCTGCGGAGCGCTCCGAGGCTGCTGCTGCAAACGATGGGGCGGACGCGGCGGAACGCTCCGAGCCTGCTGCCGCCGATGATGCGACGGCTACGGACCGGGCCGAGGCAGCCGCGGACGGCGTGGCGGAGGCAGCGGACGGCACCGAGGCCGCTGCTGGCGATGATGTGGAGGCGGCGGACGGCACCGAGGCCGCTCCTGCCGACCATGTGGCAGCGACGGATCGGGCCGAGGCAGACGATTCCGATGTAGCCGCGGACGGCGTGGCTGCAGCCGAGGACCTGCGCCCGGCCACGGAGGACGTATCCGAAGGGAACGGCACCGAGGCCACCGACGGCACCGCGACCAAGGCCTCCGACGTCACCGCGGCCAAGGACGGCGCCGAAACTACGTCCTGACACGACCCATCGACGAGGCAGGTGTGCAGCCGGAAAGGGCGGTAAAGCGTGTTTCGTTCACTGAGGTTGTTCAACTACCGGATCTGGTTCATCGGAGCCTTGGTCTCCAATATCGGTACGTGGATGCAGCGCACGGCGCAGGACTGGCTGGTCTACGACATCCTGACCGAGCAGGACGCCGCTGCCATGGGCATCGTGATGGCCCTGCAGATGGGGCCACAACTGGTTCTGGCTCCTTGGGCAGGGCTCGTTGCCGACCGCTTTGACCGGCAAAAGCTGCTGATGGCCACCCAGATTTCGATGGCCGTGCTGGGCTTGGCGTTGGGGTTGATGGTGATCGCCGACGTCGCCCAGTTGTGGCATGTCTACGCCTTTGCTCTGGCACTCGGCATGGTGACAGCGGTGGATGCGCCGGCACGGCAGACGTTCGTCTCGGACGTGGTGCGCGACGATTACCTGCCCAACGCAGTGGCGCTGAACAGCACGTCCTTCAACCTGGCCAGAATGGTCGGGCCGGCCATTGCCGGTGTGCTCACCGTCGCCATTGGTCCCGGACCGGTATTCCTGATTAACACCGCTACCTTCGCGGCAATGATCGCGGCGCTGCTCGCCATCCGACGGCAGGAGCTTCACCTGCGGGAGAAGGCCGCCAAGGGACGCGGGCAGATCCTCGAAGGCTTCCGGTATGTGAAGCAGCGGCCCGACCTGGTGGTCGTGCTCGCTGCCATCTTTATCATCGGTACTTTCGGCCTGAACTTTTCCGTCTTTGTCGCCTCCATGGCGCGGACCGAATTCGGCGGACACGCCGGTGATTTCGGCCTGCTCTCCTCGGTCATGGCCGCAGGTTCGGTCACCGGTTCGTTGCTTAGCGCACGGCGTGACCGGCCGCGGCTGCGCTATATCTTTGGCGCCTCGGTGGCCTTCGGCATCGCCTGTACTGCGGCAGGGCTCGCCCCCACAATTTGGCTCTTCGGGCTGGCGCTCGTGCCGGTCGGCGCTGCCGCCATCACGATCATGACCAGCGCCAATGCGTATGTGCAGACCACGACTGCTCCCATGATGCGCGGGCGCGTCATGTCTTTGTACATGGCCATCCTGATGGGCGGGACCCCGATCGGTGCGCCTCTGGTCGGTTTGGTGGCCAACAGCTTCGGCCCGCGCTGGGGGCTGGGGGTGGCCGCGCTGTCCGGCGTGGCTGCAGCCGCGGTCGGGATCGTATGGGCCTGGCGTGCCCACCACATGCGTCTGCGCTTCGACCGCTCTGCGGCCCGGAAACTCACCATTACCTACGGTGTGCCGGACCGTCGCGCCTAAGAGATTCCGAGACCGCAGGCGCCCCACGCACCCGGAATCTTCTGCTGGCGTTACAGCATTCTCCGCAGGCGCCGCCGACATTTTTTGCTCGTGCCGCGGGAAGCTCAGAATGGGGGTGGTGCGTTGGGGTCGGTGTTTTCGTCGGGCAGTTCGATGCCGCCGAGCGTACGTTTTGGTGGTTGGTCGCCGCGGTCGCTGATATCGCGGGCGGCGCCGTCTCCAGTGGCGGCAGCGGCGCCGGCTGCATCTGGGGCCCCGTCGGTGTTCTCTTCGCTTTCGCCGCTGGATGCCGCTTCCGTCTCCTTCGGCCGGGGCAGGAGAGTGTCCCAGCCCTCGTCCGGGTAAGTGGTCTTGCGGTGGCCGGTGCGCGTGGTCCATGTGATCTCACCGTGTGGCCCGGCCTGGGCATGGATGTGCCCGCCGGTCTTCGCCGCGTGGTGGGCGCTGCACAGGCACTGCAGGTTTTCCGGCATAGTCGGCCCGCCGTCGTCCCACCCGCGGACATGGTCGATCTCGCAGTATCTGGCCGCGCGGCGGCAGCCGGGGAAGCGGCAGTGCCGGTCCCGGACACGGACCAGGCGTTTGAGCCATTGGGGCGGAGTCCGCAGTTTCCGGGCGGCCGCGATCGCCTGGCCGTGGTCGTCGGTGAGCACCGGCAGCCAAGACCTGGCCAGCTGCGCCAGTTCCCGTCCCATGTCTGCCGGGATCGGGCCGTGCCCGGCCAAGTCCCCGGGCTCCTCGCCCAGTCCCAGCAGCGTGGCCAGGGGCACCGTGACCAGCGTCCCCGGCCCCGCACCACCACAGTTGCCGCCGCCGCTGACGGCGGTTGCCTCGCATCCAACGAAGGCGCCGCTACCGGCGGTTGCCGGTGCCGTGGCCGGGGCTGCCGGTGTCGTGTCGTCCGTCGTCGTCGTGGCCGCCCCGCCGGCCGGGCAGGTGCGGCCGGTCAGCATGAGGTCAGAGAACACGTCGGCGCGCAGTTGGGGCAGGGTCCTGGCCTCGCCGGGGCCTTGGAGGGAGCGGGCTGTGGCCTGGATCCGGTCGAAGACCAGATGCGCCTTGTCCGCGCTGGTCCGGATCCACAACTCGGCCATCCCGTCGTCCTGGTCGGTCAGTTGCACGTCCCGGGACTCGTTCGCCCGCCGGTGCCGCTGCTCCAGGGATTCCGGGTGCAGCCGGTCCCGCATCCGCCGGGCACGGGACCGCACGGTATCCAATGTGACGTCCCCGGCGCCGGGCAGCACCGCGGCCTCAAAATCCTGCAGGCATTCCGCCGGCAGGTCCGCGCAGCCGCGGGCCAGCGCCTTCGCCCGCGGCAAGTCCAGGTCCCCGCGGCCCATCGCCTCGAGAGTGCCCGGCAGGTGTGTGCAGATCTGCCGGGCGTCGGCCAGCATGGCCCGCGCCGCGGCGTCACCGGTGCACAGGTGCGCCGAGATCTCGTGGTGCGCGAAGCGGGAAAAGCCTTCCGGGTCCCGGTCCCCGCCAACACCGGGACGCAGCCGGGCGAAGCGGTCCAACGCCTTCACCCGGCACGACTGCACCCACGCCTCCACCCGCGCGGCAGCCAAAAGATAATCCATGGTCTGCACGTCATCCAGTTCCGCCGGCTCCACCACCGCCAACAAACCGGCCAGCACGGCAGGCACCCCCACCCCGCCCTCGGGCATCACAGGATCGCCACCGGCGTCCTCCGGCACCACGGTCAGTCCTACCCCCTCCTCGGTGGTCCCGGCCGTCGGTTGTCCGGCGCCAGATTCCTGGGATGCTCCGGGATCCTCGGATACGGTTGGCTGCCCGCCGCCGTCGGCTTTGGTTGGCGAGGGAATCTCTGCAGTGTCGGCCGCCTCGGCGGCGGCAGACGCACCAGGGTCAGCGGCCGCCGAGTAGAGTCCGGCGCGATCAGAGCTGATGCCATACCGGCGGAGCAACGCTTCTGCCACCACGTGCTGCAGCAGCGCTTCCAGCAGGGAACTGTCCGGACGCGAAGGCACACCAAGGTCCATCACCAGTCCCTGTCCGGGAACCGGGAACCGAAGCTCGTCGCCCTCGCCCTCCATATCCTCACGCTACCGGCTGCCTCCGACAGTTTGAGGGGCGAGCGTTCAGGCTCGCTGGACGGCGGGACGCGGCTGGCGCAACGCCCTACGCAACTGCTGCCAATGCGAAAGGTCCGGCCGCCGCGAACGGTAGCCGGACCTTTGCGAAACGACGCGAGGTCGGGGGAATCAGCCCTTGACCCGGTCCACCACGTAGTCGATGCAGGCCAGCAGCGCGCTGACGTCCTCCGGCTCCACGGCGACAAAGGTGGCGATGCGCAGCTGATTGCGGCCGAGCTTGCGGTACGGCTCCACGTCCACCACTCCGTTCGCGCGCAACACCTTGGCGACCGCCGCGGCGTCAACCGACTCGTCGAAGTCCACCGTCGCGATGACGTTCGAGCGGTGCTCCGGGTTCGCCACGTACGGGGTCGCCACGGCGGAAGCCTCCGCCCACTGGTACACCCGTCCTGCCGAATCGGCGGTCCGGGCGGAAGCAAAGTCCAAACCGCCGTTGCCGTTCAGCCACTCGATCTGGGCGTTGAGCGTGACCAAGGTTGCCAGCGCAGGCGTGTTGTAGGTCTGGTTCTTCAGCGAATTGTCGATGGCCGTTTCAAGATTGAGGAAGTCCGGAATCCAGCGGTCGGTGGCACCGATCCGGGCGGCCCGTTCCAGCGCTGCGGGGGAGAAGACGCCCAGCCACAGGCCGCCGTCGGACGCGAAGTTTTTCTGGGGCGCGAAGTAGTAGACGTCGCTCTGGGCGACGTCGACGTCGAGCCCGCCCGCGGCGGAGGTGGCGTCGATGAGGACCAAGGCGCCGTCGTCGGCACCCTTCACTCGCTGCACCGGAGCCGCCACGCCGGTGGAGGTTTCGTTCTGCGCCCACGCATAGACATCCACGCCGGCCTCAGCCCGCGGCTCCGGCCGGGAGCCGGGTTCCGAGGTGATGATGCTGGACTCGGCCAGGAACGGAGCCTTGTTGGTGGCCGCGGCGAACTTGGAGCTGAACTCCCCGAAGGACAGGTGCTGGGCCTTCTGCTCGACCAGTCCGAAGGTTGCAACGTCCCAAAACGCCGTCGAGCCGCCAACGCCCAGGATGACCTCGTAACCCTCCGGCGCCTTGAAGAACTCCTTGAGCCCTTCGCGGACGCTGCCCACCAGATTCTTCACCGGTGCCTGGCGGTGCGACGTGCCCAGGAGGTTCTTGCCGGCGGCGACCAGGGCGTCGACCTGTTCCGGGCGCACCTTGGACGGCCCGGCGCCAAAGCGCCCGTCTTTCGGCAGCAGGTCGGCGGGAATGCTGATGGACTGGGTATCGCTCATGAATACCTTTCCTGGCGTGGTGGCAATGATCTCGATGGCGGTTCGCCGTTGAACGCCCGTTTCATTCTGCCTCAACGCCGAGGGCCGCCGTTAGTTGCAGTGGCCATTGTTGCGTTGGGCGCCCGACGCGTCAGCCCGCGGCGAAGCTGCCGGTCCGGCAAGGAAAACAGGCTAGGCTGGGGAGGGGAAAACACCCTCATGCATGCTGCTGGAGCAGCCTTTTCACCGCGCCGAGGAGCAAGAAGCCATTGACTGATCTCATCGACACTACCGAGATGTACCTGCGCACTATCCTCGAGCTCGAAGAAGAGAACATCGTCGCGCTGCGCGCCCGGATCGCCGAGCGGCTGCGCCACTCGGGCCCGACCGTGTCGCAGACGATCGGGCGGATGGAGCGGGACGGACTCGTGGTCGTCACCGGCGACAGGCATCTGGAACTGACCGAGCTGGGCCGGCGTAAAGCCACCGAAGTGATGCGCAAGCACCGACTGGCCGAGCGGCTGCTCTCCGACGTCATCGGACTGGACTGGGCCTACGTGCATGACGAGGCCTGCCGCTGGGAGCACGTGATGAGCGAGCGGGTGGAGCAGCGGCTCTACGAACTGTTGGGCAGGCCGACGGTTTCGCCGTACGGCAACCCCATCCCCGGCCTGGAAGCGCTCGGGGGCCAGCCGGCCGAAGAGTTCACCACCGGCGTGCTCAATCTGGCGCAGGCCATGGGCAGCTACACGTCCGACAAAGAGGTGAGCATCGTCAGGCTGGCGGAGCCCATCCAGGTGGAACCGGAACTGTTGCTCCAGCTGGAAGAGGGCGGTTTGAAGCCGGGCGCCAGCCTTCAGCTGGAGACCGCCGGCGAGTACATCTCCGTGCGCGTGCCGGGGATCGAAGGGGCCTTGGAGCTGCCGCCGGAAGTCGCCGCGCACATCTTTGTATCAATGCGATGAAACGTTGACCCTTGAAAACACGCACCCCGGATAACGGATTTATTACTTTCGGGGAGTTTTACGTATAGTTGACCCGGGCATCGAGACATCGATTCCCACACCCTTCGCAAGCCGAACCCTGTCGGCGGAGGCGTGTATCCGTGAGACAGGGGCGGAGGACCCACCAAGCGGCAGGTTGTTCGCTGCCTTGGGGTGAAGCCGCAGCGGGCAAAGCCTCGGTGAATCGTTCCACCGGCGCTCTGTGCGGTGTGGCCGAGTTTTCTCTTGACTCGAATCCGACAGCTAACTTCGCAGGCGCTTTGGGAGAGGTAACAGAATTTTGGCAGGACACAAAGCCTCGGGACGGCGCCGTTCAACCGCCCCGGCCGAACACTCACGCCCTCGTGCCGCAACGCCCGGCCGACGCCGCGCCCAGCCGGCGCCGTCTCCGGTAGCAGCAGCCGCGCGCGACGTCGGGCATAAGACAGCGATCGTTGCAGCCGCCTCCGGGATGGCACTGACCGTGATGCTGCCGACGACGGCCGGCGCCACCGCCGACGCCCCGCAGGATGCCCCGGCCGCCAGCAGCATCTCCGCCGCCACCGAAGCCCGGCTGACGTTCGAGCGTGCCGGCCTGACCAGCAAATTCGACCCGGACACGAAGCTGAAGCAGGTCATGGTCGCCTCGGGCAGCAATGCCAAGGTCGTCAGCAGCGAAGGCTCCCTCTCGCAGCCGATGGACGAGCTGACCATGACGTCGCCGTTCGGCTACCGCGTCAGCCCCATCACCGGCTACGCCGGGGAGCTGCACACCGGCCAGGACTATGGAGCAGCCTGCGGCACCCCGGTCCACGCAGCGGCCGGCGGAACCGTCATCGAGGCGGGCTTCCAGGTCGGCGGCGGCGGTAACCGGATCGTGGTGGACCACGGCAACGGCCTGAAGACCACCTACAACCACCTGAGCACCATTGACACGTCCGTCGGTGCCACCGTGCAGCGCGGGGAGACGGTGGGCCAGAGCGGCACCACCGGCGCCTCAACCGGCTGCCACCTCCACTTCGAAGTGATGGTCAACGACAAGCTGGTGGACCCCACCGGCTGGCTGTGATGAACACGCCGTAATCGGAACGTGACACATCCCGCAAACTGTTATAAGGTTTCACCCGTGCCAGTCGTCAACAGGCTGGCACCTTCGGGCGGAATGCCGAACTCTGCCGTCGCCCGAAGTTCGTTCGCACCGAATCGCATGGCAGAGGCGGGGGAACCACTTCCCGGACATCGCACGGTGTCCTTGGGGTAAAGCCGATCAGGCCTGGGCCACCAGCCCGCAGCCGACCGGCCGGATGAACTCCCATCCGAACCCGACAGCTCACTTCGCAGGCATTTGGGAGAGGTACAGACCGTGTCCAAGAGCATTACTGCGGGCCGCCATCGTGCGACCCCCGTCCGCACGAGCCCGCTTGAGACGATTTCCAAGGCTGTGTCCGCGAATGCGGGAACCATGGGACGTCAGGGTGCGGTGATCGCCGCCGCTACCGGCTTGGTTCTGACCGGTACCATCCCGGCCCAGGCTGTCAGCGCTGACCGAGGGGTCGAGGCCCCGGCCCGCGTGCAGGTGGAGGCCGTGCAGGCCTCCGCAGCCGTGAAGCTGACCTTCGAACGCGCGGGGATCACCTCAACCCCCGCACCGGAGCCGGTTGTCCAGGCCGTCTCCAACGAGATCAACCCCACGACCGGCAACGACGCCGGGTCGAACGAAACCAAGACCGTCAAGAAGGCCGGCGAGGCTGCCGCCAGCGGAGCCGCCGGCGCCATCGTCGCGGCCGCCTACGGACAGATCGGGGTCGCCCAGGACTGCACGGCCCTGGTCGAGAACGCCCTGCGCGCGGCAGGCTTCGCGGTGGGCGACCTCGCCCCGGCGCAGTTCTTTGCCTACGGCACACAGGTGGCCACCCCGCAGCCCGGCGACATCATCTACTACGCCAACGGCGGTGCCGGCGTGGCCCACGTGGCCATCTACGTCGGCAACGGCCAGGCGGTCCACGGCGGGTGGGCGGGCTACAGCACTGTCTTGGGCAGCGCCTACATCGGCTCCGGCCCGGTCTTCATCCGTCCGGCGGGCTAAGCACTTCCTGTCACGGCCTTCTCGCGGCGCGTCCTTCGGGGCGCGCTGCGGGCGTTAAAAACGGCGTGCGGAGGACCTGGGTGGAAACGGGGCGCGGGTGCGGCGCGCGAAGACGGCACGGAACCGGCGCGCGAAGACGGGTCCGGAGCGGCGCGCGGACACAGCGCGCGGCAGACCTGCCCAGGAGTGGCGCGAAGAAGGGGTCCGGTCGGCGCGCGGAAGACCCGTGCGCGAAGTCGGGTCCGGAGCCGCGCGGAACCTCTGCTCGGAAACGGGCGCGGATGACCCGTTCGGAAGACCCGCGCGACAACGGCGCTTGGAACGTGTGCGCAGCCCCGAAACGCACGGTGCACCCTTCGTACCAGCCCCGTCCCGGAACCGTCAGGAAGCAGGGCTCCGAGGGCTGTCGTAATCAAAACATCACCACGCCGTGATCAGAATGTGACAATGCGTGATTGATCGTATACGCTCTAACGCGTGCCAGTTGCCAAACGGCTGGGACCTCCGGGTGGATTGCCGAGCTCTGCCACCGTCCGGAGTCCGTTCGCAAAAAACTTCGCGGGCAGAGGCGGGGGAACCAAATTCGGGTTCCGTACAGGAACCCTTGGGGTTAAGTCGCCAGCACTCTCAGGCATTGCCGGGGAGGGCTGCGGCCGGATGCACTCCCATCCGAATCCGACAGCTCACCTCGCAGGCATTGGGAGAGGCCTTTAACGTGTTCAATGACACCGCTACGGGGCGCCACCGCGCCGTTTCCGTCCGCACCAACCCGCTGGAGACGATTTCCAAAGCCGTCTCGTCCAATGCCGGATCCATGGGTCGCTCGGCAGCCGTGATCGCTGCCGCGTCCGGACTGGCCCTGACCGCCGCGGTTCCCGCGCAGTCAACCTCCATCGAACGCACCGCATCCACCGTGTCCGTACCCAGCCGCGTGCAGGTGGACACCGTCCAGGCTTCGAGTGCCGTGGAGCTGACTTTCTCGCGTCCCGCCATCAAGTCCACTCCGGCCCCGGAGCCCGAGCCTGTCGTCGAAGCCGTGGCCGAGGAAGTGGCCCCGGTCGTCGAGGAGGCCGCAGACACCGCACAGGGCGCCGTCCAGGCCGCCGCTCCCGCGGTCGAGGTCAAGGCAGCCGCCGCCGTTCCCGCAGCCAAGGCAGCCCCGGCGAAGGCCGAAGCTTCCGCCAGCGGCGTGGCCTCCACGCTGGTGTCCTCCGCGTACGGCCAGATCGGCATCTCGCAGGACTGCACCGCCATGGTGGAGAAGGCCCTGCGCGCCGCCGGTTTCTCGGTGGGGGACCTCGCACCCGCACAGTTCTTCAGCTACGGCACCCAGGTTTCCACCCCGCAGCCGGGCGATCTGCTCTACTACTCCGACGGCGGAGCAGGTGTTGCGCACATCGCCATCTACGTGGGCAACGGCCAGGCCATCCACGGCGGCTGGACCGGTTACACCACGGCACTGGCCAGCGCGGACGTCGGATCCGGCTACGTAGCCATCCGCGTCAACTAGGCAACAGCCTTCCCGGTCCACAGCGACCGTCCCGCCGGCCCCGGTGCACGCCCAGCGCGCGCACCGGGGCCGGCGGCGTTGTCAGGAGGTTAGGCGCCTGCGCGGACCGGTCTCGCCACGGCCCAAGGTGGGCCCCGCGGGTGTCCGTCGCCGCGCCACCGGACCGCCCGCGGCATCATTCCTATGGCCCACGGGCGGTGAAAAAGTTAGCGCGGAACGCACTCGCCGTCATACTCTTTGACTGTCAGTGCAGAAAATCCAGTCCCGGACCGGGATCTGAAGCACCGGTCGGGTTGGCCAGACCTAGAGGAATGTGCATGCGCACACTCGTTCTGAATGCTGGTTACGAACCCCTGGCGGTTGTCACCTTCCGCCGGGCGCTGCTTCTTGTGCTCACCGGCAAAGCCAGCGTGATCGCCGAAGACGGGGACCCCGTCGTCGGCCCCAACGACATACTGGGCCGCCCCTCGGTCATCCTGCTCAACCGCTACATTAAGATGCCGTACAACAAGGACACCGCGGTGACCCGCCGCGGCGTCCTGCGCCGCGACAACCACCTCTGCGCCTACTGCGGGAAGACAGCCACCACGGTGGACCACGTCAAGCCCCGGTCCCGCGGGGGAGAAGACAGTTGGGAGAATCTGGTGGCTTGCTGCCTGCGCTGCAACAACGCCAAGGGCGACCGCACGCTGGCCCAGATGGGCTGGAGCCTGCGCTTCACGCCCCGGCCGCCCAGCGGCGCCCGCTGGCGGATTCGCGACCTGGACCGTCCCGCCCCGGCCTGGAGCCAGTTCCTCGACACCCATACCGCCGCGTGACGGCTCCGGTTTTCGACGCCGTCGTGCTGGCCGGCGGCCGATCCTCACGCCTGGGCGGCAGCCCCAAGGCATTGTTGCGGCTCGAGGGGGCCACCCTGTTGCGCCGCACGCTGGAGGCCGTTTGCGGGGCCCGGCGGATCTCCGTCGTCGGCCCGGATGACCTGTCCGAGGAAGTGGAAGCTTTCCGCCGCACGCTGGTCCCGCAGCCGCTGCGGCTGACGCTCACCCGGGAGGACCCGCCGTTCTCCGGCCCGGCAGCGGGCATCGCGGCGGGGATCGAGGCGCTGTTACGGGACGACGACGGCGGTGCCTCCCGACGGGCGCGGGACGACGACGGCGGGGGCTCCGCGCGGGCGCGGGACGACGACGGCGGTGCTTCCGTGCGGGCCCCGTTCACGCTGCTCTTCGCCTGCGACATGCCGATGCTGGCCGGGCTGCCGGAATTGCTGCTGCGCCACGCCGTCAGCCGGCCGGAGGCCAGGCTCTGGATCCCGGTGGACGCCGACGGCAAGCAGCAGCCGCTGGCTTGCTGCGCGGACAGCGCGGCGCTGGAGGCCGCGGTGCGGAACGCCGGGGGTGCGGCCGGGTTGGCCGGCCAGCCGGTCCGGCGGCTGCTCGGCGGGCTGCCCGCCGCCGAGATCACGCTCGAGGGCCCGTCAGGGGGCCACACCTCCGACGTCGATACGTGGCAGGACGCGGGCCGCTTTGGCATTGTTCGGCCCGCGCCGTAGCCTGAAACAAACGTTGTACTTGCCCGCACCGGGCGGATCGGAGGCCATTGTGTCCGGAGCGGCCGAAAAGCTCTCCCCCTTCGTCAGCGAACTGCTCCAGGCGCTGGAAATCGAAGACACGCCCGTTGACATCGACGCCGTGCTGGGGCTCGCCGGCGTCGCGGCGCACAGCGTGATCCGCCCGGCGGCGCCGCTGACCACCTTCGTGGTGGGCTACGCGGCCGGCCTGGCGGCCGCCACCGGACAGGCAACACCCGAGGTGGCCATGCGCGCCGCCTCCCGCGTGGCCGACGAAGTGGCGCGCCGGCACGGCGCAGTGCAGGAGTGAGCGCCGCGGGCCTGCGCTGGGACGACGCCCGCAGAGCCGCCTATGCCGCGGGCCGGGAGGCGGGACGGCCCGATCCCGCGAACGTGGAGCTGGCCGCCTGTGCCGGCCGCACGCTGGCCCGCGACGTAACGGCGCTGGTGCCGGTCCCGCACTATGCTTCCTCCGCCATGGACGGCTGGGCCGTCGCCGGCCCGGGGCCGTGGCAGTTGGTGCCGGCCGGCAGCGACCTGCGGCCGGGGCTGGCCGCCCCGGTCGTCACCGGCGGCCTGATCCCCGACGGCACGGACAGCGTGCTGCGCAGCGAATGCGGCACCCCGGCGACTGGCCGGCTTCAGCTGTGCCCGGGGACCGCGGAGCGGGAACTGGCCCCCGGGCGGCACATCCGCCCGGCCGGCGAGGAGACCGCCGCCGGCGCCGTCGTGGTCTCCGCCGGCACCGTGCTGACCCCGGCGCACCTGGCCGTCGCCGCGGTGTGCGGCCACGACGCGCTCCCCGTCGCCCCCGTGCCGCAGGTGGCCCTGCTGCTCACCGGCGACGAAGTGGTCACCTCCGGCATTCCCGCTCCCGGGCGGGTCCGGGACACGTTCGGGCCCACGCTGCCGGCCATCATCGCCCGGCTCGGCGGCCAGGTGATGGACAGCCGGCGGCTGCCCGACGACTTCGCGGCCACCGCGGAAGCCATCGCCGGCTGCGGCGGCGACGTCGTGGTCACCACCGGCGGAACGGGCCACTCCTCGGCCGATCATCTGCGCCGGGTGCTGGACGCGGACGCGGCCACGATCCTGATTCCGTCCGTCCGGATGCGTCCGGGGCATCCGGCGCTGCTGGCCCGGCTGGCCGACGGGCGGCTGCTGGTGGGCCTGCCGGGCAATCCGCTGGCCGCCATGATGGCGCTGCTGACCCTGGCGGCTCCGCTGCTGGCCGGGATGACCGGCCGGCCGCTGGCCCCGCTGCGCACCGTGCCCGCCGGAACAGCCATGCCACCGCTGCACGACCAGGACCGGCTGGTGCCCTACGGTCGGTCGCCGGATGGCGGTGCCGTCCCCGCGGACCGCATCGGCTCGGCGATGATGAGGGGACTGGCGGCCGCCGACGGGGTGATGGTGGTGCCGGCCGCCGGCGCCGAACCCGGCGAGCAGTTGCCGGCCCTCGAGCTGCCCTGGTAAACGGCGCTCCCAGCCCGCAGCCGGCCCCGCCGCTGCGCCCGCCGCGCGCAGCCGCGTGGCTGCCTTACCCTTGTTACAGGCAGTAGAGGAGAACTTCATGGGCCGCTTAACGCAGCGCCGCAAGGTGCTCAAACTCAGTCTCGATGCGCCGCCGCGCCGCCGCGAGGACGTGATGGCGGTGGAAGAGCCGCTGGAGATCCGGCTGGCCGGCCGCGCGTTCTCCATCACCATGCGCACCCCGGGCGACGACTTCGACCTGGTGGCCGGCTTCCTGGTCTCCGAGGGCGTCATCTGGTCGCCCGAACATCTCGTCTCGATGCGCTTCTGTGCCGGCGAGGACGAGGACGGGCGGCAGACCTTCAACGTGGTGGAGGCCCAGTTGGCGCCGGGGGTGGCGCTGCCGGATCCGCGGCTTGACCGGCAGGTGGTCACCAGCAGCGCGTGCGGCATCTGCGGCACCGCCTCGATCGACGCCGTGACGAAGCGCTCCCGCTTCCCGCTGCACCATGACGACGGCGGAGCCTCCCCGGGCGCGGACGGCACCGGTGCCGGCGGCGACGTGCCGCTGGAGATCCTGCTGCAGTTGCCGGACCGGCTGCGCGAACGGCAGCAGGTGTTCGAGCGCACCGGCGGCGTCCACGCCGCCGGGCTGTTCAGCGTCGCGGGCGAACTGCTCTGCCTGCGCGAAGACGTGGGCCGGCACAACGCGGTGGACAAGGTGGTGGGTTGGGCGCTGCGCGAGGGGCGGCTGCCGCTGCGCCACACGGTGCTGCAGGTCTCCGGGCGCGCCTCGTTCGAATTGGTCCAGAAGGCCTATCTCGCGGGGATCCCCGTCCTGTCGGCCGTGAGCGCGCCGTCCTCGCTCGCCGTCGAGCTGGCGGAAAAGGTGGGACTGACACTGGCCGGCTTCAGCCGCGGCCGCAGCATTAACGTGTACGCCCACCCGGGGCGGGTGGGCGCCGCCGTCGGGAATTTCGTGTGAGACGCGCCGGGTGAGTCGGGGAACCGGTGTGAGCCGGGATACATTAGGGGCATGACTCGTCCGGCACCCGTGAATGACATTGATGAAAGCACCCTGAAGGTCAAGGAACCGAAGAAGGTCGCCGCCGGTATTCCGGCGGTGAAGGTTGCGTTGGAGCGCGGCATCGAACAGGCCGGCGTCTCCCGCACCGCCCGGTCGCTGCTGCGGATCAACCAGCGCGGCGGTTTCGACTGCCCGGGGTGCGCCTGGCCCGAATCCATCACCGGTCCGCGCAAGCCGGCCGAGTTCTGCGAAAACGGCGCCAAGGCCGTGGCGGAGGAGAACACGAAGCGCACCGTCACGCCCGAGTTCTGGGCGCGCCACTCCATCGAAGAGCTCTCCACGAAGACCGAATACTGGCTGGGCCAGCAAGGCCGGATCACCGAGCCGGTCATCATCCGCGAGGGGGAGACGCACTATTCGCCGATCTCGTGGGCGGACGCGTTCAGCCTGATTGGCGAACGCATCAGGGCCACGACGCCGGACCGCTGCGTGTTCTACACCTCGGGCCGGACCGCCAACGAGACCGCGTTCATGTACCAGCTGTTCGCACGCTCGCTGGGCACCAACAACCTGCCGGACTGCTCCAACATGTGCCACGAGTCCTCCGGCAGCGCCCTGAACCCGACCATCGGCATCGGCAAGGGCACCGTGTCGCTGGAGGACATCCACCACTCCGAGCTGATCTTCGTGGTGGGCCAGAACCCCGGGACCAACCACCCGCGCATGCTCTCCGCGCTCAAGGAGTGCAAGGACAACGGCGGCACCATCGTGGCGGTGAACCCGCTGCCCGAAACCGGGCTGATGGCGTTCAAGGACCCGCAGTCGGTGGACGGGCTGCTGCGCGGCGGCACCGCGCTGGCCGACGAATTCCTGCAGATCAAGGTGGGCGGGGACCTCGCCCTCTTCCAGGCGCTGGGACACCTGCTGCTCGAAGAGGAAGGCCGCGCCCCGGGCACCGTCGTGGACAAGGCGTTCATCGACGCGAACACCGAAGGCTTCGAGGAGTACGTCGAAGCCCGCCGGCACGTCGACTGGACCGAAACCGAGAAGGCCACCGGGCTGTCGCGGCTGGAGATCGCCAAGGTCGCCGGGCTGCTGGCCAAGTCCAAGGCCACCATCATCTGCTGGGCGCTGGGTTTGACCCAGCAGCCGCACTCGGTCGATACCCTGCGCGAAATCGTGAACCTGCTGCTGCTCCAGGGCAACTTCGGCAAGCCCGGCGCCGGTGCCTGCCCGGTCCGCGGCCACTCCAACGTCCAGGGCGACCGCACCATGGGCATCTGGGAGAAGCCCAAGGAGTGGCTGCTGGCGGCGCTGGACAAGGAGTTCGGCATCACCTCGCCGCGCGAGCACGGCGTCGATTCCACCGAGGCGATCGACCGCTTCCACGAGGACAAGGTCGACGTCTTCGTCTCCATGGGCGGCAACTTCGCGCTGGCGAACTCGGAGACCGAGCTGCTCGAGAGCGGGATGAAGAAGGCCGGCCTGACCGTACATGTCTCCACCAAACCCAACCGCTCCCACGTGGTGCACGGGAAGACGTCGCTGATCCTGCCGACGCTGGGCCGTACCGACCGGGACGACAAGCACCCGAAGGGCGCGCAGTTCCTCTCGGTGGAAGACTCCATGTCCGTCGTCCGGTCCACGCAGGGCCGGCTGGAGCCGGTCAGCGAGCACCTGCTGGCCGAACCGGTGATCATCGCGCGGATGGCCCAGGCCACCTTCGGCGACGACCACCCAGTGGACTGGCGGGCGATGGCCGAGGACTACGACGTGATCCGGGACCACATCTCCCGCGTGCTGCCGGGGTTCGAGGACTTCAACACGCGGATCCGGAACAAGAGCGGCTTTGTGCTGCCGAACCCGCCGCGCGACACCCGCTCCTTCGCCACCGACATCGGCAAGGCGCGGTTCACGGTCAGCCCGCTGGAGTACCTGGAGGCGCCCGAGGGACACCTGATCCTGCAGACCATCCGCAGCCACGACCAGTACAACACCACGTTCTACGGCCTGGACGACCGCTACCGGGGCATCTCCAACGGGCGGCGGGTCATCCTGGTGCACCCCGACGACCTGGCCGAACTGGGCTTCGCCGACCGCGACCTGGTGGACGTGATCAGCACGTTCAAGGGCACCGAGCGCCGCGCGGACGAGTTCCGCCTGGTGTCCTACCCGACGGCGCGGGGTTGTGCGGCCGCCTACTTCCCGGAGGCCAACGCGCTGGTGCACCGGGACCTGGTGGCACGGGAGTCCAACACGCCGGGCTTCAAGGCGATGACGGTGCGCTTCGTCCCGCACGAGGAGAAGCAGCTCAGCTGACGCCGGGCGGCGCCGGGTGGCGCCGGGCGGGCGGGGGCGGCGCCGGTGGGTCCGGCGGCTTTGCCTGCCCGCCCGCAATTCCGGACAGCTTCCGGCCGCATGGCCGCGGGCAGGAACACCAGGGCGTTCGGAATGGTTCTAGGGTGGCAGTAGCACCATCAGCCGTTAGGAGCCATCATGTCCATGGAAGGGGCAGCCTGGAGTTCGCTGTACCGGCTTTCGCACTCGAAGGAGCAGAAGTCCTTCTCGCGGGAGACTGTCCGCCGGACCTTTGCGTTCGCCGCGCCCTACAAGGGCAAGATTGCTGTCTTTGTGCTGCTCTCGGTGGTGACCGCCACGCTGGCCGTCGCCACGCCGGTTCTCGCCGGCCGGGTGGTGGACGCGATCGTGGCCAAAACCGGCGTCGAGGTAGTGATCTGGCTCGCCGTCGTCATCGCCCTGGTGGCCATCGCCGACGCCGGGCTCAGCATGGTGACCCGGTGGATTTCCTCCGGGCTGGGCGAGGACATCATCCTGGACCTGCGCACCGCCGTATTCGACCACGTCCAGAAGATGCCGATCGCCTTCTTCATGCGCACCCGCACCGGCGCGCTGGTCAGCCGGCTGAACAACGACGTCATCGGGGCGCAGCGTGCCTTTGCCGGAACGCTCTCCGGGGTGGTGAGCAACCTCGTGGCGCTGATCCTCACGCTGATCGTCATGCTGAACACCTCCTGGCAGGTCACCCTGCTGGCGCTGCTGTTGCTGCCGGTGTTCCTGCTGCCGGCCCGCCGGATGGGCAGCCGGCTCGCCGAACTGCGCCGGGAGACCGCCGACCACAACGCCGCCATGAGCACGCAGATGACCGAACGGTTCTCCGCGCCCGGGGCCACGCTGGTCAAGCTGTTCGGCCGGCCCGCCGACGAATCCCGCGAGTTCAAGCTCCGGGCCCAGCGGGTGCGCGACATCGGCATCAAGACCGCGGTGATGCAGTGGGTGTTCGTCACGGCGCTCACCCTGGTGTCCGCGCTGGCCCTGGCCCTGGTCTACGGGCTCGGCGGTTTCTACGCCATCATCGGCCAGTTGGATCCCGGCGAGGTGGTGACGCTGGCGCTCCTGCTCACCCGCCTGTACGCGCCGCTGACGGCCCTGGCGAACGCCCGGGTGGAGATTTCCAGTGCGCTGGTCAGCTTCGAGCGCGTCTTCGAGGTGCTGGACCTGAAGCCCCTGATTACCGAAAAGGACGACGCCGCTGCCGTGCCGCCGGGCCCGGTCTCCGTCGAGTTCAAGGACGTGCGGTTCGCCTACCCCTCCGCCGAGAAGGTGTCGCTGGCCTCCCTGGAGGAGGTCGCGACCCTCGACGCCCGCGGCGGCGAGGAGGTGCTGCACGGGATCAGCTTCCGGGTGGAGCCGGGCCAGACGGTGGCGCTGGTGGGCTCTTCGGGGGCTGGAAAATCCACCATGGCCCAGCTGTTGGCCCGCCTGTACGACGTGGACTCCGGTTCCGTCGAGCTATCGGGCACCGATGTCCGTGACCTGAGCTTCGAGGCGCTGCGCGGAACCATCGGCATGGTGACCCAGGACGGACACCTGTTCCACGAGACCATCCGCTCCAACCTGCTGCTGGCCCGGCCGGAGGCCAGCGACGACGAGATATGGGACGTGCTGCGCCGCGCCCGGCTGCAGGACCTGATCCGTTCCCTGCCGGACGGCCTGGACACCATGGTGGGGGAGCGCGGCTACCGCCTCTCCGGCGGCGAACGGCAGCGGATGACCATCGCCCGGCTGCTGCTGGGCCATCCCCGGGTGGTGATCCTGGACGAGGCGACGGCGGCCTTGGACTCCACCAATGAAGTCGCCGTGCAGGCCGCGCTCAGCGAGGCACTCGAGGGTCGCACCGCCGTCGTCATTGCCCACCGGCTGTCCACCGTGCGCTCCGCCGACCGGATCCTGGTCATTGAGGGCGGCCGGATTGCCGAGCAGGGCACGCACGCTGAGCTGCTGGCCCTGGAGGGCCGCTACGCCGAGCTGTACCGGACCCAGTTCCTCAGCGATACCCGGGTGGCCGGTTTGGCCTGAGTGCGGCGGTCCGGCCCGCGCCAGGGGGCTGGCCGCGTGGCGGGTGTGGTCCGCCCGCTCAATGACTAGAGTTGCTCTGGGTCCCACACGTCGAAGAAGTGGAAAGCGGGTGCAATGCAGCGCGGAACCAACCTGGGCCGCCTGGGCGGCTACAACCAGGCCGTGATCCTCAACGCCATCCGACGTGCCCGCGGGGGAATCGCCCGGGTGGAACTGGTGGAGAGCACCGGGCTGTCCCCGCAGACCATCTCCAACGTAGTGCGCCGGCTGGTGGACGAGGGCCTGGTGCGCGAGGACCGCAAGACGGTCAGCGGGCCCGGCAAACCGCGCACCGTCCTGCAGCTGGAACTTTCCAGCCGGCTCGCGATCGGCATCCACCTCGACCCCGTGGTCATGACCCTGGTGATGCTGAACCTCGACGGCGAGGTGGTGGCGCGTGCCCGGCACGACGTCCCCGCCGCAGGCCAGCCGGACGGGATGGCTGCCGCCATGGCCGCCGCGACGGAGGCGCTCATCACCGCTTCCGGGATCGAGCGCCACCGCATCCTGGGCATCGGGCTGGCCGCGCCCGGGCCGATCGACGCGGCCGAAGGGATGGTGGTGGATCCGCCGATGATGCGCGAGTGGACCTCGGTGCCGCTGCGCGAACCCCTGCGCGACCTGACGGGCCTGCCGGTGCTGATGGACAAGGACACGACGGCCGCGGCGGTGGCGGAACTGTGGGCCAGCGGACGGCGGGAGCCCGAGAACTTCGTGTTCGTTTACCTGGGCACGGGCTTGGGCGCCGGCATCGTGCTCGACGGACAGGTGCTGCGCGGCGCCTCCAGCAATATCGGGGAGATCGGCCATTTTCCGGTGGAGGCAGAGGTCCCGCTGTGCGACTGCGGGAAACGCACCTGCGTGGGCATGGCGCTGAACTTCGGCACGCTGTTCCGGCAGGCCGTGGAGGCCGGCATCTTCCCGGCCGGCGCCGAGCTGGGGGACCGCCATCAGGCCACCGAATGGATCGTCACGCTCTGCCGCATGGCCAGCGAGGGGGAGCCGGCGGCCGCGGCGATCATCGGCCGGGCCGCCGGGTTGCTGGGCGGAACCGTGGGGCAGGTGGCCAACATCCTGGACGTGGACCGGGTCATCTTTGGCGGCCCGCTGTGGGACGGCTTGGACGAGCTTGCGCTGCCCATCCTGCGGGAGGAAATTAACAAACGGTTTGTGTCGCGGGCGATCCACGAGGTTGACGTGGTGTCGTCCCCGCTGGGCTTCGAGGTGGGGGCCATCGGCGGCGCCTGCCTGGTGCTGGATGACGCGCTGTCGCCCAAGGCCAGCGGGTTGATCCTAGGGGGCTAGCCGGACGCGGGCAGGGGTGCGCTTCACCACGACCGTTTGCGTCAATTACCCTGGCCCGCCGCCACGAAGCGTCCCGGAGTTGCTTTATTAAATCCAATCGATTTAGATATATGGTGACGGCAGTGCCTGGAGTGCTCACGCTGCGGGAAAATGAACGGTCCCTTCAGCGGCTCACGTGCTTCAGGGGAACGGCTCGGCCGTCGGCCAACAGGCGGCGGGAAGATACTGCTGGCTCCGGCGAACGGGAAGAACCGGAACCAGCGGTCCCAGCTGACGGGAATTCCTGGCCGCTTTGGTGGAAGGCACTACAGCCGGCTACCGTCTGTGCTTCCGTGGGGGGTTGCACAGGCGGCGGTCGGCTGCCCTGGTTAACGGGCCGGGCGCGGCCGCCGCATTTCGCCGACAAGGCCGGCGGTGAAGTGCCCCCGGGCAGATTCGAACTGCCGACACCCGCTTTAGGAGAGCGGTGCTCTATCCCCTGAGCTACGGGGGCAACGCCAAAAGCTTAGCTTAAACGGCGCCGCCCGCCGGTGCGGCGGCCGGGCCTCCGGCAGGCCGGGGTTTACGCGTGAAGACCGCGACGACGGCGGCGACCAGGCTCAGCCCGAACAGGACGGACTTGGCGACAGTGAGGAAGCTCGCCAGTGACGCGTCGCCGACCGGGTCCGAGGCCAGCATGGCGTCGACGGCGAGGTTTTCCCCCAGATCCGCTGCCACGTAAAGCACGACGACGGACCAGGCGAGCCAGCGCCAGCCGGGGCGGCGGATTTGCTGCCCCAGCAGGATCAGCCACGTGAAGCCGAACATCAGCGGGAAGATGGTGTCGGCTGTCTTGTGCCAGTAGTTGTATTGCCCGGCACCGTCTTCGCCGAACGCGGTGCGCACCTGCTGGACGTACTCGGTGGAGTATCCGCCGATGAGCGTGTCCGGCATGGCCAGCCCCCCGGTCAGCTGGGAGAACTGCGGCATCACCAGCAGGAACGAGTAGCCGAACAGGAAGGCCGAGGCCGCGGCCCCGGCGATGACGATCAGGTTCGCGTTGCCGGCAGCGCGCTGGGGCGACCGGGTGTTGCCGGGAACGGCAGGCCTCGCGGCGGCGCTGCTGCCGGGGGCTGGGGCCGCCGCCGCACCGTGTTTCTTCGCGCGCTGTGCTGGGGTTTTGGACATACAACCATTATGCCGGGGCGCTCTGCGTCGGCCGTTGGCGGAAGTCGCCGCCGGCGTCCCGCAGTGTCGGTGGTGGCTAATAGACTTAGGGGACCATGGATTTCCTCACCGACCCGGCGTTCGACCCGCATGTTGCCTCTCCGCCCGCTCCGCATCTGCCCGGCGCCGAAGAGCTGCTCTCGGGGCTGAACCCGCAGCAGGAAGAGGCGGTCAAGCATGCCGGCTCCCCGCTGCTGATCGTCGCCGGTGCCGGATCCGGCAAGACCCGGGTGCTCAGCCACCGCATCGCGTACCTGCTCGCCACCCGCCGCGCACGGCCGGGAGAGATCCTCGCCATCACCTTCACGAACAAGGCCGCCGCGGAGATGCGGGAGAGGATCGAGTCGCTGGTGGGGGACTCGGCCAAGCGGATGTGGATTTCCACGTTCCACTCATCCTGCGTGAAGATCCTGCGCCGCGAGGCCAAGCACGTGGGGTTGAACTCCAACTTTTCCATCTACGACTCGGCGGACACGCTGCGGATGGTCAGCCAGGTGGCCAAGGGGCTGGACCTGGACCCGAAGCGCTTCCCGCCCAAGTCCATCCAGCACAAGATCTCGGCGCTGAAGAATGAACTGATCGACGACGAGTCCTTCGCCTCCACCGCCAACTATTCGGACCCGTTCGAGCAGGCGGTGGCCTCCGTCTACACCGGGTACACCCAGCGTATGCGCCAGGCCAACGCCATGGACTTCGACGACCTGATCGCGCAGGTTGTCTTCATTTTCCAGGCGTTCCCGGCGATTGCGGACTCGTACCGCCGGCGGTTCCGCCACGTGCTGGTGGACGAATACCAGGACACCAACCATGCCCAGTACCGGCTGGTGCGCGAGCTGACCCGGGAGTCCGAGGACGGGTCGGTGCCGGCCGGCGAACTGACGGTGGTGGGCGACTCGGACCAGTCCATCTACGCCTTCCGCGGGGCCGACGTGCGCAACATCGTCGATTTCGAGAAGGACTACGCCAGCGCGCGCACCATCCTGCTGGAACAGAACTACCGGTCGACCCAGACCATCCTCACCGCGGCCAACTCGGTGATCTCCCGGAACCCCGACCGCCCGGCCAAGCGGCTCTGGACCGCCGAGGGCGACGGCGAGAAGATCATCGGCTACGTGGGCGAGAACGAGCACGACGAGGCCCGCTTCATCACCGGGGAGATCGACCGGCTGCAGGACTCCGAGGGGATCCGCCCGGGCGACATCGCCATTTTCTACCGGACCAACGCCCAGTCCCGGTCCATCGAAGACTTGTTGGTCCGGGTGGGGCTGCCCTACAAGGTAGTCGGCGGCACCCGCTTCTACGAACGCAAGGAGATCAAGGACGCGCTGGCCTACCTGCGGGTCCTGGCCAACCCGGACGACGTCGTCAACCTGCGCCGCATCCTCAACGAACCGAAGCGCGGGATCGGCGACCGGGCCGAGTACGCCGTCGCGGCGCTCGCGGAACGGGACCGGATCTCGTTCATGGACGCGCTGCGCCGGGCGGAGGAGGCGCCCGGCATGGCCACCCGGTCGGTGAACGCGGTCGCCGGCTTTGTGAAGCTCATCGACGACCTGGCCGAGGTGGCCGCCGGGTCCGGTGCGGCGGCCGCGCTGGAGGCCGTGCTGGAGCAGACCGGCTACCTGGCGATGCTGCGCCAGAGCAGCGACCCGCAGGATGAATCCCGCGTGGAAAACCTGGCCGAACTCGTGGCCGTGGTGCGCGAATACGAACGGGACAGCCCGGAAGGGTCGCTGTCCGAATTCCTGGAACAGGTGGCGCTGGTGGCCGACGCGGACCAGGTGCCCGACGCCCCGGATAGCGAGGCGGCACGGCTGGCCCAGGACCAGGGCGTGGTGACGCTGATGACGCTGCATACCGCCAAGGGACTGGAGTTTCCGGTGGTCTTCCTCACCGGCATGGAACACGGAATCTTCCCGCACCAGCGCTCCATGACCGACCCGACGGAGCTGGCCGAAGAGCGCCGGCTGGCCTACGTGGGCCTGACCCGCGCCCGCCAGCGGCTGTACCTGACCCGGTCCGAGTCCCGCAGCATGTGGGGCCAGAGCCAGTTCAATCCGGCCAGCCAGTTCATCGAAGAGGTGCCGGCCGAACTCATCGACTGGAAACGCGAAGGCACGGCCCGCCCGACCTTTGCCTCCGCAGGCAGCTTCGGGTCCAGCCGCTACTCGGGATCGCACTGGGGTGCCGGGACCTCGGGCAGCCAGGACATCAGCAACATGCGCGGATCGGCGCCGTCGATCACGAGCGCCAAGACCCGGGCTGGACGGGTGCAGCCGCAGAAGGAAGTCATCGCGCTGTCCATCGGCGACAAGGTCAACCACGCGAGCTTCGGCAACGGGACCGTCCTGGGCCTCGAAGGAGCCGGCGACAAGACGGTGGCCAAGGTCAAATTCGACGCCGGCGAGAAGCGGCTGCTGCTGCGCTATGCGCCGCTGACCAAGATGGGCTGACCCCGCTGGGAGATGCGCCACGTTTGCGACGGCGCATTTGGCAGCGGCATGACGGGGCGCTTACCGTTCTTATCCATGGACCACGTGGACATCAGGACTTTGGAACGGCTGGCAACCCCCGATTTCTGGCTTGACAAGCCGCTGCGCGTTTCGCTGATCCTGCTGGGTGGATTCCTGCTGAACATTGTGCTGCGGATGGTGATCAAACGCGTCACCGGAAAGATCGCCGACGGCGAGACCGCCAAGCTGGACAAATTCGACCCGGCAGCGCCCAAGAACACGAAGGACCCGCGCTACTGGCTGATTCAGGACTCGCCGATCGCCGCGGTTCGCCGGGCCCAGCGCTCGAAGACAATCGGATCGGTGCTGCGTTCGATCACCACCATCGTGCTGGCCAGCGTCACCGCGTTGATGGTGCTCACGGAGCTGGAATTCAATCTTGGCCCGGTACTGGCCAGTGCCGGTATTGCCGGCGTCGCCATTGGTTTTGGCGCCCAGACCCTGGTCAAGGACTACCTGTCCGGGCTGTTCATGGTGGCCGAAGACCAGTACGGCATCGGTGACGTGGTCGACTTGGGCGAGGCATCCGGCACCGTGGAGTCGGTCGGTCTGCGGGTCACGCAGGTGCGCGCCGTGGACGGCACGCTGTGGCACGTTCGCAACGGGGAGATCCTGCGGGTGGGTAACTCCTCGCAGGGCTGGGCGCGGGCAGTGCTGGACATCCCGGTGCCGTACGACTCCGATGTGGAGAAGGTCTCCGAGTTGATCCTCAAGACCGCCATGGAGCTGCGCATGGACGAGGACAACCGCAGGCTGATTTTGGACGATCCGGAGGTCTGGGGTGTGGAGGCACTGACCGGCGAATCCGTGGTGATCCGTTTGGCCATCCGCACGAAGCCGTTGGAACAGTGGGCAATCGCGCGCAAGATGCGGGCCCGCCTTAAGGAAGCGTTGGCCGAGGAAGGCCTGCGCATTCCGCTGCTGAACCAGACCGTGATCAGGGGCAGTGCACCGGCAGCAGCCGCAGCGCAGGGCGGGGGAACCACCGCGCAGGACGGGGACGCTGCCGCGCAGGGTGGGGAGGCCGACCAAGGCGGGAACACCGCCGTCGTGGATCAGACGGGAGCCGGCGGCAAGAATTAGGTTCACGGCGCCGATACCTCAAACCCGGACACTTCTACAAGTCGTAGAAGTGTGCCCTTGGCCACTAAAGCGGTACTCTGGGACCGGCGCCCGAGGCCAAAGGGGCTAGAGTTCCCCATGGAGCACTGCAGGCATCCGCTCACCGTCCGTGGTCACCGCCACGGCCAACCGCGGACGCCGCTCCGAGTCAGAAACGACTTCGACGTAGAAGGACACAACCCGTGGACCTGTATGAATACCAGGCGCGCGATCTCTTCGAGGCACACGGAGTACCCGTGCTGGCTGGAATCGTTGCGTACACCCCAGAAGAAGCCAAGGCAGCTGCTGAGAAAATTGGCGGCGTAGTTGTCGTCAAGGCTCAGGTGAAGGTCGGAGGCCGCGGCAAGGCCGGTGGCGTCAAGGTCGCCAAGACCCCGGACGAGGCATACGAATACGCCTCCAACATCCTCGGCATGGACATCAAGGGCCACACGGTCAAGAAGGTCATGATCGCGCAGGGCGCCGACATCGCCGAGGAGTACTACTTCTCCGTGCTGCTGGACCGCGCCAACCGCAACTACCTGGCCATGTGCTCGGTGGAGGGCGGCATGGAGATCGAGCAGCTGGCCGTGGAGCGCCCGGACGCCCTGGCCAAGGTTGCCATCGACCCGGCGGTGGGCATCGACCAGGCCAAGGCCGACGAAATCGTTGCCGAGGCCGGCTTCGCCGAAGACCTTCGCCCCAAGGTCGCCGAGGTCATCGTCAAGCTCTGGGACGTGTTCATCAAGGAAGACGCCACCCTGGTGGAGGTCAACCCGCTGGTCAAGACCGGCGCCGGCGACATCGTCGCCCTGGACGGCAAGGTCTCGCTGGACGAGAACGCCTCCTTCCGTCAGCCCGGCCACGAGGAGCTCGAGGACAAGGACGCCGCGGATCCGCTCGAGGCCAAGGCCAAGGAACTGGACCTGAACTACGTCAAGCTCGACGGACAGGTCGGCATCATCGGCAACGGCGCGGGCCTGGTCATGTCCACCCTGGATGTCGTCGCCTACGCCGGCGAGAAGCACGGCAACGTCAAGCCCGCCAACTTCCTGGACATCGGCGGCGGCGCCTCGGCCGAGGTCATGGCCGCCGGCCTGGACGTCATCCTCAACGACGAGCAGGTCAAGAGCGTGTTCGTGAACGTCTTCGGCGGCATCACCGCCTGCGATGCCGTGGCAAACGGCATCGTCAAGGCCCTGGAAATCCTGGGCGAGAAGGCCAGCAAGCCGCTGGTTGTCCGCCTCGACGGCAACAATGTCGACGAAGGCCGGCAGATCCTGCTCAACGCCAACCACCCGCTGGTCACCCTGGCCCTGACCATGGACCAGGGCGCCGACAAGGCCGCCGAGCTGGCCAACGCCTAAGGACCGAGGAACTAAAACATGTCTATCTTCATCAACAAGGACTCGAAGGTCATCGTCCAGGGCATCACCGGTGGCGAAGGCTCCAAGCACACGGCGCGCATGCTGCACGCCGGCACCAACATCGTTGGCGGCGTGAACGCGCGCAAGGCCGGCACCACCGTCACCCACGGCGAGAAGACCCTGCCGGTCTTCGGCACCGTCAAGGAAGCCGTCACCGAGACCGGCGCCGACGTCTCCATCGTCTTCGTCCCGCCGGCCTTCACCAAGGACGCCGTGGTCGAGGCCATCGAGGCCGAAATCGGCCTCGTCGTGGTGATCACCGAGGGCGTGCCGGTGCAGGACTCCGCCGAGTTCTGGGCGCTGGCACAGTCCAAGAAGGACTCCGACGGCAACCAGATCACCCGCATCATCGGCCCGAACTGCCCGGGCATCATCACGCCCGGCGAGTCGCTGGTGGGCATCACCCCGGCGAACATCACCGGCAAGGGCGGCGTGGGCCTGGTCTCCAAGTCCGGCACGCTGACCTACCAGATGATGTACGAACTGCGCGACCTCGGCTTCTCCACCGCCATTGGCATCGGCGGCGACCCGGTCATCGGCACCACCCACATCGACGCCCTGGCCGCGTTCGAGGCCGATCCGGAAACCAAGGCGATCGTGATGATCGGCGAAATCGGCGGCGACGCCGAGGAGCGCGCCGCCGAGTACATCAAGGCCAACGTCACCAAGCCGGTCGTCGGCTACGTGGCCGGCTTCACCGCGCCCGAGGGCAAGACCATGGGCCACGCCGGCGCCATCGTCTCCGGCTCCTCCGGCACGGCCCAGGCCAAGAAGGAGGCCCTCGAGGCCGCGGGCGTGAAGGTCGGCAAGACCCCGTCCGAGACCGCGCACCTGCTGCGCGAGGTCTACCCGGACCACGAGGCACCGTCCAGCCTCTAGGCCCTCCGCCTACGGCATCGAGGCCCGCCACCTGCACAAGGTGGCGGGCTTCGCCCGTTCCCGGCCGCCGCGGCGACGCGGTTAGGCTGGAAAGCACCACCACTGCACAGGAGGCTTAATGCGCGCTGCCATCATCCACGGACCGGGCGACATCCGGGTCGAGGAACGACCCGACCCGGAAATCCTTGCCCCCACCGACGCGATCGTGCGCGTGAGCGCCACCTGCGTCTGCGGCTCCGATCTGTGGCCCTACCGCGGCATCCGCGAGCCGGGCAGGCCGCATCCCATCGGCCACGAACTCATCGGCGTGGTCGAGGCCACCGGCGACGCGGTGCAGGCGCTGTCCGCCGGCGACTTCGTCATTGCCCCGTGGGCCATCAGCTGCGGCGAGTGCGCGCCCTGCCGCAACGGCGTGCAAACCTCCTGCGAACGCCGGGCCAGCTGGGGAGGCCGCGACGAACACGGCCTGCCGGTCGACGGCGGGCAGGGCGAAGCGGTGCGGGTGCCCCACGCCGACGCCACTCTGGTTGCGGTGCCCGGCGTAACCGAACCGGGAGAGGAACTGGCGAAGAGCCTGCTCACGCTCTCCGACGTGATGGGGACCGGACACCACGCGGCCATCAGCGCCAAGGTCGGCCCGGGGCGCACCGTCGTCGTCGTGGGGGACGGCGCCGTCGGGCTGTGCGGAGTGCTGGCAGCCCGGCGGCTGGGCGCCGAGCGGATCATTGCGATGTCCCGCTACGACGACCGGGCGGCACTGGCGCGCGAATTCGGGGCAACCGATGTGGTGGCGGAACGCGGGAAGGCGGCCGCCGAAAAGGTCAAGGGGCTGCTCGGCGGCGTGCTGGCCGACTCCGTGCTCGAGTGCGTGGGCACGGCGGAGTCCATGGACCAGGCGTTGCGCTGCACCAGGCCCGGCGGTTCCGTCGGGTTCGTCGGCGTTCCCGCCGGCGGCGCCGAACTGCCCATCGGCGTGCTGTTCTCGAAAAACATTGCCGTCGCCGGCGGCGCCGCGCCCACCCGCGAATACCTTCCGGAACTCCTCGAGGACGTCTTGGCCGGGAAGATCAACCCCGGCAAGGTCTTCGACGCGGTCATGCCCCTCGGCGACGCCGCGGAAGCCTACCGGGCCATGGACGAGCGCCGCGCGATCAAGGTGATGCTGCGGCCCTAACCGCGGCCGGGCTTCCCGCCAGCGCGGGCCTAGCCGCGCAGGCGTTCCATGCCGGGGTCGACCAGCGGCTCGGCGGCGACGGTGGCCGGGATGCGGCGGCCGAAGTATTCGATCTCGACGCCGTCTCCCTCCCCGATGTCCGCAGGGAGCCACGCGTACGCCACCGGCCGTCCCACCGTGTAGCCGAAGGCCGCGCTGGTCACGTAGCCGGACGGGACGTCGTCCACATACACGGGCTCCTTGCCCAGCACGACCGAGCGGCCGTCGTCGATGGTCAGGCAGCGCAGCCGGCGGGCCGGCGCGCCCGCGGCGGCCAGTGCGGCATCGCCGACGAATTCGCCCTTGTCCGCCTTGACCGCGAACCCGAGGCCCGCCTCCTCCGGCGTGTGCTCGGCGGTCATGTCGGTGCCCCAGAGCCGGTAGCCCTTTTCCAGCCGCAGGCTGTTGAACGCGGCCCGGCCGGCGGCGACGATCCCGTACTCCTGCCCGGCGTCGAACAGCGCGTCCCAGAGCCTGAGCCCCTGGTCGGCCGTGGTGTACAGCTCCCAGCCCAGCTCGCCCACATAGGAGAGCCGCATCGCGGTGACGGAGAGGCCGGCAATGCGCACCCGGGCCGTGCGGAAGTACTTGAGCGAGTCGTTGCTGAAGTCGTCGCTGCTGGCCTTGGCCATCACGCCGCGCGCCAGGGGGCCCCAGAGCCCGATGCAGCAGGTGCCGGCGGTGATGTCCTCGACCCGGACCCACTGGGCCGGGTCGGCCTGCGATTGCGCGGCCGCCTCGCCGCGCAGGTACTCGTAGTCGGCGTTGTTGTTGATTCCGGCCTGGAACCGCTCCGGCGCCAGCCGCGCCACCGTGATGTCGCTGCGGATGCCGCCGCCGGAATCCAGCAACAGGCAGTAAGTCACCGCCCCGGGTTTCTTGTTGAGCTGCCCGGTGCCCAGCCGCTGCAGCAGGGCCAGGGCGCCCGGCCCGGACACCTCCACCCGCTTCAGCGGCGTCATGTCGTACATGGCGACGGCGGTGCGCGTCTTCCACGCTTCGGCCGCGGCGATGGGGGAGTGGTAGCGGGCGGCCCAGGCGTCGCGCTCCGGTTCCCGCCAGTCCTGCGGCAGCGCCGCCAGCAGCGGCGCGTTGGCCTCGTACCAGTGCGGGCGCTCCCAGCCGCCGGACTCCAGGAAGACCGCGCCGAGCTCTTGCTGGCGGCCGAAGAAGGGGCTGGTGCGCAGGTTCCGCGGGGATTCTCGCGGTTGCAGCGGATGCAGCACGTCGTAGATCTCCACGAAGTTCTGCTGCGACGTCTCGCTGATGTATTCCGGGGCCAGCTGCACGTCTTCGAACCGGCGCACATCGCATTCGTGCAGGTCCGTCCGCGACCGCCCGTCCACCAGCAGCTCTGCCACCGCCTTGGCCACACCGGCCGAATGGGTGACCCACACGGCTTCGGCCAGGTAGAAGCCGGCGACGTCCGGGGATTCCCCGATCACCGGGGCGCCGTCGGGGGTGAAGGAAAAAACGCCGTTGAAGCCGTCGGTGATGCCCGCGCCGCGGAGTGCCGGCAGCAGCCGCTGGCTTTCCCGCCAGGACGGTTCGAAGTCCGCCGGCGTGAAGCCCAGCCGCGAGGGCATGCGGTCGTCGGAGACGTCCGCCGGCGCGACAGCCGGCAGCCCGTCCAGGTCCACCGGCATGGGCCGGTGCGCGTAGGAACCGATGCCCAGCCGGTCGCCGTGCTCGCGGAAGTACAGGTCCGCGTCCTGGTGGCGCAGGATCGGCAGCCGGGCGCCGTTGGGCAGTTCGTTCCGGCCGGCCAGCGCCGGCAGCGCCGAGGTCTTGACGTACTGGTGCGCCAGCGGAAGCAGCGGCACCGTCATGCCGACCATTGCGCCGATCTTCGGCCCCCAGAACCCGGCACAGCAGACCACGACGTCGGCGGGCACCCTCCCGGTGTCGGTCTCCACCGCGGTGACCCGCCCGCCGTCGTGCTCAATGCCCGTCACGGTGGTGGAACCGCGGAACTCGACGCCGGCGGCGGAGGCGCGGGCGATCAGCAGCCGGACGGCGCGGGCCGCGAGGGCCAGCCCGTCGGAGGGGATGTGCAGGCCGCCGAGCACGTTGCCGGCCGGCAGCAGCGGATGGTGCTTTTCGCATTCATCCGGATCGAGCAGCCGGGCCTCCACGCCCCAGGAGGCGGCGAAGCCGGCCCTGCGCTTGAGCTCCTCGAACCGGGCGGGCGTGGTGGCGACCTCCAGCCCGCCCACCTGGTTGAAGCAGGAGATGCCGTCTGCCGTGAGCGAGCGCATTTTGCCCACGGTGTAGCGGGCGAATTCGGTCATGGTCTTGGACGGATTGGTTTGGAAGACCAGCCCGGGTGCGTGCGAACTCGACCCGCCGGCCAGGTGCAGCGGGCCCTGCTCCAGGACGGTCACGTTCGTGCGGCCGCGGGCGGCCAGTTCGTCCGCGAGATTGGCGCCGACGATCCCTGCTCCGATGATGACGATGCGCGGGGAAGTGCTCATGCGGTAATGCTCCTTCAGGTAGCAGGGCGGGGCAAGAGATGCCGGGCCATGCGTTTAGAATGTGGGGCCATGCGTTGTGGGGCGGCGAGTTTGGGGTGCGGCGGGTGGCCCGGTTGCCCGGGCCGCCCGCCGCAGGGCGGCCTAGGCGGGCGGTGGAGCAGCTGCCGGGCACTTCCCTTCGGGACAGGTGTCGTCGCATTCGTGTTTGGTGACCAGGTCGAACCTGCTGCCGCCGTGCTGGCCCACCCCGGATCGGATGGCGCGTTCCACGACGGAGTCGGCCAACCGGCGGCGCAGCGCCAGCGGATCACGGCGCAGGTCCTTGGCCAGCGCAATGCACATCAGCAGCATCACCAGGACGAACGGCAGCGCGACCACGATGGTGATGTTCTTGAGCCCGTTCAGGGCCTCGGCCGGCTGGTCCCCGCCGGCCAGCAACATCACCGCAGCGACTCCGCCGGTCAGCGCGCCCCAGAAGATCACGACGCCGCGGGAGGGCTCTTCGGCCCCGTTGGAACTGAGGGAAGCCATCACCAGCGAGGCCGAATCGGCGCCCGTGACGAAGAAGATCCCTACCAGAACCATCGCCAGGATCGCCACCGCGCCGGCCAGGATGTTCGGCAACGGCAGGTTTTGCAGCAGATCGAAGAGGGCGCCGTCGAAGGAGATGGTCGGTTCGCCGTCGACCATGTCGACCAGCCCGTCGCCGGTATCCGGTGTGGCGTCTGCCGCGGCCTGCACTCCAAAGCTGGCGCCGCCGAAGATCGCGAACCAGGCGACGCTCACAACGCTTGGCACCAGCAGCACGCCGGTGACGAACTGGCGGATGGTGCGGCCGCGGCTGATCCGGGCAATGAACATGCCGACGAACGGTGTCCAGGACACCCACCAGGCCCAGTAGAAGACCGTCCAGCCGGACATCCAGCTGCGCAGCGCCTCGTCGCCCACCGCTTCGGTGCGGGAGGCCATCTCGGCCAGGTCGCGGGCGTAATCCCCGACGGCGGCCGGCACCAGGTTCAGGATGAACAGCGTGGGGCCGGCAAGGAACACGATCAGCGCCAGAAGAACGGCCAGCACCATGTTGATGTTGGCCAGCCACTGAATGCCGCGGCGGATTCCGGAGACGGCCGAGGCGATGAAGCAGGCCGTGAGCACGGCGATGATGACCACGAGCACGCCGGTGGCCAGCTCGCCCACCCACCCGTTGAACGCCAAGCCGCTGCCGATTTGCAGGGCGCCGAGGCCGAGCGACGCGGCCGTGCCGAAGAGGGTGGCGAAGATGGCCAGGATGTTGATGAACTTCCCGGCCGGTCCCTCCACCGTCTTGCTGCCGAACAGGGAGGTGAAGATTGCCGAGATCAGCTGTTTGCGGCCCAGCCGGTAGGTGCCGTAGGCCATGGCGATGCCGACGACGGCGTACATCGCCCACGGGTGCAGCGTCCAGTGGAACAGCGAGGTTGCCATCGCCGTCTGGATTGCCTCCGGCGTCTGCCCGTCCACGGTGCCGGGCGGCGGGGCGATGTAGTGGTACATCGGTTCTGCCACGCCGTAGAACATCAGGCCGATGCCCATGCCGGCGGCGAACATCATGGAGATCCAGGAGATGGTGCGGAACTCCGGCTTTTCGCCGTCCTTGGACAGCGGGATGTTGCCGAACCGGCCGATCGCCAGCCACAGCACGAAAACCACGAAGAGCGAGGCCAGCAGGATGAAGAGCCAACCGGTATTCTCCATCACCCAGTTCAGTACGGTGACCGAGGTGGTGCCGAGATGCTCGGTGGCCAGGAAACCCCAGGCCACGAAAGCGACGGCGAGGGCGCCGGCCACGGCGAAGACTGTCTTGTCCAAGCCTCCGCTCGTCCGCTGGCGGCCCGCCAGCGCCTGCTCGTTCTCGCTCTCCCGAAGCTCGGCCAGGATCCGGGCGTCCTCCTCGGTGCCCGCTTGATCCGGCGGCGCATTGGCCGGTCTGTCGGAGGGCTCCTGGGCCAGCACCCGCTGCACCTCGTGGTCGGGTGGGCCATCATCAACTGCAAGATCGTTGTTCACTGACATCTGGTTCCTTTGGTGGATGACGAAGGCCCGGCTACACGAACCCGTCGACCTGCAGGCCGGGCGGGAGATTCGGGGCCTCTTCTGATTCCTGGACCATGATGATGCCGTCCACGACGGAGACACCGTGGACGCGGACCGGGAGTTTTGCCGGCGGCGCGTCAACGACGCCGGTACGCAGATTGAACTTCGACGCGTGCAGCGGGCACTCGACTTCGCAGCCCTCTACCCAGCCGTCCGCCAGCGAGGCGTCCTGGTGGGTGCACGTGTCGTCAATGGCAAAGAGCTCGCCCTCTTCCGTGTGGAAGACGGCGATGGGAGGCGAAGTGTCAAGCCGGATGGCGTCGCCGGGGGTTAGCTGGCTTAAGGGGCAGGCCTGATGCATGGGGGCGCCTTCTTTCGCAACGACACAGCGTGCCAAGTTCCGTCGTGAACAACGGCGTTCACGATAGGCAACAGTGTGCCGGGTCACATTCCGTTGTCAAGGGTTTGGAGAAATTCTTTTCTGCGGGTCCTTACCCCTTGACACACGCGGAATCCGTCTTCACGCTGTTTCACATAGTGCGTCGTGTTGCGTCAGGCGCTGCTTGTTCGGAAAACGTGGACCCTCATGCTGTGAAAGGCCCTATCCATGCAGACCCTTGTTGTCATCGGAGCTTCGCTGTCCGGGCTTTCTGCGGCCCGGGCGGCACGAAACCAAGGTTTTGCCGGCCGCCTGATCGTCGTTGGAGCGGAAGTGCATCCGCCCTACGACCGTCCGCCGCTGTCCAAGGACTTCCTGGCGGGCCGGGTCTCGGAGGCGGACCTGGCATTAGTCGACGGGGACGACGAGTTGGCCGCGGAATGGATTTTGGGTGTCACGGCCATAGGCCTCGACCCGGAGTCGATGACCGTGTCGCTCAGCGACGGACGGAGCCTCGCCGCGGACGGACTGGTCCTGGCCACCGGGTCCTCCGCCCGGGTACTCCCCGAAGTCGATGGCTGCGCGAACGTTTTCACCCTCCGCACGTTGGACGATGCCCGTGCGCTCCGCGGTCATCTGCTTCCCGGCCGGAAAATGGTGGTGATCGGGGCAGGCTTCATCGGCGCCGAGACCGCTTCGACCGCCCGTGACGCGGGCCTCGACGTCACCGTGGTGGAGCGGTCTCCTGCCCCACTGTCCGGCGCCCTGGGCGTCGAGATGGGTGCGGCCGTCGCCGGGCTGCACTCGGCCGGCGGGGTGGAGATGCTGTGCGGCACATCTGTCCGGTCCTTCCGCACCAGCGGCGGAAACGTCAGTCACGTGGTGCTCGACGACGGGCGGGAACTTCCCGCCGACATCGTCTTGGTGGGCATCGGCGGGCAACCAAACACCGACTGGCTGCTCGGCTCCGGAATAGAGTTGGGCAACGGCGTGCTCTGCGACTCGGCGGGCCGCACCAGCGTCTCCTCGGTGGTGGCCGTCGGGGACTGCGCGGCCTGGTGGAACCCGCGGGCAGGGGCGCACCAGCGGGTTGAGCACTGGACCGGGGCCTTGGAGCAACCTGCCGTTGCAGTGGCAGCGCTGTTGCAGGACACCGCGACCCTGCCGCCGGTCAATCCGCCCTATTTCTGGTCCGACCAATACGGCTCGCGCATTCAGTTTGCCGGCCACGTGCACGGCCACGACCGGGTTGAAATTGAACACGGCTGCCTCGAAGACAACAGCTTCCTCGCCGTCTACTACGCCGGAGCCGACCCCGTTGCCGTGCTGGGTGTCAACCAGGTCCGCCAGTTCACCAGGTGGCGCAAATTCCTCAACCGGGAAGCCGAACGGCACCTGGGCGTACTTTCAGCCGAATTCGCCGCCGCATCCTGAGCAACGCACCCATTCTCCCGCTGCCAGTTCTGTTCAAAGGAGTTCGCATGACCGCCGAAATGGTTTCGGATAGCCTGATCGCCACCCTGCCCGGCCATACCTATGTTGACGACGACGTCTTTCGGGCCGAGCAGGAACGCATCTTTGAGCAGATGTGGTTCTGTGCGGTCAGGTCCGCCGACCTTGACAAAGCCGGCGCCTATCGGACCGTGCAGGTTGGCCGCGAATCGGTCATCGTGACCCGCAACCGCAAAGGCACCGTCCGTGCGTACTACAACATCTGCCGGCACCGCGGCGTCAAACTTTGCATGGAAGAGAGCGGTGAGGCGGGACGTTCGTTCCAATGTCCCTACCACGCCTGGACGTACGACTTCGATGGCAAGCTCATCGCGGCGCCCAATCTCACGAAGATGCCGGACATCGACCGGCAAAAGTACGGGTTGGTGGATGTCCCGGTGCGCGAATACCTGGGTTACGTGTGGTTGTGCCTCGCGGAGGAACCGCCGTCATTCGACGACGACGTGGTGGGGGCAATCGAAGAGCGCCTGGGCGACGCCGGCGCGATCGACGGCTACGACATCGCCAACCTCAGCCTGGGCCGGCGGATCACGTACGACGTGAAGGCCAACTGGAAGCTGATTATCGAGAACTTCATGGAGTGCTATCACTGCGCGACCATCCATCCGGAGTTGACGGAAGTGCTGCCGGAGTTCGCCGATGGACTGGCCGCGCAGTATTTTGTGGGCCACGGCGCCGAATTCGGCGAGGACGTCAAGGGCTTCACGGTGGACGGGTCGGAAGGCCTGGAACGGATTCCGGGCATCGCCGACGACCAAGACCGGCGCTATTACGCCGTCACGATCAGACCCACGGTCTTCCTGAACCTGGTGCCGGACCACGTGATCATCCACCGGATGTTTCCGTTGGCCGCGGACCGGACAGTGGTGGAGTGCGACTGGCTGTACATGCCCGGCGTGGTGGAAGCCGGAAAGGACCTCACGGCCTCCGTCGAGCTCTTTCACCGGGTGAACCAGCAGGACTTCGACGCGTGCGAACGCTGCCAGCCGGCGATGGGCTCCAAGATCTACGCCAACGGCGGCGTGCTGGTTCCCAGCGAACACCACATCAGCGCGTTCCACGAGTGGGTCACGGCCCGACTGGCCGGAGAGCCCGCCGCCGCCGTCGTCAAATGACAGCCGGGCGCCGGCGTCGTCATTGGGTAGCCGGCGGCGGTCAGCTGTCCCGGGAGTAGCCCATCCGGGCGCTGATGTCCTGCCCGGCCTGCTTGATGTCCTCGACCAGCCCGTCAATCTGCTCGGGCTTGAACCGGAAGGCCGGGCCCGAAATGCTGACGGATCCGATAACGGTTCCCAGGTGGTCCCATACCGGAACAGCAATGGAATTCAGGCCGATCTCGAATTCTTCCTTGACGACGGCGTAGCCCTGGGCGGAGACCTGGAGCAGCTCCTTTTCCAGTTTCTGCCGGGAGGTGATCGTGTTCGCGGTCTGCGCCGGCAACCGGGTTTGCTTCACGATCTTGAGCCGGTCTTCGGAGGTGAGCCCCGCCAGCAGGACCTTACCGCTGGACGTGGCGTGGAGGGGCGTCAGACTGCCGATCCAGTCGGACATCGCCAGAGTGGAGGTGCCCCGCGCCTGGTCCACGTTGACGGCATAGTTGGAACGCAGGACTGCCAGGTTCACGGTTTCCTTGTACTGTTCCGCCAGTCGTTCCAGCACGGGCCGTGCCTCGCGCACCAGGCTCAGGTTCCCCGGGATCGAGTTCGCGAGCCGCAGGATGCTAAAGCCGAGCTGGTATTTGCCGCGCTCGCTGTTCTGCTGCACCATGCCGCGCTGGTCCAGGGATGCCAGCAGCCGCGACGCGGTGGACTTGTGCACGCCCATTTCCTCGGCGATGTCGCTGACGCCGGCGGCGCCACGGCGGGCCAGGATCTCGAGCACGGTGATGGCGCGGTCCACAGACTGCACGCCGCGGTTCAGGTTCTCCGGCGACGCCTCGTCGTCGAGCTCTTCAGGATCGGCCATAGGACCATAATCTCATTGCGGCAGGGCGGGGTGGACCCGCACGGCGAAGCTGGTCCTACAGTGCCGCGACGGCTTCAGGGTCGGCGGCGAGTGCCTGCGCCACGGCAGGGGTGAATTCGCGGGACAGGGCTGCCGCCATGCCGGCCGATGCCCGTTCGAGCAGGATTCTGCCCTTGCCGGCGGTCGCCTCGGCCGCGGAGGAAAGGCAGCCGGAGGCCGGTGTCAGTTCGGGGTTGACGGGCAGGACATCGTAGTTCGGCAGGACGGCGGGGGGAGCGTCGACGACCTTGTCCATGCGGACGCGCTCCGGGTAGAGGTGCAGCATGAGCGAGGTTTCCAGCACGCCGCCGTGCTCCAGGTCCCAGCCGGTGAAGCCGTCCGGGTACAGCTCGGTGATGGTCCGCTCGTCAACGAAGTCCCAGTAGGAGAGCAGCACTACCTTGACGTCCTGGACGCCGCTTTGGTGCAGTTCGCGGAGCGCCAGGTCGACGCCTTCGTACAGGAACTGGTAGTTCTCGAAATGGCCGTTGATGAAGGCGATGTTCCGCGCGCCATGCCGGGCGAATTCCAAGGTCAGCGTTTTAGCGATGGAAATGACCGTCGCCGCGTCGAGGCTGGTGGTGCCGGGGAGGTGGTTGCCGCCCCCGGAACGTTGCTGGGACTTGTACCCGTAGACGACGGGAGCGGCGACAACACCGCCGATGGATGACGCCGTCGCACCGGCCAACGCCGTAGACAGGAGAACATCCACGTTGAGCGGCATATGCGGTCCGTGCTGCTCAATGGAGCCGACCGGGATCAGCACGACGGCGTTGTCTTCGGCGATGCGTTCCCGATAGGTAAAGGCGTCGAGTTCTTCCATGTACACGCTGGCAGTCATGCTTGCTCCAAACGATCGTTGTGCGGCCCATTGGCGATGGGCGGTGGATTGCAGATGGTGCTGCCGGGGCGGGACCGGACGGCCCCGCCCCGGCAGGTCTGTCAGGCCTGGATGATGTTGTTCTCGGGACCGAAACCGAACTTGGTGATGTTTTCCACGCTGTCTTCGCCGATGACGAGGATGTCGTGTTCGCGGTAGCCGCCGGCACCGGGTTCGCCGTCGGCGACGGTGATCATCGGCTCCATGGAAACGACCATGCCCGGTTCCAGGACGGTGTCGATGTCCTCGCGCAGTTCCAGGCCGGCCTCGCGTCCGTAGTAATGCGAGAGGACGCCGAACGAGTGGCCGTACCCGAACGTGCGGTTCGCCAGCAGCCCGTGGCCGATGTAGATCTCGTTCAGCTCGGCGGCGATGTCCTTGCAGACGGCGCCGGGCTTGATCAGTTCCAGCCCGCGGCGGTGCACCTCTACGTTGATGTTCCACAGCTCGAGCGAGCGTTCGTCCGGCTCGCCCAGGAACAGGGTCCGTTCCAGCGCGGTGTAGTAACCGGAGGTCATCGGGAAGCAGTTCAGGGACAGGATGTCCCCACGCTGCAGCTTTCGGGTGGTGGCCCAGTTGTGCGCACCGTCGGTGTTGATGCCGGACTGGAACCAGACCCAGGTGTCACGGACTTCGCGGTGCGGGAAGGTGCGGGCAATCTCGTGAACCATGGCCTCGGTGCCGATCAGTGCCACTTCGTACTCGCTGATGCCTTCCCGGATGGCCGCCTTGATGGCCTCGCCGCCCAGGTCGCCGATCCGTGCACCGTGCTTGATGACCTCGACTTCCTCGGCCGACTTAATCATCCGCTGACGCATCGCGTCCTGCGAGACGTCGAGCAGTTCGGCGCCGTCGAAGGCGGCCTGGATGCGCTGGCGGGTCATCAACGGCAGGGCATCGTCCTCGACACCGAGGCGGCGTGCGCTGACGCCGCGCTGGCGCAGGGCTTCCTGGAGGCCGAAGTAGAAGTTGTCTCGCTTCCAGTCCGTGTAGACGATGTTCTCGCCGTAGCTGGTGCGCCACGGCATTCCGGCGTCGATGTTGGCGGTGACCGTGACCGAGTCGTCTGCGGTGACGACCAGGGCGTAGTTGCGGCCAAACGTCGTGTAGAGGAAGTCCGAGTAGTACTTGATGCCGTGGTAGCTGGTCAGGATGACCGCGTCGAGCTCCTTGGCGGCCATAATCTGCCGCAGCCCGGCCAGGCGGCGTTCGAATTCCGCATCGGAGAAGGTCAGCTGCTGCTTCTCACCGTTGTGCAGGACCTTCAGGCGCTCGAGCTCGGACACGCTGTTGGCGGAGGGGGAGGCGGGGGCGATGGTCATTGGATCTCCTTCGTGGTGTTTCTGTGTGCGGGAAAGGTGGCTTTGAGGTTGGTGCGGCCACGCATGTTAATGCGTCGGTCCGCCGGCTAGGCCGTGGGTGCGGGGGTGCGGTCCTCCGGGGCATCCGGGGCCTCCGGTGCCAGCGCGGCAACGGAGCCTGCGGGATGGTCGGCCTCGACCAACGCTGTTTCGCAGTCGCCGTGGTCCTTCAGGAATTCCTCGTCGGAGCTGTCCTGCTTCAGGCCGAGCGGAATGCCGGCGGCAATCCGAGAGCGGAACCGGGAGTATCCGAGCAGGAAGTACACCGTGGCCGAGGTGATGGTCCCGCCCAGCCAGGAGAAATCGATGCCTCCGACAGCGGTCGCGATGGGTCCCTGGAGGACCGGAACCGAGCCGTACATGCACATCCAGGTCATGAAAATGCCGGCGAAGAAGGCGATGAAAGCCGCCGGGTTGAAGGCCTTGAGCTGGGTGTCGGACGGCGAGCGGAAGAGGTAGCTGAAGTTCTTATGGTGGCGCTCAAAGACGAAGTAATGAACGGCCATGATCCCGCCCCAGGTCGCGACCCACGCTGCGATCGCGATGATCCAGTTGTGCAGCATGTGGGCAAAGTCAGTCGCGAACATGAAACCGATGACCGCCGCCATTGCCAGGCCGCCGACGACGATGGACAGCTTCTTGCGGGAGATTTGGATGTCCAGGGCCTGCGTGGCGACACCGAACGTGTACATATTGATGATGTTGGTTGCGATGGGTCCGTGGATGACCAGCAGGATCACCGGAATGGCGAACGCTCCGTAGCTTTCCACGATCAGCTGGCCGGGATCGGCCGTGCCGTTCTTTGTCGCCAGGCTGGCGCCCAGGACGCCGAGCCAGACCACCGGGAGGAACTGCCCGAGGACGCTGACCACATAGAGCTTTGCGGGCCGGATCTTCTTGCTCACGAAGCGGGAGTAGTCGGGAGCGTAGGTGAACCAGCCGATGCCCCAGCCAATGCCGATGGCGGTCATGATCGAGGACATGGCAGCTATCCGCGGCATGCCAGTGAGAACCTCGCCCACGGGTCCCTGGTAGCTCCAGTCGATGTCCAGCTGCGTCCAGGCCACGATCGACATGGCAATGAGGACCAGGACGGTGGGCGGCATGGTGATCCGCTCGAAGCGGGAAATGGCGCGGTAGCCGCGGTAGCAAATGGCCACCTGAATCGACATGATGACGGCAGCCGTGCCGATGCGCCACCCCAAGTTGGTGGCCGCAGGATCAACCCAGCCGATCATTCCGAACAGCGCCATGATCAGGTCCAGGATGACCCACGTGTTGACGGCGGACCATCCGATGGCGATCACGGCCTGGATGGCTGCGGGTAGGTAGGCGCCCCTGCGGCCGAACGCTCCGCGGGCCAGCAACATGCCGGTAGCTCCGGTGCGCTGCCCGAGGATTACGAAGAAGCCGAAGCCAAGCATGCCGATGACGTTGCCGGCAATGAGCACGGTGAGGGTATCGGCAAGGCTCAATCCGAGGTGGATGCCCAGGGCACCCAGGATCCAGTTGATCGGGGCGACGTTGGCGCCTGCCCAGATCCAGAACTGGCCGGACAGCTTTGTGGTACGGGCCGATTCGGGAACCGGCTGCAGGATGTCTTCTACGTGTTGGGTGGCCTGTTCGGATTTCGTGGCGGATCTCTGGCTCATGGCGGGTCTCCTGACGATTTGCAACGCGAGGCGGAGCAGGACTTCACCCAGACTAGGAGGTGATGCAGCTCACAGCGTATAGTCGGACCGTAACCACTTAGGTGCACGGAGGGTGACGGACTGTCCCCCCTACGCCGGTCGGGCTGCTCAGAGGCGGGATTATCCATGGTCGTGATGTTGTCGGATGTGCTTGGGCTTGAACTGATGCAGCGCGCCAGTCCGTTGGTCCGGGCCGGCAAAAGCCAGATTCCCGGCGGCAAGGTCAGATGGGTGCATTCGAGCGAAGTTTTGGAAATAGCGCCGCTGCTGCGCGGCCAGGAGCTGCTGCTGAGCGGCGGGGACGCCTTGTTGAACCTCCGGCCCGCCGCACAACACGAGTACATCCGCAGCCTGGCGGCCCGGCACGTGACGGCCTTGGCGATCCAGACCGCAGGCTCCGGCCGCTCCCTCTCGGCCGAGCTTGTGGAGGCAGCCGAAGAGGTGGGGCTGCCGCTCATCGAGCTGCGGCGCGTGGTCCCGTTCGTGGAGATTGCGGAAGAAGTCAATCGGAAAGTCGTGTCTGAACATGTCACGGCCCTGCAAACCGCCGATTCCATCTCGCAGCGCTTGGCGGAACACCTGGCTTCTTCCGGTCCGGCACTGAGCCCCCTGATCGAGATTGTCTCGCAGTCGCTGCGGATCGAGGCGGCGCTGCTGGACCCCAGCGGGACCGTCTTGGAGTTCGCCGGCGGCTTCCCGCCCGACCCCACCTCCGTGAATGTGGAATCGGACATTTTCGTTGGCAGCCTGGTGTCGGCGCGCCTGCGGCTGCAAAGCCGCCGGGATGTTGCCCCGGAGCTGCTGAAGACGGTGGGGGAGCGGATCGGCGGCATTCTGGCGCTCGCCGTGTCGCAGCAGCACAGGCCGACGGCACAGCAGATTGCCCACACCGCCCTGATGCGGGCCGTCATCAGCGGCGCCGGCGCCTCCCACATCCACGAGTTGTGCACCGCCGCGGGCCTCTCGACAGTGCAACCGGCCTTCGTCATGGTGTTTCGCCGGATTGGGCTGACCAGCGTACGCGGAGTGGCCGAAAGGATCCTCAAAAACCGGTGTCCCGACGCCCGGACCTATCTGGACGGCGAGAGCCTGTGCGCCCTGGTCCAGCTCAGCATCAGCGGCACGCGCCAGGAGCGGCGGGCAATCCTGGCCGGATTGCGTGAGGACTTCCGCGGCCTGGCGGTGGCGGGTGCGATCGGGCCGACGGTTGCCACGCCGTTGCACGCCCACTCGTCCCTGGTCGAGGCCAGGCTGACCCAAGCGGTGGGGCCCCCGGACGACCTGGAAAGCAACATCCGCGACTGCGAGGACTTTGTCCTGGAGCGGCTGGCGGCCCGCGAGCTCTCCGGACCGGTCGCCGGACGAATCACCCAGGAACTGCTCGGCGAGCTGTTGGACTACGACCGGAAGCGGGGGACGCGGCTGCTGGACACCCTCGACGCCTGGCTCATGAGCGGCTGCAATTCCGCAGAGACTGCGCGGATCCTGTTCGTGGAACGCCAAACGCTGCATAAGCGGCTGCGCAAGATTTTCGATCTCATCGGCGAAGACCCCCGGGGCACGCCCAAGATGTCCGGGCTCAACCTGGCGGTCCGCCTGGCCAAGAACCCCTCGCCTGCCGAAATCGGCGGCTGAACGTTCCCTTCCCCGCGCTACAACACCGCGCGGATGGCCTTTTCGAAGCCGGTGATGTGCTCGAGGGCCAGGCCGGCAGCGTGGTCCGCGTCGCCGTCGACAATCGAGTCCAGCAGTTCCACGTGCTCGGTGATGTGGCCGGCGACGGACGGCACCTTATCCAGCACGAGGCACCAGATGCGGGTGGCCAGGTTGTCCAGCCTGATCAGGGTGTCCTCGAGGTAGGGATTGCCCGCGGCGCGATAGATGGCGCGGTGCACGCTGAGGTCGTAACGCATCAGGTCGTGTTTGGCGGGCCGGGCGTCGTCGAGCTTTCCGATGTCCCGCGCCAGCTGCGACAGTTCTGCGCGCATGGCCTCCCCGGCCGACTCCGCTGCCTTGCGGGCCGCCAGGGGTTCCAGCACGCGGCGCAGTTCCGACACGGCGGCCAGCTCGGTGATGTCCACGATGGTCGCGAAGGTCCCGCGGCGCGGATAGGAGATGACCAGGTGGTCGATCTCCAGTTTCTTCAGGGCCTCGCGCACCGGGGTGCGGCCGAAGCCGAGTTCCGCCGCCAGCTGCCCGTCATTGATGGGCGCGCCGGGGCGGATATCCAACATGATCAGCTTGTCCCGCAGCGCCCGGTAGGCCTGCTCGGCCAGCGACAGGTGCTCGGTCCCGGCATCGGTTTCCGCGGTGATGCTCATGATGCTCCTAATGGTCCGCTGACCTGGTCGGGGTCCTGCCGGCCGAAATTTAGATGCCGGAAGGAACCTCTTGACGGGGTGTGATCTCCCCCATACTATTGCAATCAGTTCTGATATATCAGTCACACATTAGTTGTGATTGATCACGTTCTTCGAAGGAGAAGTCGGATGGTGAACACGCTGACAACCGGATTGGCTGCGGCCGATCCCGAGGTGGCCGGTGCCATTGCGCGGGAGCTGGAACGCCAGCAGTCCACGCTGGAGATGATCGCGTCGGAAAACTTCGCCCCCACCGCGGTGATGGAGGCCCAGGGGTCGGTGCTGACGAACAAGTACGCCGAGGGCTACCCGGGCCGGCGCTACTACGGCGGCTGCGAGCACGTGGACGCGATCGAGCAGCTGGCCATCGACCGGGTCAAGGCACTGTTCGGCGCGGAAGCCGCCAACGTCCAGCCCCACTCGGGTGCCCAGGCCAACGCCGCGACCATGTTCGCGCTGCTGACCCCGGGTGACACCATCCTGGGCCTGAACCTGGCACACGGCGGGCACCTGACCCACGGCATGAAGATCAACTTTTCCGGCAAGCTCTACAACGTCGTGCCCTACGGGGTCTCGGAGTCCGACCACCGGATCGACATGGCAGAGGTGGAGCGCCTCGCCGTCGAGCACAAGCCCAAGCTGATCGTGGCCGGCTGGTCCGCCTACACCCGCCAGCTGGACTTCGCGGAGTTCCGCCGCATCGCCGACAAGGTCGGCGCATACCTGATGGTGGACATGGCGCACTTCGCCGGCCTGGTGGCCGCCGGACTGCACCCGAACCCGGTGCCGTACGCCGACGTCGTCACGACCACCACGCACAAGACGCTCGGCGGCCCGCGCGGCGGCGTGATCCTGTCCAAGCAGGAGCTGGCCAAGAAAATCAACTCCGCGGTGTTCCCCGGCCAGCAGGGCGGCCCGCTGGAACACGTGGTGGCCGCCAAAGCCGTGGCCTTTAAGTTTGCCGCCTCCGACGAGTTCGCGGACCGCCAGCAGCGGACTCTCGAGGGCTCGCGGCTGCTGGCCCAGCGGCTGCTGGCCGACGACGTGGCGGCCGCCGGCATCAGCCTGGTCAGCGGCGGCACCGACGTGCACCTGGTCCTGGTGGACCTGCGCAACTCGGAACTGGACGGCCAGCAGGCCGAGGACCGGCTGCACTCCATCGGCATCACCGTCAACCGCAACGCGGTCCCGTTCGATCCGCGCCCGCCGATGGTTTCCTCCGGCCTGCGGATCGGCACCCCTGCCTTGGCCACCCGCGGCTTCGGCGCCGCCGAATTCGCCGAGGTGGCAGACATCATTGCCGCCGCGCTGACCCGTGCACCGGACGAGGAGCTGCTCACCGAGCTCCGCGGCCGCGTGGCCCTGCTGGCGGAGAAGTTCCCGCTGTACCCCAACCTGAACGCCGAGCCGAACGGAGCCGAATAATGGCCGATCTGCTGCCCGAGCACCCGGACTTCCTCTGGCGGAATCCGGAGCCGAAATCCTCGTACGACGCCGTGATCGTCGGCGGCGGCGGCCACGGCCTGGCCACCGCCTACTACCTGGCCAAAAACCACGGCATGACCAACATCGCGGTGCTGGAGCGCGGCTGGCTGGCCGGCGGCAACATGGCCCGCAACACCACGATCATCCGCTCCAACTACCTCTGGGACGAGAGCGCGGGAATCTACGAGCACTCGCTCAAACTCTGGGAGCAGCTGCCGGAGGAACTCGAATACGATTTCCTCTTCTCCCAGCGCGGCGTGATGAACCTGGCCCACACCCTGCAGGACGTGCGCGAGAGCATCCGCCGGGTGAACGCCAACCAGCTCAACGGCGTGGACGCCGAGTGGATCACCCCGGACCAGATCAAGGAACTGTGCCCCATCATCAACACCGGGGACGACATTCGCTACCCGGTGATGGGGGCGACCTACCAGCCCCGCGCCGGCATCGCCAAGCACGACCACGTGGCCTGGGCCTTCGCCCGCAAGTGCGACGAGATGGGCGTGGACATCATCCAAAACTGCGAGGTCACCGGATTTATCAAGGACGGCGACCGTGTGGTCGGCGTCGACACCAGCCGCGGCCGGATCAACGCCGGCAAGGTCGGCCTGGCCGGCGCGGGACACAGCTCGGTGCTCGCCGAACTGGCCGGCTTCGAGCTGCCCATCCAGTCGCACCCGCTGCAGGCGCTGGTCTCCGAGCTGCACGAGCCGGTCCACCCCACGGTGGTCATGTCCAACCACGTCCACGTCTACGTCTCCCAGGCACACAAGGGCGAACTGGTCATGGGCGCGGGCATCGACACCTACAACGGCTACGGCCAGCGCGGCGCCTTCCACGTCATCGAGGAACAGATGGCGGCCGCCGTCGAGCTCTTCCCGATCTTCGCCCGCGCCCACGTGTTGCGGACCTGGGGCGGCATCGTCGACACCACGATGGACGCCTCGCCGATCGTGTCCAAGACGCCGATCGACCAGCTCTACGTGAACTGCGGCTGGGGCACCGGCGGGTTCAAGGGAACGCCGGGCGCCGGCTACACCTTCGCCCACACCATCGCCACGGACGAACCGCACCCGCTGAACGCGCCATTTGCCCTGGACCGGTTTGAGACCGGACACCTCATCGACGAACACGGCGCCGCCGCCGTGGCCCACTAGGAAGGAAGACCGAGATGCTTCTGATCGAATGCCCCTGGTGCGGGCCGCGCGACGAGACCGAATACCACTACGGCGGCCAGGCCCACGTCGCCTACCCGGCGGACCCGAACCAGTTGAGCGACGCGGAATGGGCGAAGTTCCTCTTCTACCGCGCCAACCCCAAGGGCCTGTTCGCCGAACGCTGGGTGCACAGCACCGGCTGCAGGCGCTGGTTCAACGCGGTGCGCGACACCGTCAGCTACGAATTCAAAGCCGTGTACAAGCCCGGCGAGAAACCACCGATCGAACTCGGCAGCCTCGCGGGTGCCAAGGCCCAGCCGGCCGAAGGAGGAGCGAAATGACCGCCACCGGCAACATCGCCAACCAGTCCCAGCGGCTTGCCGCCCCCGCCGGCGCCGCTGCCCGGATCGACCGGAACAAGCCGCTGAACTTCACGCTCGACGGCGACACCTACACCGGCTACGCCGGGGACACGCTGGCCTCCGCACTGCTCGCGGCCGGGAAGGTCACGGTGGGCGACTCGCTCTATCTCGGCCGCCCGCGCGGCATCATGTCGGCCGGCGTGGAAGAGCCCAACGCCCTGGTCAAGGTCAGTGCCCGCTACACCGGGCACGTTGACGAGTCCATGCTGCCGGCGACGGCCCTGGAGCTGACGGACGGCATGGACGCCAGGCTGCTGAGCGGCCTGGGCCAGCTGGATCCCCGCACGGACGAGGCCGTCTACGACCGCAAGTACGTGCATACCGACGTGCTGGTGGTCGGTGCCGGCCCGGCCGGCCTGGCCGCGGCACGCGAGGCAGCCAAGAGCGGTGCGCGCGTGATCCTGATGGACGAGCAGCCGGAGGCCGGCGGCTCCCTGCTGTCGGGCCGCGGCGAGACCATCGACGGCCTGCCCGCGCAGGAGTGGGTGGACCGGACCGCCGCCGAGTTGTCCGCCGCCGAAGAGCTCACCTACCTGGCCCGCACCACGGCATTCGGCAGCTACGACAGCAACTTCATCGTCGCCGTCCAGCGCCGCACCGACCATTTGGCCGGCGAGCTGGGAGCCGGTGTCTCCCGCGAGCGCATCTGGCACGTCCGCGCCAAGCAGGTGGTGCTCGCCACCGGTGCGCACGAACGTCCCATCGTCTTCGCGAACAACGACCGCCCCGGCATCATGCTGGCCTCCGCCGTCCGCAGCTACCTTAACCGGTACGCGGTGGCCGCCGGCAACCAAGTGGTCGTCGCCACCAACAACGACTCGGCGTACCAGCTGGTCGCCGACCTGTCCGCGGCCGGCATCACCGTCGCCGCCGTGGTGGAGGCTCGCACCGAGATCGGCGGCGACGCGGCCGAGACGGTCCGCGCTGCCGGCACCCGCCTGATCACGGGCAGTGCCGTGGTGGACACCGAAGGCCGGAACGACGGCGGACGGATCAGCGCCGTCGTCGTCAGCGGTCTGGATGACGAGGGGCAGCTGACCGGGGAACCGGAGACCATCGAGACGGACCTGCTGGCCGTCTCCGGCGGCTGGAGCCCGGTGGTGCACCTGCACAGTCAGCGCGAACGCCGCCTGTCCTGGAACGACGAGCTGGCGGCCTTCGTGCCCGGCCACGCGGTCAAGGACCAGCAGACCGCCGGCGCCTGCAACGGAACCCTGGATCTGGCCGGCAGCCTGCGGGAAGGCGCCGCCGCCGGCGCTGAAGCGGCCACCCGTGCCGACTTCGGCGTGGATCCGCAGGTCCCCGCGGCCGCCGCCGAAACCGTCTCCCCGATCCGGCCGCTGTGGCTGGTTCCCGCCCTCGACGGCGAGGCCGCCGGCTGGAAGAACCACTTCGTCGACTTCCAACGCGACCAGACGGTCGCCGACGTGCTGCGTTCGACCGGCGCCGGAATGCGCAGCGTGGAACATGTGAAGCGCTACACGTCGATCAGCACCGCTAACGACCAGGGCAAGACCTCCGGCGTCAACGCCATCGGCGTCATCGCCGCGGCGCTGAACAACCCGGACGTCGGCAGCATCGGCACCACCGCCTACCGCGCCCCCTACACGCCGGTGGCATTCGCCGCACTGGCGGGCCGGCAGCGCGGGGAGCTCTTCGACCCGGCGCGGCTGACCTCGATCCACCCCTGGCACGTCGCCCACGGCGCGCTGTTCGAGGACGTCGGGCAGTGGAAGCGGCCCTGGTACTTCCCGCAGCCGGGCGAGGACATGGACGCCGCGGTGCTGCGCGAATGCGCCGCCGTCCGCGAATCCGTCGGCTTCATGGACGCGACCACCCTGGGCAAGATCGAGATCCGCGGCAAGGACGCCGGCGAATTCCTGAACCGGATGTACACCAACGCGTTCAAGAAACTGAAGCCCGGCCTGGGCCGCTACGGGCTGATGTGCACCCCGGACGGCATGATCTTCGACGACGGCGTGACGCTGCGCCTGGACGAGGACCGCTACTTCATGACGACCACCACCGGCGGTGCCGCCAAGGTGCTGGACTGGCTGGAGGAGTGGCTGCAGACCGAATGGCCGGAGCTGGACGTCGTGTGCAACTCGGTCACCGAGCAGTACACCACCGTCGCCGTCGTGGGCCCGAAGTCACGCGCGGTCATCGCCAAGCTGGCGCCCGAGCTGGACCTGGACAACGACGCCTTCCCCTTCATGGCGTTCCGGGAGACCACGCTGGCCTCCGGCATCCCGGCCCGCATTTGCCGGATCTCGTTCTCCGGCGAGCTGGCGTTCGAGATCAACGTGTCCTCCTGGTACGGCCTGAAGGTCTGGGAAGACGTGGCCGAGGCCGGCGCGGAGTTCAACATCACCCCGTACGGCACCGAGACCATGCACGTGCTGCGCGCCGAGAAGGGCTTCATCATCGTCGGCCAGGACACGGACGGCACGGTCACCCCGCAGGACGCCGGGATGGACTGGGTGGTCTCCAAGGCCAAGGACTTCGTGGGCAAGCGCTCCTACACCCGCGCCGACAACCTGCGCGAGGACCGCAAGCAGCTGGTCGGGGTCCTGCCGGCGGACAAGTCATTCCGCCTCCCCGAGGGCGCGCAGCTGGTCAACCAGGGCACCCGCATCGCGCCGGCCGAGGCCCCGGTGCCGATGGAGGGGCATGTGACCTCCAGCTACCACAGCGCCGCGCTGGGCCGCAGCTTCGGCCTGGCCCTGATCAAAAACGGCCGCAACCGCATCGGCGAGACGCTGCAGGCACCCGTCAACGGGCAGCTGGTGGACGTCGTCATCGCAGAACCCGTACTCTACGACCCCGAAGGGAGCCGTCGTGATGGCTGAACAGGTCTTGACCAACATCGAAGCACTGCGCCGCAGCCCGCTGGCGCACCTGACCGAGGCAATCAGCCAGGGCGCCGTGGCCGGCGAACGCGGCGTCAGCCTGCGTGAAATCCCGTTCCTGAACATGGTCGCCCTGCGGGCCGAGCCCGGATCGGCCGGCGCCAAGGCGCTGGAGGCCGCCGCCGGGCTGCCGTTGCCGGCCGGCCACGGCCAGGTTTCCGGAAGCGCGGACTCGACCGCCATCCTGTGGCTGGGGCCGGACGAGTTCCTGCTGGTCGGGCCCGAAGGCACGGACGCCACGGCGGACCTGACCGCCGCGCTCGGCGGTGAGCCGGGCGCCGTCGTCGATCTGTCCGCCAACCGCACCACGCTGGAACTTTCCGGACCCTCGGCCCGGCTGGTGCTGGAGAAGGGCTGCCACGCGGACCTGCACCCGCGGGCGTTCGGCCCCGGCACGGCGATCACCACCCAACTGGGCCCGGTGCCCGTGCTGCTGTGGCAAACCGCGGAGCAGGACGGCGGCCAGGTCTACCGGATCATGCCGCGGGCCTCGTTCGCGGACTACACCGCCCGCTGGCTGCTGGACGCCATGACGGAGTTCGCCGCGCCCGAGGTGGACTGAGAGATGGCACTGAGCGCGCTGGACCTGTTCTCGATCGGCATCGGGCCGTCGTCGTCTCACACGGTGGGCCCCATGCGGGCCGCCCGGCAGTTTGCCGCGTCGCTGGCCGCGGACGGGCTGCTGGAGTCGGTGGCCCGGGTGAAGTCGGAGCTGTTCGGCTCGCTCGGTGCCACCGGGGCCGGCCACGGGTCGGACAAGGCCGTGATCCTGGGTCTGCAGGGCGAGGACCCGGAAACCGTTGATCCGGATGCCGCGGACGCGCAGGTGCAGGAGGCGGCGGCCGCGCGGAAGCTGAGCCTCGCCGGCACGCACCCGGTGAAGTTCGACCTGGCGTCGGACGTGGTGCTGCACCGCCGCCGCTCGCTGCCGGCGCATCCCAACGGGATGACCTTCACCGCGTACGACGCCGGCGGCTCACCGCTGCGTGCGTCCTCCTATTACTCGGTGGGCGGCGGGTTCGTCGTCACCGCCGAGGAGGCCGAACGTGCGGCGGAAGAGGCTGCGCGCGACGCCGGGGCGGGGGAGCGCGACGGCGGCGCCACCGCGCGCGACGCCGGGGCGGGGGAGCGCGACGGCGGCGCCACCGCGCGCGACGCCGGTGCGGCGAGCTCTGCCGGGGAGGGGGAACGGCTCCCGTACCCGTTCTCCAGTGCCGCGGAACTGCTCGCCCGTTGCCGCGAGGCCGGAACGTCGATAGCCGGCGTGATGCTGGCCAACGAACTCACCTGGCGCAGCGAAGCCGAACTGCGGGCGGACCTCCTGCGCATCTGGGCGGTGATGCAGGAGTGTGTGGAAAACGGCTGTACCCGCACCGAGGAGACCCTGCCCGGGTCGCTGCTGGTCCGCCGGCGTGCCCCGGGGCTGCGGCGAAGGCTGCGTGCCGCCGAGGAGGCACGGGCAGCGGACGGCACGCCCAACGCCGACCCGCTCTGGGCGATGGAATGGGTCAACCTGTATGCGCTGGCGGTCAACGAGGAAAACGCCTCCGGCGGGCGGATCGTCACGGCCCCCACAAACGGGGCGGCCGGGATCCTGCCCGCCGTGCTGCACTACTACACGAGGTTCGTGCCCGGCGCGGACGACGACGCGGTGGTGGATTTTCTGCTCACCGCGGCGGCCATCGGCATCCTGTTCAAGACCAACGCCTCGATTTCCGGGGCCGAGGTCGGCTGCCAGGGCGAGGTCGGGTCAGCCTGCTCGATGGCGGCCGGTGCACTGTGCGCGGTGCTAGGCGGGACACCGGAGCAGGTGGAAAACGCCGCCGAGGTCGGAATCGAGCACAATTTGGGCCTGACCTGTGATCCGGTGGGCGGCCTGGTGCAGATTCCCTGCATCGAACGCAACGCCATTGCCAGCGTCAAGGCGATCAACGCCGCCCGGCTGGCATTGGCCGGCGACGGCGACCACCGGGTGTCCCTGGACATGGCCATCAAGACCATGCGGGAGACCGGCGCGGACATGATGTCCAAGTACAAGGAGACGTCGCGCGGCGGCCTGGCCGTCAACGTCGTCGAATGCTGAACAGCCAGCGCTGAACAGCCAGCGCTGAACCGTCAGTCGCACGGCAGTCCCGACGAGACCGCCGCACGAAAAGCCAGACCGAAACGGGGTAGCAACCATGCCGATCCACCACGAGCACATCCTGACCCTCGACTGCCCGGAGCGGTTGGGGATCGTCCACGCGGTCTCCGGTTTCCTGGTCGAGCACCGCCAGAGCATCCAGGAGCTCAAGCAGTTCGACGACCGGCGGGCCGGGCATTTCTTCATGCGCACCGACTTCGCCGGGGAGAACGGCGGAACCAACTCCACGGAGCGGCTGCGCGAGGCGTTTGCGCCGTTGGCCGAGCAGTACGGCATGGCGTGGCAGCTGGAACCCAAGGGCCGCAGGCGGCGGGTGCTGGTGATGGTGTCAAAGTTCGGGCACTGCCTGAACGACCTGCTCTTCCGCTCCCGGATGGGGGAGCTGCCGGTGGAGATTGTCGCCGTCGTGTCCAACCATCTGGACCACAAGGGGCTGGTGGAATGGCATGAGGTCCCGTATTACCACGTGCCGGTCACGCCGGACACGAAACCGGCCGCCGAGGCCGAGCTGCTGCAACTGATCGATGCCTACAACGTGGAGCTGGTAGTGCTGGCCCGCTACATGCAGGTCCTCAGCGACCACCTGAGCCGCGAGCTGACCGGGCGCACCATCAACATCCATCACTCCTTCCTGCCCAGCTTCAAGGGGGCCAAGCCCTATCACCAGGCCTACGAAAAGGGAGTGAAAACCGTGGGGGCCACCGCGCACTACGTCAACGCCGAACTCGACGAAGGCCCGATCATCGCCCAGCAGACGGTGGAAGTCGACCACACCTTCGGGCCGGAGGACCTGGTCGCCGCCGGCCGCGACACCGAGTGCAAGGCCCTGACCAACGCGGTCAAGTGGCACTGCGAGGGCCGGGTCATCCTGCACGGCAACCGCACCGTGGTGCTGCGGTAGGAGCGCGCGGTTGGTTGGTTTCTTACCGCTGAGCTGCCACGGATGCCACCGATCCTCTCCTTCGTTTGCCGGTGTGACGTTGCTCAAATTCTTGCAGGAATGAATGTTTGCACTTGTGCAAAGAGCGGGAGCGCTGGCACACTGGTTCGGTGAGTCAACTAAATTCCCTGCGTGAGCGCAAGCGGGCCGAGTGCTGGGCCGCCCTGCATGACGCCGCGGCGGAAGCGGCTCTGGAAGACGGAATCGAGGCCGTCACCGTGGATGCGGTGGCGGTATCCGCCGGAGTTTCCCCGCGCACCTTCTTCAACTACTTCACGTGCAAAGAAGACGCGGTGCTGGGCCTCCGCGAGCCGGTGCTTGACGATGCCATGCTGGCCGAATTCGACGTCCACGCCAATCTGCTGGACGAAGTCGGCAAGTTGATGCTGGCGGTCACCCGCTCTATCCACGGCGGAGACGATGCCACCCGCCACCTGATCCTGCGCAAGCACCCGCACCTGCTGCACCGCCGAGTCCAGTACATCGTCAAGGTGGAGCAATTGGTCACCACCGCAGTCTCCGAACTGCTCGCCGGCTCCGACCGGCTTGCGGACGCTGAACGAATCCTGGCCGCCCATCCCGTCGGCGGGCAGTACACCGCCGAAGACGCCGCCCGCATGCTGGTCATGACGGCAGGCGCAGCAATCCGCTTTGCCATGCAAAAAACCATGTCCCAACCCACCCTGGAATCGCAGACCGAGGCCCTGGAACACAGCCTGGCCTTGCTGCGCGCAGTTCTGAAGGAATCCGAATGAACAACGAAAGCCGACAGGCGCTACAGCGCCCACCGGCATCCGCGACGTCCCGGCCGGAGCACCATGGCCACAGCCATGGCAACCTGCTGCTGGTATTCGTTGCGCTGATGATGGCCATGTTGCTGGCCGCCCTGAACCAGACCATCCTCGCCACCGCACTGCCCACCATCGTGGGCGAGCTCAACGGCGCCAACCTGATGCTCTGGGTGATCACCGCCTACATCCTGGCCGCCACGGTCATGATGCCCATCTACGGCAAGCTGGGCGACCAGATCGGCCGCAAATACCTGCTGGTCGCGGCGATCATTATGTTCCTGATCGGCTCGGTCATCGGCGCCCTGGCTCCGGACATGGGCTGGCTCATTGTTTCCCGTGTGGTGCAGGGGCTGGGCGGCGGCGGACTGATGATCCTGTCGCAGGCCATCATTGCCGATGTGGTTCCCGCCCGCGAACGCGGCAAGTACATGGGCGCCATGGGCGGAGTCTTTGCGTTCTCCTCCGTGGTCGGACCGCTGCTGGGCGGCTGGTTCACCGAGGGACCGGGCTGGCGCTGGGCCTTCTGGTTCAACCTTCCCGTGGGCGTCTTGGCCTTGATTGGCGCGCTGTTCTTCCTGAAGTCCCGTCCCGTCAAGGTGCGGCCGAAGCTCGACCTCTGGGGCATGCTGCTGATGGCGGCCGCGACCACCGGCCTGGTCCTGGTGAGCAGTTGGGGCGGCAGCACCTTCGCCTGGTCCGACCCGGTGCTCATCGCCCTCATTGCAGGCACCGTGCTGGCCGCCGTCGGGTTCGTGCTGGTGGAGCGCAAGACCGCCGAACCCATCATTCCCATGTCCATGTTCCGTGACCGCAACTTCATTATGACCACCATCGCGGGCCTGCTGATCTCCGTGGCCATGTTCGGGGCCCTCGGCTACATGCCCACCTACTTCCAGATGGCTGCCGGCGTGTCGGCGACGGCGGCCGGGATGCTGATGATTCCCATGATGGCCGCGCTGCTCGCGTCGTCCATGACCTCCGGAATCCTGGTCTCAAGGACCGGCCGTTACAAGTGGATGCCGGTGGCCGGTTCGGCGGTGATGGCTGTGGCCCTGCTGCTGATGTACTTCGTGCGCGCGGACACGCCCGTCTGGGTGCTCTGCGTTTATCTGGGCCTGCTGGGCCTTGGCCTGGGCCTGAACATGCAGATCCTGGTGCTGATCGTGCAGAACTCCTTCCCGCTGCGGCAGGTGGGCACGGCGACGGCGGCCAACAACTTCTTCCGCCAGATCGGCGCCACGCTCGGCTCGGCCGTCGTGGGAAGCCTGTTCGCCCACCGCCTGGTCGACCTCCTCAATGACCGCCTGCCGGCAGCCGCCGTCGCGGCCACCGGAGGCGGGAACTCGCTGACGCCGGACATGGTCGCCGGCCTGCCCGCACCGGTACACGACGTTATTGTCGAGTCCTACAACGAAGCCCTGATGCCGCTGTTCCTGTTCATGGTGCCGATGGCCATTGCCGCCACCGTGCTGTGCATGTTCGTGGTGGAAAAGCCGTTGGCCACCTCGCTGGAGCCGGACGTCCTGGCCGAGGCGGCCTCGGAGGGGAATCTCGCGATCACCTCCGCGACCGAGGGCAACCCGCCGGCGAACACGGACCTGCGCCAAACCGAAGCCAGCAACAGGTAGCGCCCGGACCACCGCGGGCAGCTTCGAGTCGACGGTTATGCTGGCTGCATGGGAGCGTCAGCGGCACTGCACAAGGAACCGCGCGTCGTCGAGATTGAGTCGCTCGAGCACTTCGACCGGCTCGTCGCCCAGGCTCCTCGAGCCGGGGCAGCGGGCGACGGCGGACGCCGGCCCGCCAGCCATGCGAGGCCATCCGGCGAACCACAGCCGGGCGGGGGACCGGACGGCCTGAGGCCAGACCGCGGGCCGCGGCCCGACCGGCATTCGGCGACGGACGGGGGACCGCCGTCGATGAACGGCTGGCACTTCCAATCGGTGGATCTCAGCGGCCGCACGGAGGCCCTGCTCAGCATGGACCCGGCTGGCTCGGTGTTCCTTGGGTGCACGTTGGAGGCCGCCACCGAGGACTGGCTTCACCGCAACGGCGCGCTGATCTTCCCCACGCTGCCCGGCGTCCCGTTCGACCCGTACCGCGGCCAGGTTTACACCGCCGCCGAGCTCTACAGCGGGCTGGACACCGGACCCTACGAAGGGACGCTGGACGCGCAGGTCTACGCCTGGTCGTCGCGGTCCGCCACCCGCCATGACCTGGACTCCACGCTCGCGGCGAGCCTGCACGACCATGCCATCGGCGATGCCATGGAGGCGCTGTTCTCCACCGTGTTCGCCGGCCGGAGGATGGTGGGGGTGATGGGCGGGCACGCTGCCGAGCGGGGCAGCACCATTTACGACGGCGCCGCCCGGCTGGGCAGGCTGCTCGCCAGGGAGGGGTATGCCGTGGCGACCGGCGGCGGCCCGGGCGCGATGGAGGCCGCCAACCTGGGAGCGCGACTCTCCGCGTCCGGCGATGACGAGTTTGCCGACGCGCTGGACCGGCTGGCCGGGGTCCCCGGCTTCCGGCCGTCCGTCACCGACTGGGCCCGCGCGGCGGCCGACGTGCTCGCCAAAGCCGGACCCGGCGTCGCGAATCTGGGCATCCCCACCTGGCACTACGGGCACGAGCCGCCGAACCTGTTTGCCACCCACATCGCCAAGTACTTCGGCAACGCCCTGCGAGAGGCCGTGCTGCTGCAGCGCTGCGACGGCGGAATCGTGTTCCTGCCCGGCGCCGGCGGCACGGTGCAGGAAATTTTCCAGGACGCCTGCGAAAACTACTACGCCACCCCGGAAGCGCTCGCGCCGATGGTGCTGGTCGGGCGCACGTACTGGACCGAGGAAATGCCTGCCTGGCCGTTGCTGCAGGCGCTGGCGCGCGGGCGGTCCATGGAGGGATCCGTGCACCTCGTGGACACCGTGGAGCAGGCCCTCGAGGTTCTATAGCTCGGGCACGCACTCGCCCTGGCCCAGCAACGCCAGGCCGGTGAGGTCGCCGTCGGCAAAGGTGAGGATGTCGTGCGAGGCCTGCGCGTACATCAGCTGGCTGGGATCCTCAACGTGGTCCAGGCCGATCAGGTGGCCCAGCTCGTGCATGATGATCGCCCGGGCGGCGCCTTTGCCATCGGGGGCACCCAGCAGTTGGCGGAACTGCGGGGTGTCCAGTTCGATCTGACCCGATACGTAAGCGGAAACCCCGCCCCGCGATGCCCAGCCGCTGCCGCCCAAGCCGATGGTCGGACCGGCCAAGGAGGGGCTCTGCTCCGGGTCCGACCAGGCGATCAGCACCGGCGCCCAGCGCTCGCCGTAGCGTTCTGGCTGGTAGGACCGGCGCCGCTCGGCGGGCCGTTCGGTCGTGGTTCCTTCGTAAATGAACTGCAGGCCGGTGGCATCCGAGACGTGGTCCACCGCCTCATGGACCAGCTCGATGTTGCCCGCGGGGGAGTCGGCAGTGCGGACCACATACCGGATCGGGCGGCACGGGTCGTAGGCGAGGTAGTCCTGCTTGGACGGCGAGGGCAGGAATCGGTAGGAACTGCTCTCCTCATTGAGGGGTGCGGGCACTCCCAGCGGTTCGTCCGCGGCGTCGACTCCCGACGGCGGAAAGCCGCCATGGCCCGGACCCTTGAGAGTGGAGCCGGCATCGAACGGTACCCCATTCAGGGCGGCGGCCCCGCCGGGTTGCACAGCCGGGGCGGGCCCCGGTTGGGCCATCCAGATGAAGGCCCACGCCGCCAGCGACGCAGCGGCGGCCAGCAGAATGAATTTGCCGAACGGTGACGGGTCCCGGTGGTCCGGTTCTCTCCGGGCGGCCGGGGCCTGCGGGACCCGTGTCAGTGTGGGCATCTGCACGGGAGCGCGCGCCGGCCGCGCCGTCGGGTTGATCCAGACCTGCCCCTGGTCGGGCTGCGGCTTCCGAGGCTCGGCGGCGTCGGTGGCGACCCGCTGGGGGTCCTGCCCCGTCCCGGCTTCCGGCACAGGCCGGGCCCCGCCCGGCGCATGGCCCGGGCCCTCGGTCGGCGGCCAATTCATGGTCCCCCTCGGCATGGCGGACGGCGGTGCATCGTTGCCCCGCTTGCCTCAGGGTAACCAAGCCGTGAGACAAACGGTAGGGGTCTGTCCGGTGGCCCGCGGGTGAACAGGACGGGCGGCCGGCGGGGTCAGAGCGCTGTGGTGCCGAACAAGGAACCCAGCAGGTAGGTGGCCAGCGCCGCACCGAAGCCGATCGCCAGCTGCCGCAGGGCCCGCTTGAGCGGCGAGGCCCCGGACAGCAGCCCCACGATTCCGCCGGTGACAAGCAGTGCCACGCCGACCAGCACGAGCGCGACTACCACGGCCGCGGTACCCTGCATGCCGAAGATGTAGGGCAGGATCGGAATCAGCGCCCCGCTCGAGAAGAACAGGAAACTGGACAGGGCGGCATTCCAGCCGGTGCCGATCTCCTGATAATCGTTAATGTACGTTTCCGGCGGCTGCAGGGAGAGGCTCGGATCGCAGTCGCAGTCCAGGTAGCCCATCCGTTCGGCGGCACGGTGTTCGGCTGCTTCTTGGGTCATGCCCCGCGCACGGTACACGAGCACGAGTTCATTCGCGTTCAGGTCCAGGTCCGGCGCTGCCTGCAGGGTGATCTGGGTGGGGCGGGTGGCGGAGAGCAACTCGCGCTGGGAGCGCACGGACACGTACTCACCGGCGCCCATGGACAGTGCGCCGGCGAGGAGGCCGGCGAAGCCGCTGAACAGGATGAATCCACTGGAGACCCCGGTGGCACCGATGCCCATGATCAGGGCAAGGTTCGAGACCAGTCCGTCGTTCGCGCCGAAGACCGCCGCACGGAAGTTGCCGGAGAGCCGGGCTCGGCCGCGGGTGGCCAGGCCGCGGATGACCTCTTCGTGAATCAGTTCGTCGGCGGCCATGGCCTCGGTCGCCGCAGGCTCACTTCCGTAGGGGGAACGGCTCTCGGCCCGTTGCGCCAGGGCCAGCACGAACACCGAGCCGAAGCTGCGGGCCAGGAACCGCAGCACGGTCCGGCGCAACGAGGGTCGCAGCCTTTGTCCGGCATGCTTGCCCAGCAGATCGCGCCAGTGTTTTTCGTGCCGGCCCTCGGCGTCGGCCAGGGCCAGGAGGATCTCGCGTTCCTCGCCCTCGCGGCGCCTTGCCAGGTCGCGGTAGATGGCGGCTTCGGCGCGTTCGTCGGCAAGATAGCGGCGCCACAGCCGGATGTCGGATTTTGACGGCGATGCCTTGCCGTCGGTGTGGGCGTCCATAGGGTCGGGGCCGGCTGGATCGGGGCTCGTTGTCACGCTGCTCCTGAGTCGGACCGGAGACGGTTCGACGATCTCCGGTCAGTTAACCATCAACTGACCGAAGGTCTCGCTCGCCCGGGCGCAGCGGAACAGGCGGTACCTGCCCTGCGCTCAGGTGGACTGCCGGGCCGCTAACGCTGGCCAGTGTGTCGACAGGCCTCCACGCCCAGTGCGCGTGAACCGCGCGGCGGTGGAGCTACTCCCCTTCGCAACCTCCATTGTAGCCGGTCGGGGCGGTCCCTTGAGGACCGCCCCGCCGTCACCGTCTCCTGGCCGGACCCAGGCACCAGCGTCAGCAGCCGTTCGGGCAAGGCGCCAGCCTCAGCTGCCGTTCGGGGCAGAGCCCACGCCAGCAGAAGTATGTGGCAGCGCACCGCGTCAGCGCGTGGCGACCTCGTCGGGGCCCTCGACCGGGACTTCCTCCGTTGCCTGCCCCGCCACCCGGCGGTCCCACGCCTGGCGCACGGCGGCATCGGTGGGCTTCGTGAGCAGCGACACTCCCACGTAGACCAGCGCGGAGGCGATCAGGCCGTAGTAGATCGGCTCGTTGGCGTAAACGCCGGCATATTGTTCCTCGGCGTTGATCTCCAGCACGATCATGGTGGTCAGCGTGACGATGGTGCCAGCCGCCATGGACCACGCGGCGCCCAGGCCGGTGCCGCGCTTCCAGACCAGGCCGCCCAGGATCGCGACCAGCAGCCCGCCCACCAGGATGTCGTACGCAATGGTCAGCGCGGCGACCACGTCCTGCACCACGATGGCCAGCAGGATGGAGACGGCACCCAGGCCGAAGACCCACCACCGGTTGCCGGCCACATCGTGTTCGGTGTTCTCGTGGTCGTAATGGACGTGCTTGCCGAACCAGGAGGCCACGAACGGCACCACGTCGGCGCGGGCCACCGTCGCCGCGGCGATCAGGCAGCCGGACGCCGTCGACATCATCGCGGCCACGGCCGCGGCCAGCACAATGCCGCCGATGCCGATGGGCAGCAGGTTCATGGCCACGTCCGCGTAGACGTCGTCCTCGACTTCGATGGCCGGCAGCGCCACGGAGGCCGCCATGCCGATCAGGGCGCCGGCTGCTCCGTAGAGGATGCAGTAGATGCCGGCCGTCGCGCCGCCCCAGCGGGCGACCCCTGGGTTGCGGGCGGTGAAGACGCGCTGCCAGATGTCCTGGCCGATCAGCAGGCCCAGCGTGTAGACCACGAAGTAGGTGATGATGGTCTGGACGCCGATGCCGGTCAGCGAGAAGAACTCCGCATCGACGCGCGAGCGGATGCCGTCCAGGCCGCCGGCGGCCGACCAGGTGAACGGCAGCATCAGCAGGAAGACGCCGACGGTCTTGATGATGAACTGTGCCATGTCGGCCAGCGTGATGGACCACATGCCGCCGACCGTGGAGTAAATCAGCACAATTGCGCCGCCGACGGCGATGGACAGCCAGCGCTCCCAGCCGAAGAGCACCACCATGATGGTGGCGTACGCCCCGGTGGACGTGGCGCAGAGCATGAGCGTGTACGCCAGCATGACGATGCCCGACACCTTGGTGGCATGCACGCCGTACCGCAGCGTGAGCATTTGTGCCACGGTGTAGATCTTCAACTTCTGCAGGGTTGGGGCGAAGAGCAGGCTCAGCAACAGCACGCCCGAGCCGATCGCGACGACCAGCCACATCCCGGAGATGCCCCACTTGTAGCCCAGGCCCACCCCGCCGACGGTGGAGGCTCCGCCCAGAACGACGGCGGCCATCGTGCCGGTGTAGAGGACGGGGCCGAGACGGCGGCCGGCCACCAGATAGTCGCTGGTGTTCTTAGTGCGGCTTTTGCCCCACCATCCGAAGAGCAGCATGGCGGCCAGATAGGCCACCACGATCACGACGTTGACGATTTGATTGTCCAAGGGAGACTCCAGGGGAGAATAGCGCGGAACACATGCCGAAAATTGCCTGTGGGGCAACAAGTGTTGAGTGTTAAGCTAAATGTGGCACGCGGCACAGGTCAACTCGGCCACGCTGCCGCTGGTTCCGCAGGGGTGGTTCGGCCACCCCTGCATGCCACCTCCGTCAACTCTGCACCGAGAAGGATGATTAGTGAAGGCACTGCCAGTCGAGCCCAGCAATGACCCGGTGGCCATAGGTTCGCGGATCCGCGCCGCACGCCAGGGTCAGCGCATGACCATCGAACAGGTTGCGGATTCGACGGGGCTGACCAAGGGATTCCTCAGCCGGGTGGAGCGTGACCTGACCTCGCCGTCGGTGGCATCGCTGGTCACCCTGTGCCAGGTGCTGTCCATCTCCATCGGGGACCTCTTCTCCATGCCGGAAACGCACGTCTCGCGCGCGGGGGAAGGGCCGCGGATCAATCTGGGCGGCGAAGGCATCAAGGAGGAGCTGCTGACCGCCCGGCACGAGCGCCGGTTGCAGATCATCCGTGCCGTGATCGAACCGCGGGGCCGGGGGGAGGCTGACCTCTACTCCGTGGACTGCGACGTGGATGTCCTGCACGTGATCGCCGGAAGCATCACGCTGGTCTTTACCTCCGAGCGCTACGAACTCGACGCCGGCGACACCATCTCCTTCTCCGGGCGGGAGCCGCACACGTGGATCAACGAGACCGACGAAGAGGCCATCGTCACCTGGACGTTGGTCCCGGCGGCCGCGCGCTAGTGCCCGTGTCGCGGTCTTGACTGTTACCCCCACCACAAATAACATCACAGGCAACAGATGTTGCACATGAGGCAACCGTCAGTCGGTCGTTCCAGCACGGCACGCAGCCATCCGCGGCTCCGAATGACCGACCCCCAGCCCGCCGCCCGCACCCCTCAGAGGAGAACCATGGAAGAGCTACGTGTGGAAGCCAACGGCCATCTTGGCCCGATCGATTCGTCCCGCATCCCGCGGTACGCCGGAGCCGCCACCTTCGCCCGGCTGCCCCGCCTGGACCAGGTGCAGCAGGCGGACATCGCCGTCGTCGGCGTACCCTTCGATTCCGGCGTGTCCTACCGCCCCGGCGCCCGCTTCGGCGCCAACCACGTCCGCGAGGCTTCGCGGCTGCTGCGGCCGTACAATCCCGCGTGGGACCTGAGCCCGTTCGAAGAGGTCCAGGTGGCCGACGCCGGCGACATGGCCGTGAACCCGTTCAACATCAACGAAGCCATCGAGACCATTCAGCAGAACGCCCTCGACCTGACCGCCGCCGGCACCAAGCTGGTCACTCTCGGCGGTGACCACACCATCGCCCTGCCGCTGCTCCGCGCGGCCGCCGAGCGGGCCGGCGGTCCGGTCGCCATGCTGCATTTCGACGCGCACCTCGATACTTGGGACACCTACTTCGGTGCCGAGTACACGCATGGCACTCCGTTCCGCCGGGCTGTGGAGGAAGGCATCCTGGACACCGAGGCCATTTGCCACGTGGGCACCCGCGGCCCCCTCTACGGCAAGAAGGACCTCGACGACGACCATCGTTTCGGTTTCGGCATCGTCACCAGTTCGGACGTCTACTACGAAGGCGTCCGCGACGTGGTGGCCAAGCTGCGCGACCGGATCGGCGACACCCCGCTCTACATTTCGGTCGACATCGACGTGCTGGATCCGGCCCACGCACCCGGCACCGGCACCCCGGAGGCCGGCGGCATCACCAGCCGCGAGCTGCTGGAAATCATCCGCGGGTTCCGCGGCATGAACCTCGTCGGCGCCGACGTGGTGGAAGTGGCCCCCGCCTATGATCACGCGGAGATGACAGGGGTTGCCGGCAGCCACGTGGCGTACGAACTTGTCTCGCTGATGGCCGACGCCGCGGCAGGCGGGTCCGGCAACGGCTACAGCGCCCAGGCGCTGAAGCGCGCGGGCGCCACCGTCGGCAGCGCCAAGGGATCGGATCAGGAGTCCTTCGAATGACAGCAGCAGGGAAAGCCGACTCCACGGCCCCGGCCGAACCCACCGTCCGCAACGGCGGGGACCTCGTCGTCGAAACCCTCAGTGCCTTGGGCGCGACGACGGTGTTCGGGATCCCGGGGCAGCATGCCCTGGGATTGTTCGACGCGTTGTCCCGTTCGCCGTTGCGCTTCGTCTCATCCCGGGTGGAGAACAACTCCGCCTTCGCGGCGGACGGGTTCTCACGTGCCACCGGAGAGGTCGGCGTGCTGTTCCTCTCCACCGGCCCCGGCGCCCTGACCTCGTTGGCCGGTCTGCAGGAGGCCTATGCCACCGGCGTGCCGATGGTGGTCATTGCCAGCCAGATTCCACTGGAAGGCCTGGGCGCGCGCCGCAAGGGCATGCTGCACCAGCTCGATGACCAGAAGGCATCGGCGGCCAACGTCACCAAGAGCCAGCGGTTGATCCAGCACGCGTCCGGCATCCCGTCGGCCATTCAGGATGCGTGGACAGAGGCGATCTCGTCGCCGCAGGGACCGGTCTGGGTGGAGGTGCCGCAGAACGTCCTGCTGGACCCGATCATGGTGCCGCCGGTGGAGGACGCGCTGGCCGAGGCGTTCGACAACCCGCCGCGGACCGAGCTGGTCAAGGAAGCCGTGCACTGGCTCTCCGAGGCCAAGCGGCCGGCGATCATCGCCGGCGGCGGCGCCCGCCGGGGCAAGGCAGAACCGTGGCTGCGCTCCATCGCGGAAAAGCTGCGTGCCCCGGTGGTCTGTTCGCCGGGCGGCAACGGCGCGTTCCCGTGGAACCACGAGCTCTCGCTGCAGTCCTGGGTCGAGGACCGGTACGTCACCGACCTCCTCGAAGATGCGGACGTCCTGTTGGTCGTGGGCTCGTCGCTCGGTGAAGTGACGAGCAACTATTTCACCATGGAACCGCGGGGCCGGATCATCCAGATCGACGCCGAGCCCCGCGTCCTGGAGTCCAACGGCCCGGCCCTGGGCATTCGCGCCGACGCCGGCCAGGCACTGCAGGCGCTGGACGCTGCGCTGTCCGGCGATCCGGTTAACGGACCCGACTGGCACGGCCAAACGCCCGAGCAGCTGGTCAAAGACACCCTGACCAAGGTCCAGGCCCGCCTAAACAGCCAGGACCTGGCCAAGGAGCGGACCTTCATGGCGGACATCCGCGAGGCCGTGCCGGACGACATGCAAACCTTCTGGGACATGACCATCTCCGCGTACTGGGCCTGGAGCTGCTGGGACTCGCGCGACGGTGAATTCCACTCGGCGCAGGGCGCCGGCGGCCTGGGCTACGGTTTTCCCGGCGCCATCGGCGGCAGCGTCGGCCTGGCCAGCCAGGGAAAGCCCGCGCGCGTGCTGGCCGTCTCCGGCGACGGCTCGGCCATGTATTCGATCAGCGAGCTGGCAACCGTCCGACAGCATGACCTTCCGGTCACCTGGCTGATTGTGGACGACGGCGGCTACGGCATCCTGCGCGAATACATGGAAGGCGCGTTCGGACGGGCGACGGCAACGGAACTGGCGCGGCCGGACTTCGTGGCGCTGGCACAGGCCTTTGGTGTGCCGGCACGCCGGGTAGCGCCGGAGGATGTCGGCCCCGCACTCCGGGAGAGCTTTGCCGCCGAGGGACCGAACGTCGTCGTCGTCGAGACACTGCTGAAGATGTTCGCCCCCACGCACCTCTGACCCAACCCCGACGGGGGTCCACCCATTGCCGCGTTCCCCTGGCCAACAGCCCCTCCACCCCGGGATTTTCCCCGCGGGCGGAGGGGCTGTTGGGCCGGTAATCCGGCTCAGGCGAGGAAAGCGACCAGCTTGTCCTCGAGCGCGGCCAGATCGCCGGTTCTCTTGAACTCGCACTCCCAGACGGTGAGGACCTGCCAGCCGGCCGCCTGCAGCGCCGACCGTTGGGCTTCGTCGCGGGCAGCCGTACGCGTCCGTTTGGCTTCCCAGAAGCCGGCGTTGGACTTCGGCGCATGCCGGCCGACCCTGCAGTCATGGGCATGCCAAAAGCAGCCGTTGACGAAGATCACTTTCCGCCGTCCGGCGAAAACCAGATCCGGTTTGCCCGGCAGCTTCCCGCCGCCTGCGCTGCCATGCAGGCGGTAGCGGTATCCCTTGGCATGCAGCAGTTTCCGGACCAACAGCTCGGGTTTGGTGTTCTTGCCGCGGATTTTGGCCATGTTGGCGCTGCGCTGCTGCGGGGTCAGCGAGTCGGCCATAGCTAAAGTCTAGGGGAGCACGGTACTGCCCGGCGGGCCGCCGGCCGCCCGGCGGCGCCGTTACCGCGTCCGGGGAACGCGTCCGCCGCTGCTAGGTTAAACGTAAGCGGCATGCGAAGGCCGCGCCTTACCTTTGAAAGGACCTTCGATGCGCTTGATCGGCACTTCGGACATCAAGATCTTCCCGCTCGCTCTGGGCGGCAACACCTTCGGCTGGACCTCGGACGAGTCCGGTTCACAGCAGGTGCTGGATGCCTTCACCGAGGCCGGCGGCAACTTCATTGACACCGCGGACAGCTACTCCGCGTGGGTTCCGGGTAACCGCGGGGGCGAATCCGAGGAGATCATCGGCCGCTGGATGGCCGAACGGAAAAACCGCGAATCGGTTGTCATCGCTACGAAGGTGGGCGGTCATCCGGAACTCCAGGGACTGTCGGCGGTGAACGTGGCTGCTGCCGCCGAGGCTTCACTGCAGCGGCTGGGCACCGAATACATCGACCTGTACTACGCCCATTACGACGACGAGGGCACCCCGTTGATTGAGGCGGCCGCCGCGTTCGACGCCCTGGTGAGGGAGGGCAAGGTCCGCCAGATCGGCTTGTCCAACCTGTCTCCCGAGCGGATCGCCGAGTGGATGGACATCGCCCTGCAGAACGGTTTTGCGCTGCCGGTCGCGCTGCAGCCGCACTACAACCTGGTGGCCCGCAAAGACTACGAACAGGGCTATGCTCCGTTGGCCCGCGAACACAACCTCTCGGTGTTCCCGTACTACTCGCTGGCCGCCGGTTTCCTGTCCGGCAAGTACCACTCGACGGATGACGCCGACAGCAGCCCGCGCGGCGGCATGCTCCGTGATTACCTCACGATGGAGGGCTTCGCGGTCGTCGACGCGTTGGAGACCGTCGCCCAGTCGCGCGGCATCTCCCTCACGACAACCGCGCTCGCCTGGCTGCTGACCAAGCCCGGCATTACCGCTCCGCTGGCCAGCGCCCGGACGCCCGAACAGCTGCCGGAGCTGATGGCCGCCGCGGACGTGGAGCTGACCGCCGACGAAGTTGCCGCCCTGGACCGGGCGTCGAGGCCCTTCGCCTGACCGGCCCTTAACGACGACGGCGATGCCGGGTGGGCATCGCCGTTGTCGGTGGCGGAAGCTCCGCCGTCGTCAAGGGTGGGTTAGAGCCAGCCGGCCGGATCCACCAGTTGACCGTCCTTGACAACCTCGAAGTGCAGGTGGCAGCCGGTGGAGTTGCCGGTGGTGCCCAGCTGGCCGATGGCCTGGCCCTTGGCCACCTTCTGGCCCAGCGAAACGCCGATCGACTGCAGGTGGTTGTAGGTGGTCTTCAGGCCGCTGCCGTGCTGAACCACGATGCGGTTGCCGCCGCCGCCAACCTGCCAGCCGGCCTCGACGACCTTGCCGCCGTCGGCCGCGTGGACAGGGGTGCCGCAGGCCATGGCGTAGTCAATGCCGGTGTGCAGCTCGCCGGCAGCACCGGTGATCGGGTTCTGGCGGTAGCCGAAGCCGGAGGTCTGGTTCATGTTCGGGATCGGAGCGGCCAGCTTGCCGGTGGCAAAGCCGACGGTCTTCGCCTTGGCTGCGGCGGCCTTCTTGGCTGCGGCCGCGGCCTTTGCCTTCTTCTCCGCTGCAGCCTTCTTGGCCGCAGCTTCGGCCTTCGCCTTCTTCTCGGCTGCAGCCTTCTTGGCGGCCGCCGCCTTTTCGTCGGCCTTCTTCTTTTCGGCGGCCTCGGCGGCAACCTGGGCTTCCTCCGACGTAGCCTTGCTGGCTACCTTGGCCCGGTCAAAGCGGATTTCGGCCTCCTGGGCCGCCTGAATCTGCACGGGGCTTTGCTCGGAGGCGCGGTCAGAACCTACGTCGGTAGTGCCGCCGGCTTGGGCCACCGGGACCACTGCCGCGGCCAGGATGCCGGCGGCAACGGCAGCCAAGCCGGTCTTGCGGGCGAGGGAGTAGGCCGCCGGGGATGCTTCCCCTTCGCGGCGGGCAGGGGAGCCTTCGCTGGAACGGGAGATCTTAGCCAGGGCGGAACGCGAAATCTTGGACAGGGCATTCGTGGGGGTGTCGGAACGGCGACGACCGCGCACAGGGTTGTTCACAGGGTTTCCTCTCTTGCGCCTGCGAAGTTAGCTGTCGGATTCGAGCGAGAGTTCACTCGGTCCTGCCGGCAGTCGGATTTCAGAGTGCGACTGTGCCGGTGAGGACTTCACCCCGAGGTGCCCCCAAGCACCGTAAGTGGTTCCTCCGCCCCTGCCTTCGATGAAAAGCTCGATTCTTGCGGTCCGCTGGCAGGGTTAGACGGGCGGACCGGATGCCTACCTAGATAGATAGGAACAAATTCAAAATTACCGGAGCGACACGCGGCGTTACAAATTCGTTATCCGTGTTCCTTGTCACCAGAAGTTCCTCGGTCTGAGGTGATTCCTTTAATTGGGCGGAGTGTGCATCCGCCTGGGATTCGCGGCGCTGCTTGGCCGTTAGCGGAGCCCCGCGCCGGGGAGTAATCGGAGGTTGCACGCCGTTCCCGGGCCGTTAGTGGAGCCCCCGCGCCGGGGAGTGAGCGGAAGTTACAACGCCGGGGAGTGTTCGGAGGTTACACGCCGTTCCCGGGCCGTTATCCGGGCCCCGCGCCGGGAGTGTTCGGAGGTTACACGCCGTTCCCCGGCCGTTATCGGACCCCCGCCCGGGAGTAACGCCTCCGCCGGGCAGCCTCCAGTTAGCATTGGCGGCCCGGCGCGCACCAAGCCTTCGCAGTGCTGCTCTCGGGGAAGTGCGCAGTGAATCGTGGCGGCGCAGACTGCGGACGCGGTGAAGGCCTGCCGTGATGAACGCAACAAGCAGGGGCAGGCATCCGGATGTAGCCGCGTACCGGTCAGTTCGGCTGGCGCAGCAGGCCAAACCCGGCGAGCAGACGCCGAATCCCGGCCGGCGGCCCGGTCCCGACGATCAGGCGCTGACCCGGACTCGGGTCCGCGGCCCGGTGCCGATAATCAGGTGTTGACCGGCTCCGGAGCCAAAACTAGAGTGCCGCCGCTCCAGCCTCCGCCACCGACTGGTCCTGCTCTCCGGAGCCGCCGCTGACGCCGATCGAACCGACCACCTGGCCGTCGCGGGAGAGCGGGATCCCGCCGGCGAAAATCATGATGCGGCCGTGGTTGCTGGCATGGATGCCGTAGAACTGATTGCCCGGCTGCGAGTTGTCGCCCAGGTCCTTGGTCTGGATGTCGAACGCCCGCGAGGTGAAGGCCTTGTTGATCGAGATGTCGATGCTGCCCAGCCACGCCCCGTCCATCCGCACGTGCGAGACCAGGTTCCCGCCCGCATCGGCGACGGCGATGTTCATCGGCTGGCCGATGTCGGCGGCTTTGGCCTCGGCGGCAGCAATAACCCGGCGGGCGTCTTCCAAGGTGACGGTGTCCATGTTTGCTCCTAGGTTCAAGGCCCCGTCGCGGGGCCTAGCTGATGTAACCGTTGGGGTTGAGCACGTACTTTGTGGCGGCACCGGCGTCGAACTCCGCATAGCCCTTCGGCGCGTCCTCCAAGGGGATGGCCGTGGCGTTCACGGCCTTCGCTATCTGCACCCTGTCGTGCAGGATGGCCATCATCAGGCCGCGGTGGTACTTCATCACCGGGCACTGCCCCGTGGTGAAGGAGAGCGACTTGGCCCAGCCCGTGCCCAGCGAGAGCGAGAGCGAGCCTTTCTGCGCGGCCTCGTCGATTCCGCCCGGGTCGCCGGTGACGTACAGCCCCGGGATGCCCAGCGCCCCGCCGGCCGCAGTAACCTCCATCAGCGAGTTCAGCACGGTGGCCGGCGCCTCTTGGGCGTCCTTGCCGTGCCCGCGGGCCTCGAAACCCACCGCGTCCACGCCGCAATCCACCTCGGGGACGCCCAAAAGCTGTTCGATCTGGTCCCTGGGATGGCCCTGGGAGACGTCCACGGTCTCGCAGCCGAAGCTGCGCGCCTGGGCGAGGCGGCCCTCGTTCATGTCCCCGACAATCACGACGGCGGCGCCGAGCAACTGGGCACTGGCCGCAGCGGCCAGCCCCACGGGGCCGGCGCCGGCAATGTACACGGTGGATCCAACCCCCACGCCGGCGGTGACGGCGCCGTGGAAGCCGGTGGGGAAGATATCGGAGAGCATGGTCAGGTCCATGATCTTCTCGAGCGCCTGGTCCTTGTCCGGGAACTTCAGCAGGTTCCAGTCGGCGTAGGGGACCAGCACGTACTCGGCCTGGCCGCCCACCCAGCCTCCCATGTCCACGTAGCCGTAGGCGCTGCCCGGGCGCTCGGGATTCACGTTCAGGCAGATGCCGGTCTTCCGCTCCTTGCAGTTCCGGCAGCGTCCGCACGCGATGTTGAAGGGGACGGACACGATGTCGCCGACCTTGATGAACTCCACGTCGGAGCCGACGTCGACGACCTCGCCGGTGATTTCATGGCCCAGGACCAGGTTCTTCGGGGCAGTAGTACGGCCCCGGACCATGTGCTGGTCGGAGCCGCAGATGTTGGTGGCAACGGTGCGCAGGATGACTCCGTGCGATACCTGCCGGCCCACGTTGTCTGGGTGGACCCCCGGACCATCCTTGAGCGTGAAACTTGGATAGTCGATGTCGATCACTTCGACCTTGCCGGGTTCCTTGTAAGCCACTGCTCGATTGCTGCTCATGGGGATTCCTCTGATCCGAAAGTCATGGATGGTGGGTGCCACGGTAGCCCTCTTGGATGGGGGCTGGCTAGGGTTGAGGCAGCCCGCCCCTGCAGTCCAACACCTCTTGTGGCCCGTTGAAGGCGGCTCGTGTGCTTCTTGCGGGCCGACGCCCGCCGCCGAATCGTGGCGCCCCGCCCTCCGCCGTCGGCTCGCCCCGGAATAATCTTCACGATGCCTTGGTTGACCCATCTAGATGCGATTGCATGAACAAACCAGGAGGGTCTCAGTGTCAGAGCGCAAGATCGTTGTTATTTCCGCCGGACTCGGCGTTCCGTCCTCGAGCCGGATGCTGGCTGACCAATTGGCTGCCTCTGCCGTGGACCAGTTCCGCCTGAAGGGCGTCGAGGCCGAGGTCCGACTGGTGGAGCTGCGTGACTACGCCGTCGATATCGCCAACAACATGGTGACCGGCTACGCCGCGCCGAAGCTGGACGAAGTGCTCAAGGCAACCGTGGCAGCCGATGCGCTGATCGTGGTGACCCCGGTCTTTAGCGCCTCCTACAGCGGGCTGTTCAAGTCCTTCTTCGATGTGGTCGAGCCGCGCGCGCTCGCCGGCAAACCGGTGCTGATGGGCGCCACCGGTGGCAGCGCCCGCCACTCGCTGGCCCTGGACTACGCCGTCCGTCCGCTGTTCAGCTACCTCCGTGCCCGCACGGTACAAACCACGGTCTTTGCCGCACCGGAGGACTGGGGTGCCGGTGAGGCGGGAACCGGCGGACTGTCCGAGCGCTCGGACCGGGCGGCCGCCGAACTGGTCGACCTGGTGGAGGGCGCTCCGGTGACCGAGCGCGGCCGTGGCGGCGTCGAATCCAAAAGCTTCGAGGAGATCCTCGCCAGCGTCGGCCACTGAATGAGCGTCTACCGCTGAGCAAGACGAAGGCCCGGTCGGGCGTGGTCCAGCGATGCGCACCCGCGCAGCGTCACCACCCCGACCGGGCCTTTGCCGCGGCTAAAAACGTTCCGGTTGGTCATCGCTGCTGGCCGTCGGCCTCGAACAAGTCCTGGTCGTTGACCGTCGATTCGGTCGGCTTGGTGCCCGGCGCCGTGCGCAGGACGAGCCTGCTGTCGGGGCGGCCAAAGGAAGTCATCGACACACATCTTTAACGACGAGGCACCGCCGTTGGGCCGGTTGTCCGGCCCAGCGGCGGTGCCTGGGTCATCTCCGTGCCCGAGCACGGTTGGCCAGTGTTACTTGGCCGGGGTGATCAGCGCGGAAGCGCCAGTGCGGGCGGAGTCGAAGCGGGCTGCGACGTCGGCCCAGTTGACGATATTCCAGAACGCCTTGACGTAGTCGGCCTTGACGTTGACGTAGTCGAGGTAGAAGGCGTGCTCCCACATGTCCAGCATCAGCAGCGGAATGGTGCCTACCGGGATGTTGCCCTGCTGGTCGTAGAGCTGCTCGATGACCAGGTTGCCGCCCAGGGGTTCGTAGGCCAGCACGGCCCAGCCCGAGCCCTGCAGGCTCAGCGCTGCGGCGCCGAAGTGGCCGCGGAACGCGTCGAAGGAACCGAAGTACTCATCGATGGCGGAGGCCAGTTCGCCGGTGGGCTTGTCGCCGCCTTCCGGGGAGAGGTTCTTCCAGAAGATCGAGTGGTTGGTGTGGCCGCCGAGGTGGAAGGCCAGGTCCTTGGACAGCTTCGGCACGTTGCCGAATTCGCCCTTTGAGCGGGCGTCGGCCAGCTGCTCCAGCGCGGTGTTCGCGCCGGCCACGTAGGTGGCGTGGTGCTTGGAGTGGTGCAGCTCCATGATCCTCGCCGAGATGTGCGGCTCCAGGGCCGCGTAATCGTAGTCGAGCTGGGGCAGTTCGTACTTGCTCATGTTCTTCCTCTCGTCGGAATTACTGTGCGGAAACTACTCAGTGCACACTTCCAGCCGGCACAACGGGTGGTTGGCCCGCCAAGCTGCCAATCCTCATTCAAACATGACCGAGGCTGGCACCGTAGCGAATTTCGCCACTGACGTAGCCCCGCATCCGCAGCCTGTCGGGCGGTTTGACCCCCGAAGACGACATTCCACCTCCAGAGAGCGGGCGCGGTGAGGTCAGTTCGTGCAGTCGCAGAGCCCCGCGAACGCCCCCAGCTCCTCCAGTCCGGCGGGCCGTGCCGGCAGGTAGTCCGTGAGGGCGCCGGAACGCACGATAACCGCCCGCCACTGCCCGCGCGAGACAGCCACGTTGTTCCGGTTCCGGTTAAGCACGAATTCCATTCCGCGCGGCGCCTCGGACGCGGCGGACACCGCGGTGGAAACGATCACAACCGGCGCTTCCTGGCCCTGGAACTTGTCCACCGTGCCCACCCGGACCTCCGCCAGCCCGGCGCCGTCCAGCACGGAACGGATCAGTTGGACCTGCGCGTTGTAGGGTGCCACCACGAGGATGTCCGTTCCGGCCAGGGGGCGCGGCCGGGCCGTGCCGTCCGCGCGCCAGGGCAGGCCCAGATGCCGGCGGACCTGGGCCAGTACCTCGGTGGCCTCTTCGGGCGACGACGTCGCGTCGTGGTGGTTCACGTACACGCATTCCACCCCGGGCGGCGCTCCTTCCAGCCGCCGCAGCCCGGCGGCCGGCGCCGACTTGAGCCGCCCCTCGTAGGCCAGGACGGAGACGGCCCGGCACAGGTCCGGGTGCATGCGCCAGCTCAGGGCGAGGAAATAGCCCAGCTCCGGCGGCAGCGTGGCATGGCCGTCAGAGAGCCACCCGAGTGCCGACTCGTCGACCGGTTCCGGATGCGTTCCCTGGGTCACCTGCGGCAGCTGCTGCGGATCACCCAGCAGCAGCAGGCGCCTGGCGGCCCGGGAGACGGCCAGCGTGTTGGCCAGCGAGAACTGGCCGGCTTCGTCGATGACCAGCAGATCCAGCGACTTCGGCGGGACAGCAGACCCCGTCATGGTCCACGCCGTGCCGCCAATCAACGAGCCCCCGGGGGAGGCGAGCAACCGGGCCACATCGTCCATACTCCGGTTGGGCCACGGCAGGTCGTGGTCGCCGTTGGGTTTTTTGGCAACGACTTCCGGCGGCACGCCGGCCTTCTCGATGGCGGCGCGCAACATGTTGTCGACCACGGCATGCGACTGGCCGACGACACCCACCTTCCAGCCCCGGGCCACCAACCGGGCGACGGCGTGCGAACCGACGTAGGTCTTGCCGGTGCCTGGCGGTCCCTGGACCGCCAGGTAGGAATCGTCCAGGTCGGCGACGGCGGCGGTGATGGCGTCCACGTAGCCGTCCGGGTGGTCCTGGACCTCGGGCAGCCGCGCCAGCGTTGCCAGCCGCGGCGGGCAACGACGCAGCAGGTCCAGCGCCGGTTCGGCCGGGAAGCGGGGCAGTGTGCCGGCAACCGCAGCGGCGAGGTCTGCGAGGGCCTGCCGGATGGAGGTGGTGGGCAGCGGCTGGTCGGGCGTGAGCGCCACCGGCGGCTCGCTGTACTCGTCGGCGCCGCGGGGCAGTCGCTCCTTCACCAGGAGCGTGTCCTTCTCGCCGTCCGCACCCAGTTCCAGCACTTCCGCGCCGAAACAAAACGCGCGGTGATTGACGCCGTCGTTCTGGTCGCAGAGGAACTCCGGGAAGGGCTGGTCGTAGAGCCGGCAGAGCAGGCTGCCTTCCTTGATGGTGGATCCGGGCGCCAGCCTGCCTGTGAGCCGCAGCACGCGGACCGGGTTACTGCGCGACGTCGGCTTCTCCCATCCGGAAACCACGCGCGCGGAATCCACGGTGAAGACGTCGCGGGTATCCGCCCAGTCCTCCAGCGGGGCGTCGAGCCGGTCGAAATGCGCCCACCAGTATTGCTTCGCTTCCCGCCGGTGGTAGCCGACCGAGGCCGCGACCATGGCGACGGCTTGTTCATCGGCGGACAGCGTCTCGCTTCGGCGGGCGGCCCTGTCGGCGGCAGCCGCGACGTAGTCGTGAAGCCGCCGCTCCTCCGGCGGCAGCGGCTCGTCGTTGGCGGCCAACGTCCCACTCGCGGCAGAGGCAGCTGCCGCCGCGGGGGTGGCCGTGCGCCCCGGCACGACTCCGCGCTCGGCCGCCAACCGCAGGAGCCAATTGCGCAGTTCCAGCGTGGAGAGGCAGTCGTACTCGTTGTAGTCGGCAATGCTTTTCAGGACCGTGTCTGCCTCGGCATCGTTGCCGGCGTCCCTGGCCGCACAGTAGCGGGCGTATGCGACCACGGAGGCTCCGGCGTCCTTGACGTCGCCGGACCGCAGGTTGTCTCCCATGTACAAGGGCTCGAGCTTCTTGATGCTGTAGGAGTTTTCCGAGATCCGCAGGCTGTGCCGGACCGTGTCGTAGAGGTCCACCAGGATGCCCTCGCGCAGCAAACCGTCCACGGTTTCCTCACCCACCAGATGCTGCAGCGACAGCCGGCGTAATGCGGCCTTCTCGTAGTTGGCGTAGTGGTAAATGTGCATTCCCGGATACCGGCGCCGCCGATCGGCGACATATTCCAGGAAGTCCGCCAGCGCCTGCCGTTCGCCGGCGCGGCTGTGCGCCCAGAAGGGCTTAAACGGCGGGGCCGTGCCGGCAGCCGGCGGATTTTCCACCACGCCGAAAAGGTACTCCAGCCCCCACTCGCCGTCCTCGTCCTGCCACAGCGGGTCGCCCTCGAAGTCGAAGTAGATGTCGCCGGGGTTGGGCGCAGGCAGGCGGGACAGTGTGTGCTGCTCCAGCACGCGGTACGAAACCTCGTGTTCCGTGCCGTCCTTGCGGTAGGTCACCCGGCCGTCCGGCGTGGCGGAGCCGGTCTGCATTCGTGCCTGGTCGCGGAGCCGGGCCAGCGCGCCGTCTGTCGGTTCACCGGGTGGAAGTTCCAGGGCGGCCAATTGGTCGATGGTGAAGATCCCGGCCGCTCGCAGCTTGCGCCGGCGCAGCGTGCTCATGTTCGCGACCAGCAGCAGGTCCCGGTGCAGCTCAACCTGTTCGGAGCAGTAGTTGCAGCGTCCGCAGGCGGTGACCCTTTCGTTCCCCCAACGAACCGGGTCCGGCTGTTCGCGGTGTGCGGTAACGAGGTTGAGGAACCTGGTGCGGCGTTCGCGAAAAACCGGCAGCAGGTCGGTGAGGCTGTGGTTGCTGTGCCGCCGGTCGCCCAGCACCAGCGTCACGGTGGGAGCCGCGGCGATGCCGGCTTGTAGGAGCTGGTCCCCGTACGCGGCCAGCTGCAGCAGCGCGGTGACCTTGGCGTGTCGGGCCAGCTTGGTGTCATAGACCGCGTAGGCGGCAGCTCCGCCGTCGTTGTGGGTTTTGACCAGGAAATCGGACCGTCCGTGGAACCGGCCGTCGAAGAAGGACGCCTGGAACACCACGTCTGCGCCGGAGCGCAGCGCGGCGATCGACTCGTCGTGCTTGGCCTGCAAATCCTGCCGCGTGTAGCTGCGGGTCTCGGCAATCTCCACCACGCCGGCGCCAAAGGTGTCGCGGAAGTGCTGCAAGACCCGGTGCTCGTGCAGATCGCCCAACTCCGCCGTTCGCTCGAGCATCTCGTCGCGGCCGAAATCCGCCACAGCGGAGCGCCCCAGCTTCTCGTCCAGCTTGCGCAGCAGCTGGTACTCGCACTGGGCGGCGACGACGAGGTCGCTGGCTGTGTAGACCAGGTCGCGGTCAGCCCCGTCGACTTCGGAGTCGAGCAGAAACACGGTGCCTCCTTCAATCAGGTGCGCAGGTGCCAACCCGGCCGGCGGCGGGTCCCCCCAACGATATCCCGCCGCCAGCCGGTGCCTGCCGGCAGTTACAGGTCTACCGTCCGGCACCGACATTTTCGCGAATGGGGCATGGGCGCCCGGCCCCGGGATTCCTGTTACGCGATGTGACCGCGGTCTCCGGCGGTCTGGCGGCCGCTCTGGCTATACTGCCAACAGCTTCAAGAACTGTGGCCGCCAAGCTCCGACTTGGCCACATACCAACCCCACGCTCGTTGGGTGGTTCGGATGACGAAGCGGCCCGCATCAGCCTCGGCTACCGATGCGGGCAAGAGCACGCGAAAGGACGCGGCGCCCGGCGCCGGCTGCCATGGACATCCCTCACTCCCCGCAACTGCAGGTCTTGAGCCTGGCCGACTATGAACAGGTTTCCGCAGCGCGCGAGGCCTTCGTAGACTTCCTGCTGGATGCCGCCCGGCAGCCCCGCGGGCAGCAGCGCGACATCGCCGCGGCGCAATGACCACGCGGACCGTGCCGACAGCGGAGGCCCACGCAGCCGCGCAGACCGGACCCGGACCGAAGGCCCACGCCACCGCGCAGGCGCCGGCCGCGCCCACACCTCAGACTCCCGCAGCCGCGCAGGCGTCGGCCGCAGCTTCCAACCCGCGGCGGGCCCGCGGGCTGCTGCTGGACACCGACGTCGTGGTCGAGCTCAGGCGCGAAAGCCCGGACCCCGCCGTCGTCGACTTCCTGCGGGGGCGCCGCCGCTCCCGGGTCTACATCTCCGCCTTAACCCTGGGTGAGTTGCGCGCGCTGAGCACCCAGGACTCCGCGCTGACCGGGCAGGCCGACGCGTGGCTGGTCGAGCTGACCGCGCGGTTCTCGGCCTTTATCCTGCCGGTTGACCAGCAGGTGGCCGAGGCCTGGGCGCCGCTGGCCATTCAGGACGTGCCGGCCGTCGAGTCGCTGATCGCCGCGACCGCCTCCAGGCACTGCCTGACCGTGGTGTCCGGCAACGCCGAGGCCTATCGGCGGCTTGCGGTCGAAGCCTGCGACCCCTGGGCGCCGGCCCAGCGCTAGGCCTGCAGCGGCCATGGGCGGGAGCACCACACCTCGAGCACCCTGCGGCCCGCACCCCCAGCACGGCACCCCGAGCAAACCGCGCCGAGCGCCGCACCCCAAGCACACCGCGGCCCGCACCCCCAGCGCCGCACCCAGAGGACCGACCTCGTCCGACGCCCCCCGACCCCCGTGATCAACCGCAGCGAGTATGCCAACGACCACAATCGCACGCCACTTTCCCGCCGAAGAGTGCCTGTGTTGCGCCGAACGGTTCCGCGAGTGGCCCCCTCGGCTATTTACCGACCGGGCGTTCAGAACGCGTGAGAAACTAGACGGGGTCCGGTGACGGGCGGCACTCTTGCCCCCTCTTTCTGCGGACAAGCTCCATCACGGTAAGGAATACATGGCTCATGGCCACTGAGAACAATGCCCCGGGCACGCTCGATGCCGCTGCACGGGTGGATAACGACGGCGGCGCTCCCGCCAAGTGGAAGATCGTCGGTCCCGGTCTCGTTGTCGCCGCCACAGGCGTCGGCGCCGCGGACATGGTGGCCACGCTGGTGGCGGGCTCCCGGTACGGCTACGGGCTGTTCTGGGCGGTGATCGTCGGCGTCATCCTGAAGATCATCCTGGTTGAAGGTGCCGGACGCTTTACCCTTGCAACGGGCAAGACGATCTTCGAGGGCTGGCGCTCGCTGGGCCGCTGGACCACCTGGTACTTCGGTCCGTACATCATGATCTGGGGCTTCGTCTACGGTGCCACGGCAATGTCATCGGCAGCGCTGCCGCTGGCCGCGATGTTCCCGGTGCTGCCGCTGTGGGCCTGGGCGATCCTGATGGGCCTGGCCGGATTTGTCATGGTCTGGTTCGGCAAGTACGCCACCTTCGAGAAGATCACCGCCTTCTTCGTCGGGCTGATGTTCGTCACCGTCGTCGGGCTGGCCATCATCGCCGTGCCCAACATCCCGGAGATGATCGGCGGCCTGGTGCCCATGATCCCGCAGGAAGAGGGCGCGGTGTTCTACACCCTGGCGCTCGCGGGCGGCGTGGGCGGCACCATCACGCTGGCGGCCTACGGCTACTGGCTGCGCGAAAAGGGCTGGCACACACCCAAGTGGATGCGCGTCATGCGCATCGACAACTCCGTGGCCTACGTCATGACCGGCATCTTCGTCATCGCCATGTTGATTGTCGGCGCCGAAGTGGTCCGCACCGCGGGTGTTTCACTGAGCGCCGGCGACGAAGGACTGCTGGACCTGTACGAGGTACTCAAGGATGAGTACGGAGACGTGGTCGGCACCGGCTTCCTCGTCGGTTTCTGGGCCGCCTCCTTCTCCTCCATCATCGGCGTCTGGAACGGCGTGTCCCTGATGTTCGCCGACTTCTGGGGCAACATGCGCAAGAAGGAGTCCGGCCACCCGGACACGCGCGTGGGCGGCAAGTACTTCAAGTTCTACGTCCTCTGGCTGACGTTCCCGCCCATGCTGCTGTTCATGCTGGGCAAGCCGATCGCGCTGATCCTGCTGTACGGCGCCCTGGGGTCCTTGTTCATGCCGTTCCTGGCACTGACGCTGCTGGGCCTGCTCAACGGCAAGCGGATCCCGAAGGAATGGGCCAACCGCCTGCACACGAACATCGCGCTGGGCATCTGTGCCCTGCTGTTCGTGGTCCTCGGTGTCTACCAGTTGTGGAACTCCGTCTCGCCGCTCTTCGGCGGCTGATTTCCCGCATGCTCCGCTGCCCCGCACCGTTTCGGTGCGGGGCAGCGCTTGTTTAACAACGACGACGGCGGGCGCCCGGTTTTGAACGCTCGGCGGCGGTGGCGCGGTTTTGAGCGCTCGACGGCGCCGGCGCGTCGACTGCCTGCGCGTCGACTGCCTGCGCGGTCGGGCGCCGCGCGGCGACGGGCCCGCCTACTGCCGGCCGGTCCGGCGTTCGCCGTCGTGGCGTGAATCGTCGTCGCCGATGATCGAAGCCAGGAGTTCGTCCGCCTCGCCCAGCCCGCGTACTGCCTGCACCAGGATCGCCCGGGCCTCAGCTTCGGGTGAGCGATGGTGGGTATCGGCCAGGATCCGGAGTCCTTCCATGGTCCGCGCGTCCAGCCCGGGCACCGTGAGCGATTCCATGACAGTCACCTTCCCGTGGAGCGCATAGTGCCCCAAGTGCCGCCCATATTAGTCCCACCCCAACGAGCTGTCAGTGGGTCTTCAGGTGCCGTCAGCGCAGCGGGTCGAACGGCCGGATCTCGTCGGGCACCCGGCCGGTGACAATCTGTTCGGCCAGCAGCTTGCCGGTCGCCGGGCCCAGCACGATGCCCCACATCCCGTGCCCGCCGGCAACGTACACGCCGGGGGAGCGGGTGGCGCCGATCAGCGGCAGCCCGTCGGGCGTGACCGGGCGCGGGCCGACCCAGAGATCCTCGAGGTTCTCCAGGTCCATGTTGGTGAACAACGGCCGCACGGCGGCCAGGATCGCGTCGATCCGCCCGGTCTGCAGCGGTTCGTCCGGGCCGCGGAACTCCATGGTTCCGGCGATGCGCAGCCGTCCCTCGTAGGGGGTGCAGGCCACGCGGCGCGCCGGGAAGTAGATGGGGAACTCGGCCGGCTGGTCGGTGGCCACGCTGAACGAGTATCCGCGCCCGGCCTGCACCATGGTGCGAACACCCAGCGGCTTGGCGAGATCGGGCAGCCAGGCGCCGGTGGCCAGGACCACGACGTCGGCGTGGAACGGCTCATGCGCGTAGGTCTCCACGGAGATCCCGGTGTGGCCGTGGCGCAGCGAGCGCACTTCGGCGCCGGAAATGATCTTTCCGCCGCGTGCCACCACGGATGCGGCAAGGGCCTCGACGAACGGGCCGGGCTCAAGGAACCGCTGGCCTTCCAGTTCGAACACCGTCGAGACACCGGCGGACAGCTGCGGCACCTTGACCTGGGGGTTGTCCAGGCGGCTCAGCGGGACGGACTGGCCGGCCTTCTCCACGTTGGCCAGCTCGTGGACAAAGTGGCGGCTTTCCTTCTCCGCCTCGAAACCGACGATGAAGGGTCCCTTGCGCGTCCACGATTCGACGCCGTTATCGGTCAGCTCATCGAAGCTCTCCAGCGCCATCTTGTCGATCGGCGTCAGCGCGGCCATGGTCCGGTCCCAGGCCTTCTGCGTGCCGTGCAGCGCGAAGCGGGCCAGGAACTTCCACAGCTGCGGGTCCAGGCGGGCGGGAATGTGCAGCGGCGCCGTCGGGTCAACCAGCGCCTTGGGCCCGTAGGTCCAGACGGTCCGATCCGACAACGGCATGGCCATGCCGGGCGTGAGCCAGCCGGCATTGCCCCACGAGGCGCCGGCGGCGACGCCTGATCGGTCCAGAACGGTGACTTCCACGCCGCGTTCCTGCAGATGCCAGGCGGTGGCCAAGCCAACCATGCCTGCACCCACGACGACGGCGGTGCTCGGGGCGTGTGCGCGAGAGTACATCGTGTGCTCCTCGGGTCGACTCTTCTCTCGGACCCATCCTGAAGAATGTTTACCCGTTTCTCAAGCCGTTAGGAGAAGATTCTGTAAGAGTGAGGCACGCAGGCAGTAAGTTCAGAAAGTGGTGGTGATCACATGGTCGAATCGAATGATCTTCGACGCCCGTTCGGGGCTCCCGCGGGGTCGGGGCTGGACCGCATCGACCGGTTGATCGTCGAGATGCTCCAAGCCGACGCTCGAACCCCCAACAACGCGATCGCGGCGGCGGCCGGCATCGCCCCCTCGACGTGCTTGAGCCGGATCCGCTCCCTGCGCGAACGCGGCGTGATCCGCGGTTTCCATGCCGACGTGGACCCTGCGGCCGTGGGGCGCGGCCTGCAGGCGCTGATCTCCATCCGCTTGCAGGCGCACGCGCGGTCGAACCTGACCCAGTTCAAGGACTTCCTGTCAGGCCTGCCCGCGGTGGAGGGGATTTTCTTTGTGACCGGCGACCGCGACTTCCTGATCCATGTCGCCGTGGCGGACTCCAACGCGCTGCGCGACCTGGTCGCGAACAACCTCAGCGTCCGCCCCGAGGTTGCCGGCACGAATACCACGGTCATCTTCGAACACGTCCGCCCGCCCGGCAGTTCGCTCGCTCCCTGATGGGGAGAGGGTGTCCTCGTGGGGGTCGGTCTCGCCATGTTGGCGAGGGGGAGGGCTGCCTGGAGGCGTGTCTCGCTCCCTATTTGGGGAGCCGGCTTCTATGGGCACGCCCGTACCCTGGCAGCGGAACCCCGGAAGAGCCCGCCTCCCCGCCGCGCCGGCCCGGATTCAGGGCGATCCCAGTCGCCCCACCCATGCCCTGGAGCGGGCCAGCCTTATCCTTTGTTGACATGTCATTCTTCGGCCGGATAGGATAGTTGAAAGCTCAAGCAATCTATCGAAGGCTGCAATGTCCTGGTTTAAGAATCTTTTCAGCAAGTCCAGCGCCCGCCGGTCTGCCGCCAACCCTGCGGCCTCCGCTGCGGAACCCCGCACGGATGCACCCGTCGCCCAGCCGGCCGAGGCCGCTCGCAGCGAAGCCGCCGCCGGCCTCCCCAAGATCGCCATCATCACCGGCAGCACGCGCCCCGGCCGGGTCAATGACTCCGTCGCCAACTGGGTCGCCGCCGAACTGGCCGCTCGGACGGACGCCACCTTTGTGGTCGTCGACATCGCCGACTTCAATCTGCCGCTGCTGGACGAGGCCTACCCGGCCGCGTACCAGAACTACCAGGCCGACCACACCAAGGCCTGGTCGGCCAAGATCAGCGAGTTTGACGGCTACATTTTCGTGGCCAACGAATACAACCACACGGTCTCGTCCGCGCTGGCCAACGCGTTGTCCTACCTGAACGTTGAGTTCAACAACAAGGCTGCCGGCATCGTTTCCTACGGCTCGATGGGAGGCGTCCGCGCCGCCGAACACCTGCGCAATATGCTGGCCGAGCTGCAGGTAGCTGTGGTCCGCAACCAGGTGATGTTCTCGCTGTTCACCGACTTCGAAAACTTCTCCGAGTTCAAGCCGACCGAGCAGAATGCCGGAACGCTGGCCCCGATGACCGACCAGCTTGTGCTGTGGGCACAAGGCTTCGCCACCATCCGCACTCCGCAGAACGCCGCCGCTTAAGACCCCAAGCCCGGCACGCCCGCCGCCTCCGTTCGGCGGGCTGTCCTGCCGCCGGTCTTCGGGCCGGCCAGCACCGCCCCCGCCGTTTCCCCATCCGGCGGGGGCGGTGCTGTTCTCTGCGGCCGCGGCACCGTTCCGTCGGCTGACCCGCCGAAGCAAATCGGTGCGGCACCGCTAAGTCGGCTGACCCGCCGAAGCAAATCGGTGCGGCACCGCTAAGTCGGCTGAACCCGCCGCAGCAAATGGAGCGGCACCGCTAAGTCGGCTGAACCCACCGAAGCAGTAGGTGGACTACCCGCGCTCGGCCGCAAGGATGGTGGCCATGGAGATGATGAAACCGGGCGTGCAGGCCGCAGCCAGCACCACCAAAGCGATGCGTCCGCCCAGCAGGACCCTCCGCTGCAGCAGTCCTTCCCGCCGTCCCGGGCCAGCAGGCCGCCCGGCGCGCCAGTCTGCGAAGAGCTTCACTCTGAGGGCCGCAAGTGCCCAGCCCACCACGACGGCGGCGACAATCCAGGCCGCGACCACCACGCTGGCGCCGCCCAGCGGGACCAGTAGGAGCAGCAGCGGAAGGTACCATTGCAGGTCCTTGGCCGTCCGCAGCAGCGGGAGGCGACGGGACAGCCAAGCCGTGGCCACCGCGACGAGCATGCCGTGGGCAATGGCCAGCGCGGAGAAGGCCGCGATCGAGAGCCAGCCAGGGCCCACCACCTCAAAGTCCCGGCTGTCCGGCTGCAACGGCCCAAGCACGGTAGCGAGTACTAATAACAGCAACAGCCCGAAGGCCGCTCCGCCGGCCCGGCCGGCCGGCAGCCACCACCGCACCAAGCCGTAGAGGAGTGCCGTCCCGCAGCCGATGGCCACGCCGAAAAGGACGAAGCTCCCGGTCCCTTCCAGGCTGATCTCTCCGATGGTCTGGTTGTTATCGGTCAGCCTTCCGTCGTCCTCCGGCGACGTCACCGCCAACAGGCGCATGATCAACCGGCCGCCGGCGCCCGCCATGCACAGCCCGGCCACCCCGCCGGCGACCAGCAGCACTGTCGCCCACCACAGCACCCTGCGCGCAACGTGCGCCAGGAGTGCACCGCCGCCGCTCGGCAGGGCGCGGCCGCGGCGCAGAAGCGCTCCGTCGTCGTTCCCGGGGGTGCCGCCGTCGAGTACGAGCGCACGGTCGCGGTCTCCGGGGGTGCCGCCGTCGAGTACGAGCGCACGGTCGCGGTCTCCGGGGGTGCCGCCGTCGAGTACGAGTGCACCGTCGTCGTTCCCGGGGGTGCCGCCGTCCGTTACGAGCGCACCGTCGTCGTCCACGACTGTGCCGTAGTGCACGAGGGCTCCATCGTTCCCGTGACCGCTGCCGTCGAGGAGGAGCGCACCGTCGTCGTTCCCGTGGGTGCCGCTGTCGAACACGAGCGTGCCGTCGTCCCGACGCAGGTCCTCGTCACGGCCCGGCGGAGGCTGGAACCGCTCCCCGCCCCGAAAGGCCACCGCGGCCAGCCCGGCGGCCACCAGCACGCCGCACAGGATCATGAGTGTCACGGAGCCAGTATCCGACGGCCCCGGAAGCCAGCGAACCCCAGTCATGTCGACTGGGGTCCGCAGCGAACCGTCCGCCGAAACCGGCGGGACGGCTTCGGTCAGCGTGCCTCGCGCGCCTCGTCCCGGTGGCGCACCATGTAGGCGATGGCCAGGGCCAGCATCACGGCGCCCAGGACGAAGTTGAGCCAGGTGGTGGCTGCATTGGTGGACAGGAAGTTGGCCGCTGATTCGCCGGGGCCGACGATCAGGCCGTACAGCCACATCGCCAGGTACAGGATGCCGGCTCCCATGAGGAAGTCCCGGGCACCGCTGGTGGTGCGGCTCATGATGTAGCCCACCACGCCTACCACCAGGTAGACGATGTTGAGCAGCATGGACACTTGGAACGCGTTGATCAGCATGGCGCCGGAGCCGCTGGCGAAAGCCATTTCTCCGTACTCCATGGTGATGCCGGGGATGAAGCCCAGCACACCGATCACCAAGAGAACAATTCCCGAAGTCATCGCGGCATTTCGCACATTTCCGCGCGAGACGTGTGCGTGATGCGCATGCGGTGATGCGGTAGTCATTTCTCCTCCCAGACAATGAGTTCGAAACTTCGTCGAGTAACAACTCGGCTGTTGGTAGGGGCGCATCTGACGTCAGAACCAGCGCTTTCAGTTTACGTCTGCCTGGCCGCGGCGGCACGGAAAAATGACGACGGCGGTGGGCGGGCCGGTCCTGTCGGCGCGGCTGCCCTGGTGGTCCGGAACAGGGGGCCGGTTTAGGCCTCGAGCAGCCTCTTAAGCGTGTGCAGGTCCCGGTCCACGGCGGCGGCATCGGCTTCGAACGCCGCCTCGTCCATGCCGTCACGGTGGTAGAGGGTGAACACCACCTCTGTCCCGTCGCCGTTGCCGAGCACACGCAGCGGGTTGTAGACAGCTTCGCCCGACGGCAAGGTCACGTAGTGGTCCAGCACGCCGAAGTCATTGCGCTCGGTAAACGTGACCCGCACCGGTCCACTGTCGGTCTCGGCGACCCAGGCGTCGTCGACCACTCCGATGGAGGAGCTGAGTCCGGCGGCCCACTGCGGCATGTTCTCGGGTTTGGCGGCGAACTCGTAGACCTCTCCAACGGGTCGGTTGATGGCGATGCTGATGTGCCGCGATGCAAACGTCATGTGGCCAGTCTTCAGGTTCGCTCCGACGCGGGCAAGACCCGCGGAGCGCCCGGCACCGCCGGGAGGATCCGCGGGCTTTTTATGCCGTCGGGAGGGTCCGTGATTGGCGCGCGGCGGCGCGCGTTGCCGCAGGTTCGAGCCGGTTAGCGTGTGCATGACAGACTTGGACCATGGCATCCCTTACCGGCAACGGCGACGATCTCCATGAGAAGGCAGCCCACATCGGCATGCGCCTTGAAGACCGCTGGCAGGCGGTCCGGGAACGGCGGGCACGGCAGCGCGGCGACGTGGCCACCGTCATGCCGTTTACCGGCTACGGCACCGACGGCTGGATCCGCGTGCTGGCCCGGGTCGTGATGGCGCGGCCCGGGGCCTTCGACAACGGCCGCATGCCCTCCAAGCTGGTGGCCGACGGCATCCGCGGCTGGCGGAATTTCATCAGCCCGCCGGTGGCCAACGCCCGGGTGACGATCCACGCCGACGGCATCGAGCACCAAGTGGTGGCCGACCGCGGCGGAGTGGTGGACGCCAAGGTTTCGGTGAGCCTGGCTCCGGGCTGGCACACCGTCACGCTGCGCTGCGAGGACTCTGAACCGGTGGAAGCCGCGGTCTACGTGGTGCCGCCGGACACCCGGTTCGGGGTGGTGTCCGACGTCGATGACACGGTCATGGTCACCGCGCTGCCCCGCCCGATGCTCGCGGCCTGGAACACGTTCGTCTTGGATGAACATGCGCGCAACGCGACGCCGGGCATGGCCGTGATGCTCGAACGGGTCACGCGCGAGCATCCGGGCAGCCCCGTGTTGTACCTATCCACCGGTGCCTGGAACGTTGCGCAGACGTTGACGCGGTTCCTGTCCCGGAACATGTACCCGGACGGTGCGCTGCTGCTCACCGACTGGGGGCCGACGAAAGACCGCTGGTTCCGCAGCGGTCAGATGCACAAGGTGGACCAGCTGCGGCGGCTGGCCGAAGAATTCCCGAAGATCAAGTGGCTGCTGATCGGCGACGACGGCCAGCACGACGAAGCCATTTACGCCGGCTTTGCGCTGCGTTACCCCGACCACGTGGCGGCCATCGCCATCCGCCAGCTGTCGGTCAGCGAAGCGGTGCTGGCCGGCGGCCGTTCCCAGGACGGCCCGGTCGGACCCGCGCGCAGCATCCCGTGGATCTACGCCTCCGACGGGAAAGGCCTGGCGAACCAGCTTCAGCAGCTGGGAATCCTCTAACGACGACGACGGCGGCCACCGCTGGGAACGCTATAACGACGACGGCGGCCGCGGCTGGGAATCCTCTAACGCCGACGGCGCCCCGCTCGTGGTGGAGCGGGGCGCCGTCAAGCGGCAGTGCCCGGACGTCATTCCTGCGGCGCGGCCTGTTAAACGGTGGCCTCCAGCGGGCCGAAAACGGCTTCGATCATGGCCCGTGCCGTTTCGTTGTCAGTCTTTTCGGCCAGCGCAAGCTCCGAGGACAGGATCCGCATGGCCTGTTCGAGCTGGTGCTTTTCACCGGCCGAGGAGCCGCGTTCGATGGCCCGCAGCGAGAGGTCGCGGACCACTTCGCTGACCCGGTAGATGTCACCGCTGTTAATCTTTTCCTGGTTGGCCTTGAACCGGCGCGACCAGTTTTCCTGATCCTCCGGCACCTTCGCCTTCAGGATCGCAAAGACTTCCTTGACGCCTTTTTTGCTGATGGCCTTGCGTACGCCGACCGTTTCCGCGTTGCCCAGCGGCAGTTCGATCAGCAGGCCGTCGTGATGCGCGCGGAACTGAACGAACTTGGTCTGGCAGTCCTTGAACGGCCGGGTCCGGAGATCGGTCACGGTGACAGCGCCGTGCGGGGGATAGACGAGGGTGTCGCCAACTTTAATGTTCATTGATGCCCTTTCATGCCATTATGGCAGATACTGCCACATTGGCAGCGAATACTCAAATATGGGGTATCTTGGAAGCTGCTATGCCACAGAAAACGCCGACCAGCGGCGCTTCCAGAACCGATGTGCCCGGCCCGACCACGGCTGAGCTCCCTGTCGCTGCACCCGGATTAAGGGAGCGACGGCGGCGCCAGACCCGGACGGAAATCAGCGAGGCCGCGCTGCATCTGTTTCAGGAACACGGCGTGGATGCCACCACCGTGGACGGCATTGCCCACGCCGCCGGGATTTCCCAGCGCACGTTCTTCCGGTACTTCACCAGCAAGGAAGAAGCCGCGCTGCCGGCACACCAGGATTTCGACGCCGCGCTCGAGGCCGGGCTGCTCACCATCGATCCGGCCGGCAACCCGCGCGAAGAGCTTGAGCGCGTCTACCAAGAGGTCATGCAGGGGTACGCGGACAACGACGCCCCGGCAGCCCGCCGCATGTTGCTCGTCAACCAGCTCATCCGCAAGGAGCCCCTGCTTAAGGCGGCCATGCTCAAGCACAATGCCACCCGGACAACCGGGCTGGTGGAGGCCCTGATGGACCGTTTCGGCCGCGACGGGGTGAGCGACCTGCAGATCAGGCTGGCGTTCGAGACCTGTGCGGCAGTGGTCCGGGTCGCGTTCGAGGTGTGGGTGGCCCGGCGCGAGGCCGGCCGGAATGACAACCTGCCGGACATTTACGCGGCTGCCCTGCAGTTGTCCCACTGACCATGGGAAACACAAGAACCCCAACCCTTACGACGACGACGCCGTGTCCGTGCCCGAGCGGCCGGGCCTACGGCGAGTGCTGTGGGCCGTTCCACCGCGGCGAGGCTGAGGCGCCAACGGCGGAAGCGCTGATGCGGTCGCGCTACACGGCGTTCGTCGTCGGGGATGCCGCCTATCTGCTGCGCACGTGGCATTCCGAAACGCGGCCCGCGCGGCTCGAACTGGACCCCGCGCTGCACTGGACCGGGCTGGAAATCCTCAAGACCGTCCGCGGCGGCGTAACCGACCGCGTGGGCACCGTGGAGTTCCGCGCCGGCTACCGCGAGGGCGGCCGGGACCGCACGCAGCAGGAGAAGAGCACCTTTGTGCGCGAGGACGGCCGCTGGGTCTACCGCGACGCCATAGCCTGAGCGCACCCGGCCGAGATGGGCGGCGGCGGTGCACCACCCCGGGCTTCCGTCAGTCGCCCGCGCGCCCGGCATCACGCCGCGCGAGCACGGGGGCGCCGTCGTCGTTGTTCAGTTCAGGGCCAGGACGGCGTAGATCCCGAGCGCGCCGAGCACCACCACGCTGCCGGCAACCCAGGCGGCAGCGGCGGCGTCGGCGTGGATCCTCTCGTCGGCCACGCCGGAGACCGCCCGGCGGTACCGGAGTTTCTGCGTGATGTAGATGCCGAACGCCGTGCACAGCGCCACGGCGACCAGCGTCCCGGTGAACCAGCCGTATTCCGGCATCCAGCGCAGGAACATGGCTGTCGCCACGATCATGGCCAGAGTGGTCCGGCTCCAGGCCAGGGACGTGCGTTCGGGCTGCAGGCCGGCGTCGTGGTGTTCCGGCTCCGGCACGGCGCGGGCGCGTCGCATCAGGACGGCCGCAGGACGACGAAGACCACCAGCAAGGCCGCCACCACACCGCCGCCTACCGCCAGGATCGGGGCTATCAGTGGCAGCGGCAGGGGAGTCTTGTGGCGCATGGCCCGCTCGACGTTGAGCCAGCGGAAGAACGAGCCGCCGCCGATCGCCATGGCCAGGACCAGGAGGATGATGGCGATGGTCTTGCGGATTTCCGGGACGAAGACGCCGCCGGTGAAGACCTCCACCGCGATGCCGCCGGCCAGGAGTGCCAGCGAGGTGCGGATCCACGCCAGGAAGGTACGCTCGTTGGCCAGCGTGAACCGCGGGTCGGGCTCGGTGCCGCCGCGGAGCAGTTTGTCGGCGAGTTTGCCGCGTTCCGGGCTGGGCGAGGGCGAAGAAGTAGGCACGGCTTCATGGTAACCAAGTCCGCGGGTGGCGCGGCGACGGCTTACGTCACATGCCAGACGTCAGGCCGCCGGCCGGTCCCGGTCGTCGTCGTTGTCCTGGTCCATGCGGGCCACGGTGAAGAAGCGGTTGCCCGCCCCCTTGCGTGAACTCGGCACCAGGAGTTTGGAGTATTTTTCGCACCACTGGGCGGTGCCGCGGGAATCCGCGGCAGCCGCAGCGATGGCGTCAATATCGTCGGACCACCCCAGAACGCGTTCCCCCTCGAGGCAGAACTGGATCAGTCCCAACTCGGTATCTACATGCAGTTCGACGTCCACCCAAACGTCGAATAGCACAGTGCTGCTGGCTGTATCTTCTGTTTTGTATGTGTTCATCACGAGACCTGTGTTGCGCGTCACACCCTGTGGCGCCCTCCCACTATAGGGTTCACCATGCGGAATGCCAAACGGTTTCCCCAGCGTGAACGGCCGGTAAAGTGAATCGGGCGATGACTCAGACACCTTCCGCCCAGCGCCTCACCTGCAACGTGCCGATGCGTTGGGGAGACATGGATGCCTACGGGCACATTAACAACGTGGAAATCCTGCGCATCCTGGAGGAGGCACGCATCCACGCGTTCGGGCCTCCGGCCGGCACCGGCGGTCCCGGGCTCGAGGTGGATTTGCCGGTCTTCTCCGACCTGCCCGAATCCACCCAGGCTTTGGTGGCGGAGCACCGGGTGAAGTACGTCCGGCCGCTCAGTTACCGCAACATCCCGGCCCACGTGGAGGTCTGGATCAGTGCGATCAAGGGCGCCAGCCTGACCATCGCCTACCTAATCATGGACCCGGTAACCGCCGAGCAGTGCGTGCTGGCCGAAACCACGCTCGCGTTCTTCCACACGGATACAGGGCGGCTGCTGCGCCTGAATGAGCGCCAGCGATCGATCCTGGAACCCTACCTGGGAGAGTCCAACTTCCGCTGAGACGACGACGGCGATGGGCCGCCGTCGTGCCTAGCCCTCCCAGCCCAGGTTGCGGGCAATCCGCTCCAGCACGTCGAGGGTGGCCGTGTACTCTTCCTCGCTGATGCCGTCCGCCATGCGGGCGCGCGTGCGGTCGACCACCTCACCGAGGGAGGCGAGGCTGGCCCGACCGGTGTCGGTCAGCGCATAGTGGCCGTTCTTGGCGCTGACCCAGCCGCTTTCCACAAGTTCTTCGACCGGTTCCTGGGGCCCTTCGCCCTCTTCCTCCGGAATGAAAGGCCCCAGGGCTTCCGCGAGCTCGTCGGCGGTGGACGGCTTGTCCGCGAGCAGGTTCATCATCTGCCACTGCCGGCGGGTGATGCCGTGTTCCTCCATGGTCTCGATGAACTGCTCGTCGAGCAGCCGGTCAACGAGCTTCAGCCAATAACCGATAGGTCGTAGAGGTGCCATGCCGCCACCCTACAAGGGTCCGCGCGGCTGATCGACTGAAATTGCCGGACGCGCCGCTTAGTTGGCAAAGGCACCCCGGGGCCTGCGTGGCCGGTTCCTGGCGGGCGCGCGGTTGGACCCGGCGCAGACGGGGACGCTTTCTGCCCTGAGCAGACCCTGCTGACGCCGACGGCGCCGCTTCCTACGATGGAAGCAGCCAGAAGGGAGTTCCGCCGTGCTCGAACTTCAGAAGCTTCATCGCGGTCCAGGTTCAGCGCCTCCACCTTTGCTCCGCGACGTCTATGGCGCGGTGCTGCGCAGGGAGCGTCGTCGCCAGCGGCGCACCCTCGACGGCGTGGCCAGCCGGGCCGGCGTGTCACTCCAGTACCTCTCGGAGATCGAACGCGGCCGTAAGGAGGCCTCCTCGGAGATCCTCGCGGCAGTCTGTGCGTCGCTGGGGTCGGGACTGGCCGCCTTCCTGGCAGCAGTTCACCGTGAAATGGCGGCGGTCGAAGGAAGGGCCGTGCTGCATCTTCAGTCCATGCCATCGGCCTCCCGGCCCGCTGGCCGCGCGCGGCAGGAATGTGCAGATGCTGCCGACCTGCTTTCTGTGGGCTTGGCCGACCGGGACCTGACGCCGCACGCCCCGGCGGACGCGGGCCGCCAACTGGGCGCGGGCGTTCAAGGCGGGTCGCCGCCGCTGCTGATGGCCGCCTGACGTTATAGGCCGCTGCATGCCCGGCGCGGGTCGCCGTGCACAGGGGCCACGCGGCCGGACGTGTTCCGACAACGAACCCGCCGCCCGCTGCTCGCCTCCTATCCTGCCCCAGCGTCTGCGGCGGAACTGCGCCACCGGTCGCGCCGGTTCTGCGCCACCACCGATTGCGCTGGTTATGCGCCAACGGCTGCGGCCGGAGACAGCAAAACGGGCAGGTGCAGCCTTTCGGCTGCGCCTGCCCGTTTTAGTTCGGACGTCCGCTTGATCCGGGGTTGCCCGTTGCGGTGTCCGCCTGTTCCGGCGGTGGCCCGCTGGGGTGTCCGCCCGTGCCGGGGGTTGCCCGGCGAGGTTCGGCCGGGCCGCCTGAGAACTTAAGCCAGGGGGGCCAGCTTGGTCTTGCCGAAGACGGCGCGGTCCACGGAGATCCGGCCGGGGCCAACCAGTGCCAGCGCCAGCGCTGCGGCGCCGAGCAGCAGCACCAGTTCGTAGCCGCCGCCGTCCACGAAGACGCCGGCGGGAGCGTGGACGAGCACCAGGGCGCCGAGCATGTCCAGCGTCAACAGGGCCGCCACGAGCCGCGTCAGCAGGCCGAGGATCAGGGCGATGCCGCCGGCGAGCTCCAGGCCGGCCACGATCGGTGCGGCGATATCGGCGGCCGGGACGCCCATCTGGCCGAAGGCGGCCTGGGTGCCCGCGATGGTCCATTCGTTGAACTTCTGCCAGCCGTGGGCCACGAAGAGGAAGCCCAGGACAACGCGCAGAACTGTGCGTGCAGTGGTGGTCAAAGCGGAGTTAGTCATGATGTTTTCACCGTTTCAATGGTCAGAGGATCGGCCGTCTGGAACGAGCGATAAGCATCAATAACTTGACGCTTCAATCAAATATTGACAGCAATTATGTTGAAGTGTCAACTTTCGGTCCTGTGTCTGTCGGTGCGAGGCGGGCAGCAGCCCCAGCTGGCCGGACAGCACGGGCTGGCCGTCCCGAGCCCCCGGAGCATGCCGCCGCTGCCGAACGCTCAGGCGCGGCGGACCGGTTGGCGCAGGATTGTCCTGAGCTTGGCCGGTTCGGTCTTGCGCGGGTCGCCGAGATAAATTTCGTGGTGGTGCCCGTTCGGTTCCAGCTCGTTGGCCGGTAGGAATTCATCCCTCAGGCGGGCCAGGACCGGTCCTTCGTCGTCGTACGCACCCACGTGCATGACCTGGGCGCTTAGTCCCTCGTCCAGCCATCCGTGCCGGAGCAATCTCACCGCGGGAAGGCCCTTCGTGGTGGCCGCCTGCCGCATCGCGTCTTCGATGTGTTCCGGCTCCAGCCAATCAGGCTGGCGGATCATCATCGTCCACGACCACTCGTCCTTGGCCCGCCGGGTGAAGGCGGTCATGTCCTCCGCCCACCAGAGGCCTTCCAGCGGACCGACGACATAGTCGCGCCCGAGTTCCTTCTTGCTGGTGAACTTCAGCGTGTAGGACACTGCGTATAGGGCCTCGACCGCCTGCACGTACCCGTCCGCCGTGTTCGGATCGCCGTGGCCGTCCGCCTGCAGGTACTGCATGGGCGGTACGGTAACCAGCTGGAAATCCTTGCCCGGGGCGTACAGCTCCTTTTGGTCCTTCTTGAAATCCAGCTTGTCCATGGGGCTTTCCGGTGGTGGGCAGCGGGCAGTGTGGTCTAGTTATATCGCGTAGTCACGGATGAAACGAGGAACATGCTGCAGCAATTCGCCGCCGAATGGTGGACCAAAATCACCGCCGGCTTCATGCGCGGTGAATCACTCCAAGCCGGAGTGCTGGAGCTGGCGGTCATCCTGGTCGCGGCGCTGCTGTTGTCGGTGCCCCGAGCAAGCTGGCGGTATTTCGGGTTGTTCGTCACGGCGGTCCATGAACTTGGACATGCCTTCGCGGCGCTGGCCACGGGGCGGCTGGTGCGCGGAATCCACTTGCGGTTCGACCAGTCCGGCGCCATGATCAGCCGCGGGGCGGGCCGGGCATCAGCGGTCTGGACGGGTTTCTGGGGCTACCCGGTGCCCGCGCTGGTCGGGGCGGCGCTGGTGTGGGCCGCCTTCAGCGGTTGGTCCGGTGCGGCCCTGTCCGTCAGCGCGCTGCTGCTGCTGGCCACGCTGCTGTTCATCCGAAACCTCGAGGGCATCGTCATCGCCGTGGGGTTGGCGGTAGGTGCTCAGCTGCTGGTGTGGTTCGCGCCGGTGGAGTGGCTCGGGCACCTGACGCTCGCCATCGGCGTCGGGCTCCTGGTGGGGGCCGTGCGGGACTGGCTGAATCTGTTGAGCGTGCACACCCGGCGCCGGCACCAGCTCGCCAATTCCGACGCGTTCATCATGGCGCGCCGGACCGGGGTGCCGGCCGCGCTCTGGCTGGCCGGGTTCGCGGTGGTCATCCTGCTGTGCTGGGCGGCTGCCGTGGCGACCGCGGCCGCTGTCGTCCCGCTTGCGGTTCTGTAACGGATTCCCGGTCCCCTCGGCCTTCTTGAGTGGCCCTGCTCACAGCAATGTCATTCGCCTTGGGGCCCGAAGGGACCGCGTCGGTGCACGGGAATTATCGCCGTGTGTGAGACGTTGTTGACCGATGTTGAAATCTGTGGAACAGCAGCTATGATGGGCGCTCGCAGATAGGTCAAAACAACGAGAACTTCAGGAGTTTTAAACCCGCATGGCAACCGATTACGACGCACCGCGCAACAAGGACGACGACAACAATAATGAGTCGCTCGAAGCCCTTCAGGCTCAGCGCTCCGGTGGTGCGAAGACCGCGCTGATCGACGTCGAAGACTCGGACACCGCCGAGGGCATCGATCTGCCCGGTGCCGACCTCTCCGGTGAAGAACTGGTGGTTCAGGTTGTTCCTCCCCGTGAGGACGAATTCACCTGTGGCTCCTGCTTCCTCGTCCGTCACCGCAGCCAAGTAGCCCGCGAAAAGAACGGCGAGAAGTACTGCCGCGACTGCGAAGGCTAAATCCCCAATCTTCCGAACCCCGCGCTGGGACCAGCGCGGGGTTCTGTGGTTAAATCACACGCTTCGGACGGCCTCGCCGATCGGCGTGCCGCCGTTGATGAACTCGATCACCTTGCCCGCCGTGGCAGGAACGGCCAGCACTTCGGCCGCCACCATGGCAACGTCTTCGCGGCTCACTTCACCGCCGGGAGTACCCGGTCCGGCTTGGATCTTCCCGGTTGCGGGCTGCAGCGTCAACGAGCTCGGCCCCAGGATTGTCCAGTCCAGTGATGTGGACTTCAAGTAGTCGTCCGCGGCGGCCTTGGCATCGGCGTAGGGGAAGAACGCGTTGTCCTCCGGCACGCCGTGGTTCTTGCCGGCGCCCAGATAAGACACCATGATGTAGCGCTGCACCCCGGCCGCCACGGCTGCGTCCATCGACCGGATGGCCGCGTCCCGGTCCACTGCATAGGTCCGGGCTGGATTGCCTCCGCCAGCGCCGGCCGACCAGACGACGGCGTCGTGGCCGCGCAGCTGGTGTGCCAGGTCGTCGGTGGTCGTCTTCTCGACGTCGGCGATAACCGGCACCGCACCTGTTTCCCGGACGTCGGCGACGTGGTCCGGATTGCGGATGATGGAGCTGACTTCGTGGCCCTGCTCGGTGAGGATGCGGGACAGGTGCAGCGCGACCTTGCCGTGGCCTCCGAAAATGGCAATGCGTGACATAAGGTTCCTTTCGGTGTCGTCCATCCCAATCTAGGCACGGAGTCAGGTGGCGGCCAATGGCCGGCGTCCTTGACGGTGACGGCGACGGTGACGGTGACGGTGACGGTGACGGCGCCCGGCCGTCGCCCGGCCCCACCTGTGCCTGATTCGGTGGCTGCTCGACGCCGCGCTGGCTCCCCGTTGACGCCCGCCCGGCGGTCTGGTCACCTGGTTAGGCCGCCGCGAGCCCGGCCCTCCGATTCCGCCGTCTTAGCCGTCGCTGCCGGTGAGATGGATACCGGCTTCCGGCGTGGCCACCCGGAAACTGAAGGACTGCTCGATGTACAGGTAGACGAACTCTTCATCATGCCGGTCGTAGCCCACCGAGAGGTCCTGGCCCGATTCGAACAGGAAATCGCCGCCGCGCAGGCTCATCACGATGGCCCCGCGGACTCCCGGCGCCCAGACAATCGGACCGCCCAGCAACTTGCGCAGGTGCTCGGACAGCAGATACCCGCCGCGCTCGGTCGCCTCCACCACGGCGGTGTAGTGTCCGGGGCCGAGTGCCAGGCCGAACGGACCTCCAATGCCGGCCTGGAGCAGCGCCGAGACGGCCTTGGCAACACGCTTGGGGTAGTCATTGAAGTCAGTCACGCGGGGCACCGGCGAATGCGGGGTGGCGCTCGTGACCCCCTCAATGCCCACCTGTCGCCAGCCATGGAATACGGCCGCGTTCTCCGCAATGGCAATTTGCATCGCCGCCTCGGCCAGGTCCGTGAGGTCCACATCGGCCGCACCCCGGTCATGGTCAAGCAGTTCCAGCCGGGAAACCTTGAACGGTGCGCGCATCTCCACGAGGGGCAGCACCCCGCGCCGTCGCGTCGCCACGCCGTCGGCAAGTGCCGGACCCGTGATGCTTTCGGTGCGGCCAAGGTTTGTCGCCGAGTACTCCCAGCCGAATGGACCAGCGAAATCCACCATTTTGCGGGCCCCGAGGGCAACGGTGAGCCGCTCCTTGGCCTCCCGGTCTAGCAGCGCCCAACCACCGTCGGAGATGGGGGCGTGCTGACGCAGCAGGTGATCCATGGTCATGAGAAGTCCTCTTTCAGGCTGCCGATTCCCAGGGACGAATCAGAACCGGCCCGCCACCGGCGAGGATTCGTACGCCGTGCCGCACCTGACGGAGAGCGGCCCACCGGCCCGGGTGCAGGGGCTGCAATTTCGTCCGTGCTGGCAGCCGTTGCTGCCTCGGCCGCCCCGCCGTTGGCCACAATGTCGCCGTCCTGAAAGAGGGTGCCCCGGGCAATCTGGCGCCATTTAGGCTTCCTGCGCAGGAGAAACTCCAGGTCCATACTGAAATGTTTGAACTCCTCCGCCAGGGAATCCTCCATGATCGCGACCGATTCCGGGTCCTTCTCCAGCGACATCCGTTGTTCATACCAGCCGATCGCCTCGGCCTCCTCTGTCAGGTTGGCGCACATACGCGCAAAGGTCCGCGTCTCGGCGGAGAGCTCTGCGGCGGGTTCGTGGTACTGGTCAAAGCCCATCTGGATTCCTCCGTGAGGTTGTGCCTCTCTGCCAGCGTAGCCACGGCCCCGCCGGCTGACTACCTTTGACGGGCGGAAGGCCCGGGAGTGCGGCCTGGCTACCGTATGACCGCCAGGCGTAGCCATAGATCGGCCGAACTGCTGCGTTCTTGTCTATTTCTGGCCGGCCCGGATCGGCCATCTTCCGGGCGCTGGGATTGCCCCATCGCGTAGGGCTTCTGCCGGTGAAATCCGCGCTAGGCCCTACGCAGTACCCACCGGAAGAATGCATGAAGAACCACAGGGACGGCCCGTCGCGGCCGGCGAGTTCACGGCGGACCGCTACGCACGGCCCGGCGCCGCCGGCGAGTTCACGGCGGACCGCTACGCACGGCCCGGCGCCGCCGGCAGTTCACGGCGGACCGCCAGGCACGGCCCGGCGCCGCCGCCGAGCTATCGGGAACGCTACCGCGGCATAGTAATGTTGCAGGGTGATTCGCCGATACTCCGCCTTGCTCATGCTGCCACTCGTCGCCCTGCTTGCCAGCGGCTGCGCTCAGGTTGAACAGGCCGCCTCCGACGCCGTCGACCAAGCCGCCAATTCCGCTTCCGAGGCCGTAGGTCAAGCCGCGTCCAACTTGGCCAACGCAGCGGTCGGGGAAGCAGTCAAGCAGGTGTGTGCCCCGATTCAGGACGGCAGCATCGGTGAAAAGGAACAGGAGATGCTCGCTGGTCTGGTTTCTGCCGCCGACGCAGCCGGTGTTCCCGCCGAGATCACGGGGCCGATGTCGCAGATCGCCGAGTCCGGCGACCAAATTCCGGCCGACGCCCTGGCCTCCATGCAGCAAGCCTGCGACAACAACGGCGCTGGGTAGTTAGGCAACCAACTGACCACTCCCAAACCGCTCTTGCGCGGAATGGGAAAGCCTGTGGGGCGCCAAGGCAGCCGGGGGACCGGCGGCAACGCCGCTTTCAGAACGGCGGCGTTTCAGGCTGGGCCGGCCAACCGTCAAATGGACTGGAACTTCTGCCGGGCGGCGCGGTGGCTCCCGCGGCGCTGTCCACCCCGATATCGAGTTCCGACTGCATCGGGGCCTTCGGCGGACCTAAGTGGCCGAACGGCGTCCTGCGGACCGTCGCGTCAAGGTCTAATGGGCCTCCGTCCGGGGGAGGGCTGCTGGAACGACAGGGTTCTAAACCTACTTCGGCCGGCTCCGGCAGACGTTCGGGCAGCGGCGCGTCTTTCAACCACACGTGGTTGCGGAGCGGCCTTTGAGCCGGGTCGACGCTGAGCGGCGGTAGGAACCAAGGTACGCCCTTGCTCACTGTGACCCGCCAATCTCCCTGATGCAGCAGATGGTCGTGGTGCCCGCAGACCAAGACGCCATTGTCGACAGAGGTGGGACCGCCCTTTTCAAACCACTGGATGTGATGCACTTCGGTCCAGGGAGAGGGCGCAGTACAGCCGGGGAAGGCGCAACCTCCATCCCTGGCGATGATGGCCAGCCGCATGTACTTCGGAAACAACCGCTGGGACCGGCCGACGTCCAGAACCGCACCCGTGCCGGAGAGGATCACCGGGATTATGTCGGCATCGCAAGCTATCCGTCGGATTGCCTTGGCGCTCAGCGGCCCGGAGAAGATGCTGGTTCCCGGACGTCCGACTTCGGAGGCCAAGTCCTTGTAGTCGATGGTGACCAGGAGCTGCGGCCGTCGACCGCCGGCGGCTGGTAGAAGATCCGTGGTAAGAGCGATTTTGCAGGCACCAATGAGGCCGTCGAGCTGCTTCTGTTGCCGGGTACGCCCGTCCTCTACCGTCGCATCAACTAAAGCATCCGCTCCGCTGTCTCGAGCATCCGTGTCCGGGGTTAAGACCTCGTCGTCGTTGTCGGAAGCGCCGTTCAAGCGGGAGGCCGCATCTTCAACCGCGTCAAATCCTACTGCCCCGGCCGTGGCCGTCCCTTCCCTCAAACGAGGGTTGGTGGCGGTGTTGTAGACGGTTGCAAGAACTTCATTCTGTTCGTCGGTGGCGTTGATTTCGTAGCAATGCAGGCCATTGCGCCGCCCGCGATAGAACAGGCCCTGGCGTGCTTTGAGCTCGGCTGGCCCGAGATCGGCACCGGCTGGGTTGAGGCCGCCTTCCCAATGCCGGATCAGCAGCCTGAGCGAGTCGGTGTCGTAATCGGAGGCATGCTGAACCAGTGCCTCTTCCATCTTGCGGAGCTGCTCCGGCTCCGCGGTGCGACGCAGCCCATCGACAGCCCTTCGGATCAGAGTTGCGGCCTGACCGGAGACCATTCCATCATCCATTGCACGGGCGAGCACCGGCAGCCTGGGCGACACAACAGGCTTACCCGGGGGCGCTGGTCGGACTTCGGTGGCTTCCGCGAGTTGGAAGCGTCGTGCAGCCTCCTGCCGGGCAATGCCCAACTTCGCCCGCAGATAGTCTTCGTTCGATTTGTAGGCGCCGCGCATACGATGATTCGGTGCCTCGGGGTCATAAGGCTTGTCTGTTTCCCCAACGGCGGCGATGTTTTGCTCTTTGATGATGCTCGCCAGAATCAACTGGGTTTGACCAACAATGTTGGCCAGCTCTTCAACCTCTGCCGCCGTCCGGGCCACCGACTTGGTACTGCGTGTCAGCCCGTCGTTCCGAAGGCGATTATTCAGTTCGCTGACCTCGGCGCGGATCCGGGCCAGCAGGACGGAATCTTCCTGCCCTGCGCCCGTAGCTTCATCCAGCACCTCGATCGCCATAAATACAGCCTATGAAACCCCCGAGCAGGGTAGGAGAACCAGGGGTCGGCATGTGGATGAGCAAGCGCACGGGGCTGGCTGTGGAGAAGAAGTGGGTGGGTGCGCAGGCCGCGGGCTTGCTGTGGAGAAGAAGTGGATGGGTGCGCAGGCCCCGGCGGCGGCGGCGAAAGCCAAGCGTTCAAATCCCGCCCGAACCCCGTCGTCAGCGGGCGACCGGCGCGCCCTCCACTGAAGCCGGCTCGCCGGCGGGCTCCTCCACCGGTTTCCGGATGAAGAACGCCGCCGCCACGGCCACGATGGAGATGAGGGCTCCGGCCAGGAAAGCCATCCGCACTCCGCCTGCCACCGCCGTCGTCGTTGCCGCACCTTCGGCGGAAAGAACGGCCGCCTGCATGGACATGACGGTGACGAACATGGCGGTGCCCGCTGCCCCGGCCACTTGCTGCACCGTGCCGATGACGGCGCTTCCGTGCGAGTACAGCTGCCGCCGCACCGACCCGAGACCAGCGGAAAACAGCGGCGTGAACAGCAGCGCCAGGCCCACGCTGAGCACGATGTGCGCGGCCAGCAGCGTCAGCGCGGCGGTGTCCTCGCCGACCGTGGAGAAGAACCAGAGTACGGCGCTGACCACCGCCGTCCCCGGCACCAGCAGCACCCTCGGGCCGAACTTGTCATAGAGCCGGCCGACGGCCGGGGCCAGCAGGCCCATCAGCAGCCCGCCCGGCAGCAGCATCAGCCCGATCTGCAGCGGCTCGAGCCCCAGGACCTGCTGCATATATATAGGGAGCAGAATGATGGTGCCGAACAGTGCGGCCATGCTGACAGCCATCAGCCCGACGGACACGGAGAAGTTGCCGGAGCGGAAGGTCCGCAGGTCCAGCAACGCCCTGTCCGAGCGCTGCAGCCGAACCTGGCGCAGCAGGAATACCAGCAGCCCCACGCCGCCGGCCGCAAATGCAACCCACGTGGCTGCACCCGTGCCCGGCCCCGCCGTCGTTGTTCCGTGCCCCGCGCCGACCTGGCTGAGGCCGTAGATCAGGCCGCCGAAGCCGATGGCGGAGAGGGCCACGGACGGCAGGTCCAGCGGCACCGGCCGGGGCTCGGTCACGTTCTGGATCCGCCGGTTGCCGACCGCCAGCATGGCCAGCGCGATCGGCAGTACGAGCCAGAACATCCAGCGCCAGGACAAGGTGTTGAGGATGATGCCGGAGATGGTCGGGCCGATGGCCGGCGCCACCGATATGACAATCGAAACGTTGCCCATCGTCTTGCCGCGGTCCTCGGCCGGCACCAGGTTCATCAGCGTGGTCATCAGCAGCGGCATCATGATCGCGGTGCCCGACGCCTGGACCACGCGGGCCACCAGCAGCACTTCGAACCCGGGAGCCAGCGCGGCCAGCAGCGTTCCCGCGGAGAACAGCGCCATCGACGCGGTGAAAACCTGGCGCGTGGTGAAACGCTGCAGGAGGAATCCGGTCACCGGGATGACCACGGCCATCGCCAGCATGAACGCCGTGGTCAGCCACTGCGCCGCGCGGGCGCTGATGCCCAGGTCGTCCATCAGGTCGGTCAGTGCCACGGACATGATGGTCTCGTTCAGGATCACCACGAACGCAGACACCAACAGGATGCCAATCACGCGGCGGTTCCGGCTCGACTCATCAGCCGTCAGCCCGCTGCCGCGGGCGGGTCCGGGCCGTGCCGAGGCCCTGTTCGTCGACATATCTTTATTCACGGGAAGATCCTCGCGTGGAAATCGTGCTGTTGGGGGCGGCCGGAACAGCCCAAGATCGCCGGGCGCAGGCGGAGTAACAGCTTAACCTGCCCCCGCTGACTCCTATTCCCGGCGGTCAACCTCGAATAAACAACGACGCCGGTGCTCGCCGCCGGGCGGCAACCGCCTCCTGCGGGGGAGGGGGGCGCGCCAAATGGTTCCCCCACCGGTCCCCTTCAAGAGGACTCCCGCCGCGTAGTTAAAGTGGAGGGAAAGTCGCGCTTACGGGTTAAAAGAGGAGAAGCCCCGCCGGCGCAAGGCCGACGAGGCTTCCCTGTGATCCCGGACCGGCCGTTGGGGGAATAGCCGGTCCAGGAGTTTTAGGGGTGGTTACATCGTGTAGTAACCGGTAACGGGCATGGCGTTCACGTCGTGCACCATGGTGCCCTGGCTCGGGTTCAGGGCGCTGATCATTTTGCCGCCGCCCAGGTAGATGCCCACGTGGCCGCCGCCGTTCTGCACCACCAGGTCGCCCGGCTGCGGGTTGCTGGTCGGGGTCAGGGCGCCGCCCTGGTGCTGGCTGAGGCGGGGGAGGTCCACGCCGGCCTGGGCGTATACCCACTGGGTGAAGCCGGAGCAGTCCCAGCCGGCCGTGGAGGTGCCGCCCCAGACGTAGGGCGTGCCCTGGGCGGACAGGGCGATGTCCACGATGCTCTGGTTGCCGCCCGTGGAGGCCGGCTTGATGTCGGCGCTGGCCAGCGAGACAGTCGCGGCGTCGGTCGACGCAGCCAGGGTCGTAGCGGCTCCGCCGCCGCCCTGCGCTGCCTGTCCGCCACCGGACTGTGCGGATCCGGTCAGCGCGATCTGGTCGCCCGGGTAGATGATGGAGTACGCGCCCAGGCCGTTGATGGCCAGCACGTCCTGCACATTCTTGCCGTACTGGGCGGCAATCGTGCCCACGGTGTCGCCCGCGACCACGGTGTGCGTGGTGGCACCGGTAGCGGCACCGGCGTCGGCGGCCGAGCTGGTAACGGAAGCGCGCTCCACCTCGAAGCCGGCGTTGGCCGGAGCGGCAACGGTGTCCGTTGCATTGGCAGCGCCGTAGGTCGGGACCGTGACATCGGCGGCGGCATTGGCCGGCAGGCCGGCACCCAGCATCAGGCCACCGGCGGCGGTGACGACGGCGGCGCCGCGGCCGACGGTTCCGGCGCGGGACGATACAGCCTGGGACAGACCGGCCACGGTGGTGTTGCGGACCGGGGTGGCACGGTGGCGTGCGCGATTGTTTTTGAGCAGCAAGAAGATACCTCTCCCAATGCCTGCGAGGTAAGCTGTCGGGTTCGGGTGGGAGTCACCCGGCCGTGCGGCAGCGCGGTAAGCACTCCGTACGACTTAACCCCAAGAGCCCCAAGAGGGGCCCGGAATGTGGGTCCCCCGCCTCTGCCAGATGTCTAGCGAACGAACTCGGAAAGGCTGGCAGAGCTAGGCAATACCCTCCGAGGACATCGGCGCATGATCGCCGACGTGCTGAAAACATTACATAACGGTTCGGTAACTGTCCAAGCCCTGAAATTTACCTGTGGATAACCTGAGAGCCATCTTTCGGTCAGGAGCGGGCAACCCCCATCACCCGTCGCTCAGCGTCCGTCACGGTACATCGGGCGCAACAATCGGCCGATTAAGCAGCCGCTGCGGGCTAACTTGTACGCTGGCAGAGTGGTGGACTTCACGCTTAAACAGCTTCAGTACTTTGTTGCAGTCGCTGACCACGGCTCAATCTCGGCCGCCGCGGCCGCCAGCCACATCTCTCAGGCGGCGATGTCCCAAGCGCTGACAGAGCTGGAGCGGATCGTCGGCGCGCAGCTGATGGTGCGGCACCGGTCCCGCGGAATCGCCCTGACCGGCGTCGGGCAGCAATTCCTGCGCGACGTCCGGAGCCTGGTCCGGCACGCCGACGACGTGCAGAACAGCATCATCGAGCGCCAGCAGGGGTTGGTCGGCCCGCTGGCCATCGGCTGTTACAGCACCCTGTCCGCCTTCTGGGTGCCGGTGATCAGCGAACGGTTCATCAAGCCGCATCCGCGCCTCACCGTGACCATGGAGGAAGGCGAGGCCGCCGAGCTGCAGCATCGGATGCAAGAGGGCTATCTGGACGCGGTGCTGACCCATACGCGCCACCTCTTGCCCGGCGTGCAGGCCCGCACCGTCAAGGAAGGCCGGCCCTACGTCCTGCTGGCTGCAAGCCACCCGCTGGCTTCCCGCAAAAGCGTCCGGCTCGCCGAGCTGGCCGAAGAGGACTTCGTCTCGCTGGACATCCCCACCGTGCGCGATAACCAGTTGGTCAATCTGCGGTTGTCCGGGCTGGATCCGAAGATTGCCTGGCGTTCGTCAAGTTTTGAGGCGGTGCGGGGCATGGTGGCGCGCGGCCTCGGCTACACCGTGCTGGTGCAGCGGCCGCCGGGCAATTACAGCTACGACGGGCTTCCCCTGGCCACGGTGGAAATCGACGGGCCGGTCGGGCACAGCGACGTCTGTGTGGCCTACGCCAGCGTCACCCGGCCCAGCCTCAGGCTGCGGGCATTCCTGGACTTTTGCGCAGAGGTCGGCGGCGCTGCGGCGAGCGGCTGGAATGAGCACACGACGGCGTGATCCCGCTTAACCGCGACGGCGGCCGCTGCCTTGGGCAACGGCCGCCGCATGCCGGTTACGGCACGGCTGGAGGAACTACATGTTCTCCGCGGTAAGGTCCTGGTCCTTTCCTTCCTTGATCGCCAAGATGCACAGCCCCGCGAGGACGAACGCGCCGGCCCAGACCGTCGCCACCAGCCACAGCTCGCCGCCGGCCGCCAGCACCAGCCCGCTCGCGATCATGGGGGTAAAACCTGCGCCCAGCGTCGAGGAGAGCTGGTAGACCAGCGAGGCGCCGGTGTAGCGCATCCGGGTCGGGAACAGCTCGGCGGTGAACGCCCCGAACGGTCCGAAGATCGTGCCCTGGATGACGCCGTTGGCCAGGAACAGCCCGATCGCGAACAGCCACAGCGTCCCGAGCTCCAGCATCCACATGATGGGGAAGGCCAGTACCGCGCCGGCGGCGATGCCGATCAGCATCACGGGCCGGCGACCGAGCTTGTCGCTGTGCCGGGCCGCAAACCAGATGGCGACGACGGTCAGCGCCGCGCCCAACGCTTTGACGTTGAGGACGCTCGTCCGGTCCAGGCCGACCTCGTCCACCACATAGGAGATGGCCCAGACGGTCATCAGGCCTTGGACGGTGTAGGAGCTCATCCCCACCAGCGTGCCCATGATCACGTTCTTCGGGTACTTCGTCAGCACCTCGAGAATCGGGATCTTTTTCTCCTCGGCCTTGTCCTCCAGCGCAAGGAACAGCGGGGACTCGGCGACCTTGAGGCGAACGATCAGGCCAATGCCCACCAGGACGATGCTGATCAGGAACGGCAGCCGCCAGCCCCAGGTCAGGAACTGCTCGTCCGGCAGCACGGACACGGCCGAAACCGCCAGGGTGGCCAACACCGCACCGGCGGGACCTCCCATGTTGGCGAAACTGGCCGCGAACCCGCGGCGTTCCTTCGGTGCGTGTTCCAGGCCCATCAGCATGGCACCGCCCCACTCGCCCCCGACGGCCAAGCCTTGGACGATGCGCAGGACGATCAGCGCCAACGGAGCGGCCATGCCTATCTGCGCCGTGGTCGGCAGCAGGCCGATCAGGGTAGTCGCCACGCCCATGAGCACCATGGAGGTGATCAGCACGCCCTTGCGCCCCAGCCGGTCACCGAAGTGGCCGAAGATGATCCCGCCGAGCGGCCGGGCGATGTAGCCGACCGCCAGCGTGGCGAAGGAGGCGAAGATCCCCACCGCGGGGTCCAGGTTCACAAAGAACACCGTGTTGAAAACCAGCGCCGCCGCGGTGGCGTAGAGGATGAAATCGTAGAATTCGATGGCACTGCCCAGGAAGCTGGACGCCAGGATGCGCCGCATCTCCGGGGTGTTGAGGCTGGGGACCTTCAGGTCCCCGGGCTGCCTGTCGTTCGCCGCAGGGGCCGACGCCGTCGTCGTGTTATTGCTCATGGTGCAACCGCCATTTCGTCATGATCGGCGACTCCGGTGGATTCCGGGTCGCTGGAAGAGAAGGAGATAACGTCCAGATCGTCGGGGATCAGGAACGTGCCGCTGAAGTCCTTGCCGTGTGCCTGCCAGACGGCGTCCGGAGTGGTTCCCGGCACCAGGTGGTGCAGCGCCAAGGTGCGGGCGCCGGCCTGCCGCGCGATCGCGATGGCGTCCTGCGGTGAGGTGTGGGACCTGCGGTGGTGGTCCATTGAGGCCCGGGCTTCGTCGGAATCGATGCTGCCGTACGCCCGCTGCACCCAGTCGAAGTCGATGGCCTCGTGCAGGAGCAGGTCGGTGCCGCGGGCCAGCCGCACCAGGTTCTGGCAGGGGGCGGTGTCGCCGGAGATCGTGACCGACCCTTCGGCCGTGTCGAACCGGAAGGCGAAGGCGGGTGCCACGGGCGGGTGCTCCACCAGGGTCGCTGTCACGGTGACCAGCTCATCGCGGTAGATCTCGAACGGCTCCATGCCGGCCGGCGTCGGGTTCTGGTTCGGGTGGTAGCCGATCGCGTCGGGGACCACGATGTCTTCGGCCACGAAATAGTCCAGCGGCGAGGGGCGCAGGGCGTCGATGACCCGGTCGTTGAGGTCGGTGGCGTACGCCTGCATCAGGTGGTGGAACATGTCCCGGGTGCCCGGCGTCGGCAACTTCGGAAAAACGGGCGACGGCGGAACCGTGGCGCGGGGTGAAGCCGGCGGCAATTCTCCCCGGTCGCCCGGTCCCAAGATGCGGATGCTCCGCTGGCCCGGCGTGAGGGTGAACAATCCGAAGATGGCCAGCCCGGCCAGATCGATCGTGTGGTCGGAATGCAGGTGGGTCAGGAAAATCCCGCGCAACGACGAAACCTGCAGGCCCGCTTTCATCAGCTGGCGTCCGACGCCGTTGCCGGCGTCCACCAGATAGACGGCATCGCCGACGACGACGGCGGTGGCGATGCCGGTCCGGCGGCCTGCATTCTCACCGGTCCACCAGCGGGGACCGCCCGCGGTGCCCAGCGTGACGACGTGCGGCTTGAGGGAATGGGTCATGGGTCGAGCTCCTCGGAAGTCTTTCCGCCTGTGGTGCCGGCGGAACCTGAATCCCATGATGCGGCTCACAAACACTTTCGTAAAAGGGTAATAACCGACCAACTTAAACGGTTTCACTTATAACGTGGCCGACCCGTCGGCTGCCGGCGATCCTCATCCGCGTCCGTCCCATTGTCCGGGCACGGCGGCGGGAGTAGGCTCCGCCTTATCCGGGCCGCGGGGACGGCCGGCGCTTCGGCTGTGGCCGGCGGCGTGGCCCAGCCACTTCGGAAAGGAAAGAGCGCCATGCCCATCACGCGTGAGTTGATCATCAACGGCGAGCACGTCCCGGCAGCCTCCGGCAAGACCACCGAGGACATCGGCCCCTACACGGGCGAACCCTTCGCCACCGTCGCTGCCGCCGGGCCGGAAGATGTCACGCGAGCGGTCGACGCGGCGTCGGCGGCCTTCGACGGTTGGGCCGCTACGCCGCCCACCCAGCGGGCAAAGATTTTCCTGAAAGCTGCGGATTTGTTCGAAGAACGGATGCAGCAGGGCATCGAGCTGATGGCCGGCGAGGTGGGCGGCGTGGCGGTCTGGGCCGGGTTCAACGTCCAGCTGGCCGCCAACATCCTGCGCTCGGCCGCCGCGGCCACCACCGCGCCGCGCGGCGACGTGCTGGCCACCGACCTGCCCGGCAAATTCTCGTTCTCCGTCCGGCAGCCCTACGGGGTGGTGGCGGCGCTGTCTCCGTGGAACGCGCCCTTCATCCTGGGCATGCGGGCCATGGCCATCCCGATGGCCGTGGGAAACACCGTGGTGCTCAAGCCCAGCGAGGACGCGCCGCTTTCCTGCGGCCTGTTCCTGGCGGACGCGTTGCTGGATGCGGGCCTGCCCGCCGGCGTGCTGAACGTCATCACGAATGACCGGGCGGACGCGAACGAGGTGGTGAGCACCCTGATCTCCGACCCCCGCGTGCGCAACGTGAACTTCACCGGCTCCACCAAGGTGGGACGCATCGTCGGCACGCTGGCGGCGCAGAACCTGAAGCCTGCGGTGCTTGAGCTCGGCGGCAAGAACTCCCTGGTGGTGCTCAAGGATGCCGACGTCGACTACGCCGTGCAGGCGGCGACCTTCGGCTCGTTCATGAACGCCGGGCAGATCTGCATGTCCGTGGATCGCGTGATCGTGGACCGCAGCATTTCCGAGGATTTCTCGAGCCGCTTCGCGGAGAAGGTCGCCACGCTGCCCACCGGGGACCCGAGGAAGCAGGACACGGTGATTGGCCCGCAGGTCACGCAGGCCGCGGCGGACCGGCAGTATGCATTGATCGACGACGCCGTGTCCAAGGGCGCGACGGTGCTGGCCGGCGGCGGGAAGGCTGCCCAGGCCGTGGTGCCCGCGACGGTGCTCTCCGGGATCACCGAGGAGATGCGGATCTACGACGAGGAGATCTTCGGTTCGGCGACCACGGTGATGGAGGTGGACGGCCCGGAACAGGCGGTGAAGCTGGCGAACGACACGCACTACGGCCTGACCTCCGGTGTCATCACGGAGAACCTGGCCGAGGGCATCGAGGTCGCGCAGCGGCTCAAGACCGGCATCGGCCACGTCAACGACCAGCCGGTGCTGGATGAACCGATGGCACCGTTCGGCGGCATCCAAGAGTCGGGCTACGGCAAGTTCGGCGGGCAGGCCGGCATCAATTCGTTCACCGAGGAGCGCTGGATCACCATCCAGCAGAACGGGCACGCGCAGTACCCGTTCTAAGCCGTCAGTCGCGGATGCGGACGGCCGTTTCGCGCATGTAGCGGTCCACGTGCGCGTACGCGTCGCGGGTCAGGGCTTTCCAGAGTTCGACGGCGAGGCGCGGGTTTTCGCTCTCCAGCCGGCTCATGGTTTCGGCCGGGAGGAGCTTGACCCGAACGGGGCCATCGGCGCGCACGGTGGTTTCCTGCCGGTCCGCGCTGCCCAGCGCCATTTCGCCGAACGTCATGCCGGCGCTGAGGGTGGTGAGTTTGACCCTGATGTTCTCCGGCCCGGTGGAGGTGGTGGTGACGCGGCCGGACAGGATGAAATAGACGCCGGCGAAGCGCTGGCCAACCCGGCGGATGAGCTCGCCGTCGTCATAGCTGCGCTCTTCCATCAGCTCCGCGAGCGCGGCGGAGTCCTCCCGGTCGAGCGGGCTGAGCGCAGGGGAGTCGGCCACATCCACGGTGGCGGGCATACAGAGCTGATCGCCGTATCCAGCGATCAGCCGGTTTTCGGCGAATTCGACGGCGGTGCTGCGGGTGGCGAACGACGGCACCGGCCGCCCGGATTCCTCGAACCGCTGGGCCAGGGCGCCCTCGCCGTCGATCATCACCAGCTCGCGCCCGGCGTCCGCGAGCGAGGCGCGAAGCTGCTCCAGCATGTCCAGGGCGACCGGGGCGGTTTCGTCCACCCGGCGCATGTCCAGGATGACGAGTTCCACGGAATCGTCCAGGTCGCTGACCTCGCGCACCATGGATTCCGTGCCGGCGAACAGCAGGTCGCCGTTCAGCTCGATGACGCGGGCGCGGTGCCCGTTGGCGCGCAGCACCTCGGCGGCCTCGTCGTTGCGGCGGATCCCGGACGGGGCGTCGGTGATGTCGTAGCTGGCGCGGATGGCGTTGCGGCCGGTGCGCGCGGCCCGGACGAAGTGCAGCCCCATGTCGTGCGAGATCCGCCGGCTGGCCGCCACGCCGCGCACGCTGCTGCCGTGGTCGTCCAGCGGCGGCGAATAAACGGCCAGGCCCAACTGGCCCGGCAGCACCGCGAGCAAGCCGCCGCCGACCCCGGACTTTGCCGGCATGCCCACGTCCGAGAGCCAGGCACCGGCGTCGTCGTACATGCCGCAGGTAGCCATCACGGAGAGGACCCGTTCCTCCACCTCCAGGTCCAGCACCTGTTTTCCGGTGAGCGGGTTGGTGCCGCCGTTGGCCAGGGTGGCCGCCATGACCGAGAGATCGCGGCAGGTGACGAGCACCGAGCATTGCCGGAAGTAGTCCTCGGCCACCGGGTCCGGATCCTGCTCGATGATCTCGAAGGAGCGCAGCAGGTGGGCCAGCGCCCGATTGCGGTAGCCGTGCCGCGCCTCCGACTGGAACGTGCGTTCGCTGACCGACAGTTCGCGGCCGGCGAAGGCGGAATAGTGCTCGAGGATGCGGCGGAAACCGGTCTTGCCGCCGCTGCCCTTGATCAGGGAGGTGGCGGTCAGTGCCCCGGCATTGATCATCGCGTTGGCCGGGCGGCCGGTGCCCGGAGCCAGGGAGATCTCGTTGAAGGCGTTGCCCGACGGCTCTACGTCCACCTTCTGGTCCACGGCGTCGAGGCCGAGGTCGGAGAGTGCGAGCCCGTACGTGAAGGGCTTGGATATGGACTGGATGGTGAACTCTTCGTTCGAATCGCCGACCTCGTACACATAGCCGTCCACGGTGGCCAGGCAGATGGCGAAGTTGTCCGGGTCCGCGCCGGCCATCGCGGGAATCCCGCCGTACGGCATGCCGTCCTTGAGGCCGGCGAGCTCGGCGTGCAGGGCGCGGAGATAGCTTTGGATAGGGGAGTCCATGATGCCAGCCTATGGGGTGGCAGGAACGTACAACCAACGGGGCGGGGCCAGGGCCCGGCCCCACGGGCCATGCCCGGCGAGCGGGCCGCCGAGGTGCCGATCATGCCGGAAAGCCGGGCTGCCGGGGCCCGCCGGGTTAGATTGGCGGTATGACCGATCCCGGGCCGGTGCCGGCCGCCGACAACCCGCTGTTCGACTTGCTGGGCGCCGGTGATCGCGCGGGGGTCCTTGGCTACGCGGCAGCCATGCCGGACAGCGAAAAGCGGCGCCAGAAGTCGATGGTCCGGAGGTTCCGGACGGTGGTCTCGGCAGAGCCGACCGGCGAGCGCTCGCCGGACGGGTGGTGGCAGGGCCCGCTGAAGCCCGACCATTGGGCCGCCGCGGACATCGCCCACATGGCCTGCATCGGCGCCGAGCGGTCCGCCGACCTGTCCTACACCGACTTCAAAGTTGCGCGCGACGTGCCGCCGGTGTTGTTTCCGGGCCACCTTGACCTGTTCGTCGAGGCATGGGCTGCCCGCTATCTGCGCAATCCCAAAGGCTGGGACCGCAACCGCGGTATTGACGCGATGTTCGACTGGGTCCGCGACGGCCTCGTGCCGGCCCCGGCGCACCGAGGTGCGATGCTCCTGCTGTTGAGCCAGACGCAGGTTGAAGCCATCGACTTTCTCAAGTTCCTGCGGGCGCGGCCGGGATTAATCGACGTGACGCTCAAGGAGCTGTTCCACGTACCGGGAATCAAAGGTGCCAGCGCCATGCAGTTCGATGAGGGCAATCCCCGGGAGAACCGCAAGCTGGCGGTTCTGCTGCCACAGTTGGTGAAGCTGGGCTACTGGGACGCCGAGTGGGTCCGGCAGGGGATTGAACGCGTCCTGGTGAGCGACGAATGGCCGGACTACCAGAAGCGCTTTTTCAAGTTGTTGCGCAGCAACCTCGCGGAGTAGCAAGGGCCGGCAGCGGACCTTGAATGGGCGGCCGTGCGGCAGGCCGTCCCCTGATGACTGGAAGTTGCCAGGTGGGCAGATCGAAGTGCACGAAGTCGTGGCGCACGACGTGTTTGCGGTTTGACGCCGGTGTTGCTGCGCTGATGCATCGTCTACGCTGAGGGAAAAGGCGCCGCGGCGAAAGGCAGGACAGCAATGACTTCCAATCCGCAGGGCACGGGACGGGACGGAGCCGAAGCCGGGGGTACCCACACCGGCCGATCGGGAGCGGGGCCGTCCGGTGGCTCCGGGCAGGGCAAATCCGGCGATCTTGGGCCCAAAACCGGCGGGACAGGCCGGGACGCGCTTGACGGGCGCGAGGCGAGGCAACAAGGCACCCGGCTGGGGATGATCTGGACGTCGGTGGTCGTTGCACTGCTCCTGCTGGTGCTGCTGATTGTGTTCATCGCGCAGAACCAGGACCAGGTCCTGCTGCGCTATTTCGGCTTCGAGGGGCAAGTCGCACTGGGGCTGGCGCTGTTCGTGGCGTCGGTCGCCGGGGGAATCTTTGTCGCCGCCGCCGGGGCAGCCCGCATCATCCAGCTGCGCTACCGCACCCGCGTGAGCCGCAAGAACGGTTCTGCCCCGCGTTAATTCGGATTCGCAGATGGCACAGGACGTACATCGCCGGTTGTTCACGGTCGGTCACGGCACCAGCACGCCCGAAGAGCTGGCCGAACTGCTCCACGGCGCCGGCGTGCAGAAGGTCGTCGATGTCCGCCGGTTCCCGGGCAGCCGCAAGCATCCGGACATGGGTCGCGACGCGCTCGCCGAATGGCTTCCGACCGCGGGCCTCGGCTACCGCTGGGAAGAAGACTTGGGCGGCCGACGGCGGATTCCCGCCGGCGAGCCTGAGCCGGACAGTTGGTGGCAAGTCGCTGCGTTCCGGGCCTATGCCGCCTACACCCGCACCCCGGAATTCGCCAAGGGACTGGGACGCCTGCTGACCGACGCCGAGGCCGCCGACGTGGCGATCATGTGCAGCGAGAGCGTGTGGTGGCGCTGCCACCGCCGGATCATCTCGGACGTCCTGGTGCTGCTGCACGCCTTCGAGGTCGTGCACCTGCTGCCCGGCGGCAAGAAATCATTGCACGAGCCGGCGGCGGGTGCGCGAACCGAAGCCGGCCGGTTGTACTGGGACCTGCCGGCGGCATAACGCAGGCGATACTACGGGTTCGGGGGAAACCGAGCGCAGTCGTACGCAATAAACCACGGCGCCGGGGAATCGAGCCGCGGCTTCGGAATCGAGCCGCGGCGGCCCGCGCGCCGGTGGGGGTCAGCGCTTGCGGCCGAAGACCAGCGAAGCCAGCGCCGTCGCCGCCGTCACCGTATACACCGCCGGCCAGGCGCCGATCTTCTTTGCCAGCGGATGGGACACGCCAAAGGCCGCCAGATAGCCACCGGTCAGTGCCGCCGCCCGCCCGGTGCCGGCGTTGCGCTGCCACATCGCGAAGGCTCCGGCCCCCGCGGCGGCCAGCACGGCGCCGGCCAGCGGGCGGTTCTTGGTCGCCTGGCCGGTCTTGAAACCGCCGAGCAGACCGGTGCTGGTGAGCAGGGTGGGGAGGACGGAACTCATGGGCATCTCCTTGGACGTCGGGACTTCCAGACTATCCCCGCTCACTCGCCGGCGGGGTGCTAGGCAACCTTGGTCGGTGTCCCGGTCGAACCCGCCTGAGGGCATCTGCCAGGGTGCCGCCCTAGGGTGCCGCCGGCGGGGATCTCCTCTGGGCGGGACCCCGTGCACCCCCGCGGTGCCAAACGGTCAGGTAGAGGCGGTGGGCGGTGATGACCAGCGCCAGCCACGCGGCACCGAGGGTACAGGCGACCAGGACATCGGTGAACCAGTGGTGGCCCAGAAAGACCCTGCTCAATCCCATGGCCACCGCGAACAGGGCAGCGGCGCCGACGGTGAGGATCTTCGACCGCCGCTTGGCCTGGCGCAGGATGAGCAGGTAGGCCACCACGCCGGCGATGACGACCGCGTTGAGGGAGTGCCCGCTGGGAAAGGACGCCGAATATTCGAACGGCGGCACCGCCTCCCGCAGCGGCGGCCGGGCCCGTCCGATGAACTGCTTGGCGGCAACCGTCATTAACAGCGACCCGGCGGCGGCGGTGGTGATCAGGATGGCCGGTGTCCAGGACCGCCGGCGGAAGGTCAGGATACCCATGACCAGCAACGCGAGGATCGGCATGCCGATGGGCCCGCCGATGTTCGTGAACGCGGTCACCGCCGTATTGAGCCAGGGTGACCGGACGGTTTGTGCAGCGTCCAGGACCGGCTGATCGAATTCGGCAACGCCGTCTTCGTCGGTCACCGCCTCGTAGATCTCGGTCGACGCGACGGTGAGCAGCACGGCGACCAGCGCCCCGGCGGCCAGCGTGAGGATCAACGCGGCGTGTGGACCCAGGATGCTGCTGAGGCGGTGCATCCCGCGTGCCAAAAACCTGCCCGGTGGCGTGTTCCACCGGGTCAGGTCCCGCCCGCCCAGGAAGCGCTCTTCGCGCGGACCGTCGACCGGCCGGGACGGCGCGTCGGCGTCGTCGTTGACTTCGTCAGGCACTACGCCCCCTCAGCGGCGGTGCCGCACCACCGCGTTACGGCGCCGCACGACCGCGCTACTGCGCGGCCTTCCGCCTCGCCGCGATCAGCTTGTGCGTTCCGTCGCAGTACGGTTTGATGCCCGACGCGCCGCAGCGGCACAGGGCGACCGTCTCCCGCGTACGGGGCACCGCCTCGCCGTCGCCGTCCACAAGGTCAAAGTCACCGCGCACCAGCAGCGGCCCGTCGGGGCAGACGACGATCTCGGTCGGTTCCTGGCTCGTCATACATTTCTCCTATCGAAGCGTTGAAGTGGCTGAACCGCCGCTGCAGTGATGCCGGGCTGCTGGCCGCGCTCCGCAGCCGTCGGCCGGAATACGGCACGCCGCCCGCCAAGCGCCAGCCCACGGCGAGCCATGAGGTCACGGCCCGCTCCAGCACCCACAGCGGTGCCCACAGCGCGGCCTGCGCGCCGAACACCCGGGCACCGCCGGCGCGCCGCCGCCCCGCTTCCGCAAGGACGACGGCGGCGGCCGCCCACACCCCGTAGCCCGCCGGCCGGCGCGCCTGCAGCAGCAGGAGCGGGACCAGCAGCAGCTCGACGGCAAGGCGCCCAGGCTGGGTTTGCGAATCGTAGGCCTGCCGAACCCGCTGGCCCACGAAGTGCCGGAACGTGGGCGGCAGCCGCCGGACGTAGATGCCGTCGGCCCGGACCTGGCGTCCGCCCGCGGTCTGGACCGTGCGGATCAGTTCCAGGTTCTCGAACAACACGTCGCCGCGGTAGCCGCCGGTCCTCAGCAGCAGCGAGCGGCGGACGCCGAGCGTGCCCGGGTAGTCGGACGCGAACGCTCGGTTCAGCAGAGACCGCGCGGTGTCCCAGCGGGCATGCCACGGCAACGGGTCGAAGTAGTTCTGCGGGCGCACCAGTTCGGCCTGCCCCAGCAATTCCGCGACGGCGGCAAGGCTCTCCGGGGTGTACCGCACATCGTCGTCGGCAATGATGACCCGGTCATGCCGCGCCTGCCGCAATCCGGTGAGCACCCCTTGGACTTTCCCGTTGGGCGTGGCCGGTCCGTCCGGGCGGAGATGCTGCACCCGCCGCTGCCAGAGCCGGTGATGCCGTTCGAACACGGGATCGTCGGATCCGTCCACCACGGTGATGTCCACCCAGGCAGGCAGCGACATGAGGTACGCAGTCAGCTCGGCGTCGCCGGCGCCGTCCTGCCATTTCAGCGGCAGGACATACTCGATGCTCACACCGATGCGCCGGCGGCGACCGGCGCCTCTTGGCCCGGATCGAGCGGCTGGCGCAGCGCCGACCTGCCGGCATTCCACGCGTCCAGCTGCCAACCGCCGGCGAGTCCGTCCAGATAGCAGGCGCTGCCGGCGCCGAAAAAGACGTCCGCGGCGAGCGTGGGGTCCTCGGCGATCAGCCCGCCGGCGAGATCCCGTCCGGCAATCTGTTCATGGACTGCGTCCGCTTCAACATGCTCGTCGAAGTACTCTGCCACCTCGCCGTCGAAGCCCAGCCGGCGGAAGCCGCGGGCGTATTTTCCGTTCGGGATGGAGGAAGTCATTTCGTAGATGGCCAGATGCCCGCAGATGGCTCCGCGCAGCCTCCGCTGGAGCCCGAACATGGACATGGCGTTGACCGACGCCAGCGTGATGGCCGGAACCGAGTCCACATATGCGCCGAAGGACGAATTAAGGCCCAGCCCCTGCATGGTGCGCGCGAACAGCTGCGAGTGCATCCGCCCCGGCTTTCCGCCGCCGTACTCGTCCGCCTGGATCTCCACCATCGCCGACTTCGCCCGCCCGTGCAGGCGCGGAATCGCCCAGGTATGCGGGTCGGCTTCTTTAAGCTGGTACACCGAGCGGAGCACCACAAATTCCTTCGCCTGCTCCAGCGTGGCCTCGCGCGCCATGAATCCGGAGACGCTCGGCCCGCCGTCGTCGGCTGCCATCTCGAACAGCCGGTCCGCCACGGCCTGCGCCGTCAGCCGCTCCGGCACCGCCACGGACACCGACTCCCGCAGCCTCGCTTCCAGGTCTTGCTCAATCTTCGCGCGGACCTGCAGCAGCGGCAGATTCCACTCCCACCGGTCGTTCACCCCGTCCAACCCGCCGTAGTGCAGTTCGTACAGGCAGAACAGTGCCAGCTGCAGATCGTCGTCGAACAGGATGCCCGCCGTTGCGGCCAATGCCTGCTCTGTTGCGTCCTGCACCTGCGGCAGGGCGTCCGGAACGTCGTTGCGCTGCAGCGCGGCCAGCAGTGTTTCACTGACAGGACCCCGGGGATGTGGAAGCTTCACGGCGTCTCCTTATGTAGCTCGCGCATGGCGTTATGTACCGCGCTCGGCGGCGATCTGTTGATCTCAAGTGCATCCCGGCGGCCGCGGGACGTCAAGGCCCCGCCCGGCCGCTGACCCGCAGCGCGCAGCAGGAACGTCCCCCGCCGCTTGGCTTCACTTCCCAGCAGTGGCAAGGTGGGAAGAGTCCGAACATCCCCGTAGGAAGGACGGAAGACATGCCCGAAATCGCCGGCAAAAAGGTCCTGGTAGCGGTGAGTAACCGCGGCGTCGAACAGGACGAACTGAAAATCCCGGTCGAAAAACTGCGCGCGGCCGGGGTCGACGTCACGATCGCGGCACCCGAAGCCGGCGACGTGGAAACCCTGGTCGGGGACTGGGACCGGGGCGAAAAAATTCCGGTGGACAAGTCTTTGCCGGATGTTTCCGACGGCGACTACGACCTGCTGGTCCTGCCCGGCGGGACCCTGAACGCGGACCAGCTGCGGCTGGACCCGGACGCCCAGGGCATCGTGCGGTCCTTCTCCGAATCCGGCCGGCCGATCGCCGCGATCTGCCACGGACCGTGGCTCCTGGTCGAAACCGGGCGCACCCGCGGCAAAACCCTCACCTCCTACGTCTCGCTCAAGGCGGACATCATGAATTCCGGCGGCCACTGGGACGACGAACCCGTGGTGATCGACCGCGAGCACGGCTGGACCCTGGTCACGTCCCGCAACCCGGGCGATCTGGACCAGTTCGTGGCCGCCGTCATGGACGTCCTGGCCGAAACCACTTGAGCCCGGACGTTACGCCCGTGCAGCCCCCTTCCGCGCCGCCCGTGCCGGCCCCGCAGAAGGGAACCGGCCCCATCGCAGACATGGATGCACGCCTGCCCTTGGCTTGGCCGGAGGTCACGCCGGCGCAGGGCAGCGTGGTGCTGCGCCAATTCCGCAGCGACGACGCCCATCTGGCGTTGGAGTTGGCCCGGGATCCGTACATCCCGCTGATCAGTTCCATCCCTTCGCCGTGCCGGGAGGACGACGCGGTGGAGTGGATCCTGCGCCAGAACGGCCGGTTCACCTCCGGCGCCGGGTACTCCTTCGCGGTGGCGGACGCGGAGTCGGATAGGGCAGTGGGCCAGATCGGACTGTGGCTGACCTACCTGCCGGAAGGCCGATCGACCGCGGGCTACCTGATGGGCCCGGCATACCGGGGGCAGGGCCGGGCGGCGGATGCGCTCGCGGCGCTCGCGGCCTTCGCCTGGACCATCCCGGAACTGCACCGGCTGGAGCTTTACATCGAGCCCTGGAACAACGCCTCGATCCGGACCGCCGAATCCGCAGGTTTCAGCCGCGAGGGCCTGCTGCGCAGCTACCAAACCATCGGCGGCGTGCGCCGGGACATGCTGCTCTATGCCGCGATCCGCCCGCAGGCCTAACCCATTCCCGTATATACCGGGCAGCTATACCATGTTGCCGTGCCGAACGCACCGGGTGCGTTATGCCAGAACCTGCACCTGCGAAAACTGAAGGGTATGACGGGCCGGCGGCGCCTGGCCGCCAGCCTGCCGTTTCTGTCACAGGAGTGTGAGCCATGAGCGATTTGTTGAGGTGGCCGCCGTTCGAGCGCCGCTCGCCCTTCGAATTGGCGGAGCCGTTCCGCCGCTTTTTCGAGGGTGAACAGGAAAAATCCATGATTCGGGTGGAGGAGGAAATCAAAGACAACGTCCTGACCATCCGCGCCGAACTGCCGGGCATCGACCCGGAGAAGGACGCCGAGATCTCCGTCTCCGAGGGACAGTTGCATATTCACGCCGAGCGCCACGAGCGGAAGGAGCAGAAGGAGAAGGGCAGCTACCGCTCGGAGTTCCGCTACGGATCCTTCTCCCGCAGCGTGCCGCTGCCCCAGGGCGTCAAAGACGAGGACATCACCGCCACCTACCGGGACGGGGTGCTCGAGATCAAGGCCCCTGTTCCCCAGGTGGAGGCGGAAACGCCCCGACAGAAGATACAGGTCAGGCGCGGGTAGGGCGCCGGTTGCGTCAGCCGCCCGGAAACTACGTCAGCCGCCCCACAACTACGACGACGGTGCCCGCTAAGTCGGGCACCGTCGTCGTAGTTTCGAGAGAGGGGGAATCAGAGGTGGATCTTGACGTCCGCCTTCTCACGCAGGTCCGTGACCAGGGCCTGGGTGGCTTCGGTTTCCTTCTGCGCCTGAATCTGCTGCTCCAGGTTCGGGCGCATTTCCTTCATCGAGGGGACCTCGGCCTTCTGGCCGGTCTGTTCGCCCATCTGCTCCTGCTGCTTCTTGGCCTGCTCGTAGGCGGCCTTCAGCTCGTCCTCGGTGGGCTTGGCGTTGCCGGCCTCCTCGGCAATCAGTTTGTCCATCCGGACCTGGGTTTCCATCTCGGCATTGACCTCGTCCTCGGTCATGCCCTGTTCCTTGATGGCGGCCATGAGCTCGTCCACGGTCTTGAACTGGTTGGCCTTCGCCATCTCCTCCAGTGAGGCCTGCACGTCCTTGTCGGACGCCTTGATCCCGCGGTGGTCCGCTTCCTGGATCAGCAGCTGCGTGCCGACCATGGCCTCGGCCGTCTGCTTCTTCAGCGCGTCCTGGTCCAATTCCTGCCCCGTCATTTGGGACTGCATGGCCATCTGCTGGAACTGCCCTTCGTACGCGGCGGTGAACTTGTCCTTCGGGATCTCCGTCCCGTTGACCACGGCCACCACGTCCGGGATGCCTTCAAGATCCGGCTCCGGCAGCTGGGCCTGCCCTTCCGCACCCGCGCCGGCTTCCGCGGAGGCCGCCGGGCTCGAACCGCTCTCGTCCGCCGGCGACCCGCCACAGGCGGTGAGGACGGCGATGGAGCCGGCAACGGCCAGGCTCAATAACCACTTCTTAGTCACTCTGTTCTCCCATCTCGGTGCATAAGTCAGCGACAGTACCGGCCCACCATGTGTGTTGCCGTGGCGAAAGCTGGGAGAAACCTAGGCGAAAGCGGAGGGAGGGCGACGGTGGCCTGCGAAACGGCGCGCGTACGCTGTGTCCATGAAACGCTACGAGCGATGGTTCCCCGCAGCAGCTTTGGCCGGGCTGGGCGTGGCTGCCCTGGTCTACAAGGGGCAGGACGGCGATTGGCTGCCCGCCATCATCTTCGCCACGCTGCTGCTGGCCGGCGCGTGGGCGGTCAGTCCCTTCTTCGGCAGCCGGCGTGCCGCCCCGTGGACCGCGTTGCGGGACCAAAGCGACGATCCTGGCCGGGTGGTCATCTTCTGGCGGCCCGGCTGCATCTACTGCCTGCGGCTCCGGGCGACCCTTGGCCGCAACGGCCAGGCCGCCCACTGGGTCAACATCTGGCAGGACCCGGAAGGCGCGGCGTTCGTCCGGCAGCACAACGACGGAAACGAAACCGTTCCCACGGTATTGCTGGGCGGAGAGGTCCTGACCAACCCTGAGCCCAGCCTTGTCGGCCGGGCCTTAGCCGGCAGGTGAGCGTAGACCCTATCGCCGGTCGGAGCGGCTGAGTACCATGGTGCCTGCAGCCACACGCGCCGAGCGCGGTCGGGCAATTGACGGACTGGGGCTGCCTGAAGTGCGTCGGCGTCCAAGCGGGCCTCGTTCCTGTTGGGTACAGCGAGCGCCGGGCGCCGGAGGCGCACTGTGACGGGGAAGCGCACCCAGGGGGAGGTGGCACCATGCGGGTTTCGAATGCCTCTGCCGGTCCCCTCGACGCGGCGTTGGAGACCGCTGGGCGGATTGCTGACGCGCTGACGCAACAAAACCCGATAGCCGGGCGCCGGTCCGGCTGCCCGCATCCTGCCAACCCAGCCGTAGGCGCTTAGTCCGGGCACGGTTCCGGCACGCGCTGCGAAAGGACCGTCATGACCGCCCAACCTGTCCCGCCTCCCGCGCCGGGTCCGGCGCCGCCAGCCGCCCGGATGAAGCCGGGACACTGGGTGCTGCTGATCCTCGGCGTGCTGCTGACCGTCGCCGGGCTGGCCTTGACCATCAGCGCCGCCGTCATTCTGGGTGCCAGCGCCGTGCAGGGCGACGGCCGCTACCTGACCGGGCCGACGGAGCAGTACCAGAGCACGGGGTATGCACTGGTCGGCCCTTCCGTGGTCGTCGACCCCGGGGCAGCGGGAATGCCCAATATTCCGGCGGTCGGAGACCTGGCCAGTTTTCAGGTGCGCGTCACCCCCGTGGTTCCGGACCAAGAGGTGTTCGTGGGCATCGCCGAGGCCTCCGACGCGGCGGCCTACCTGGAGGGCGTTTCCTACACCTCGCTGGGTGACGCCTCCCGGTTTGACGACGGAGACCGGCCGGGGCGCTCGCCGTGGCTCGATGACGACGACGAGGTGACCTCGGAAGGGGACCGCGTGCCGGCTCCGCCCGGGGAGCAGGACTTCTGGACGGAATCGACCTCCGGCAGCGGCCCGCAGCAAGTTGCCTGGGACCTGCAGCCCGGCCGGTGGTCGCTCGTCGTGATGAACGCGGACGCCTCCCGCCCGGTGTGGGTGGAGGTGCAGGCAGGGGCACGATCCGATGTGCTGGGACCGGCCGGGAACGGCCTGCTGATCGCCGGGCTGGTCTGCCTGGTCATCGGCATTCCCCTCCTGTTGCTCGGTTCCGCGGGCCTGGGCCGCGACATCGATCCGGATCGTTCCCGTCCGGGCCAGCGCCCGGACGGCATGGATCAGTACCGCCGCCCGGGCCAGGGCCCGGGAGCCGCGCCGGCCGCGAGCGCCGGGTGGGGACGGTCGACGCAGACATACCCGGTGCTGGTGACCGGCTTCCTGGATGACCGGCTCTCGCGCTGGCTCTGGCTCGTCAAGTGGTTGTTGGCGATTCCGCATTACATCGTCTTGGCCGTGCTGTGGTTTGCCGTGCTGGTGGCCACGATCGCGGCCGGGATCGTGATCCTGTTCACCGGGCGTTATCCGAGGTCCTGGTTCTGGTTCAACGTCGGTGTGCTGCGCTGGTCCTGGCGCGTGGGTTTCTACGGGTACTCCGCGCTGGGCACGGACCGGTATCCGCCGTTCACCTTGGCCGCCGCGGACTACCCGGCCAACCTGGACGTGGCGTACCCGCAGCGCCTCTCGCACTGGCTCGTGCTGGTGAAATGGTGGCTGCTGGCCATCCCGCACCTGCTCATCGTCGGCATCTTCACCAGCGGCACCGGTGCCGCCTGGGACCGCGGCTGGGGCAGGGGCTGGGGCGAGGACGCCTATGCGTCCCCGGCAACGTGGGGCCCCTCGCTGCTGGGCTTGCTCGTGCTGATCACCGCTGTGATCCTGCTCTTCAGCAGCCGTTACCGGCAGGAGCTGTTCGACCTGATCATCGGCATCAACCGCTGGGCCTACCGGGTGGCGGCCTACGTCTTGCTGATGCGCGACGAGTACCCGCCCTTCCGCCTGGACCAGGGGCCCGTCGACCCGTCTGCCACGGCCGCAGCGCAGGGGCCCGTCGATCCCTCGGCTCCGGCCGCAGCGCAAGGGCCCGTCTACCCGGGGACCGCACCTCAGGGGCCAGGGCCCGCCAACCCGCAGGCGCCGACAGCCCGGCCGCAAGAACCCGGGACACCCGGAACACCGCCCCCGGGCAACGGGGGACCGGAGCCGTGGACCCGCCCGCCAGGAACGACCTAAGCCAAGAGACTGCTCCTGGCAGCCTTCACCCGCGTTCCTTCTGGCCACGCAGCGGACCCAGCTAGGGTGTGTCTCCGCATTAGGCGAAGCCAGGTAAGGACGAGATTGCTCGCCGATGATTCCGTGCGGCGCCGCTCAGCCGTGTCGACCGTCGCACGCTCCGTCGGGCGCTCCCCGTAGAATCCGATCGGAGAGGGAGGGACAGTTGTGCTGGAACTGACGACGCCCGCATCGTCGAAAAGCATGGGGAGTGTCAACCAGATCCAAATGGGCTCGCGCACTGCCGGTCATCGACGGTTGCGGCTTGGGGGTGCTCCGACGTGTTCAAGCCGCCACCACGGGTCACATAACAACTTGAGCAAACGCAGCGGATAACCCTGCAGGCCCCAAACCGGTACCCGCTAGTCTTCAGCTGAGACGTTCATTCCAGCAGGAGCGGGTGTATGGAGCGGGGGCGGTTTAAACGGGGAGTCGGCGCGGTCATTGGGGTGACTGCCGCGGGCGCGGCGACGGGGCTTTGGTCCGCCGTTGCCGCAAACGATCGGGAAGCGCCCGCTTCCCCCTCCGAAGGCGTTATTTTCGGGCTTTGGAGCTTCCTCTACGACACGCAGGCTCCTCCCGCGCGGGTGATTCTGGCGGCCGCTGCCCTGGCGCTTCTGCTTGTGACCGGCATAGCGCTGCTCGAGCGGCTCGTGTCGACCAGATCGCGCCGCTCCATCGACCACCGGGCAACTCCCCTGGCTCCGAGGCTGGTGATGGCCGCAACCCGCGGTGTCTACGCAGGCCCAGTCACGGTGACCGTGTTGATTCCGGCCCACAATGAGGAGGCTTCCCTCCCCGAAACCATCGCTTCCCTGCTGGCCCAGTCGCACAAGCCGGAACGAGTCATCGTTGTCGCCGATAACTGCAACGACTCCACCGTCCGACTTGCCGCCGAAGCCGGGGTCGAAGTCTTCGAAACAGTGGACAACACGCAAAAGAAGGCCGGAGCGCTGAACCAGGCGCTCAAGATGCTGCTGCCGGGACAAGGCGACAACGACGTCGTCATGGTGATGGACGCCGACACGAGACTCGATGACGGCTTTCTGGCGGCCGCGGTCCAACGCTTCACAGACGACCGCGCGCTGATGGCTGTAGGCGGGTTGTTTAACGGGGAGGAAGGGCACGGGCTGCTTGGCCAGTTCCAACGCAACGAGTACATCCGTTATGCCCGTGAGATGCGCCGCCGCCGCGGCCGGGTGTTCGTGCTCACCGGCACCGCCTCCCTCTTTCGTCCCGCTGCGCTGCGCGCGGCGGCACTGCAGCGCGGACGGTCGATTCCAGGGAAGCCAGGTGACGTCTATGACACGGCGTCACTGACGGAAGACAACGAACTAACCATCGCGCTGAAGTCTCTCGGCGCCCTAACGATCTCCCCGGCGCAGTGCACGGTCGTCACCGAACTGATGCCCACCTGGCGCACCTTGTGGGCGCAGCGCCTGCGCTGGCAGCGCGGTGCCCTGGAGAACATCGGCGCCTACGGCGTTACCCCACAGACGCTTCGTTACTGGGCCCAGCAACTGGGCATCGGCTACGGCGTCATTGCCCTGGGCTCCTACCTGCTGCTCATCGCGCTGATGGTGCTCTCACTTGATGATTGGATCTTGTTCCCATTCTGGCTCGGGATGGGTGCCCTGTTCGCCGTGGAACGGACGGCCACGGTGTGGAAGGGCGGCTGGCGGGCACGCCTGCTAGCACTCACGCTGTTGCCCGAACTGTTCTTCGACATGTTTATAAACATCGTCTACGTCAAAGGAATCATCGACATATCCCTGGGCCGGAAGGCCACATGGAAGCACGTCACGCGCCGCGGCCCGGCAGCAGCAAGGGCGGCCCGGTCATGACCGGCGCCTACTTCATACTGCCCGCCGGAATCCTGCTTCCCGAACCGATCCTGCACTCCGAACTGTTTGCGGTCCTAGCGGCCTTCGTTGCCATAAACACCGTCATGTATGCCGCGCTGGCCGTGACCAAGATTCTACCCAAGGTCTACCCCGCCGACTGGATGCGCAGAACCAACCAGCGCTCCGAGACGCGCAGCATCCACCCTGACACGCGCCGGGGGCACGCTCGTTCCGGCGGACGCCGAGCTGACGGAATGGCTGTCCCTGCCCCGCCCGTCGTGGACATGCCACGCCGCGGAACCAGCTAGGGCAGAGGTGTCCGGGCCAGCGCTATCGCCAGGCCGTAGGCCGCCGCCATCACCATGAGCTCGGCGGCGGCCAGCCGGAGGAACGGCCGCAGCGGCGCGGGTCCGGCCGACAGCCCGGGATCCGCCATGGCCGGGAGGCCGACGGGAGCACGTTCCCGGGCAGCAAAGGCGCGCAGCGTCGTGCGGCGATGCAGCCAGCCGCACACAATCAACAGCGCGAACGCCGCCGCCTTGCCCAACACCAGGAACCCGTAGCCGGAGACCAACGCGGCCGGGGCCTGAACCTGGAGCACGGCATTGACCAGGCCGCTGGCAGCCACCGCCGTGGCGCAGGCCAGCGCCAGCGTGCTGTAGCGCCGCACGGTCCGCAGGAAGTCGTCAGGTGCCCGCAGCGCCAGGTACGCCACGCCCGCCAACCCGCCCGCCCAGAGGCCAGCGGCGGATACATGAAGGCCCAGGCTGGCAACCGCCAGGAAGTGTTCGTCGTGGCTGGAGGCGTGGCCTGCCAGCGGAGGCATGGCGAGGGCTGCCACCAGAAGGATCAGGGCCAGTCCCGCGCCGGTCGCCGTGCGCGAGAACCGCGCGGTCGCCGCCGCCACGACCGTCAGTACCATCTGGAAGAGCAGGACCCGGCCGGGCCTGACCTCCAAGACCACCCGCATCTGCTCCGCGGGGTCCAGTTGGGTGACGGGCACGCCGAGCAGTTCGCTCCCGGTAAACCACAAGCGGACCAACACGGCGGGCACAGCGGCGGCTCCTAGCGCGGCCGCCACGACGGTCAGCCTTCGGCCGGCAGCCGACAGCTCTTGGCTTCCCGCGGGGAGGGCAAGCAGCGCCGCGCAGGCGAAGCCGACAGCCAGGACCATACCGACGGTGGCCAGCAGCGCGGCCGCCGGAAGCCCCCAAGCGGTCGCTGCTCCCGCCGAGGGCAGACCCGGCAGGGGCGGCGCCACCGCGCCTCCCGCGGCGAGTCCCAGGACCATCAGGCCGGCCCCCAGCAGCAGGCAGCAACCCGCAACAGCCCAGACCGGCAGCCGGCGCAGTGGTGGCGGTCCTGGAGGCCCGGATGCTGGCTGCGTGCCCGGTTCCGGAGCTCCGGACGGCGGCTGCGTGCCCGGTTCCGCGTCGGGATGGGTCATTTGTGCAGGATAGGGCGCGTACCTCCCGGCGTCGAGAGGCCGAACATCCACAGCCGCCTATCAACTGATGCCGCCTCCGGCCGGTCGCCGCCCCCAGCCGGTCGCCGCCCCCCAGCCGGTCGCCGCCCCCCAGCCGGTTCCCGCCTCAGCCGGTTGCCGCCGCCAGAGGCACCGACGCCCGCTGACGCGGCGGCCGCCGCCGGGTAGGCTGTCCAGTGATGAATACCAACGAGATACTGCTGCAGCGCAACGGCCGCCTGGGCCACATCGTCCTGAACCGCCCGAAGGCCATCAACGCCCTCAACGACTCGATGATCACGTCGATCACGGCGGCCCTCCGCGAGTGGGCCGAGGACGACGCCGTCGAGACCGTCCTGATTTCCGGCGCCGGGGAACGGGGACTGTGCGCCGGAGGTGACATCGTGGCCATCTACCGGCACATGAAGGACGGCGGCGACCAGCTCTTCTGGGAAGACGAGTACCGGATGAACTCGCTGATCTCCCGCTACCCGAAGCCGATCGTCGCGTTCATGGACGGCGTGGTGCTCGGCGGCGGCGTCGGAGTGTCGGCACACGCCTCCTACCGGGTAGTGACCGAGCGGACCAAGATCGGCATGCCGGAGACCCGGATCGGGTTCATTCCCGACGTCGGGGGCTGTTTCCTTTACTCGCGGGCACCGGGGGAGCTCGGCACCCACCTCGCGCTGACCGCGGGCACCGGGACCGGAGCCGACGCCATCGTGATGGGCCTGGCCGACTACTTCGTGGACAGCGCGGAGCTCCCGGCCCTGGCGGCCGCGCTCGCCGAAGCCCCGGCCATCGAAGCCATGGCGGCCTTTTCCCACACGGACATCCCGGCGTCGGACCTGGAAAAGGAACGCCACTGGATCGACGAGTGCTACGCCTACGACGACGCGGAGCAGATCCTCGCCGCCCTGCGGACCTCGCCGGTCCCGGCCGCGCGCGCCGCCGCCGAGGAGATTGCCCTGAAATCGCCCACGGCCGTGAAGCTCACGCTCGAGGCCCTCCGCCGGGCGGCCAAGATGGACACGTTGGAGGAGGTGCTCGACCAGGATTACCGCCTGGGCATCCGGCTGGTCGCCGCCCCGGACTTCGCCGAGGGCGTCCGCGCCCAGGTGATCGACAAGGACCGCAATCCGCGCTGGAACCCGGCCACGCTCGCGGAGGTGGACCGCGCCGCCGTCGAGTCCTACTTCGCGGACCTCGGCGAGGACGAACTGGGCCTGGCCGCATCCGTGGCGGCACAACCCGCCGCGGGCAGCTAGACGAACGGCGCGGGCCCCGGAAACCGGGAACCCGCGCCGTCGAGCCTTTACTACTTCTTGTCGTCTCCGGTCATCCGCTGGCTCAGGTAGACCGGGATCATCGACACGATGATCAGCACGGCAGCGATCACGTTAACCACCGGCGCCTGGTTGGGCCGGGCCATGTTGTTGAAGATCCAGATGGGCAGGGTCTCGGTTCCGGGCGGGGCCGTGAAGGTGGTCACCACGATCTCGTCGAAGCTCAACGCGAAGGCCAGGAGGCCGCCGGCTACGAACGCCGAGCGGAAACCCGGGAACGTGACCTGGAAGAAGGTCTTGACCACGTTGGCGCCCATGTCCATGGCGGCCTCTTCCAGGCCCTTGTTCATCCGGCCCAGCCTGGCCTGCACGTTGTTGAACACCATCACGATGCAGAACGTCGCGTGGCCCACGATCACCGAGAACAGCCCGAGGCCGATGCCCAGCGGCTCCAGCACCGTCTTGAACGTGTTGTTCAGCGCCACGCCGGTGACAATGCCCGGCAGCGCGATGGGCAGCACCACCAGCAGGTTGACCGTATTCTTCCCGAAGAAGTCGTACCGGGAGAGCGCGAACGCGATCATGCTGCCCAGCAGCAGCGCAATTATGGTGGCTACCGTGGCCACACGCAGCGAGGTCCAGAGCGCCTCCCGCACGCCCTCGTTGCGGAAGGCGGCCTCCCACCAGCGGGTGGTGAATTCGGTGATGGGAAACGCGCCGGAGGTGGTGGCGTTGAAGGAGTTGACGATCACCAGTAGCAGCGGCAGGTAGATGGCGGCCATCACCAGCCCGGCGAACAGGCGCAGGGTGACCTTGGCGGAAGAGGAGAGTCTCATCGGTGAAGTTCCTAAAGCTGCTTGAGGGCGCCGGACTTGCGGGCCAGGAAGAGGTACAGGACAACCACCAGGATGGGCACAGTGCCGAACGCGGCGGCCAACGGCGGATTGAGGTTGATGTTGGAGGCGATCACCGTGCCGATCACCTGCGTTTTCCCGCCGACGAACTGCGCCGCGATGTAGTCGCCCAGGCTCAGCGAGAAGGTGAAGATGGACCCGGCAATGAACGCCGGCTTCAACAGCGGGACTGCCACCGTGCGCACTGTGGACCAAGCCTTCGCGCCCAAATCGGAGGAAGCGTCGAACAGGTTGTCCGGGATCTGGCGGAAGGCCGAGTACACCGGCACCGCCATGTACGGGAACCACAGGTAAGCCAGCGTGACCACCAGCGCCGCGGTGCCGTAGCCCGGCCCGGTCATGCCCAGCGGGGCCAGCAGCCAGTCCAGCGGGCCGCCGCTGGAGAACGTGATGCGCCAGGAGAACACCTTCACCAGGTAGCCGGCCCACAGCGGCAGCGTGATGCCGATGGCCAGAACCGCGCGCATCCGCGGCGAGGCGACCTTGGCCATGTACAGTCCCAGCGGCAGCGCCAACGCGGTGCACAGCACGGTCACGGCCAGCGCGATGCCGATGGTCCGCAGCGCGGTGAACTGATAGGCCGGCACTGTCAGGATCTCCACGAAGTTCTCCACGGTGAACGCGGGGATCACCTTGGAGGTGAAGGAGTCGGTGGTCCAGAAAGCGGTGATGAACAACAGGATCAGCGATCCGATGTACAGCACGCCCAGCCAGGCCAGCGGCAGGGTCAGGAGCGCGGTCAGCCGCAGTTTGGGCCGGGCGTAGAGCAGTCGGGAGATCCGGTCGCCCAGTCCGCTGCGCTCGCTGCCCGGCGCCGAGGCGCTGCGGGCTGCGGCCTCCGGTTCAATCGTTGGTGCTGTCATGGTGGTTTCGGCGGGCCTGCCCGCCGTTCCTCCTTCAGATGCGGTGCTGATCAGGATGCGTGTGCACGGCCGGCGGGGACACCGCCGTCGTGTTGGGGAATGCCTCCACAGCAGGGGCACGACGGCGGTGCTCACCGCGCGCGCCCCTGCCATGGGGAGGGTGCTGGAGGGAGGGACTAGCCCTTGACCTCGGTCCAAGCCTTGGTCCACTCCTGGTAGTTGGTGCACGTGGCGTCGGTGCGGCCGTCAATGCACTGCTCCACCGGGGTGGTCCACATCCACACCTGCTTGTAGTACTCCTCGTCCGTGGCGTGGTAGGTGGCGCAGTGCTCCTCGTTCTCCTTGGAGCCTTCGCACGCCAGTGCGTTGGCCGGAGCCATGCCAAAGTTCTGGGCCATCTTGGCGTTCACCTCGGCGGAGGAGGCCCAGTCCATCCACTGGTAGGCGCAATTGGGGTTCTTGGACTGCGCGGAGAGCATCCACGTGTCGGACCAGCCGGTGGCGCCTTCCTTCGGCAGCACGGACTCAACCTTTCCGCCGTCGGCCTGGGCGATGTTCACGATGACCTGCCAGCCGGTGCCCAGGGACGCGGTCCCGGAGGAGATGGAGGAGACCGCCTTGAGCGCGTCGTTCCAGTACTCGCCGGCGATGCCGTTCTGGGTCTTGAGCAGTTCCACCGCTGCGGCCAGCTGCTCCTTATCCAGCGCGTAGGGATTGGTGATCCCCAGGTCCGGCTGGGTGGCCATCAGGTAGAGGGCCGCGTCGGCGATGAAGATGGGCGAATCGTAGGCCATGATCTCGCCGGCGTACTCGCTGTTCGGGTCCCAGGTGGCTTCCCACGAGTCAGGGGCTTCGGGCACCGCCTCGGTGTTGTACATCAGGACGTTGGCGCCGCGGCCGATGGGAACGCCGTAGGTCTTGCCGTTGAGCGTGTCGTAGATCTGGCCCTTCAGGCCGTCCACGATGTGGCCGAAGTTCGGGATCAGGTCGGTGTTGATCGGGGCCACGTCGCCGCCGGCAATGAGGCGCAGCGAGGCATCGCCGGAGGCCGAGACCAGGTCGTACTCGCCGGTGCGCATCAGCTGGACCATCTCGTCGCTGGTGGCGCCGACCTTGCGGTTGACCTTGCACTGGGTCTCTTTTTCGAACTCGGTGACCCAGTCGGCGTCGGGGTTGGTGGAGCCGTCCTCGACGAAGCCGGCCCAGGCGATGATGTTGACTTCGCCCTCGGACTCGCCCACCTCGGTGGCGGCCGGGATGTCAGGGACCTGGATGCCGCCGCCGGCGGACGAGGCGGGAGCGGAGCCCCCGCAGCCGGCCAGGACCAGCGAAAGCGAGGCGAGTGCCGCCAGCGGCAGTGCCTTGGTGATCTTCATGGAGTACCTTTCCTTCAGGGTGCGTAGTGAGGTAGTTGGTGCGGGACTAGACGGTGTAGTTGAAGCGGGAAGACCACTGCAGCCGGACCCGGTCGCCGCGCTGGGCGCCGGAGGCGCGGGCATCGTTCGGCTCCTGGACAATCAGGGTCTGCCCGACGGCGGTGCGCGCCACGTAGCGGGTGGAGGGGCCGGTGTAAATGACCTCCTCGATCACCGCTTCCACGGTGGACAGCCCGGCTGCTTCCGCCGGCTCGTCCAGGCGGCGGATGTGGATGCGCTCCGGCCGGATGCTCAGCAGGGCGTCGGAGCCGGTGAGCTGTTTGGCCAAGGCGCCCTCCACCAGGTTGGTGTTGCCCAGGAAGGAGGCGACGAACCGGCTGCCGGGGCGCTCGTACAGGTCCTCGGGCGTGCCCACCTGCTCCACCACGCCTTCGTTGAAGACGGCGACCCGGTCCGAGAGCGTGAGCGCTTCTTCCTGGTCGTGGGTCACGAAGACGAACGTGATGCCCACCTCGCGCTGGATTTGCTTCAGCTCCACCTGCATCTGTTCGCGCAGCTGCTTGTCCAGCGCGCCGAGGGGCTCGTCCAGCAGCAGCACCTGCGGGCGCAGGACCAGTGCCCGGGCCAGGGCAACACGCTGGCGCTGACCTCCGGAGAGCTGCGAGGGCAGCCGGTCGGCCACCCGGGGCAGGCGGATCATCTCCAGCGCCTCGGTCACCAGCCTGCGGCGCTCGCTCCGGGGCGTCTTGCGCAGCTTGAGCCCGTACTCCACGTTCTGCGCCACGCTCAGGTGCGGAAAGAGCGCGTAGTCCTGGAACACGGTGTTGACGTCGCGCTCGAACGGCGCCTTGCGGGTGACGTCGCGACCGGCCAGATCGATGCGGCCGGAGGTGGGGAGTTCGAAGCCGGCGATCATTCGCAGCACGGTGGTCTTTCCGGAGCCGGAGGGGCCCAGCAAGGAGAAGAACTCGCCCTGGCGGATGTCCAGGTCCAAACCTTTGACGGCGGTGAAGTCGCCGAAGGTCTTCGCGACCTGCTGCAGGGAGATGGCAGGCGTGGCGGAGTCCCCCGTGCTGTCCGGCGCGGTGGTTGCGGAGGTGGCTGTGGCTTGCACGGCTGGGTCCTTTCAAGAGGGCTGATGTGGCGTGGACTACATCGTCTTGCGTTAACATATGAAACCAGAGGTTAAATGTAAAGCGGGTCACATCGTGTAGATTTCTTGTTACGGGCCCGTTCCGGCCGCAGGACGCTCCGCCGCGTCCTGCCGTCGTGCGGGCGGTCCGTCTGGAAGGATCGACGCATGCCCAAGGATTCACCGCCACGCCAGCGCTTGCTCGCCGCGGTCTTCGCCCCGCTGGGCGAGGGCGGCAAGGCGCAGCGCGTGGAGGACCGGATCCTGGAAGGGATTGCCGCGGGTGTGCTGGCCGACGGCGACCGGCTGCCCAGCGAGGCCGAGCTGGCTTCCTCCATGGGCGTGGCTACGGTGACGGCCCGGGAAGCCTTGGTGGGCCTCCGGTCCCGCGGGCTGGTGGCCACCCGGCGGGGCCGCGACGGAGGCACCTTCGTCACCGTCCCCGCCGGACGGCGTGCGGAACTGGTCCGCGACCGCCTGGGCCGGATGAGCCGGGTGGAGCTGCGCGACCTGGCTATCCATTACCGTGCCATTGCGGCGACCGCCGCCGAGCTGGCGGCGGATTTTGCCGATCCCGACGATGCCGAAATGCTGCGCCAGATCCTGCATGCTCCCCGGTCAACAGGCACCGGCGGAGCCGTCGTCGGCGATTTCCTGCTGGAGTTGGCAGCCTTGAGCCAGTCGGCGCGGCTGACGCGTGAATTCGTCCGGCTCTATAAGGACTTTGGTCCGTTGGTGTCGGTGTTGCACGAGGACGCAGAGTTCGACGCCACGATGGTGCAGATGTGCGACCGCATTGCCGATGCGGTTGCCGCAGCCGATGCCGCCACGGCGCGCACAACAGTGACCGAACAAATCCAGACCGGATTGGCGGCGCTGATCGACGAACACGCCCGGCTGACCGACCGGCCCGCCGGCCCGACCCGCGCTACCGCCCAAAGGAGGACGGGATGAACTCCATGGCCCAACCGGTATCAGCACGTGCGGCGGATCCGCTCGCCGAGGTCACCGGATTCTTCGAAGACATCCTGGCCGAAGTGAACGCGTGGGTGCCCGCCTTGGCCGGGTTGTTTGAGGATCCGGCCCGGCCGCCGGGCGGCAAGCAGGTGACCGCGACCATGCAGCCGCTGGTCGCTGAGCTGGTGGGGAGGGAGGAAAGGCCCGTGGTCGGCGCCGGCTTTGTGGCCGCCGCCCACGCGATGGCCGACGCTTCCTGGCACATGGCGTGGTGGCAGGGCGAGAGCATGGAGCGGCTGGTCTTGCCCGCCCTGGCATCGGCCTCCGACGCCTACATGCGGCGTGAGTGGTTCACTCGGCCGATGGAGACCGGCCTGCCGCATGTCACCGGACCCTACGTGGACTTCCTCTGCACCGACGAATACACCATGACCATGACGGTCCCGGTAGCAGCGGGAGAGCGGCGCGTCGGCGTGGCGGGCGCCGACGTCTTTGTCGCGTCGTTGGAACCGCTGCTGTTGCCGGCGCTGAAGAGTCTGCACCCGGCGGCGGCCCTGGTCAATCGTGCCGGCCGGGTGGTGGTTTCCGCCGACGCCCAGCTGGCCGCGGGGACGCTGCTGGCGCCGGGCGCCGTCCCGGCGACCGGTCCGGCGACAGGGAGGGTCGGCGATCCGGGAAGCCAAGCCGCTCCGGCCCGTCCCCGGACGGTGCCGCCCCGCGGCGACCGGTACAACGATGTGGAATTGGTCGTGCTGGACTGCGGCCGGCTGCCGCTGGCGGTTGTGTACCCGCAGGCCTAACGGCCAGACCGGCGGCGCACGTCGTGGCTTGAAGGCTGTCCCCTGGAAACCGGTCCGAGATCGTGCCGGCCGCGATCAGGTGCCGGCGTCCCGCTGGCCCGGGGCGTTTGCCTCGTGGTTTCGGAGCCCGTGGGTGCGCCGGTCCTCTTTCATGGCGGCTTCGAACAGGTGCTTGCGGCCGCCGGCAAGCGTTTCACGTGCCTGCCGCTCCAGCTCCTTGAAGGGGCCGTAGTAGATCTCGTCGTACTCGTCGATGATCTGGAACGTCCAATGTCCCTCGATGACGTTGCGGCCCACGATCTCCCGGTCGACGCGCTCGGCCAGTTGCCGGTGTCCGGCCTTGCGCAGCAGCTCCACCGCCTCGCCCAGCGCCAAGTCGGCCGTACCGGTGAGCCGGTGAAAGCCGTACAGCAGGCCGCGGGCGTGTTCCACCGCTTCCAGCGCCTCCGAGATCTTGCCCAGGGCCTCAAGGGTGGCGTCGTCGAGGCCCTCGGGGCGCCGGTACTTTTCGGCGGGCACGTCGTCAGGTCGCTTTGTCATGGTGCACTCTTTCCGGTTGTCGCGTCACCGGCAGCCCCGAGTCCGGCGGCCCCCAGCCCGGCAGCGTTGCGTCCGGCGGCCGAGTCCGCGGCGGTCGCCTCGCCCCCCGCCCCGAGCGCGGATGCCCGGCGGATGATGTTGCGGGCCATGGAGGGGAAGATCAGCCCGTGGAACGGGAGCACCAGCCACCAGTAGAGCTTGCCGGAGAGCCCGGTGGGGAAGTAGATGGCGCGCTGCCGGTAGACGCTGCCGCCGTCCGCGGGGACCACCGACAGTTCCAGCCAGGCCTGGCCCGGCACCTTCATCTCGGCGTGCAGCCGCAGCAGCCGGCGCTCGGGCGCGTCCTCGATGGCCTCCACCCGCCACCAGTCAACGGCGTCGCCCACGCTAAGCCGGTCGGCATGCCGTCGGCCGCGGTTGAGCCCGGCGCCGCCCACCAGTTTGTCCAGCACGCCCCGGATGGCCCAGGCCGCGGGCCACGAGTACCAGCCGCTGTCCCCGCCGATTGCTTGGATCACCCGCCAGACGTCCTCGGCGGCGACGGCGGAGCCGCGTTCCCGCGCGTCCACGAAGACGGTGCGGCCCGCCCATTCAGGGTCGCTGGGCAGCGGGTCCGACGGCGGGCTGTTGGAGGCGTTGGTCCAGCTGGTTTCCACCTCGCCGCTGGCCATCTTGCCCAGCGCCAGCTGCACAGCGCGGCGGTACCCGGTCAGTCCGCCCTCGGGCGGCGGGATGTAGCGGTCGATGTCGTGTTCCGCGGAGACGGCGTCGTGCTGGAGGGACTGCACCAACGGCACGGCCATGGCGTGCGGGATCGGGGTCGTCAGCGCCACCCACCAGCCGGCCAGCGCGGGAGCCGGAATCGGCAGGGCATAAATCAGCCGCCGCGCCAGCCCGGCCTCGCGCGCGTACCCGTACATCAGTCCCGCGTAGGTGATCCGTTCCCGCGAGCCGATGTCGAAGGTGCGGTTCAGCCCGGCCGGCAGCTCCGGCGCCCGTTCCAGGTAGTGCAGCACATCGCTGATGGCTATCGGCTCCACGGTGCGCCGCACCCAGCTGGGTGCCGGCATGACCGGCAGGTTTTCGGCCAGATGCCTGATCATCTCGAAGGAGGCGGAACCGGAGCCGATCACGACGCCGGCCTGGAAGACCGCCGCCGGCACCTCGCCGTCCAGCAGCGCCCGGCCCACGGCGGCCCGCGAACGCATGTGGCGGGACAGCTCGACGTTCTCCGGATGCAGCCCGCCCAGATAGACGATCCGTTGCGCCCCGGCCGCGGCCGCAGCGGCCGCGACCGTGTGCGCTATCGCCAGTTCGCGCCCTTCGAAGTCGGTCCCGGAGGCCATGGAGTGCACCAGGTAGAACACCGTCTGCACGCCGGCGCAGGCCAGCTTGGCGTCGTCGGCGTCGGCGAGGTCGCCGGCAACAACGTCCACGTCGTCGTGCCACGGAACGGCCTCGAGCTTGCCCGGTGAGCGGACCAGGACGCGCACGGCGTAGCCGCGGGCCAGCAGCCGCGGAACCAGCCGCCCGCCAATGTAGCCGGTGGCGCCGGTGACCAGCACCAGCTGCGGCGTCGGTTCCGGTGGAGTGGCCATGACGCCATGCTTCCACCCGCGCCGGGCCCTGTCACGGGGTCAAGGGCCCGGAAAGCGCCGGACGGTCAGTCCCTGGAGCGGGGCTCTGCGCCGCTCAGCCCGCGCCGCAGCAGGTACGGCAGGATCCACAGCAGGAAGAACATCGCCACCAGCACGCCGCCGCCCACCGCCAGGGCAGGGACGTCGCCGGCGATCACGTCCACGATGAACGCCACACAACCGGTGGCCAGCAGCCCGATCCCCAGCACTGCGACCCTCACGATCCGGTGCCCGTGCGCCACGGTCGCGTCTTTGAGGTGCAGCCCGAACAGCTGGCGGTGGATCGCCACCGGCGTGAGGATCACGCCGGTCATGAGCGCCGCAAGCACCAGCAGCGCGATGTACAGGCTCACCTGGTACGGGGCCAGATCGCTGAAGCGGCTCTGGAACGGAAGCGTCATCAGGAACGCGGTGATGATCTGCGCGCCGGTCTGCATCACCCGCAGCTCCTGCAGCAGCTCGTTCCAATTCCGGTCCAGCTTCTCCTCGAAGGTCTCGGTCCGGCCCTTTGAATGTTCGTTAACGCGGTCTTCCGTAGCCATAGGAAAAACTTAGCGTCTCCGGCGGCTCTCCACTCAACCGGGATGTACGACGGCGGGGCGCATCCCGAGGGGAGAGACGCCGCCAAAAAAAATTTTCATGAAAGTGCATCCAAATACCCCGCCCGGACAGTAGTAGGGGTGTAAGCACCGATCAGCCCGGAGCACCCGGGCCGTTGAAGGAGAACAAAATGCGCAAGAGCATCGTTACGGTTTCAGCCCTGGGGCTTCTGGCACTCGGCGCGGCAAGTCCCGCCCAGGCGGCCGAACAGGAAGCCCAGCTCTCGGTCCTGCACGGCGTCCCCGATTTGACCGTGGACGTGTGGGTGAACGGCGAACGGACGCTGGATGACTTCGCTCCCGGCGACCTGGCCGGTCCGCTGGCACTGCCTGCGGGCGAGTACTCGCTGGCCATCACCGCCTCGGACGCCGAGAACGCCGACAGCCCCGCCATCGGCCCGGTGGATGTCCAACTGGAAGGCGGCGGTAACTACACCGCCGTGGCCAACCTGGACGCCGAGGGCAATCCCACCGCCAACCTTTTCACCAACGACGTCTCGGCCATTGAGGCCGGCAAGGGCAAGCTGACCGTGCGCCACACGGCCGCCGCCCCCGCCGTCGACGTGCTGGCCGGAGGATCCCCGGTGATCCAGGGCCTGTCCAACCCGGACGAGCAAACCCTCACCCTCGACCCGGGCACCATCTCCGCTGCGGTGGCCGCGGCGGGCACCACCGAACCGGTGATCGGGCCGGCCGACGTGCCGGTGGCGGAGGGCACCCACACGATTGTCTACGCCTGGGGCAGCCTGAATGACGGCAACCTGGCCCTTGCGGTGCAGAACATCGAAGGACTGCATTCCGCGCCGGGCGCCGTGCCGGGCGGCATGTCGGGCGCGGCCGCAGAGGCCGGCCCGGACTACACCATCGCCGCGGTTGCCGGCGGAGCAGTGCTGCTGCTCCTCGGCACCGGCGCAGTCGCCCGTCGCAAGCAAGCGGTTCGCACCACCGACTAACTGCGACGGGTCCGAAAAGAAGCCGGCGGCGCCAGCCCGGGGCGCCGCCGGCTTCCATCGCTTTAGCACCGGCAACCATCGCTTCGGCACCTGCAACCACCCCTCGAGGAAAGAATCATGACAACCGTACCGACGACGACGATGGGCACCCGCGCAGGGCTCCTGTGCTGCGGCGTCTTGATCGCCGCTACCGGCTGCGCCGCACCGATGCAGCCCGCCGCGGGCCGGCAACTGGTTCCGGCGGCCTCCCCGGCAGCTGTTGGAAACCCCGCAGGGCCGGGTGAAACCGCGGTCCCGGCGGTCGACAAGATCCCCGACCCTGCCGACATTCCGGTGCGGCTGGCCGCACCACTGACCGCCGCCAATCAGGAGACGCCGCCCACCCGGCTGGTCGTGGCCGGCACGTCAATCGATGTGAGCGTCGTCGACGTCGGCGTCACAACGGGTAACGCCATGGAGATCCCCGAGTCGGTGGAGCAGGCGGGTTGGTACCGCTACGGTGCCGCGCCGGGCGACCGGACGGGGACCGCGGTCATAGCGGCCCACGTTGACACCTTGGCGGGCCTGGCTCCCTTCTCCGAACTGAGGCAGCTGGAGCAGGGCACCCGCATCACGGTGGAACGGGCTGCCGCCGGTCCCGTGACCTACCGCGTTACCGAGGTGGCGCTGATGGACAAGGACGATTTCGACGGAAACGGCATCTTCCGCCGCGATGGACAACCGCTGCTCAAGCTGGTCACCTGCGGTGGCCAATGGCTGGACGCGCGAGAGGATTACAGCCACAATGTGGTTGTCACGGCAGTTCCCGACTGACTTTTCCGGTCCCGCAACAACTGTTCGCGTGGCGTTTCCTCCGACCAACCGGAAGGACGCAGGCTTGGTACCTCATCCTTTCGAAGCGTGGGACACGAACATCGACGCAGCCTTCGCGGCGGGTGAGGAGGCTGCCATCGCCGATGCCTACCGGCACCTGGCCCCGCTCGTCCACACGCTGGCCTCCAGGGCCCTGCAAGACAAGTCTGCGGCGGACGATATCACCCAGGAAGTATTCATCCGGGCGTGGCGATCGCGGGAAGGATTCGATCCCGCGCTCGGCCGGTTGCCCGCATGGATCGTGGGGATCACCCGCCGCGCCATCGCCGACGCGTATTCTTCCGCCGCCCGCGAGCAGCACAAACTGCGGGCCGTTTCGGCGGTCATGCCCGACCCCGAATTCGCCCGGGACTCCCAGTCGCCGGAGGTCCTCGCAGACCGCCTGCTGCTGGACGATGAGCTGGAACGGCTGGGCGAACCCAAGGGCTCCATCATGCGCCTGGCGTTCTACGAGGATCTGACCCACGAGCAGATTTCCCACCGGCTGGACCTTCCCGTTGGTACCGTCAAGAGCCATATTCATCGCAGTTTGCACCACCTGAGGAGCCGATTGGAGGTCGACCATGCAGCATCTTGAACCGGAACTGATCAGCCTGCTGGCGCTGGACGACGCCGTCGGCAACCAATCGGACAGGGACCATCTGCGCCGCTGCAGCCAGTGCGCGGAGGAGTACCAAGCGCTGCGGCGGGCGGTGGAGACGGTGAGGGCCAACCCCGAACCAACCCTGGAGCCGCCCGGCCCGGCGGTGTGGGAAACCATTCACCGGGAACTCGCGCTTTCCCCTGAACTGGCCGCGGACCCATTGCAGGGTCGTACGGAAACAGCGCCGGCCGGGCGCCGGCCGGCCCGGACCGCCTCATCCCGGGGGGTATCTGCCAAGCCCAAGGCTGCCCGGCGCCTCCCCGCCGGGCCTCCGTCCTCCCGGCGCGTGTCCTCCCGGCACCTGCCCGCCTGGCTGGCCGCGGCGGCCGCGGTGGCGATCGTCGCCGCCATCGGCATCTCCTGGGGCGTCACCCGCAACGCCGCCACGCTGGCGCAGGCGCAGTTGGAACCGCTGGAGACATACGCGGCCACCGGAACGGCCCGGGTAGTGGAAGCCAACGGCACCAGGGAACTCGAGATCAGGCTGAGCGAGAACGAGGCGCAGGGATACCAGGAGGTGTGGTTGATAGCACCGGATTTGTCCGCCCTGGTCAGCCTCGGTGTGATGGACTCGGACACCGGCAGGTTCGCCATCCCGGACGGACTGGACCTGTCGAAGTTCCCCATCGTCGACGTTTCGGACGAACCGCTGGACGGAAACCCCGAGCACTCCAGCGTCAGCATAGTCCGCGGCACCCTCGACACCTAGCCGTCCCTCCGGTAACGACAGGAAGGTCCCGCAGCGCACCCGAACATCCGTCGACAGCCGGAGGAACCATGCAGCAGAAAACGGAGACGAGGACCGGGCGGGCCGTGCCGATCCTGGTGTTGGCCAGTTCCCTGGCGGCCATCGTTGCCGCCTTTTGGGGCAGCGGGGCGCTTATGGGAACGCCGATCCAGGAGGCGGCAGGGGGTTGGCTGAATGAGGACTCGACGCCGCTGGCCCCGGCCTCGGCCGCCTTCCGCATCTGGTCGCTCATTTACCTGGGCCTGCTGGCCTACGCGGTGTGGCAACTGTTGCCGGCCCAGCGGCAGTCGGAACGACACGCGGCCCTGCGTCCCTGGGCGGTGGCGGCCATGCTCCTGAACGCTGCCTGGATCTGGGTGGTGCAGGCCGGCCTGTTGGTGTTCAGCCTCACGGTGATCGTTGTCCTGCTGGCGGTGCTGGCGCGCATCCTCGTGCTGCTGGTCTGGTCGACGTCCGGCGCGTGGCTGGACACCCTGATCACCGACGGCACCTTCGGGTTGTATCTGGGCTGGGTCACCGTGGCCACGGTCGCCAACACCTCCGCCGTCCTCGCCGCGTCCGGGCTGGACGGCCTGGGGCTGCCGGTCACCTTGCTGTCCTCCATCGTGCTTGCCGTCGCGGCGGCGGTGGGCGTCGGAACCGCCCTGTACAGCCGCGGCCGGCTCGCGCCTGCGCTGGCCACCGCCTGGGGCCTGGCCTGGATTGCCGTCGGGCGTCTGGACGGGGGGTTGGTGGACGAAGGCACCGCGATTGCGGCCGGCATCTGCGCCGCGGCGGTGCTGCTCTCCGCCGTCGTCATCCGGTTCATTGCCAGGGGAGCCCCGGGAGATTAGTAAGGGTGCTGAATTTCGCCCTTGGCTGACGGACGCGCCGCCGACGGGACGAAACCGCCGGCCATGGCTAGGTTGGGAATAGCAGCACGCCGACAAGCGGCAGCACCTACACAAGGAGGTTTCTCATGGCGGAAACGAACCGATCGAAGGCAAGCTACACCGTACCGGGGCTCGAACTTGAAGAGGGTGTCAAGGTCGCCGACCTCTTGCAGATGCGGCTTCACGCCCTCAACGACCTGCAGCTGACGCTCAAGCACGCACATTGGAACGTGGTGGGCCGCGACTTCATCGGCGTCCACGAAATGCTGGACCCGCAGATCGAAAAGGTCCGCGCGATGATCGACGAGACCGCCGAGCGCATCGCCACCCTGGGCGTCTCGCCGAACGGTTTGCCCGGCGCCCTGGTCAAAGAGCGCAGTTGGGACGACTACGACATCCACCGTGCCGGGACCGCCGAGCACCTGGCCGCCCTGGACGTCGTGTACAACGGCGTGATTTCCGACCACCGCGAGGCCATCGAAACCGTCGGCGAGATCGATCCGGTCACGGAGGACATGCTGATCGGCCAGACCGCCGAGCTGGAGCTCTTCCAGTGGTTCATGCGCGCACATCTGGAAAACAGCGCCGGTGAACTGGCGACCGAAGGCGCCAGGACCGAAAAGGGCGCGGCCAAGAAGACCAAGTAGGCCGGCGGCGCGCTCCGGCGCGCCTCGCCGCATCCAGGGCCCGGCGGCACCCCGCACAGGGGTGCCGCCGGGCCCCTTTGTGTCCTGTGTGCCGGGGGCCCCTTCGCGTCCCAGTGCCCCGGCCCCTCTACGTCCTGGTGTGCGCGGGAGCGGCACGGTCAGTACAGGAAGATCGGCAGCCAGTCGCGGTTGTGCGCGTGCACGAGCGCCAGGAACAGCACGAAGTCGAAGATCAGGTGCACGGATACCACGTAGGTGAACGACTTCGTCAGCTTGAACGTATAGCCCTGCAGCAGCGCGAACGGGAAGGTCAGGAGCGGCCCCCACGCCTGGTAGCCGATCTCCCACAGGAAGGACGAGAACACGACGGCCTGAAGGAGGTTGGCCAGCCAGTCGGGAAAATGCCGGCGCAGCAGCGTGAAGGTGGTGCAGATGAAGAACAGTTCGTCCCAGATGCCGACGGCGTTCACGCCGAGAAAGAGCCGCCAGAAGATGGTGGGGTCGGAGGCATCCGGCCAGTTTTGGTAAACGCCCGTGCTGACCAGGTACACCGGCAGGATGAAGTAGCCGAGCGCCACGACGCCGATGAGGTACAGCTTGGCGGACAACGGCCATTTGCGGCCCGTGTTCACCGGAAACCTGATGATCTTCTCCCGGTAGACAAACCTCGACACCAGCCACGGCACCAGGACGGCCAGCGCGAGGGCGCCGCCCATCAGGGCCATGTGCCCGAGGCTCAGGTCGGCGTTCAGGGGTACCAGGCTGATGATCAGCATCCCGGCCGCGATCAGCGCAAGATGCCGCACAAACTCCCGGTCAATCAGCCCCGCCGTGGCCACGCTCAGCGCGAGCAGGCCGTAGCCGAGGGGCCCATTCTCGACGGCAAATAGCAGCACGCCGGACGCCGAGAGGAGCAGCGCCGGCACCAGTTTCCAGCTCAGCGTGGTCCGGGGCGGTTCGGTCGAGATTGTTGTCACGCCACCAGCATCTCAGCACAGCCCCCGCCGCGGAAACCGTTGACGGTTTAGCGCCCGGCTGGTTCCACCGCCGCCCGTGGCTAGTGGTGGCCGGCCTTGGTGGTGCCGAACATCAGCGTGCGGCGGGCGATGTCGTAGTACACGGTCTCCGCGGTGGAGAGGAGGTCCTGGAGGTTGTCGGCGTCGTCGGCGTCCAGCGTCAGCACCTCTTCCCACGCGCCCTGGTCCAGGACCAGTTGCAGGGTCCAGGTGCCGCGGGCCCCCGGCTCGCCGGCTACCCAGGTGAACTGGTAGTGGCTGAGCTGGCGGACCTTGATGCTGTCATCGGTGACCGGCTGTTGCGGTGTTGGTGTCATGGTTTGTTCCTTAGGGTGAGGAAGCCTGACCGGCCTCACGTGACGTCGGGGTCCGGACGATTTACCCCAACGATGCTAAGTGTGCTTACTACGTTCCATGATGGGGCCGCCGCTGGCAAGCCTCTGCCGGATATCGGCGCCGGGGCCCGCCAAACCGGCCGACTACTTGGGGATCCTGACCCCGCCAATTGCGGGCAATGGTCGCGCACCGGGGCCCGGTGCCGCACACTATGGAACAACGAAGTGCAGAAGTGACGGGGGCAGCCAGGGTGCTCCCAACCTTGGGGAGAAGGTCAGTCATGACTCTGAACGCCGAAAGCCGCGCGGCCGCCGAGGCAGCGTCGGACCCCTGCGGCTGGCGACGCGTAGGTCCCCTAGTGGAAGCGGAGCTTCAGCGTTTCACGGCAGGGAACCGCAGCCGGGCCGGCACGCTCTCGCGCACTTTCCCCGTGCTGTGGGACCGCATTGAGGCTGCGCTGGACGGCGGCAAGCGGTTGCGGCCCAGGATGGTGCAGTTCGCCTACCGGTCCTTCGGCGGCGAGGATCCGCGCCGCTGCGCCCGGCTGGGCGCTGCATTCGAGCTGCTTCACACCGCGCTGGTGGTGCACGACGACGTCATCGACAGGGACTTCGTCCGCCGCGGCCTGCCCACCATCGGGGCCCGGTACCGGGACGACGCCAGAGGTCAGGGGCTGCCCGGGCTGGAGGCCGAGCACCTGGGCCACGCGGCGTCGATCATTGCCGGCGACCTCCTGCTGACCGGGGCCCTGCGGATGGCCGGCGGCTCCGGCGCCGGGCTGCCGTGCGCCAACGTTCTGATGGAAACTCTCCACGACGCCGTGTTTGCCTCGGCCGCGGGCGAACTGGATGATGTCCTGCTGTCGGCGGCGACGGAAAGCCCCGGACTGGGCGACGTCCTCGGCATGGAACGTTTGAAGACGGCAGCCTACTCCTTCGAGGCGCCGCTGAAAGCCGGGGCGCTGTTGGCCGGCGCCGACCGACACCCGGCCGAGGCACTCGCCGCGGTCGGCCGCCGCATCGGGCTGGCCTATCAGATTGTGGACGACGTTCTCGGGACCTTCGGGGAGCCCGGCACCACCGGGAAGTCCGCCGAATCCGACCTGCGTGAAGGCAAACGCACCGTGCTGACCGCCTTTGCGGCGGAGGCGGAAGGGTTCGATGACCTGCTGGCCGCGTTTCGCCGCGGCGAGGCGGGGATCGGTGAGGTCCGCGCGGCGCTCACGGCCTGCGGCGCCGACGCGCAGGCGATGCGGCTCGCCCGCATCCTGGTGGACGAAGCGCTCGAGGAGTCCCGCCTCCTGTCCCTGGACGCCGGCGCGTGGAGCGAACTGGCGCGGGTCTGCAACCAGGTGCTGGCGAGGGGGAACTAGGGCCATGAAACCGAACCCACTGCTCCGGTACACCGACGCCGCCGGCCGCAGCGCCGGCGTCGTGATTGCCCGCTATTCCACCTCCTTCGGCTTAGCGTGCCGGCTGCTCGGGCCGGAGGAACGCCGGCACATCGCCAACATCTATGCGCTGGTCCGGGTGGCCGACGAAGCGGTGGACGGTGCGGCTGCCGAGGCCGGGCTCGACGCCGCGGCCGTGCGCGACCAGCTGAACCGGCTGGAACACGAGACCGAAACCGCGCTGCTGACCGGTTACAGCACCAACATGGTGGTGCACGCGTTCGTCGGGACCGCCCGCGCGTGCGGCATTGGCGTCGACCTGACCCGGCCGTTTTTCGCCTCCATGCGCGCGGACATCACGGTGGCCGAGCACACCGCAGATTCGTTGGCGGACTACATCTACGGCTCCGCCGAGGTGGTGGGCCTGATGTGCCTGCGGGTGTTCCAAACCATGCCCGGCGCGATGCCCGGCCGGGACGACGAGCTCACCGCCGCCGCCCGCCGGCTGGGCTCCGCCTTCCAAAAGGTCAACTTCCTGCGCGACCTCGCCGCCGACCGGGATCAGCTGGGCCGCAGTTACTTCCCGCAGACGGGCGCCGAGGCGTGGGACGAGCAACGGAAGCACGCGCTGGTGGCCGATATCCGGGCGGACCTCGCTGCCGCCGGGCGGGGCATTGCGCTGCTCCCGCCCGGTGCCTGCACCGCCGTCGAACTGGCCCATGCCTTGTTCAGCGCGCTGGTTGACCGGCTGGAACGGATACCGGCGGAGGAGCTGCTTTCCCGCCGGGTGCGCGTCGGCACGCCGCAGAAGGCCGCGATCGCCCTGCGGATCCTGGCCCGCCAGCGGCTGCGCGGAAGGAGCGCCGCCTGATGGGCGCCGCCTCGTTCGCGTCCAGGCTGACCGCCCGTCGAAGGGCAGCGGGTGCGGCGTCGAAGGCCGGCGGCTCGGACCAACCGGTGGTGGTCATCGGCGGCGGGGTCTCGGGACTGGCAACGGCCGGGCTGCTGGCCCGGGCGGGGCACCGTGTCACCCTGCTGGAGCAGCGTTCCGTCCTCGGCGGCCGGGCGGGACGGCTCGAGCGCGACGGCTTCCGCTTCGACACCGGCCCGTCCTGGTACCTGATGCCGGAGGTGATCGACCACTGGTTCAAACTGATGGGCACCAGCGCCGCGGAGCAGCTGGAGCTGGTGCGGCTGGACCCCGGCTACCGGATCTGGTTCGAGGGGTATCCGGCGGCCACGGAGGTCCGCTCGGGCCGGGCAAACGTGACGAAACTGTTCGAAGGCCTGCAACCGGGGTCCGGCCCGGCACTGCACCGCTACCTGGACGAGGCGGCGGAAACGTACCGGCTGGCCAAGGAACACTTCCTGTACGACGACTTCGCCAGCCTGCGCGGCCTGGCCCACCCGCAGGTGCTGCGCCGGGCACCCCGGCTGGCCAAGCTGCTGGGCTGGAGCCTGGACCGTTACGTCCGCGAACGGTTCACGGACCCGCGGCTGCATCAGCTGTTGGGGTACCCGGCGGTGTTCCTGGGTACCAGCCCGTACCGGGCGCCGGCGATGTACCACCTGATGAGCCACCTGGACCTCGACGACGGCGTGTACTACCCGATGGGCGGGTTCGCTGCCCTGATCGATGCGATGGAGCGGCTGGCGCGGGAGGCCGGTGTCCGGATCGAAACCCGCGCCACCGCCCGGCACATCGTCGCCGGGCAGTCCGGCGCGAAGGCCCGCTGCGAGGCGGTGCTCTGGTCCGACGCCGCCGGCGCCGAACACCGGACGTCGGCGGCCGTGGTCGTCGCCGCGGCGGACCTGCACCACGTGGAGACCGGGCTGCTGCCGGCGCACCTGCGCAGCCACCCGGAACGGGTGTGGCGCCACCGCGACCCCGGTCCCAGCGCCGTGCTGGTCTGCCTGGGTGTGCGCGGGCCGCTGCCGCAGCTGGCCCACCACAACCTGCTCTTCACCCGGGACTGGAAGGAGAACTTCGGCCGCATCCGCTCCGGGCGGGCGCTGGCTCGGGAGACGTCCATCTACGTGTGCAAGCCCAGCGCCACCGACGCCGGGGTGGCGCCGGCCGGGGACGAGAACCTGTTCATCCTGGTTCCCGCGCCGGCTGAGCCGGCCTGGGGCTCGGGCGGCGACAACGGGTCCGGGGCGGCCGCCGTGGAAGCAGTCGCGGACGCCGCCATCGACCAGCTGGCCGCCTGGGCGGGAGCGGCCAACCTCCGCGGCCGGATCGCCGTCCAGCGCACCTACGGCCCGGCGGACTTCTCGGACGGATTCAACGCGTGGCGCGGCAGCGCGCTGGGTGCGGCACACACCCTGCGGCAGAGCGCCTTCCTCCGCCCCGGCAACCGGAGCCGTCGGGTCGACGGGCTGCACTACGCCGGCAGCTCGGTCCGGCCGGGCATCGGCGTGCCCATGTGCCTGATCAGCGCCGAGCTGGTGCTCAAGGCCGTGCAGGGGATCGGGACTCCCGGGGCACTGCCGGAACCGGACCCGGCGGCGCCCGGCGCCGCCCCGTCATCGGACGGTGCGGGGAGGAGCGCATGATCTACCTGGCCGTCCTGGTGGCGCTGTTGGGCTGCATGGCATTGCTGGACGCGCGCTACAGGCTGTTCTTCTTCGCCCGCCCGGTCGCGGCGGCCGTCACCCTGGCCATCGGACTGGCGTACTTCCTGGCTTGGGACGTCTGGGCGATCGCGCTCGGAATCTTTGTGCACCGCGACTCGCCGCTGATGACCGGCCTGATGCTGGGCCTGGAGTTGCCGCTGGAGGAGGCGTTCTTCCTGGCCTTCCTCTGCTACCAAACCATGATCCTGTTCACCGGGCTGCTGGCATGGGGCCGGCACCGGCGGGCGGCCCGCGCGGCCAGGCCGCAGCTGGTCAGCCGCGACGACGGCGCGTCGGCCGGGGGTGGTGCGGCGTGAGTTTCCTGGAGCTGAATGCGGTCTTCCTCGGCGTCGCGGTGGTGGCGGCAGTGGGCGCGGTCCTGGCCCGGCGGGTACCCCGCGGGGCAGCCGCGGCGGCCGCCCTGTCCGTCGCGGCGCTGTGGGTGCTCACCGCCGTGTTCGACAACGTCATGATCGCCTCCGGGCTGTTCGACTACGGCGGACACGCCCTGGCCGGACTAAGGATCGGCCTGGCGCCGGTCGAGGACTTTGCCTATCCGTTGGGTGCGGCGCTGCTGCTGCCCGCGGTGTGGCTGATGCTCACGGGCCCGCGCCGCCGTCGTGCGGATGAGAGGGCCGGCCGAGCCGACGGGGGAGGGGAACCGTCGTGATTCGTGAACTGGTCATCACCTCCCGGCCGGTGTCCTGGGTCAACACCGCCTACCCCTTCGCCGCCGGATACCTGCTGGCCTCCGGCGGCGTCGACTGGCTCCTGGTGGTGGGCACCATCTTCTTCCTGGTCCCGTACAACCTGGCGATGTACGGCATCAACGACGTCTTCGACTACGAATCGGACCTGCTCAACCCGCGCAAGGGCGGGGCCGAGGGCGCGGTGGTGGACAGGGCCCGACACCGCGCGATCCTGCAGGCAAGCGCCGCGGCCACGGTGCCGTTCATCGCAGTATTGGCGGTAGCGGGCAGCGTGGCGTCCAACCTGGTGCTGCTGGTCTCGCTGGCCGCGGTCTACGCCTACAGCGCGCCGGGGCTGCGGTACAAGGAACGGCCGTTCCTGGACTCGCTGACCTCCAGCACGCACTTCGTCTCGCCCGCTATCTACGGGCTGGTCCTGGCCGGCGCGGTGTTCACCCCGGGGTTGTGGTCGCTGCTGGCCGCGTACTTCCTGTGGGGCGTGGCCAGCCATGCCTTCGGGGCGGTCCAGGATGTGGTCCCGGACCGCGAGGCCGGGCTCGGGTCGATCGGCACCGTGCTGGGCGCCCGCCGCACCGTGCTGGTCTCCGCCGCCGCCTATGCTGCTGCCGGACTGCTGATGCTGGCCACCGATTGGCCGGGCCCGCTGGGCGGGCTCCTGGCCCTGCCGTACCTGGCCAACGTGCTGCGCTTCGCCGGGATCGACGACGCCGGCTCGGCCGCCGCGAACGCGGGGTGGAAACGGTTCCTGTGGCTGAACTATGTAATCGGTTTCCTGGTCACCATGCTGTTGATCTGGTACGCGGGAGTCCGGTGAAACCCCGGGCCGACAACGGGGCCGCGAAGGCCCGTCCCACGGAGGGCCGGCATCACACCATCATGACCGTTGTGATCCCGGTGCTCGACGACGCCGCGGCGCTCGCCGAGTGCCTCGCGCTGCTGGAGCGGCAGACCCGTCCCCCCTACGAGGTCATCGTCGTGGACAACAACTGCACCGATTCCTCGGCTCACGTGGCACGGGCGGCGGGGGCCCGCGTCGTCGTCGAACGACGCCCCGGCATCCCGGCCGCAGCGGCTGCGGGCTACGACGCCGCCGTCGCCGGCTTCGACGCCGCCTGCGTAGGGCCCGATGCCGCCGCCGCTCCCAGTTTCGCTGCCCCCGCTGCCGGTTCCGACGGCGCCTCCGCCCGCTTCGACACCTCCGCCGCCGCGGTGATCGTCCGCTGCGACGCCGACACCCGTCCTCCCGAGGACTGGTTGGCGCGAATCGGTGCCGCCTTCGACGCCGATCCCGGCCTCGACGCGCTGACCGGCCCGGGCCGGTTCTACGACCTGCCGCGGCCTGTGGCTCGGCTGGCCAGCGCCGCCTATGGCTCCGGCTACCGGCTCGGCGCCGGCCTCGCGATGGCGGCCACCCCGGTGTGGGGATCGAACTTCGCCATGCGCCGGACTGCCTGGGAACGGGCCAGGGCAGGCATCCATCGCGACCGGCAGGACATCCACGACGACCTGGACCTGAGCTTCCAGCTGGCTCCGTGGGCGCGGATCCGGTTCGCCCCGGGGCTGCGCGTCGGCGCGGCCGGGCGGATCTTCGCCGACCGGGCCGCGTTTGCCCGGCGCTTCCGCTGGGCCCTCACCACGGTGACGGTGAACTGGGCGGTCCAACCACCCGGGCAGCGGTGGCTGCGGCGCTTCAACGTCAGGACGCCGGAGCGGAGGAGCCCAGCATCTCCAGATAGTGCGGGTTCTGCATGATGCCGAGGACGTTCCCGAACGGATCCACGACCGAGGCCGTCACGAATCCGTGGCCGCGTTCCGTGACGGGCTCCAGCTCCTTCGCGCCCTTGTCCAGCAGGCGCTGCCGCACGGACCGCACATCGTCCACATGCCAGTAGAGGATCGCGCCGCCGGGGTCGATGGCGTGTCCGGGCGGAGCGTGCATGGTGTCGATCAGCCCCAGCTCGTGCTCGTAGTCACCGACCCGAAACTCCGCATAGCCCGGCTGCTCAAAGTAGGGCTTTGTGCCCAGCAGGTCGGAGTACCACTCGACCGCCGCCGGCAGGTCCGGGGTGTAGTAACTGACCGTACTCATTCCGCGCAGCATGGGTTCCTCCGAAGGATTGCCGAAGCCGCCCCGGCACTCGCCGGGCCGCCGTGATGGTTGGACGCTACCGCACATGGACGTCCCTGTCTGCCCTACAGTTGCGGTAGCGCGGCCAGGAAAAGTGCGACGTCGGGGCCGCGCCGGGAAGGGAGCAGAGAGTGGACTGGATTGACCTGCTGGTCGGTGTTGCCGGTGGCCTCGTCCTGGTCTATGCGGTGCTGCTGGCCTGCCTGTGGTGGTACGCGCGCCAGCATCCGGAGACGGTGGGAATGCGTGATGCCCTGCGCCTGCTGCCGGATCTGCTGCGGCTGCTGCGCCGGTTGACGGGGGACCGCGCGGTACCGGCGCGGGTCCGGATTCTGCTCGTGCTGCTGCTGGCCTATCTGGCCAGCCCCATTGACTTGGTGCCGGATTTCCTACCGGTCATCGGGTATGCCGACGACGTCCTGGTCGTGGCCTGGGCCCTGCGGCTGCTGATTCGGTCCGCGGGCCCGGAGGCATTGCGCCGACACTGGTCCGGTACTCCGGCGGGACTTCGCGTGATAGAACGCTTGGCCGGGCTGCCGGCGTCGGGCCCCGGACCGGCAGAGCGGCCGCGAAAGCCTTAGCGCGCGGCCGCTTTCAGACGGTGGGGTCCGTGGTTCGGCACGACGGGGATGTCCAGCCGGCGCCTGCCCCACAGCCTCCGCCTGCCCCGGAGCGAAAGCTCCATCTCCTCCAGCGCCAGCGCCACCTCCCGTCCGGTGGGGCGTTCCGCCGGGTCGGCAGCCGTCATGGCGCCCAGCAGCAACACCCAGTCGGGACCGAGGCTGGCCGGGATCTCCGGATCACGCAGCAGCCGGGCAACCGCTGCCTCCAGCGGCGGACCGGAAAAGGCGGGCTTGCCGGTCAAGCACTCCAACAGCACCAGGCCCAGGGAATAGATATCGCTGGCCGGGCCCGCGGGCTCGCCCTTGGCCTGCTCGGGGCTCAGGTAGGCGGCGGTCCCGTAAATGCCGTCCACATGAGCGTCTTCGGAGATCACGACGGCGATGCCGAAGTCGGTGAGTTTGGCCCGGAGCCGGGAGGCGTCGTCGTCGTCATTGAGAAGCATGATGTTGCCGGGCTTGATGTCCCGGTGGACCACCGAGTTGTTGTGGATGTAGGCGATTCCCTCGGCCAGCTCGTGGCCAATCTGGGCCACGTGGCGCGGCGGCAGCGGCCCCTCCGCCAGCCGCCTGCGCAGGTCCGCGCCTTCGATCAGCTCCATCACCAGGTAGATCTGCGGGTGCCCCGCTTCCATCCGGTCGATGCCCGCGTCCAGCAGGATCACCAGGTTGGGGTGGTTTAGCCGAGCCAGGAGCTTGATTTCCGCGTCATCGCGGTGGAACTCTGCCTCGTTCATCGAAGGCCGCTGGATGACCTTGACGGCGACCTCCCGCCCCAAGACGGCATCCTCCGCCCGATACACCCGTGCGCTCGCTCCGGTCCCGATAAGTTCCTTGAGCCGGTACCGCCCGCCCAAGAGGGTGCCCGCCCGATCTAAATGAGGCGTACTGGTCAACGTCTCCTGCTTTCCGGCTGGCCTTTTGACAGCACACTTAGCATCGTACGGGGTCTGGTGCAAAGTAGTTGCCTGAAGCGATCGGTATTCCGAATCGTTATCAGCGAGGGAGGGGAGGCCGGGGCCGGTAAAACAGATTCCACCCGGCTGGCTCTAGCTGTGACCCGCGTCACGAGGTGTAGCGTGGACGTACGCCGGAGCATCAGTGGAGGGCATCATGGCACGCGAAATTTATGATGATTCCGAGACGACGGTCAAGGATTTTCTTCACGGACTGGCTGCCGACACTGCGGACATTGAGGCGTTCCTCAACGCGGTGGCCCGTTTGGCCGTGCACAATTTGTCGCGGCCCGGCGAGGAACTCCTGGTCGGCATCACGCTGCTGCGCCATAAGAAGGCCGGTACGGTCGCGAGCAGTAGCGACCGCGCGCAGAAGATGGACGAGATTCAATACGAATACGCAGACGGACCGTGCCTGCGCGCCGCGCGAGAACACACGGTGGTCCACGTGGCAGACCTGGAGGCAGAAACGACGTGGCCTGAATACACCCAGGACGTCCTGGCCGAAGGCATCCGGTCCATCCTGGCCGTGCCTATTCCGCTCGAGAGCGGGGACAGCGCGGGGCTGAACCTCTACTCCGATATGCCGAAAAGGTTTGATGCGGAAGCGCTTAAGGCCGCCGAACAATACGCGCACCAGGCCTCCCAGGCACTGTCCCTGGCGGTCCGGCTGGCCCGGCATCGAGAGACCGAAGCGGACTTAAAGGCGGCGCTGGAATCACGAACGACCATTGCCGTTGCCGTCGGGATCATCATGGGCCAAAGCCGGTGCAGCCAAGACGAAGCCTTCGCGATGCTCAAGTCAGCCTCCAACACCCGCAACATCAAGCTCCGCGAGCTGGCCTCCGACATCGTCGCCTCCACCGGAACTCCCTCGGCCGAAACCCATTTCGACAAATAACCGGCACGCATCGTCTCCAGCCCTTGAGCAAGGGGAGATGTCCTTGTAGCGTTGGGTCCGGTTAAGCAGTTGGCCATCGATCCACTCATATGGAGCGCCGATCATGGATCACAAACTGCGTGTACTTGTCCGGCTTGATATTGACCGTACCTCGGCGGTCATCGAGGTCAGCGGGTGCCTGACCGCGGAGAGCTGCACAGCGCTTTTACCCCTGTTCCATCGTATGGAGCGCCTTGCCCACGGAATCGTCATCACGGTCGATCTGTCCGACGCGCAGCACATCGAACGCCGCGGTCTGGAGATGCTCGAACGGTTCGGCGCAGGAGAAGAAGTTGGCGCAGCGCAGCCGGGCCCCTTTACCGGCACTCTTGCGGTAGCCGCTCCCGCGGATCTGCCGCACTGCCCGGCCTTGTCCATAGGCCGGGCACGTTTGCAGGGGGCGGCATGAACAGCATGACCCGGGCATCCGGACGTTCGCCATTTCCTGCCGATCTGTCGATCCTGCCCACGGACCAGCTATTGAATCTCAGCAACCGGTGCTTCCGGGACCTGGATTGCGAGCACCCGGTCCGGGACGCGCTGTTCCAGTACTACGCACTCGCCGCGGAGCTCGAAGTCCGGGAAGCCGCCACGAAGGACACCGGAAAGCAGACGCGCCTGGACGCCTAGTCCTCCAGCCACGCAGGTGTGAACAGCAGGTTCAACCCCTCGGAGACGGTGGGGTGTGTGATGATCGCGTCCCGCACCGCGGTGTAGTCCATTCCGCCGATCATCGCCATCTGCAGCACCGCGATCGCCTCGCTGGCCCCTGTTCCCAGCAGCGCGGCACCCAGGATCTTGCCGGTCTGCCGGTCCAGCACGGCCTTCCATTCGCCGTCCAGCTGACCGAGCGTCCGGGCGCGCGGAATCGCGCTCACCGGCATCCGGGCGATTTGCACCTCGTGGCCGGCCTCCCGGGCCTGCCCCTCCGTCATCCCCACCCTGGCGAGCTCCGGCGTCGTAAAGACGGTGTAGGGGATCAGCCGCCCCTGGGCGGACCGGGGCTCGCCCTCGCCCCGCGCGGCGGCCAGGTTGGTTTTCAGGATCCGGTAGTCGTCGTAGGAGGCGTGGGTGAACTGCGGGGAACCGGCCGCGTCGCCGGCGGCCCAGACGCCGTCGGCCGTGGTGCGCAGCTGGTCGTCCACCTGGACGAAGCCCTTGTCCGTCAGCTCCACCCCGGCCTTTTCCAGCCCCATCCCGTCCGTCATCGGCCGGCGTCCCAGGGCCACCAGCACGTCGTCCGCGGTGACGGTCTCCCCGGTGGACAGCGTCACGGTCACGCTCCCGCCGGCGGCGCGCTCGATCTTCTCCGCGGACGCCTCGAGCTTGAGCGTGATCCCGGCGTCGGTGAAGTTCCGGGCCACCCGCCCGGCCACGTCGGCATCCTCCCGCGGCAGCAACTGCCCGGCGCGCTGGATCACCGTGACCTCCACGCCGATGGTGTTCAGCAGGTCGGCGAACTCGCAGCCGATGTAGCCGCCGCCCAGGATCACCATGCTCGCCGGCAGCTGCTCCAGATGCAGCAGGGTGTTGCTGGTCTGCACCCCGGATTCGGCCAGACCGTCGATGGTGGGCAGCGCCGGTTCGGTGCCCAGATTGAGAACGACGTCGGCGCCGCGCAGGAGGCGCGTGCCGCCGTCGTTCAGTGCGACCTCTACGGTTTTCTCGGCCACGAACTTGGCCTCGCCAAGGATAAAGTCCATGCCCGACCCCGTGAACAGCTTCTGCTGCCCGGCGACCATGGTGTCCACCACGTCCTCCTTGCGGCGGCGCAGCAGGTCGAGGTCCATCCGCGGCTCCTCCGCGCCCGCCACGCCGAACTCGGCCGCCCGACGCACGGTGTCCAGCACCCGGCCGGACTGGATGAGGGTCTTGGTGGGAATGCACGCCACGTTGATGCAGGTGCCGCCGACCATCGCCCGCTCCACCATCGCCACCTTCTGGCCGGACTTGGCCAGGTCCATCGCCAGCGACTTGCCGGCCTTCCCGCCGCCAACCACCAGCAGGTCGAAATCCTCGGGTTCCATGTCCATCCTTCCCGGTTTGCTGTTCGCGGCTGGTTTTCACGCTCGCCGCTTACGGTCACAGCGCATGCTCGGGCGCGCTTGCGCCTTCCCTTGCAGCCGCCTTAAAGCCACCGTACGCCTGATAGCGGCTCCCGTTCCAAAGGGACGGACGCTAAGGAATTTCCTCAGCGGCTGAATCCCTGCGAGGTTCCACGGCAGGCCGCGAGCCCTTGCGCCCGGCGCTTGTTTTGTCCCGGGTGGTGAAGAACACGCCGCACATCACCAGGGCTGCGCCGAGTATTTGCATGACGCTGATGCTCTCGTTCAGCAGCAGATACGCACCGAGCATGGTGAAGACCGGCACGAAGTTCAGGAACACGGACGTCTGGGACGCCCCGAGGACGGCAACGGCCCGGTTGTACAGCATCAGGGCAATCACCGACGGGAAGACGCCGAGGTACACGAGGCCGGACCAGTGGCCTCCGCCGATCCGCGGAACTCCCACGATCAGCCACTCCGCCGCCATGACGGGCAGCAGGATCATGACCGACAGCCCGGTCATGACCAGGACCGCGCCGTAGGACGGGAACAGGTGCAGATACTTTTTCACAGCGATCGAATACACCGCCCAGGACACGGCGGCCGCCGCCATGATGGCATCGCCGATGTTCCAGGACAGGTCCGCGAGACTCATGAGCTGCCCGTTGGTAACCACCCACAGCGCCCCGCATATGGAGAGCACGACGCCGAACCACTGGGTCGCCCTGAGCCGCTCGCGCAACAGCCAGAAGCTGAGGGCCACCGTCACCGCCGGCACCGAGGCTTCCAGCACCGAGGCGTTGGTGGCCGAGGTGAATTGGAGGGCGGTGTAGATCAGCGTATTGAAGAGGGCGACTCCGGTGAGCGTCATCAGCAGCAGCGGTCTGCGGTGCTGGAGGAACAGGTGGCGGGACTGCCAGGCGCTGCGGTAGCCCAGCGGGAGCAACACCAGGAAGGCAATGAAGACCCGGAAGAACGCGATGGTCAAAGGCGGCAGGTCGCCGAGCGCCTTGCCGGTCAAGATGTTGCCGGCATAGAAGATGACCACCAGCAGGAGGAGGACGTAGGCGCGCATGCTCCTCCTCGGGTCGTCGTCCAGCGCTCGTCCCTCATACCCTACGTGCCCGGGGCAAGGCCTGACCGGAACTCGCCCGCCGACCCGGATGCGGCGCACCTGCGGGCGGCTACGATGGTGTCCTCAAGCGTGGCGCGCTTCAGAGCCGGATGCGCTCGCCGGAGCGTGCATCCCAGAAGGTGCTTGGCGGAATGAGCGGCCACGGCGAAGCCCTCGCGTCGAAATTGTGAGCAGTTTCGGTCCCGAGAGCGAGCGGATGCACACGTACACGCACAGCACGAACGGGCAGGAATAATGGCTGAAACCTATGTCAAGATCTGCGGACTGCGGACTCCAGAGGCGGTCGCCGCCGCTATCGACGCCGGCGCGGACGCGGTCGGCTTCGTCTTCGCCCCCGGTGGCCCGCGCACAGTCGGTGCCCAATTGGCACGCGCGCTCGGCCAAACCGTGCCGGCGGATGTCGAAACGGTCGGCGTGTTCCGCAACCAGCCCATCGGCGAGGTGCTCGAAACCGCCAGGGCCGCGGCAGTGACCACCGTCCAGCTGCACGGCGACGAGCCGCGCGGCGACATCCGCATGCTCGAGGACGCGGGGTTCCGGACTCTGCGCGCCTTCTCCGCCGGTGCCTACGAAGCCCTCCCCGCGGACGAAAAGGCGGACTGGGTAGCAGGCCGCGTGCTGCTCGACGCGGTTGAGCCCGGCGCCGGAGTGACCTTCGACGCGAGCGCGATCCAGGTGCAACCGCCGCGCGGATTCTGGCTGTTGGCCGGAGGGCTTACTCCCGCCAACGTCGGCGGGCTGATCGCCACGCTCCGGCCGAACGGCGTGGATGTCTCCAGTGGCGTTGAAGCCGGCCGCGGCATCAAGGACGTCGGGCTGATCCGAGATTTCGTGCAGTCCGCCAAAATGCAGTGATCCTGCGGCGCGCCGCCTCAGCCCCGGGCCGAGGTCCACCCCTGCCGGTGGAGCCTCTCGAACCCGTCCAGCAGCAGGTCCAGCGCAAACTCGAACTCGAACTGGTCGTCGCAGCCCTGGCCTACCACTGTCCCGTCGTCGTGCGCACCCGCCATCGCAACCTCGGCGATGTGGGGGTACCGCGCGGCCATCATCTGCAGCATCTCCGGCGGCACGTCCGCCGGCGCGCTCTGCGAGTCGTCGAACAGCTCCTGGGTGAAACCCCACATCCGGCTGCCCAGGGCGTGCATCACGTGGTGGGTGAGGTCGACCGAGAATCCACCGGCGCGGAACATGCCGATCACCGAGTCCATGTAGTCAAGGACAACCGGCGTCTTGTTGGTCCGCGACTCGAGTACCTGGCGGGCCCACGGGTGGCGCAGCAGGACCTCCCGGGCCGACAACACCCGCTCACGGACGGCGTTCCGCCAATCCGTCCCGCTGGGTTCCGTCTCGATCTCGCCAACGATGACGTCGACCATGCCGTCGAGTAGTTCTTCCTTGTTCGCCACGTGTTTGTAGAGGGCCATGGGCACCACGCCCAGCTCCTGCGCCAGTTTGCGCATGCTGAGCGCGTCCACGCCGGCTTCGTCGGCAAGCACGACGGCGGCGCTCAACACCCGCTCCCTGTTCAGCGGGGTGCGGCGGGCCGACTCCACCTGCTGAGCCATCAGGACCACCCTTTCTGACGGCAGATCTCTCTTGACAAGTGTACAACGTACACCTACTTTTAGATCACAAGGTGTACGCCGTACACCCACGAACTTGGGGAACAAACAATGGCTGCAGAAACGATCGCCGTCACCAAGGCCTCCGGGCGCCGGCCGCGCGGCCGCTGGCTCATACCCGCCGGCTTGATCTTTGTCAGCCTCATCCCGGTCATCTTCGGATCGATACGCGTGGCCGAGCTGACCGGGGGAGCGGCGGTGACGCCGGCCAACCAGCGGTTCTTCGACTCGCCCCTTCCCGTGCTGATCCACATCCCCGCGGCCATCGTCTACAGCCTGGTCGGAACCTTCCAGTTCGTGCCCTCGCTGCGTCGCGGCAAGCGGGGCCGGCGCAGCTGGCATCGCATCGCCGGGGTTGTCCTCATCCCGGCCGGCCTGCTCGCTGCCCTCTCCGGCCTTTGGATGTCCGTCTTCTACGACCTCCCGCCCGACGACGGCGTCGTCCTGCTCGTCCTTCGGCTCGTGTTCGGCACGGCCATGACGGCGAGCATCATCCTGGGCATCCTCGCGCTCAGGCGGCGCAACTTCGCCGCCCACGGCGCCTGGATGGCCCGCGGCTATGCCATCGGCATCGCTGCCGGAACCCAGGCCCTGGTGAGCATCCCATGGTTCGTGCTGGTCGGCCCGACCAATGAACTGAGCCGCGCGGTCCTGATGGGAGCAGCCTGGGCGCTCAACCTTGCGGTCGCCGAATACTTCATCCGCCGGCGCACCCAAAGGTCCGGGCACCCAAGGCGCACGTCCGACAGGGCCGCTGTGCTTCCGACGGGGGCTTCGCGATGAGGGCCGCGGTCTACCGGAAGTTCGTTCCTGCAGATTTCGCGTATGCGGGGCAAGTTGTGCGCCATCGTACGTGAAGTCGTATCGTTTCCGATTAGTACAAACAATGGGCAGCCCATACGGCGAAGAGAGGCGCAACAGGTAACGAGCACCTGCCGTGTCAAATACGTCCAGCAAACCAGTTCACTTGAGGGGGAGTTTTGCAGGAGCTAAGGCACACAGAGAAAGTGCAACTGTGGGCGGACGCCGCCGTACCCGTTCTGGAAAAAGTGGCATCAGAGTATGGCGGATACATCTACTACCGCCAATTCGCGGAGAAACTGTTCGAGACTACGGGGGTGACGACAAAGCAGCAACTTCAGCACTGGATCGGCAACCCGCTCGACAGGGTGATTAGCCATTGCATCGACAACGGTTTGCCCGCCCTGTCAGCCTTAGTGGTTCACGCCGCCGACGGAAAGGTCGGTGGAGGCTTTAATTCGTTCCTCCGTAGGACGGGGCGGCCGTTGATCGATGATCCGCTCAGTCTGGAATGGGTGCCGCAGAGGAACGACTGAAGTGCTACCGCGCCTACAGCACCAGAGTCCCCGTAGACGCTGCACCTGCACTCACCCGCCAATATCAGGCAGCCATCAGCCGCAGCGCCCCGCCTTTGCCTTTGGCTGCCTGTGCTTGTGGGACCTTGCTGCCTGCAAGCGGGCAATGTGATCACTGCGGCTAGTAATAAGTCTGCAAATACTTCTAGAGGAGGAGTCACGGGTTTCTACCGAAGATGGGTGAAGGCCAATCCCGTCAAAAGCCAAACCTCGCCAACGAAAGTAGTGATGCGACGTCATGAACATGCATGAACGCTTTGTAATTGCGCAGTCTTGGTGGATCGCGAGTGAACTCGTCCGGCGCCACGCACATCTTCGGGTCTTGGAATGGCATCCAGGTGGCGGACAGTACGATTCTTTGGGGATACTGGATCTTTCCCGCGAAGAGGTCACCGTTTCCCTGAATCGAGCAGGCGGCCGCATCCACGTTATGCAAAACAATGACTTTCGTCCTATAGAGTGGGAAGAGGTTTTTTCCAGCTCATCTCATTCGATTATCGACCGAATTGAACGTGGAGCGGGTCTTAAATCGTCTGGGACATCCTTGCCTACTGAACGCCATTCTCTGACTTACCGGATTCTTGCGAGTGTCCTATTGCAAATGGTCAATTCGAAGGAGCCATGGGACGCAAGGTCTGCCTTCGTTGATACGTCCGGCTACGGTGGTGGCGTCGTTGAATCCGTGTTCAACAGCTATCCCTCCGCTGAAAGACAGAGGGAGGTCATTGGGAGAACGGCTGTTCTTGGAGACGCTGCATATGGATTCTGGATGCTGCGTCGGAACGGGGAGACCGTTGCAGTGTTAGATCAGTGGGGGTTATTGCACGACCGAAGTGGCGAGCCCGTAGACCTCTTGTCGACCTTTGCATCATCCGGTCGAAGCCTTTCGACGACCGTTGGACGCGCTTTGGGATCCTTTTTGAGGTGAACCAACTCTATACGAGGGGAAATTGCCCTAGCCTCCAATGGGCCGGCTGCGCTGACCTTCGTTTATACGTGAGGGGTTCCGCTTTTCAACGCAGACCAGACTGCTGACTCCGGAACGCCAAATAGCGCCGCGAGGTCGGCCGACTGTACCCCGCCCTCGTGCAGGCTCATCAAGTCCCAGTAGGCGGGCAAACGATGCTCATATTCCCTCTGTTGAGAATTTTGTGAAGGATTACGACTGGTGCGCCGCTCCACCCGCCACTCGTAGGCGCACTCTTCGTTCTGGCACATCCACTCAGGATCCTGGCCGGGCGTGATGCAGCACCCGGCCATGACGGCCTTTGGCTCCGGGGCATCAGGGTCCGGCACCCACATACCGAACCTGAATGGCCACGCCTCCTGCCCGCAACGGGGGCACGTTGTTGTTCCATCGGCTGATTTACGCGGACGCTTCTTTTCCACGCTGCACCAAGGAGCAAAGGCTTCAGCAAGCTCCGCCGGTGAATAGCCGAACACGGCAGAAACCCGCTCAAGGGAAACACCAAGACGGCGCAAATCCCACAGAATCCTCCGGTCAGCGTGAAATCTTGAGGTGGAGCTCATTCTGAATCGTTCCCATCCTTCAGGGACTCACAGTGATTACGGTTAGTGGTAACGATGCCGGCTGGCTATAACGCTTCTAATCCAGCTGAGGGCGGACCAATTGTTGCACTTCTAACGGCGTAATGCCCGCATGCCAACTCAAAGCCTGGTATCCGTGCAACCTGGACAATCCTGGAGACCCGACAGCATTGCGGCGCGGTAGCTTGCGAACCTGCCGCAAGTCTTGCCAGTCTGAAGTCCGGAGCGTCCCAGTCATGCGCTTATTTCTAGTGCGGCAAACCTGGCATCCGAGTCTGACGGTTTAGCTTCCGGGGACCGCTCGGTTCACGGTCCCACATTCACCGGCGTATCTTCAGCGTCGGGTAGCGCCGGGAACCAAGGCTCGGCTCGTTTCAGCGCTGCCTCCAGCTGTAATCCGCCGGCTTGAGCCAGCGTGTCCATGTCACCGACCACCACCAGCAGGCTCCTAGCTCGGGACAGGCCCACGTAGAGCTGCTCCGGCGCACGATCCAGCTCCTTAAAGCCATTGGCGCAAAGGATAACCACCGACCTCTCCAGTCCCTTAAAGCCGAGCACATGGCCGTAGAACTCTTCCTCATTAGCATGGAAGTTCTGCCAGTATTCAGCGATCTCGCCACTATCGAAGTAACCCTGGTGCACTGGATGGCGGTGTCGAGTGGTCAATAGTGCGATCTGGTTGTTGGCCCAGCCTTCTTCAATCAGCGCATCGACACAGTCACCGGCAACATCCAACGCTTCGTCAACTTCGCATTGGACGAAGCGTACGGGCAGGCCCGTACCACCTCGTGGCTTGAAGTAGTCTCCGGCGAAACCCTTGAAAGTATCGGCAATGCGTCGAGTGTTGCGCAGGTTCTCGTCAATGTGGATGGGCACGAAGCTGCTGATCGGGCCTGCCACTCCGTCCGCCCCCGCGCCCGCCCAGCGGCGGTAGACATCCTGGCGGTCGTCCATAAACGCATAGGCCTCGCCCGCTTCGGGATCTTTGAGGCAGGCGAGCAGCGCCTCCCACCACAGCGGGGCAAAGTCCTGCGCTTCATCGACGACGACGGCGTCCAGCTTCTGCTCGTGCGGCAAGTCCGCAGCAAGTTCCTTGAGCAGGCGAGGCATCTCTTCATCGAAATACTCTTGGCCCGACCCATCCGGAACGCCGAGGGCGCGCACGTACTCATGGAACTCGCCAGTGAACACCGGCTCTGCGTGGCGCCAGCCCGACGTTCGCTTTTGCAAGTACTGCCCGAGCCCCTTGTTGTAGCAGAACAGTCCCACCCGCTTGCGTTCCCGGCACAATCTTTTGGCCTTTTCCACAGCCAGCCACGTCTTGCCGCTCCCTGCCCCGCCGGCAAACCGGATCCTGGCTAGGTCCCGGGTTGCGGATAGCAGGACGGACTGTCGTTCCGTGAGTTGGTCCTGACGGTCTTCCAGCTCCTGGGCCTCCGCCGATTCCGTGGCACTCATGGGCAGCGTTCCGGTCAGGCGGCCTATGATCCGTTCCATATACGACGGCGCCAACGAACTTGCTCCGCTGCCTTCGGTTTCGATGGCCCGCCGGATCTTCTCCGGGAGGTTGGCGAGATCCTCTGCGTCCAGCACTAACGAACGTGGGCATCCGGCCATCGACCAGTCTTGGGGGACGTTCGTGTACGGCAAGCAGACCATGTAAGCGAAGCGGCTCGAGAGCGGCGTCCCGAGCTGCTCCCCGATCCACGTCTGGAAAGCGTGCATCGAGGACTGGGACTGCGCGACGGGGCTCAGAATCTTGTGTCGTCCGCCCCTGTCTGACTGGTACCACTGGCCCTCGTCAACGCTGACCAGCCCGCCCTTGACCTCAATGGCGGCAAGGCCTACACCCGGCCAGAGGATCAGCAGGTCGATCTCATGTTCGGCTCGGCCGTGACGCACTTGCACTGAATGTGCCAACACCACATCGTCCGGCAAATCGCCCCTCAGCTTGGCCCAGACCGCTTGCTCTGCCGAAAACCCATCCCCGAACTCCGGTTCCTCCGGAATACACCTAGCCATGTTGTGAGCCTACGATTCAGCGAGCCCGATGAATGCACCGAGCTCTGCCAAGGCATGCGGTTTCTTCGGCAGGTAATGAGTCAACCGGGGGGAGCGGATGAGGACAGCACGCCATTTGGCTCGCGAGACTGCGACGTTGATCCGGTTTCGATTCAGCAGGAAGTCCATGCCCCGCGATGCCGAGCGAGGTTCGGAACAGGCCATGGAGACAACCACGACGGGTGCTTCCTGGCCTTGGAACTTGTCCACAGTGCCTACCCTCGTCGCTTCGAGCCCAGCATCATCGAGATACTGCCGGATGAGTTCAACTTGAGCGTTGTAGGCGGCCACGACCAGGATGTCTGCGGGCCCCAGCGGACGAGTCGCGGCGTTAGCTGACTCCACCCAGCGGAGCCCGAGGTGGGCCCGCACCTGACGAACCACCTCGTCCGCTTCTTCGCGCGAGGCAGTCGTTCGCTCGCTGTGCTGAACGTTCACGGTCTCCAGTCCTGCCGGTTTCCCGTCCAGCCGCCGCTCGGCCGCGGCCTCGGCAGAATGTAGGCGGCCGCCATAGGCCAATCGCGACACCACCCGACAGAGTGCAGGATGCAAACGCCACGAACGCTCCAGAAAATAGCCGAACTGATCAGGCAGCACCGCGTGGTCCTGGGCAAGCCAGCCTAGCGCGGAACCGTTGACCGGCGCCGGATGCTTGCCCTGCGAGACCTGCGGCAGCTGGTTCGGGTCACCGAGCAGGAGGATCCGCCGAGAACGATGCGCGGCAGCCATGGTCATTGCCAGTGAGAACTGACCTGCTTCGTCGACAACCATGAGATCGAATTCGACCGTCATGCTGGGATCCGCGAACGTCCAGGCAGTGCCACCAGCAACGAGGCCGCCCGCTGTCTCGACATGGGCCCGAAAAGAATCACCGTCCGGCACTGTGGTCCACGCCCGTGCTCCGTCAGACTCCGGCTGCTTGATTACCCGATCTGAACGGAGCCCGGCGCTAACGATACTGTCGAGCAGGTTTTCCACGACGGCGTGTGACTGAGCCACAACGCCGATTTTCCACCCCTTGTCGACCAGAACCTTGATGACCCGTGCCCCTACGTGAGTCTTGCCGGTGCCCGGCGGTCCCTGGACAGCTACGAAGGAGTCTTCGATCGATTCCAAGGCGTGGACTATGGCGGAAACATGGTTGCCGTTCGCCGGCGGAGTGAGCGCTCTAGGAAATAGATGGTTCGGAGACCGCCGGCGCATGAGCTCAAAGACTGCATGCCGCGGCAGCTGAGAAGGGTCGTCGGCGAGCTGTTGAGCCAGCCCATTGATCGCTTCTTCAAGGTTATTGGTTGGGAGTGGCATGGCAGGAGCGAGTGCCATGGGCAGGGCCGTGTACCCCGTCTTGTCCACTTCTTCGAAGACAACCGTCGCGGAGGTTCCCTCGCCGGGTTCTACTGAGATGATCTCGGTGTTCTGCAACGAGGCTCGAGCGTTGCGTGCAAGCACAGGGTTGTTGGCGAGCTGCTCTGGCCAGGGGGTGTCAAAGATTCGCACGTAGCTAACGGTCCGCTTCTTCTGGCCGGCCAGGGTATAGCGGGAGCCGTCGGCTAGTCGCCCGGTGGCGCGTATCCGACGCCGCAAGCTCCTCTGTTTCCCGGTTTTCGCCCAATCGGAAAGTACCTCGCACTCATCTATCAAGAACACGTTGCGGTTGTCCTGCCAATCCTCGACGTCTTTGTTGAGCCGATCGAAATGTTCTCGAAACGCGGTGTTCTTCTCTCTCCGATGGAAGGCCAGCGCCGCCTCGACGAGCGTCAACACCACTTCCTCCGCGGTCCGTTCCGGTGCTGCCGGCAGCGCTTCGACTAGCATGCCCATCGTTAGCTCAAGCTCGCTGAGTGGTGTCGGCGGTTTCGGCTCCGGGTCGGCCCCGCCGTCGTGCCCCTCGCTATACGCAGCTAAACCGCGCAGCCAGTCGCGCAGTCGCAGTGTGGATACACAGTCATCACGGTTGTAGTCCTCAATATTTTTCCATGTCTCTGCGGCCTTATCGGCGTTCCCGTGCGCCAGTGCAAGGCAGTAGTTCTCATACTGCACTACGGAGTCACTGGCCGTGGTCACTTCGCTGGTGCGCAAGTCGTCGCCCATATAGAGCGGCTCCAGCTTCTTGATCGAGTACGACGGCGCGCCAACGCGGAGGCTGCGCTTGACGATGGTGAAGAGGTCGACCAAGACACCGTTGCGTAGCCAGTCGTCGACGGCCAACTCGCCGCCTGGATAGGTATGGGACAGACGTTTGAGAGCCGTCTGCTCGTAGGCGGCGTAGTGGTACACGTGCATGTCGGGGTATTCCGCACGCCGTTTCTCCACGTACTCAACGAAATCGAGGAACGCTTGGCGCTCCTGCGTGCGGTCATGGGCAGTGAACTTCGTGAAGTGCGGGGGAGCGTCGCCGACAGGTGCCTCAACAACACCGAACAGGTACTCGATTCCCCAGTCTCCGGTGTCCGGGTCCTGCCACATAGGATCGCCTTCGAAGTCGAAGAAGATGTCCCCGGGTGAAGGTTTTGGGATTGCTGCAAGGGCGTGATCTTCGAGGACCCGGAAACTTGGTACTCCGTCCTTGGCCTCAAGCTGAATTTTCGCCTGGTCCACGAGGCGGGCGAGGAACTGGTCCTTGCCGGGATTGGCAGCGGCGAGATCGGCGACAGTGCGGATGCCCTGTTCTAGGAGACGAAGGCGCCGCGCGCCCCGCATGCCAGCGACTTGATAGAGGTCGTCCTTAGCGCTGATGGCCTCCTTGCAGTAGTCGCACGTTCCGCAGACCATTAGGCCGTCAGTGAACCACTCGGTGATGGTTCCGATGTCACGGTGTTGCTGGGCAGCGTTCACCAGCCGGTCGAACTGCTCACGGAAAACGGGGAGGAGGTCGTCTACTGCATGACGGGATTCCTGACGGTTGCCGAGCACCAGAACCACCTCGGGTGCCACGGTGATACCGATCTTTAGCAACTGATCCGCGTAGCTGGCCAGTTGTAGCAGCGCCGTGGTCTTGGCATGCCGCGCCAGCTTTGTGTCGTAAACCGCGTACGAACCATCGGATTGCTTGACCAGGAAATCTGCTTTGCCGTGGAAGGTTCCGTCGAAGAAGGACGCCTGAAAGACGACGTCGGCACCGGAGTTAAGGGCTTCTATGGTTTCGGCGTGTTTGGCCTCATAGGCGTTACGGGTTCCGGCCTTCCGAGCCTCTTCTGAGATCTCGGAGACGATGTAGACGCCCGTCCCATTGGTCTCGTCCCAAGCCCCGTACTGGTTGAGGTACTCCGCAAGGACAGACTGCTCGTGGACATCCCCGAGTTTACTGGCGCGCTCCAGCATGGCATCCGCTGTAAGATCTGGCTTCTCCGACCATTTCAAAGCGACATCAAGACGTCGCAGGAATCCGAAGTGGCATTCGCTGTAGCCCACCAGATCGCTGGCGGAAAATACGAGATCGTCTGCTCCGCTGCTGTTTGCTGATGCCAACGTGAACAAGGTGTTCCCCCCTTTTACGCGGCCACCATTGGCCGGTTTCTTAGATCCTACGGGCCGCTCATGACAAAACGGTGCTTATTCTCATGACGCCTCCTGCGTGAACGCATCGAGAGCCCTGGTCATCGCTAAACCGTCGCGGGGAAGGATAGAATCTGGTCATCAAATCCTCGATGTCAGCCATGGGGGTGGCGCATGGAGTACATAGTGCTTTGGACAGTGGGTGTCCTGGGAATCTTGTGCTTTGCCTTCATGCTCGGCAGGGGATTCAGGAGATCCCTGCCGGGCCCCTCGACACCACAGCGACCTGCAGCGGGGGAGTACTCTCGGAGCTCAAATCTTCTGGCAACAGAACTGCGGTCCAAGACGGAGCGCAAGAGACGACAGCACCTCCAGCGTGCAAAAAAATGGGAACAAGAGTTTTTGGAGGCCCTGCCGCCTCACGAGCATCCCGACTACCTCGAGCCGTCCCTTGAAGACGAAGTCATCAGTGTCACCAAAAGGAAATCGGATGGACGCGGGCCGAACACTCTGACAAAGATGCGCTCCGCCTCTGGGATTAGTTACGTCGTGATCAGTTCAAGTTATCCCGATGCGACCCATAGGCTGAAACACGGCGAGTTCTCGCAAGACATCACCCAAATCTGGAATGACTTCCTGAAGCGAAGGACAGCGAAAGAAAGACGTCGCGAGGCAGACGCTCAACGACGCAAGAAGGCTGCGCAGGAGAAAGACGCCAGGCATCGGCAGGAGGAAAAGAAACGCCGGGAGTTATTAGCGAAACGCAGCAGGCCCTTGCCTCGCAACCTGGTGCCCGAGGACGAACTAAAGCGCTTTTACGGCCGCGGCAAAATGGCCGACCCAATGTACTTCGGATATAACCGGTTCGAGATGCTCGTCGACGCAAAGGAACCCGGGCAATGCTCATATTGCGGGAAGTTCAAAGCCAAGACTTCCCTCGGCTACTACATCTGCAAAGGTGACTATTTCAAAAAGGGCGAGTGGTGGCACGAGGGTATGCTCTGATCTGGGCTCCCCGTTTCGCCAGGGCAACCCTTTATGACCCCGCAGGGATTTCCCTGCCCGCCCTTCAGGAGTCAACGATGGATAGTGAAATTCAGCTGATCAGTGACGGCGATGGCCTGGCGGTCATCGGGGACCCAACGGCGGTCGAACGCTTCCTCGTCTCTGAGGGACTGCCGTCGAAGGACCTCGGACTGCAACGGCTCCGACCTGCTCTCGGTGCCGCTTCTGGAGCCGTGCAGGTAGGTTCTGAGATTGCCGCCAACTCGGGTCGCTGGGTGAAGTTGACTGAGGAGTCCGCGCAAGCCATCAAAAAGTACGGGCTGATGCAAAGTTCGAAGACGGGGCTCAGCTTAGGTGTGGTGCAGGCGAAGGGCCAGGCCAAGGGGATCAAGGGAATCGTGCAATTCGCCAAGGGGCCCGGATCGCTTTTGACCAATCCGGCGATTCTGGCCGGTGCCGCGGGGATCATGGCGCAGGTTGCGATGCAACAGACCATGGATGAAATCACCGACTATCTTGCCACGATCGATGAGAAGGTCGATGACGTGCTCCGCGCCCAAAAGGACGCTGTGTTGGCGGACATGATCGGAGTGGAATTCGTCATCGAGGAGGCCATGACCATTCGAGAGCAGGTGGGTCGGGTCTCCGAGGTCACGTGGTCGAAAGTGCAGGCAACATCGGTGACAATCGCGCGAACTCAGGCGTACACGTTGCGTCAACTCGACGCCCTCGCCGAAAAGATCGAGAACAAGACCAGCATCGGTGATCTCGCCAAGACGTCTAAGGAAGCCGAGTCCAAGGTTCAGGAGTGGCTTGCCGTTCTGGCTGGTTGTTTCCAACTGCAGGAAGCGATCGCCGTGCTCGAACTCGACCGTGTGCTAGACGCGACTCCGGATGAGCTGGACCAGCATCGCCTCGCTCTGAAATCTGCCCGACAGAACCGGTTGGGGCTCATTGCACGCAGCACCGAGCGTCTGATGGCTCGCATGGACGCGGCTGCTGGCACAGCCAACACGAAGGTACTGCTGCACCCGACCGCGTCCCGGGCTGTGGTGTATTCGAGCAACCATGTCGCAGCCGGCGTCGTTGATTTCCACGGGCGGCTCGGGATCGAGCGCAGTCGACAGTCATTGGAGCCGAGACGATGGGTGGAAGCGGCCGCAGAGGTAAGGGACAAGGCGCTCGAGACAGGGGCAGAGGGCGTCGACGCGGCCGGGCGCCTTGGTATTGAGACCCTCGGTCGCGCCAGATCAATGAGGGACAAGCTTTCCGGCAGGATCGCTGACCGAGCGCTCCGTCCGCGCGGGGACGACGAGGAAAGCGACGAAATGGTGACGAAGAAGGCCGAGTGAGGGCCACCGCAAGCGAACGAAGCCTTCGAGGCGATCGCCCGGTCAGCGGGTGCTGCGCTACACCTCTGGCGGCGTCGTCGCCACCCGCCAGTCCAACCTCCTGATATCCGGGCAGGCTCGGCCATGCCGCAGGCCGTCGAGCACGGCTGCGGCAACAGCTTGAGGCCCCGTACGCAGGCTATGCCAGTTGGGACAGTTGGCGTCTGGCGCTCGCCACCCCGCATCCTTCAACCAATCACCCTGCAGTGGCCAGGTGTCCCCGGGCAGGTAGTCGTTGGAAACGATTTCGCACCAGTAGCCCTCGTCGTCCAGCGCCACCTGGGCGTAAGGGGCGCAGGCGTCGTCGCTAGAGTCGCCGTATTCGATCATCACGAAGTCTCCGTCCTTGAGCCAACGAATCTCGTCAGCCACTGCCGCGGCCGCGGCCTGCCAGAAGACTTCCATCTCGTCGGGGTGGGGCTCAGTCTCGGCAGCAGCCGGTACGGGCTTCTCGAACGGCCGCATGACCGTGCCGCCGAAACGTCCTTCGCCTGCACGGTAGGCAACACCATCGATGTAGGCGGTGTGACGCTTCGCCACCTCCAGGCACGGGCTGCCGTCCTCATGATGCGCAGCGAGACCCGACGCCGATAATCCTCGTGGCGTCCCTTCGAATCCGTTGGTCAGGATGACCCTCCGACCAAGGACATCTGTGGCCCGTTGGAGGCAATTTGCGCAAAGGTAATTGCGCAGGATGAGATGCTGGGGGCGCTCGCCCCCGCAATGTGGGCACCGTGGTTCCGTATTCGCTTTCAAGAAGCCTCCCCGGAGAGCCGGCGCAGCGTGGCCATGAACAGCGGATTCGGGTTGGCGCCGGGCAGCACTTCCTTGACCTTCTCCAGCGCTTGAAGCGGTGACATGCCGGTCGCCAATGCCCCGTACAGGGCAGCAACGGTCGGCGTACGGCTTTCCATCCGCACGCAGTGCAGCAGCACGCGCTTGCCCTCGGAGCGGAAAAGCGCGACGGCGGCCGCCGCCTCCCGCAGCACGAACTCCAGGTGGGCGTTGGCCTTTGGGGCAGCCTCGTCCAGCAGCATGAACGCTGCATGGTCCGCAGCCGGAACGCGGGCGTCCTGCGTACCGACGCGGGAGAGGGAGACGACGGCGTCGTAGTCGTCCCGGGCCAGGGCCGGCGCACCGCCGAGGAGCACGCCGGGATCCAGGGGATGTTCCACCACCTCGATTTGTGAGGAGCTGATCCACCCCGAGTTGTCGAAGGTTTCGACGTCCGGCCAGCGGCCGGGCGTCCGTCCCTCGGCGCGGGCCAGCTGGGAGCCAATGCGCAACAAGTCCCTTGCGTTGTAGCCCGGCCAGCCGTGCAGGTTCCGGCGCCACTCGAACGGCACCGCGGTGTAGCCGTAGGCGGCTCCGAGCAGCCCGCCGGCGATCGCGGCCACGGTGTCCGTGTCGTTGCCGCCACGGACTGCCTCTTCCAGGGCGGCACGAAGGTGAGCCGGGCCGGAAGCTGCGTCCGCCGTCGTCGTGACGGCAGACCAAGCCCCTTGGAACGCCTCGACCACCCAGCCATTGCGGGTGAAGTCGCGCGGGCGGCTGCGCTCGGCCGTTTCGATGCGTTCGAGCCAGACGGCCCCGCGGTCGACAGGCAGCAGGGACAGTCCGGCGCGGACGTCCAGCTCGCCCGTGAGCACGGCCCGGCGGATGGTCACGCACCAGAGGGCGCAGGCCTCACCGGCCTCCGGATCGAAGTGGGTGAGGGCGCTCAGCTCCGCTGCCGCATCGAACAGTTCCTGAGGCGTCGCGTCAAGATAGGCCAAGGCCAAGGGAGCCGTGCGCATCAGTGAGCCGTTGCCGGCGGAGCGGCCGGTGTTCACATGCACCTGCTCGGCGGAGGCCAATGCGTCCGTCGCGTTCGGTGCAGTGCGTCCAGCGGCTGCGGCTAGGCGCCGGGCACCGTTCAAAGCCGACGACGTCATGACACCCACGTCCCGGGCGCCGCGCGCCCAGTCTGCCCAACCGCGGACGATCGCATCCTTGGCTGCGCCGTCGAGCGTATGCCCCGGCGCATCGAGCAGTGCCTCGGCGATGACCAGCGCCATGGACGTGTCGTCCGTCCACTCGGCCGGCTCGAAGCCGAAGGGGCCGCCGCCGATCATGGCAACCGGGGTGCCTTCGGACATTGGGGCGTCGAATTCGTAGCCGGCACCGAGGGCGTCGCCGGCGGCCTGCGCGGTGAGCACACCGGCGGCGCGGTCATTCTGGGCAGAAGAATGGTTCATGGATGCCTCCAAAGGGCGGGTAGCAGGGGAGCTGGAGCGGTGTGTTTGGTGCGGTTTTGAGCGCGGGTCGTGCGGGCGATGCGGTCAGCCGGCCGTCATCGGATGCCGGGTATCCCAGCCGCTCAGGTGCGCGAGAGCCGGTTCCTGCCCATACTTAGGCTCCGCGGCGGTGATACCGCTGACCGTGACCGGTCCGAGGTTGTGGGAGAAGCAGTGGGGCAGCGGTGGCAACTGCACCTCCATCAGCCGCACCGCCAGATCCCGGGCGGACTGCGCCGGCGTTCTGACATCCGGCAGGGTGCCCGCTGTGAGCTGGATGTCCAGCCAAGCGGCCTCGACCATGGACCGGTAGTGGCTGCCGAAAAGCTTGTGACTGCCAAACAGTTCAAGCATCAGCGCCTTACCACCGAATCCGACGACGACGCCGCGCTGGCCGTCGATTGGCCGCGGCAGCCTGACCAGATCCGGGCTCACACTCCGCACTCCGGCGTCCAAGTGATGGACAAGGGAACCTGAATCGGAGACCGTGTTCAGGCCTTGGTACCGCGCGACGCGTTCCCACACCCTGCCCTGGGTTTCCGTGCCGCGGTCCGGCCGGTGCAGCTCGGCCCGGACATTTAGCGGAGCGCGGCGGGCGGAGCGGCTGTGAGCCGAAGCACCGCCCCAACGGCCGTGTTCTAGGCAGAAGGTATCCACTTCACGCGTCTCGCCCGCCGGCAGGATAACGTCTCGGGCGCAGACCCGGTGCTGGTGTCCGCCCTCAAGCAGTTCGCCTTCGAGCAGCAGTACCGGTTTAGTGTCCCGGTTTGTGATGGTGAGCTTTCCGACCTGCGGGCCTGAGGCGAGCTCGGTCACCTCCAAATTCGCGGCAGCCCCGGTGGCCAGGCCAACTGCAGCCCGACCCTCGGCCCAGACCGGGAACAGTGTGAGCGGGCCGAGTTGGCTGCCGCTTCCGATGTGTAGCTGTCCAATCTTCATGCGATCCCCCTTCGCTTTCGTCCAGCCGCGCAGCTTCGGGCTGTCGGCCAATATTTATATTGCGCATTTCTGCGCTAAATCAAGAGTAGGCCCAGTTGGCCATTTAGCGCAAGAGTGCATTTAATGTTTTCTGTGACCCCGCCCAAGAACGCCACGCCCCTAGCCGACTACCCACGCCCTTCTGTAGCAGTAGACACCGCCGTGCTGACAGTTTGGCGGGACACGCTATGCGTCCTGGCCGTCGAGCACACCAAGGCGCCTGGCTTTGATTGGGCACTGCCGGGAACGTTCCTGCACGAGGGGGAGCGGCTGGCAGATGCAGTGCTGCGCTCCCTTCGGGACAAGGCAGGCATCAGCGGCCGCACCCCGAAGCAGCTGTATGTGTTCGACGACCCCGACCGTGACCCGCGCGGCCGAGTGTTGTCGGTGGCCCATGTGGACGTCGTGCCGTTCGAGCAACTGGAACCTGCGCTGCAAAACGATCGCGTGAAGCTCTTTCCAGCGGACGACGGCGGTCCCGGACTCCCGTACGACCATCCGGCGATGGTTGCGAAGGCCGTGGAGTATGCGCGCTCCGGCTACGAGAGAGCCCCCGACCCCGGTGGACTGCTGACCCAGTCCTTTACCCTCCGCGACCTGCGCATGGTTCACCAGGCAGTCGCCGGCCGAGAACTCATGCGTGATACTTTCCGCCGATTCATGGAACCGCAGCTTGAACCCACTGGCGAGATGACCGGCGGCGGACGCGGTCGGCCCTCGAGGTTGTGGCGGCGGCATTCTGGAAATTAGGCGAAAGCTGCAGACCGACTCCAAGGCGGCGCAGCGATGACACCAAGAGACGGCTGACACACCAAAGGGAACGTCGAGCTACTAACGGAGCCGGCAACATGTTGATCAGTTCAGATTGAGCGCCTCCTGCCGTTCCGGACCTTGACATCGGAGCACATGGCCTTGACGTTCACCTCTTAGGAGCGGGTGTTGCCGTTACCCGGGAATGGCGACCTTAGTAGACAATAGGTCGCAGACAGCTGGAAAAGACGGGAGATGGATTTGAATCCGTTCCGGATGCCCATCATAGGTGACGACGAATTTGCGGTCGGCGCTGCCATGAGAGTCGCACTTATGCCGGAGGCGTGTTTGGAGAACCTCCGCCTGCGGGTTGCGGGGTTTACGCGCCGGCCAGATGAATTGGCTCGATTGCCCCGGGAAGCGCCCGAAGGGCGGAGCCTACTGTTTGGGCTCCATGAGGTTTTAGAGGAGTATCAACTTGCACTTCCAGCTGTGCGCAATGGGTGGGAGCACCGTCTCCACATGGTTGAAACCTCCCCTAAAATTGTCGACCGGCTTCCTGCTGACACCGTCTTGGAATTGCTGACAGTCCTGTCTGACAGGTGGACGCATGACAGCGTCGATCGCATTGGCCTGATCGAGGCAGGCTTAGCGCAAGCACTTGTATTCCGCTTATCGGAGCTTGTAGAGGAGCTGAATCGACCAACTACCTCCCAGTCTCGAGGATTGTGGGACGGCCCTGTATTTATTGACGATTGGATCGATTCGACCGCCGTGCTATTCCGGGCCTTGGCGAGCCCAGACTCGGTACAGCCGATTGCGCACGCAGCCGGGCCTGACGATATGAGTAATCCAATCATCCAATGGCATCCACTTTACGTTCTGGTCTACTCGATCTTGGGATGGTCTCGCCCCGAACTAGGTCTTGCCCGTTGGGTACTTGCCGGCATGCCTGAGGATGGTGCTGCGTTTTCCGTCTTGCGCAGACGATGGGGTTTAGATTCGCTGGCATTTGTCTGGGAACCAAATCTCTCATTGGCAGCTCTTCGATTGTGGGAACTGAGAGATTCGATTCCAGCGACGGTGCTCGTACAAACTCCAGAGCTGCGACAGTACGCAAAGAGGACGAGGCCGAATTGGCATTGGGTGCTGAACGGAAACGGGGAGGATCACCCGCTTCACTCTGTCGTTCACCTCATCGAAAATATGAAGAATGTCAGCGATGAGGGCGTCCTCCTTGCACCAAGAAACATTCCTGGTGGGCCAACGGAAGCACATCTATTGGTGTCAGGATTTCGGGGTTGGCACTCAGTTCTGGAGCGCAGCTCGAGAAGACTCTCCCGACGCAGTGATGGGCGCTCTTGGAGGATCCACGTCACGTCCAAAGACGTCGGATACATCGGCGAATTCCGCCAGTCTAGGGAAACAGGAAGGTGGTTTTTCGGAAAACACAAGGAGCATATGTTGGGCAATTAATTCGTGACAATTATGAGTGGTTAACGCCTAGCAATACAACTTGTCAGGCAGGTCGGCGCCCTAGCGACAAGGAAAGAGCCTGCGGGGATGTGAGCGAGGTCTTAGCCGTGTCCTTCCTGCGCAACCCTCGAGTCTGTACGGGTACTTAGCCGCCGAGTTCTCGAAGCATCCTGAGCAGTCGCATGCCGCCGCTGCTGTTGACTTCAGCAACGGTTAGGCCGTGGGTCAGCCGAAGCAATTTCGTCCGCAATGACAGTTCTTCGTCGCTGAGAGCCTCCTCATACCCGTCGGCAAGCAAGTACGAATGACTATCGGTTGCGCGTGCTAGCAGGAGATCCAGAAATATCTCCAGCGTTCGCGCGGCCACGCCGACGTCGGTTCCCCTGCTCATCGGAATGAGCGTCAACTTGTCCTTCCAGGCTCGGTCGTCCAACGGGTCTCTGAACAGGGTGAGAGCAGTCGCCAGCTCAGGCTTGGCTTTCGATTCATCCGGCAGTGCCCGGCGGACATCGTGGACTATCTCGTGGAAATGGTCGTCTTCGAGACCGAAGCCCACGAACAAAAGGTGATGAGTGATCAGGGTGGCCTTGACCAACGCAGACAGGGCGTCCCTGCTTGTGCTGAACCCCAAGTAATCGTCCCGTGTGAGCACAATGGAATCGGGCCGCTTCGCAGACCCGTGCAGCTTGAGCAGCCACCGGTCACTGACTGCGGCATCGTCATCGGGAATGACTGTGCGTTCTAATCCGGCATCGCTGGAAGCCAGTTCGAAGAGCTCGTCGTAATTGAGAGTGATCGCCTGCTTGCTCGGGAGACTGGCCAGCAGTGCCGGGGCGAGGCCATAGCGCTCCAACCGCACCTCGGAGGCGATCGCTTCATTAAATCCGGGCCAGTCATCCTCTCTGCGTTCTTCATACAGCGTGCGCAGGATACCCGCCTGATCGAGAACATCGCGGTTGGTCAGGGCCTTTAGCTCGTCGTCGGACAAATCGATGAGAAGTGCGAGGCGCCGGATGAGCTCCTTCCAGCCGGGGGCACCGGCGCTGATACTTACGCCAGCTCCCATGAACGGCACAAGCCTGCCGGCACGAGCATCTAGTGAGAGCTCCTCGGCGTGAACCCGCAACACCGGGTCAAGTGACTTCCACCAAGCCTTGTCGGTTCGCTTTCGCAGTTCCTGGGCAAGAGCGAAGTCGTTTTTGTTCCTGAGCACGAGAACGACGTCGACCCCGGCTTCGGCTGCGGCGCGGCGCGATTCTTCCAGCAGCAAGCTCAGCACTTCGCCACGGACCCGGCCGGCTCCTCCGGCGCCAGTGCCGAACAGCGGAATCGCAAGCAGAGGGACTGGGCGTGCGGTCTCGATACTACCTCGCCGGGATCGAGCCTGGTCAGCGCCTACCTTGATGAACTCCCGCAAAGGCAGCACCAAATCTCGGGTTGATTCCATGCCATAAAGAGGCACCGCCGTCAGCACGGGCAAAGGCCGACCCAAGGGCCAAACAGCCAAAGGAACCGCGAATATCGATCCGGCAGAAAACGCTTCGTTTTGGCTTGAAGCAACCGCGTCTTCCAGGCCGGGGACATCCAGACACCAAGAAGGGCGGATGGAGTACTCCCGGTCCGAGGGGAGCAACCACGCATCGCAGGCAACGTTGGTGAGGCTGCCCATGGTCACGAAGACGTGTGAATCAGTCATGATCGGTTTCTATCACGCGACTGCGGGTACCGCCGTGTATGAGGGAAGGCTGGCCTGGCATCGGAAGTGGCTTGGAGGCCTGAGAAGTCCCAGGGTTTTATCTGTGACGCTCTTCGAGCGATAGCTTGAAAGCGCAAATATTGCGAGCCTGTCTCCATAATGTCGGATAGTTCAATTAGCCTTGCCTGGTGAATGCATTTATTGGGGGAGAAGCAGCGGAAACCCTGCACGAAGGTCTGTACGAGGCTTTGCACACAGAATCTTTAGCCCGTCGACTGGAACACCTGCCTGACTTTCAGGCGAACTTCGAGCAGATCGACGCAGCCGACGCCACAGAGATCCTTTCAAGACATATTGCCGAGGCTGCCAGGAATGCCATATCAGCGGCGAAGCCTGAGGACAGGCTGGCACTCGCCAACAAGCTGCTGGAAGGCATCCAGGCTGAAGACTCGATCAAGGACGGCCCGCAGCAGCTTCTCTCGCTTCATGCAACGAAGAAATTGCGGCGCCGAAACTTTCGTCGTCCGCTTACCCCGCTGTCAGACTCTGCCCTTTTAACGAATGGCAAGGACGATCCGAATCTGGCAGCGGAACTCCGGGCTGAAATGGCGTCGGCCAATAGCGTTGATCTGCTCAGCGCGTTCATCAAGTGGAGTGGGTTGCGTCTACTGGAGGCGGCACTCGATGAGCTGGCAAGCCGCGGCGTTCGCATCCGTGTCATCACGACCACCTACATGGGCGCCACCGAGCGCCGTGCGGTCGATGAACTTGTTCGACGGTACGGAGCCGAGGTGCGGATCAGTTACGAAACACAGGCCACTCGACTCCACGCCAAGGCTTGGCTTTTCCGCCGCAACACCGGATTCGACACGGGCTACGTGGGTAGCTCCAATCTCAGCAGGCCAGCCCTGTTGGATGGGTTGGAATGGAACGTCCGCCTGTCGTCTGTGACGACGCCGGCGTTGCTGAAAAAGTTTGAAGTCACGTTCGACAGCTATTGGGAACAGCGAGCCTTCATTCCCTATGACCCGGATAAGGACGCCGAAAGGCTCGACGCTGCCCTGCTGCGGAACGGCGGCACCACGGCTATGCAGCCGATGGGCACCACGGGGTTGGAAGTCCAGCCGCATCTGCACCAGGTTGAGATGTTGGAGGAGCTGGAAACGTCCCGCGGGCTCCTCGGCCACCATCGAAACCTGGTGGTTGCCGCCACGGGTACTGGCAAGACCGTCGTCGCGGCATTGGACTACAAGCGGCTCTGCGAGGAGGCCGACCGCCCGCTAACACTGCTGTTCGTAGCCCACCGCAAGGAGATTCTGGAGCAATCTCTGCGCACGTACCGCGCCGTCATGGAGAGCGGCTCGTTTGCCGAACTCTACGTGGGCGACCATAAGCCAACCCGATGGAAACATGTGTTCGCCAGCGTCCAGTCCCTCGCCGCCAAGGGGATGGATGAATTCGACGCCGGCCATTTCGACGTCGTGGTCATTGACGAGTTCCACCACGCGGAAGCACCAACATACCGAAGCATCATCGACCACCTTCGCCCGATGGAACTGCTTGGCCTAACTGCGACGCCGGAGCGCGGCGACGGTGTCAACGTGGCCGACGAGTTTTTCGACGGCCGGATCGCCAGCGAATTGCGGCTTTGGGACGCATTGGACGCGGACCTTCTCGTGCCGTTTCACTACTTCGGGCTTGCCGACGATGTCGATCTGAGCCAGGTGGAATGGAAGCGCGGCAACTACGACGTCGAGGCTTTGAGCGTTTTGTATACGGGCAACGATGCCCGTGCAGCCAAGGTGATCAAGGAACTGCGCGACAAGGTGCTCAGCACACGGGAAATGCGGGCAATCGGCTTCTGCGTTTCAGTGCAGCATGCGCACTACATGGCGAAGGTCTTCAATCAGGCCGGCATAACCTCCGTGGCCGTTTCAGGCGCCACTGACAGCGATGAGCGGGCTACCGCCCTGTCCAAGCTGCGCAGCAAGGAGATCAACTGCGTGTTCGCTGTCGACCTTTTCAACGAGGGCCTGGACGTTCCGGAAATCGACACCATCCTGCTGCTGCGCCCCACGCAGAGTTCCACAATATTTCTGCAGCAGCTCGGCCGCGGCCTGCGGCGTGCGGAGGACAAAGCCGTGCTCTCGGTGCTCGATTTTATTGGCCAGCAGCGCCGCGAATTCCGTTTCGATCCCAAGTTTCGGGCACTCACGGGAACCAGCAGGGCCGGCCTGGTCAAACAGATTGAGGACGGGTTCCCTCTACTGCCCTCCGGCTGTCAGATCATTCTGGACCGTGTGGCGCAGCAGACTGTGCTGGAGAACATCAAGTCCCAGCTAAGGTTCAACCGCAAGCAACTCGTTGTCGATATACGCTGGTACGCCGAGGTTCTGCTCGAGGACTACCTGCGCGAGTCCGGCCGGGATCTCGCTGAGGTGTATCGGAAGACCGGTGACTCCTGGACGTCGCTGATCCGAGAGGCTGGGCTGATCGCCGGGGCGCCGCCGGTCATCCACAGCGAGGATCGGTCCGTCTTTGAGGAGCACCTGGTGCTGAAGAAGATGACAGCGCTGCTGCACGTGGATGATCCGGAACGGGCCGAGACCTACACGTCTCTGGCGTCCGCGGATGCCCCGCCCTACGAGGACCTGGGGGAGCGGGAGAAGGTGCTGGCCAGGATGCTGTTCTTCACTCTCTGGCCCGACGGCGGGGGCTTCGAAAAGTACGACGCCGGCTTCGAGCAGTTGCGTTCATATCCTTACCTCTGTTCCGAAATCATTCAGCTCATGAAGCTGGGTGTGCAGGCTGCCCGCCATATGCCCAGGGGGCTCGGAATGGGTCTACAGCACATTCCAATGTATTCACATGCCACCTACCGACGCGAAGAAGTGTTGGCGGCGCTGGGAATTGCCAAGCTTGGGGGGCGGAACGCGCAGCACCGCGAAGGTGTGGCCTGGAGCCCGGACACGGCAACGGACGCCTTCTTCGTCACCCTGAACAAGGACGAAAGGAAGCACTCGGCTAGCACTATGTACCGGGACTACGCGTTGAGCGAGGACCTGTTCCACTGGGAATCCCAGAACAACACATCCACCACCAGTCCTGTAGGGCGGCGGTATTTGAACCGCAAGGATCACGGTTCGCAGATCGTTCTGTTCACCCGGGAACACTCGAATGATGAATCGGGCAGGACGATGCCCTACACATGTTTGGGCCAGGTCGACTACGTCCAGCACTCGGGCGAAAAGCCTATTGGAATTACATGGAAGCTGCACCGACCTATGCCGGCAGATGTCTATGTGGCAGGAAGTGCGGTAGCACGATGAACGATCACTTCCCCGTTTGTCCCGCCTGCAACAAAGCCCTTTCACGTGTGAATGTGGATAGAACTATCGGCAAGCACGCAAATCGTAAGGGCGATCTGTGCCCAGGATCCGGAGGGCTCTTGCCTATTGCCGAACCGAGGCTGAGACCCAGGAGAAGTATTGCAGACCAGCTACCGCGTGTTGGACGATGCAGGCGGTGCGGAAACACCTTTGTCCTTGCGGATGATGGGAAGACTTTGCCTTCGCACTTGGATCGAAGAGATGAATGTCCTGGCTCCGAACGCGTAGCAGCGAGCATACATATCAGCCAATTCACGCTTATGCAGGCCGTCCAGGAGGGTCGGATCGACGTTGATCCGTATCCCTGGTCTGGAGGACCTCCGGCGTGGGGGCATCCGCGCCAATGAGGGAGCACTAACGGGACCGCACAGTGGAAGGCAACTTCACGTAAACTTCGGCACACAGGGTCGGACTGTCCCGCATGAAAATACTTGGTTCCACGGTCACTGAGTTAGCGGTGGGTGACCGATAATGCAGCCAAAGGGCAACATGTACAGGTTGTGCTTGGGCAGGTCACGGAGCTCGTCCTGCGCCAGGTCTTAGCTGCCGCTGGACGGCTGGCTGCGGTTAGCCGCCTTTCGAACGCAGCTAGTAGAGGCTGGGCGACGTCGTTACGCGCGCTACCCGTCCTTCAAGGTAATCGTCGATGTCGAGAACGTGATCTTCCAAGTCAGAGCGGTATTCTCTGTAATCATCTTCGTCCATTGTGAAGTTTAGTGCGGCTAGAAACTCTGCGGCACGGACCCAATGGCGTAAATCATTGGCACGACCGATATTGAGCTCGCGCGAAACTTCAACTATGGTCTCAAGTTGATTTTTGGCTGTTCGGCGAGTGACCATTTCGACAGCTTTGATAACGAAGGTGCCATCTTCTGAACCAAGAGTTGGGGAGGCGTATGCATGGCGCAGATGATATGAAAGTGGAGCTCTGAACTTGAACTGTCGGAATGTATCGGCTGTTAGTTCAATTGCACCTGCGGCGAAATAATCACTTAATTCCAACGCTTTAAGCATGTTTAGAGCATCAAAGAGTCGGTCTTGCCAAAAATCCCTATTGCTGTTGGACGACGCAAGACTTCGATCGTATTCTTCCCTTGTGACTGCGGCAATTAACGTCTCTGGATGAATATCTAATTCGTGGGCAACATGTCGAGTAGCTTCCATGACGCTCATTCCTGCGTCGACGAATTCAAGCACATGGCCCGCGGCCTTCTGCAAAATTTCCGACCTTACGGTGTCGTGGGTACGCATGTGTCCGGCTCTCATAATGAAGTACCTGATTCTTCAGGTGCCTATGCTGACGCGGATCGACGCTGTCTTACCGCGGGGCCCCTAATGGGCGAATGGAGCTTACCAGGATCGCCTTGCTCGACACGTCTCCGTAAAGCTCCGAGGAAAAGTCGCCTTGCCAGGTAGGATTTAGAAGGATATTTGTACGTACTGTTGGGGGATATGCAGTGGTTTCTGCGCCTAGTGCTCGGCTGAGCGATGAGTCACGCAAGAAGCTTCTTGCGCAGATGCGGTCCTGGCGTGAGGACCTGCTTTCGATCGACCGGCGTCAAAAGCTTGTGTACTTCCAGCATCCGAAGAGCGGCTCGTTCGAGATCGTAGAGCCAGGGATGCTGTCCGTAGAGCGGCTCATCCGTGCCGGAGACGTTCATCTGTTGGCCGAGGAATCAGACGAGGACGATGGGCTTAGCGCAGCGGACCTAGGTCTCCCGTCAGTTGACGAAAACCGAGTCCTAAGGGTTAGGAACAAGACGAACCAGCAAATCCTCTCCACCTGTAAGCACCTGTACCAGCGTTCAGAGCAGGAGTACGCAGACAAGGGCATATGGATTCTCTACATCGGTCTCGGCATGCTCAAGTGGTCCGATCCGTCCGATGGCAAGATGGTTACCAGCCCGCTGCTCATGGTCCCAGTCCGCTTAACTAAGGCGGGCCAGGTTTACGTTTTGGGGCCGACCGATGATGAGCCGTTCCTGAACTCCGCGCTGGCTCTGAAGTTGCAGCGAGACTTCGGAATTGAGTTGCCCGACTTCGATGACGATGACGCCTCCATAGAGGATGTCTCTCAGCGGGTGCTACAAGCCGTTAGCGTGCAGCCGACCTGGACAGTGGAACCACGCGTCATCATGATGCCGTTCAGCTTTCACAAAGAGGCGATGTACAGAGATCTAGAACAAAATGAAGCGTCGATCATCAGCAACGATCTGATCCAGACGTTGTCCCTCGGCCCCGATGCGCCGAACGCTGCTAGCTTCTCGTACGAGCCGCCCACAGATGAAGAGCTGGATACGATCACCGTCCCTGAATCGCTTCACAGCATTCTTGATGCCGACGGTAGCCAGCGCCGCTGCATCATTGCTGCGCGGGACGGCAAGAGTTTTGTGATGGATGGACCTCCCGGGACAGGGAAGAGCCAGACGATCACGAACATTATTGCTGAGTTGATGGCTAACAATAAAACCGTGCTGTTCGTGTCGGAGAAGGCTGCGGCCCTGGACGTTGTGCGTGACCGCCTTGCCGACCGTAACTTGGATCCGTTCCTCTTGGAACTCCATAGCCATAAAGCTACTCGGAGGCAAGTTGTGCAGACGCTGCACGCCGAGCTGGTGAAGAAGCCAATTGCACGAAGTTCATTTGGGTCGTTGGAACGGAACCGTTTGGGACGCACCCGGACGGACCTGAGCGCCTACTCACAAGCAATGAACGAGATTAGACGTCCACTGGGGAGGTCCCTTCACGACGTGCTTGGGAGGTTGTCCCAGCTGAACGCGGCTGAAAACTACCCCACCGGGGACAAAGACTTACTTTCCAATATTGGTGCCGAACAGCTGGCAGCGATTCTGGAGGAGGCCACTCAACTGGCGTCGGTCTGGCGTCCGGCCGAAGAGGGGGAGGCCTTTTTATGGCGAGGGTTGCGTGGGGACTCTATGTCCATGAGCGACAGGAAGAGCGCCCAAGAATCAGCTAGTGCGGCCGCAGAAGCCGTCCGAAGCGTCGTCGCGGGGGCCGAGTTCTTCGATTCCCAGCTCCCGTTCCTTGAGCTTGAAATGAACGACGACGGAATTCGGCGCAGGCTGGAAGTGCTCAGGACCTATGGAGCAGGTCGCAAGGTACCGGCGTCGTGGTGGATCGTGAACAGCCTAAACCAGTTGGATCAGCGAGCAGCCGAACTACGGCGACTGACCGACCAGCGCGCTGAGCTAATCCGCGAGATCGAGGCTGTCTTTGGCAGCGCGTGGGACCTTGACGATCAGAATTTGGCTGCGTCGCTCAAGGCGGCCATAGGGGAAGACCCATTGGCGTTTCCCGAATCGCTTTCAACCATGCCTCTGGCAGCTATCGCCTCGGCAGAAGCCGGACTCGCGGAGCTACTGGCTGGCCTTTTTCGGCTTATGGCGCGCGCCGAGGAACTAAGTCATTTTTTCCAAGTCGATCCGTCCACGATTTCCATGAATAGGCTAAACGCTCTAATCGCTTTGGCCCGACTATCGCAGTCCGGCAACCTGCCCGAAGCCACCTGGTTGAACCCGAGCGTCCAGGGAGCGCTGGACGAGAGCGCCCGTGTGTTGGACAAGCTCACTGCGATGGTTCGTGAGCGGGAAGAGGCTCTGAAGACAGTCTTTAAACCTGAGGTCCTGCAGCTCGACCTAGTGGGGCTCAAGGTCCGTTATGCCGAGCGCAAGGGCCTGCGGGTCTGGAGCAAGCAGGCTCGGGAAGACAAGAAGACATTGCGGGCAGTCACTCAGAGTGGCGCGGTGAACAAGGACATCATCGCGAAGCTTGACGAAGCACTGGGCTGGCAACAGGCTCAGAAGGACTTGGCGGACGGTGAAACGGAATTTTCACCCCGGCTGGGTCAGTACTACCAAGGCACCCGGACTGACTTTGGCAGATTGGGTGCAGCGCTCGAAGTTGCCCGTGAAGCCATTCGCTTGGCAGGCCAAGAGGTCGCACCCGATGCCCTGGCCGTTCAGATAGCACGAAACGGTGAGCCGGCTTTCGGGCTGCTGCCGGCGGCGGACAAAGCCCAGTCAGAGCTCCAATCCGTGACCGAAATGGTTCAAGCGCTGCTCGGGTCAGACTACGGGATCATGCTCACCGGGCTTTCCCTGCCAGAAGCGATTTCCCGTCTCGAGCAGGTTGCGAAACACCTGGCTCAATCTTCGAACCAGCGCGCTCGGTTGGAAACCATCGGGGGTGCAACCCTCCGTCTTGAGGACGGTCTTGGCTCAGTAACGCGTATCGGCCAGCTCTATGAGTTGGAGCAGTCGGTACACCGGGATACTCCCTCTGATGAACGGCTTATCGGAAAGCGATACCGGGGCTTCCAGACGGACTGGACTGAACTGGATGCCGACTTCCAGTGGTGCAGGGAGGTTCGAAGGGCTCTCGGGGCACCTTTGGACGCCTCCGCCATTCCCTACCTTGAGGAATTCCAAACAGCGGACCACTCACTTGCCGAATTCGACGTTCGGTGGCGGGGAACGAAGCCAACGCTGCTCGATTTTTTCGACGAGTTCCAGAGCGCTGAGCTGTCTGCATCGCTGGATTCTTCCTTGGCCTCGGCTGACGCACTTCTGGAAGACATGGTGGATTCAGCGGGAACGGATATCGATATCTGGTTTGAATTCAACCGCCTGATGAGAAATCTGTCGGATCAGGGCGTCTCTGCCACCCTCTTGGCGTTGGAGGACAAGGGCGTGCCCGCCGAAGAGGTGCGCATCGCCGTCGAACGGGCTTGCCTCGAACCTTGGGCTGAGGCAGCAATCGCCAAGGACAAGCGGTTGAAAGCCTATCGCGCGGATAGTCGCGAACAGCTGGTGGCAACGTTCCAGGACTTGGACCGGCGGTTGGTCCAAGATTCTTTCAGCTCAGTGGTGGAAGCATGTGCAGCCCGGCGTCCGCGCTTGAACGCCGGGCCCGCCTCGATCATTACCAACGAAGCCAACAAGAAGACGCGACACAAGCCGATCCGGCGTCTACTGACGGAAGCGGGCGGTCTAGCCCAAGCGTTGAAGCCATGTTTCATGATGAGCCCGTTGTCGGTGTCGCAGTATTTGCCCTCAGAACTGAGATTCGACGTCGTCATATTCGACGAGGCATCTCAGGTGATGCCGGCGGATGCGGTTAACTGCGTCTACCGTGGCAAGCAGCTGATTGTGGCGGGCGACCAAAAGCAGCTTCCTCCCACTAGTTTCTTCTCAACCGGCGACGTAGATGCAGAGGACGACGAAGCCCCCGATGACTTCGATAGTGTCCTTGACCTGTGTAAAGCATCCGGAGCGCTGCCGTCGCTGCCGTTGACCTGGCACTATCGGAGCCGACACGAAGACCTGATCACGTATTCGAACTATCGCTTCTATAAGGGCAAACTCAACACCTTCCCTGGGGCTATGCAGGAGTCCGGCGACCTCGGTGTACATCACGAGTACGTCGCCAACGGCGTCTACCGCCGCGGTGGTGACCGCTCGAACCCCCTCGAGGCCGAAAGGGTTGTCGACAGGATCTTGGAGCATCGCCGCACCAACTCCGGCCTGTCCCTTGGAGTAGTGACGTTCTCGCAGGCGCAAGCCGATGCGGTTTCTGAGGCGATCGAGCGACGTGCGGAATCGGAGCACCTACTGCGCGGGTTGATGGAGGACCACGATCGCTTGCAGGGATTCTTCGTCAAGAACCTTGAATCTGTTCAGGGAGACGAGCGCGACATCATTATTTTCAGCGTCGGATACGGTCCAGATGAGAATGGCAAATTCACCATGATGTTCGGCCCGCTGACGAAAAAGGGTGGTGAACGAAGGCTGAATGTTGCCATCACCCGCGCCCGCCGTCGCGTGGAAATTGTCAGCTCCTTCCGTGCTGGGCAGGTGCAAGAAACCGGATCCGAGGGTAACAGGCACCTGAAGAACTACCTCGACTTCGCCGAGCGGGGTCACGCGGCCTTGGCGGAGGATATGTCGGGGTCGGTGGGCGATGTTGAAAGCCCATTCGAAGAAGAGGTCGTCAGTACCATTCGCTCTTGGGGCTACAGCGCAGTGCCGCAGGTTGGATCCGCCGGATACCGGATCGACATCGGCATCCCACACCCTGATCAGCCGGGAAGGTACGTTCTTGGCGTCGAGTGTGATGGTGCTGCCTACCACTCAGCTAAGACGGCGCGCGACCGAGACAGACTGCGCGAGTCGGTGCTGCGTGGTCTTGGCTGGGACATCCACAGGATTTGGGGCATCAGCTGGTACCGCGACAGGGCCACCCAGGAGCAACGGCTGAAGTCGGCCATCGAGCAGGCCATTCGAACGGCTGACGCGCCGGTCGTGGCAACGCCCGCACTGGAGCATGCGGACGCTCGTGAGGAAATGGACTTCCAGGAAATCGACCTTGAAGCAGCGCCTGATTGGACCGTTCCATACCGGAAGTACAGTCAGCGGAGCAAGTGGTACTCCTACGAACCCGGTAAACCTGAGGCCTTGCCTGACCTGATCGCCTACTGCTCGGCAGTGTTAGGCGTGGAGGCGCCTATGCATATGGACACCGTATTGGAACGGGTTAAGGCCGACTGGGGAGTCGGGCGTGCGGGGTCATTGATCCAGAAGAACGTAAAGCAAGCACTAACGATGGCTAGGGTCAACGGTGTGCGCGCCAAAGTCTATTCGGATGGCTTCGTCCGGGTGCCCAATGAAGCGTCAGTTCCGGTTCGAGTTCCAGGGGACGACGGAGACGTCCGAAAGGTCGCCGTCATCCCGCCGGAAGAGATCGAAGAGGCCGTTGTAGGGGTAGTTGGAGATGCGGTTTTTGCCAACGAGGAACAAATCCGACAGTCCGTGCGCGAAGTATTCGGCTGGAACCGATCAGGCTCTGACATACAGGCAGCTGTGCAGAAGGCTCTCTTCCAAGTCGTCAAGAAGCACCGGTGCGTCAAAGACGACAACGGAAACTATTTCGTCGCCTAGTGTCGCCTAGTTAGGCATCATGCATTCGCCTAGCCACGAAAGTGTCTGCGGCAGCCGTTAGGGTGCAATCGTAAGGGCCAGGCAACGAGGCTTGGCATATTAGGAGAAAAAGTGTCAGTCGGGGAAATGGCGTCAAACGGTAGCAAGTCGGAAGAGCTGCAGCGAGAGCAAAAGTATTTCGACGCTGCCAGAGATTGCAGAGAAAACGCTGCCGCTGGTTGGGGCGCAGACAATTGGTCCGCTGGTACAGCGTTCGAGCGCCGAGCGTTTAAGCGCGCTACCGAAAACCGTCCCAAATACTCACCGGACGATGAAGTGGCGTTCGGCCGCGTCGATTTGGACGACGGCGAGTCCTACTACATCGGTAAAGCCCCGATCTTCGATGCGGACCGGAATCTCTTGGTTGTGAACTGGCAAGCACCTCTTGCAGCCGTCTATAACCAAGCAACAGCAAGGGATCCGCAGGGCGTGCTGCGGCGGAGAAAGTTCGATGCGCCGAAGAACCGTATTAAGGATTTTGAAGATACGGTCTTCAAGGAGCTAGCGGCTGCGGTAGCCGAGCTGGAAGGCTGGGAGGAACCTGACGACGAGCTGCTGAACGCTCTAAGTCGCAAACGAAGCGGCTCAATGCAGGACATCGTCAAGACGATTCAGGCCGCGCAGGACAAAATCGTCCGTGCAGATAAGGACCAGCTCCTCATCGTGCAGGGCGGTCCCGGTACAGGGAAGACTGCAGTGGCGCTACACCGGGTGTCCTGGCTGCTATTCAACTATCAGGAAGAGCTAAAGCCCGAAGATGTGCTCGTGGTGGGTCCAAACCCGACGTTTACCCGGTACATCCGTCGCGTGCTGCCAGATCTCGGAGACAATGACGTCGTCCAACGTTCGCTGCAGGAACTGTTGGGGCCGGAGGTCGCGCCAACGGGGAGGGAGTCCGACGAGGTCGCGGCCCTGAAGGGTTCCGCAGTCATGGCGGACGTGTTGGCTGCTGCGCTCGTAGACCGAATTCGGGAGCCGCAGGAGCCGGTCCGGATCCAGCGACGCGGCAGTGGCTTGAACGTATCGATTCCCGCAGCGCCGCTGATTCAGCGGATCAGAGAGCTGAAGTCCGAGATCTATCTTGACGGAAGAGCCAAACTCCGCGACACAGTAATCAATTTTGCGCTTCAAGAGGTTCCAACGCGCGGCGTTCGCTCGCCTCAAGACCTTCTAGATCCGACTTCACTCAACGACGCAATCAATTCTATGTGGCCGCAGATGACTGCAGCACAGTTTGTCCGCGAGCTCTTGGGTTCCAAGGATCGCCTGTTGAAGGCGGCCGGGACTCTGCTTCGCGCCTCCGACGTGGGATTGCTCTATCGTCCTATGGCAAAGAAAATCGGGGATGAGCCCTGGACTTTGTCCGATCTTGCCCTGATGGACGAAGTATCAGAACTCATGCGTGGGGAATCAGAAATTTTCTCGCATATCGTCGTCGACGAGGCACAGGACCTTTCGGAAATGCAGCTAATGGCCATCCACCGCCGGTCCCGCAATGGATCTATGACGGTTGTTGGCGATATTGCCCAGTCGACCGGGCCCTACGCAACAGATTCGTGGGACAACGCCAAGCTCTTGTTGAAGTCGAACCTCCCCACAGAGCTCGTCGAACTCGAGCACGGCTACCGAGTACCTTCCGAAGTCTTCGACGTTGCCCGGCCCGTTCTGGCCGCCGCTGCGCCGGACGTAAGGGCCCCGGAAATCATCCGTCAGGCAGGAGCAGAACCGGAGTTCAGTGAAGTTGATGGCGACGATATGCCGTCTGAAGTGGCGAAAATCGTCACCCATCACAGTGGCAAGGGACGATTCGTCGGAGTCATTGCCGTCTCCGAGCAGTGGCAGCCGATCCGAGACGCCTTCACCGATCAGGAAATCCAGTGGAGTGAATCAACCTCTGGGGACCTGAGCAACGCCATTAACCTGGTCACGCCCGAAGATTCAAAGGGTCTCGAGTTCGACGCGGTCATCGTCGTCGACCCTCAGACCATTCTCGACATGCACCATGGCGCGCGGATGCTGTACATCGCGTTGACTCGTACCACAACGCGCCTTGATGTTGTTTACCCAACGGGAGGGTTGCCGCATTTGCTGGGTGGGCTTGGCAGGGAGAGCGAGGTCGGCGACGTTCAGGACGATGAGTCCTCAGAATGGCAAGAAAAGCCAGTCGAGTACTATATGCACGTAAACCGCATACCGGAATGGGCGGACACAGCCGAACACCCGCAACCCGCCTTCCAACAATTAGCGGAAGGCTCTTCCCAGCTGCAGCCACTAGAGCAGAAGGTAGTTGAAAGCACTGCACAGTTTCTTGCGGAACAGATAACTTCCAGCGTGCACCCTAAGCTCTTTGGCGCAGTTGTCCTAGAGCTTGCGCGCATCGTTCAGGGGCAAGGACCGAGCAAAGACTAGTGCGAAGGATTATCAGCACACCGACTGGCTGTAACTAAATGCAAGGGCCGAGCTGCCGCTAGGCCGTTGGAAAACTAGGATGCTGAAGAGCCCATTGAGAGGTGCAAGACCTTACCTAGTTACTGCCGAACGCAGGGATTCGTGGTTGGGTCCGCGCGTTGGGCGACGCGAAAGCATAGTTGCCGTGGTTGGGCTATGCGACTCGCAGGAGGGCGCTGAATTCGTGGTTGGGTTCAGCGCCCTCCGTTCGTTTACTCACTCAAGCGCAACGTAACCTGCGCACCTGCACCTGGCGCACTGAGAAGTCTCTCGTTTTTGACTTGGGATGCAGCAATTAAGGCGCGAATGTATGGCGCCGCCCTCAATTCGTTCGTGGAAAACACGAGGAGTAATTGCTGGGTGGCTACTGCCGCGGCGACAACCCACCTTAGCTACGAGCATCAGACGCTTGGCACGACGTGAACATGGGGCTCCGGGGTGCCGAACCAGACTAAAAGGTCAAAATCCTCCGGAGTCTGCAGCGTGTGTCTTTGACGGCAACAGTTCTTGCATCTCCCGCCAGATGCGCCTTCTGTTAAAACTGACTTGCTGGATCGATTTATTCACGGTAGCTACTGCGGTGCAGCATTCTATGGACTAAGTTGTTGACTCAGGGAGATTGGGGGAGCATGCCGGAAGATGTATTTGGTTATTTTGATATAGGGCCATATGGCGACGCTGAAGTGCGGACCGCGTTGGCATCGAACTTACAACTTCATGATGTGGCTGCACGATTAGACGAAATCGGCATCATCACGAATCAAGACAAGCTCGTAAGAGTTACGTATATGGTAGGGCGAGAGCTCACCAGCCTGCGAAATCTGACTTCAGCGGAAGCAGATTACGTAATTGGGCAGCTGAGAGTTGTCTAATTAACGTTCGGTCAAATCAATGCACTCTTCTTGTCTGACCGAGGTGCGTTGCAGCCCCATCCGGCGCCGTGGGTGGCCAGCCCCCTTAAATCACCGGAGTTTATCCCGCCGTAGCAGTCAGGGGTTGCCGGGCCGGTGATGTCCAACAGACGCCGATTGATCCGGCAGACCGACCGGCTGGAGCCCGCCCCGCCGTCGTCAAGTAATGGCAGCGGAAAACTGTTCGGCTCACTGGTTGAACAGGACTTCGCGGACCGAAACCGGGCCAGCCCCTGCAGGGCCTCGCAGTCCTTCCCCTTGATGTGGGACCACATCGAGTCGGCCCTGGTCGGCGCAAAGCGGCTGCGCTTCCGAATGGTGCACTTGGCCTACACAGCCTTCGACGGGAAGGATCCCAACCGCTGCACGAAGATGGCGGCCCGCGTTCGAGCTGCTGGAGCCGCTTTGGTGGTGCACGACGATGTGATCGGCCGCGACTTTTCCGCCACTGGCAGCAATGGCCGGGATTGTGCTGCAGGGGTCCCGGGGAGTGCCGCTGCACCCCAGTGTTAGACGCTACGCGCGGGTGGCGAGTTGCAGTGGCGCTAGGAGGAGCGAAGGCACTCGGCTGCCGTGATTATGGACCTGCGTCGCTGTCCGTCCGGTCGATCACGCGGCCGGTGCCGGCGATTTCCCGTGCGAGCTCGATGCCGTCCTTGGCCTCCTGGAGGGACGGATACGTCACCGATTCGGCCATGAGATTTCCCTTGCCGTCCAGCATCCTGACCCGGTAACCGCCGTCGGGCGCCTTGATCACTTCGAAATGCCCAGCCATGTCATGCGTTCCTGTCCACGAGGTTGCCACGGCGCTGTGGAGTCCAAACAGTATGCCATCCGGGGTTTGCTGCCGTCTTGAGCCCTTGCCACACGTGCCCCCCGCGAGGAGAGTGGACAGTACGCTGACACGCTAGCGAAGGGAAAAACCCATGCAGATCGACAAGCAGCAGATCATCGATTTCCTCAAGCAGCAGGGAAACGAGGACCAGGCAGTTGCGGCAGATGCGGAACTGCCGCAGAAGGTGGACACCGAGCGCGACTCCGGGCTGTTGTCCAAGCTGGGCATTGACGTCGACGCGCTCCTGAGCAAGCTCCCCGGGGGATTGGGCGAGAAGCTTGGCGGGATGAAGGACAAGCTCGGCGGCTTCGGGTAACAAACGCCTCCGCCTAAGCGGCCCGCGCCGCGCAGCGCCCGGAGACAACCTAGCGGTTGGTTCCGGGCGTTGCCGTGCCCGCCACCATTGGATTTATCGGCAGCCAGGCCGGGCCGACGGCGAACTTATCCTGCATCGCCACGCTGAAGCCCGCGGCAGTGATCGCCGCCGCGGTATTCCGGTTGGGCTGGCAGCCCTGTGCAGCAAACGACCACACCGGCCGCAGCAAATCCTGCACCTTGCCGTGCGCGCCCGGGCCGCGGACATGCTCCAAGAAGAGAAGCTTGCCGTCCGGCTTGAGCACGCGCTTGGTTTCGGCCAGGGCCGCGGCCTGGTCGGGGACGCTGCACAGCACCAGGGTGAACACCACCGCATCCACACTCGCGTCCTCGGCCGGCAAGTCCTCGGCTACCGCATCCACGACGCCCACCGCTGCCCAGCGGGACCCCACCCTGGACTCCAGCCGCTTGCGCATGTTCGGGTCCGGTTCCACCAACGTCACGGAGCACCCCGGCGGGAAGTACGGCAGATTCGCGCCGGTACCCGCACCGACGTCGTACACAACCCCGCTCACGCCGGACAGCAAGGCCTTGCGGTGCGACGCGAGCTCCGCCGGCTCGCGGCGAATGGCGGCATCGTATTGCGCGGCGAACAGCGCGCTTCGCAGTCCCATGAGCGTGGTCCTTTCTTCGGTTCGGCTCCGCAGTAGGCCCCGGTGTCGACCCTACTCCGGGTGCCGGGCGGAAGGGAGGGCGTTCAGGCCGGCCGCGTGGTTTCCTCCGGTTCCTCGCGCTGCTCCTGTCCGGCCGCACGTTCCTTGGCCGCTTTGAGCTGCCGGTGCAGCGAAGCGTTGTCGTCTTCCAGCTCCAGGACCTTGCCGACGCCGGCCAGGTTCACGCCGTCGTCGACCAGCTCGCCGATGCGGCGGAGGCGGTCAACGTCGTCCTGGCTGTACCGCCGCGTGCCGCCCGCCGTGCGCTCCGGTTCCAGCAGGCCGCGGCGTTCGTACAGGCGTAAGGTTTGCTCGCCCACGCCCACAATGTCGGAGACCACGGAGATGCCGTAGACGCCCTTGCTCGTCCGCGGCTGCTGCTCTTTCTCGCGTGCCAAAATTCCTCCCAAAACCGACTTGCAAACATAGTAGCGCAGAGTCATAATATCTATGCGCTCGAACATAGATTTAGTGAGCGCCGAGAAGAAGAACTGAAGGAGGCTGCCATGTTGATGAGAACTGATCCCTTCCGTGAGCTGGACCGCCTGACCCAGCAGGTCTTCGGAAACCAGGCTCGCCCGGTGGCGATGCCGATGGATGCGTGGCGCGAGGGCGAGGAGTTCGTCGTCGAACTCGACCTGCCCGGCGTCGATCCGTCCACCATTGACCTGGACGTTGAACGCAATGTCCTCACGGTTGCTGCGGAGCGCAAGTCCAAGATCGAGGACGGCAAGGAAGTCGTTGCCGCCGAACGGCCAAGCGGCACGTTTAGCCGCCAGCTGATCCTGGGCGACACGCTGGATACGGACAAGGTCACGGCGAACTACGAAGCCGGCGTGCTGGCCCTCCGGATCCCCATCCGCGAGCAGGCCAAGCCGCGTAAGATCGAGATCAAAGGCGGAGACACCAAGCAGATGATCGACGCCTGACCTGTGGGATCGCAGCCGGTGGTGACGCCCGGGCGCGGGCGGAGCCACCGGCTGGCCATGAGCGGCGAACGCTTCCGGCAGCAGGAGGGAGGCCAGCATGGGTGACGCCGACTTCTACGCCATCCTGGGTGTGGCGCCCGACGCCAGCGATGCGGACATCCGGCGCGCCTACCGGGCTATGTTGCGCCTGCATCATCCTGATTTGAACCACGACGGCGATGCGCCGCGGTCGCGCGCCGACGGCTTGGCGATGGGGGCCATCCTGCAGGCCTACTCTGTCCTGGGAGACGTGGGCCGCCGCGCAGATTACGACCGCGGACGCGTCCGGAGCGGCGGACGCGGGCAAACGGCGGCGTCTTCGCCAGGCGGCCGCCGGGGCAACCCAACGGCGGCTTCGCCCGGTGGCGGGCAGGCGGCTTCGCCGGGACGGCCCGCGACGCCTAGGACGCGTCCGCGCCCTGTCCCGCGTCCGCGCCCGGCCACGGAGGTGGCGGATCCGGTCTACCTCGGCTTCCCACGGCCGGAGCCCGAGGATACCGTGTGGCCTGAGTGGCTGCTATTCCCCTTTCGATGAAGCGAGGATCAATGCCTGTTTCCAGTTGGCGTCGGTACGACCATCACCTGTTTCCCGTTTTCCATGAACGGTTCGAGGAGCGCTGGGGGCCGGGGACCGCGCCGTTCTTGGACCCGAGCGTCTTCGAGGAAGGCCAGCCGCGGCCTCGCGCGCAGTGGATCAACGTCGATACCGGCGCCGCCGTCGCCGTCGTCCCGGTGTGGGAGGACGACGACGGGGAACACCGCTCCTTCGCCGTGTTCTACCTGCCGCCGGCCGGCGGCATATGGGCGCTGCGGCCGGGCTTCACGAACTACACGGAAAGCGTCAACGGCGGCCCGGAACAGGCGGCTTTACGCAACGACTCGTTCAAGAAGGCCGTGGCTCACGCCGAGGAGTTCATCTACGGAACAGGCGGGACCGGGTCTTAGGTCAGTCGTGGCCCGGGTGCTCGTGCTCCACGTGGCCCGCGGGTTCCAGTTGAAAGGTGGAGTGTTCCACGCTCAGCTCGAAGTGCTCCGCCACGCACTGCTGGAGCTGGTCCAGGACCTGCGGGGCGTGACCGTCCACAAAGCAGGAATCCTCGATCACCACGTGCGCGCTGAGTACCGGGATGTTGGAGGAAATCCGCGAGGCGTGCAGGTCGTGGACCGAGAGCACGTGCGGCACTTCCAGGATGTGTTGGCGGACGTCCTCGAGATCCAGGCCCTTGGGCACGGTTTCCAGCAGGATGCTGCCCGCCTCGCGGAGGATCTTGACGGTGCGCGGGACGATCAGGATGGCGATCACCATCGCGGCCAGCGCGTCGGCCTGGGTCCACCCGGTGGTGGCGATGACGACGGCGCTGGCGATGACGGCCACCGACCCGAGGGCGTCATTGACCACCTCGAGGAAAGCCGCCCGCAGGTTGAGGTTCGCATTCCGGCCGGCGCTGAGCACCAGCATGGCGGCAATGTTCCCCAGCAGGCCGATGATGCCGAAGACCAGCAGGCCGCTCGAATTGACTTCGGGCGGGTGGAACAGCCGCTGGAAACCTTCGACCAGCGCGTAGATTCCGACCGCGAGCAGGACCGCGGCCTGGGCTCCGGCGGCCAGGACTTCCATCCGGAGGTACCCCCAGGTGCGGCGCGGCGTGTGCGGGCGGGCCATGAGTGAAGCGGCGAGCAGGGCGATCAGCAGCCCGCCGGCGTCGGTGAGCATGTGTCCGGCGTCCACCAGCAGCGCAAGGCTCCCGGTCAGGAAGGCGCCGACCACCATGGCGACGAGGATGGAGGCGGTGATGGCGAAGGCGATGGCCAGCCGGCCGCGGTGCGTGGGCCCGGCATGGTGGTGGTGTCCGCTCACGCCGACGCCTCGGATGAGGGCGCCGCTGGGGCCGCTTCCGCGGCAGGCGCCTCAGCGGCAGCCCGGCCGCCGGCAACCGTCGGACACAGCTCGACGGCGTAGCCGGTGGCCTTCAAGAGTTGCTCGGCCGACGCCAGGGCGGCGAGCAGCTCGGGCTCGGTGGTCAGCGAGTACATCGACGCCCGCCCGACCGGGCGCGAGGTGACCAGGCCGCAGTCGCTCAGGCACGACAGGTGGGCGCTGACCGTGGACTGGGCAAGGCCGAGGTGTTCCGTCAGCTCCCGGACCTTGTGCTCGCCCGTGGTCAGGTGCTGCAGGATAGTCAGCCGGGTGGGGTCCGAAAGGCTGTGGAATAAAGCGGCCGCCGGCGCCAAGTCGCCGGCACGGCCGCCACCAGTCCGTTCCCGCTGCATCGTCATATGGCGATGATATCGTTGAAGCTCAGGTTTGTCGTCGCCCCTCACCGAGGCTGCGCGGTTGACGTGGTGGGTCCGTGCGTTCGGCGCGGCAACCGAGCCGCGCCGTGCACCGCCGTCGTTCTGACCGTGTTTTCACACAGGTGCACTCCGCTGCCGAAAGCCAGATGGGAGGTCTTCGGTCGGAAAATGTCGAAGTCTCCGGCCCTGGGGCCCAAACGCGCTGTGTCGCGGTTGGCTGGGGCCACGACGACGCCGATGCCGACGCCCGGCGGGCAGTTCGACACCGCGCAGTGTGGTGTCGTGTCAGCGGAAGGCGGGGACGCCGGTGATCTTCTGGCCGAGGATCAGGGTGTGGACCTCGTCGGTGCCCTCGTAGGTGCGCACGGATTCGAGGTTGTTGGCGTGGCGCAGCGGCGAGTAGTCCAGGGTGATGCCGTTGCCGCCGAGGATGGTGCGGCATTCGCGGGCGATTTCGATGGCCTCGCGGCAGTTGTTGAGCTTGCCGACGGAGATCTGGTGGGGCTGCAACTGTCCGGCGTCCTTGAGCCGGCCCAGGTGCAGGGCGAGCAGGAAGCCCTTGTTGATCTCCAGCGCCATGTTCACCAGCTTCTCCTGGGTGAGCTGGTAGCCGGCCAGCGGCTTGTCGAACTGCATGCGCTCCTTGGAATAGTCGACCGCGGTCTGCCAGGCATCGCGGGCGGCTCCCATGGCGCCCCAGATGATGCCGTAGCGGGCTTCGTTCAGGCATTCGAACGGGCCGCGCAGCCCCTTGGCCTTCGGCAGCAGCGCCCCGGCGGGCAGGCGGACGTCGGTGAGTTCGATGTCGCACTGGATGGAGGCGCGCATGGAGAGCTTGGCCTCGATCGGGGTGGCCCTGAAACCGGCGGTGTCGGTCGGCACCACGAAGCCGCGGACGCCGTCGTCGGTCTGCGCCCAGATCACGGCGACCTTGGCGACCGAGGCGAGGCCGATCCAGCGCTTGGATCCGTTGAGCACCCAGTCGTCGCCGTCGCGGCGGGCGAAGGTCTTCATGCTGGCCGGGTCGGAACCGGCGCTGGGTTCGGTCAGGCCGAAGCAGCCGATGGCCTCGCCTGTGGCCATCTGCGGCAGCCACTCGTTCTTCTGCTCCTCGGAGCCGTGCTTGTGGATCGCGCTCATGGCCAGCGAACCCTGCACGGAGACGAAGGTGCGCAGGCCGGAATCGCCGGCCTCCAGCTCGGCGCCGGCGAGCCCGTATTCGACGGCGGAGCGGCCCGCGCAGCCGTAGCCGTCCAGGTGCATGCCGAGCAGGCCGAGCTTGGCCAGCTCGGGCACGATCTCCAGCGGGAACACCGCGTTTTCGTACCAGCCGGCGATGTTCGGTTTGATCGCGCTGTCCACGAAGGAACGGACGTTCTTTTGCCGTTGCCGTTCCTCCTCGGTGAGCAGGGATTCGAACGAAATCAGGTCATGGTTCAAAGACATGGGTTTCCCTTCGGCGGAACTACGGTGAGGGTACTGAGGTTGGGATGGCTGCAGGGACCAAACTCACGCCCGCCGCGCCGGTCGCGGAGGTGAGCGCATTGGTCATAGGGCAACGCTAACGCGGCCACCGCAAAGGGGCATCGGACATTCTGCCTAAGACTTCGGGCCATGTTGGATAATCAGTCCATGGTTTCCCTCGCCCAGCTCAGCCATGAACTCGGAGATTCACTCAGGCCGGCCGTTCCCGGATCAGTGCCGGGGATCCAGCTCTCCGGTGTCCACGTGTCCGAGCTGGCAGACCCGGGTGCCTATCTGGAGGGCGGCGAGCTGCTTCTGACCACCGGCATCCCGCTGAGCGGAAGTGCCGCAGCCGTGGACGGGTACGTGCGGCGGCTGGCGGCCAAAAGGGTTGCCGCCCTTGGGCTTGGGCTGGGGGAAGGGCTGGACAGCGTGCCGCCGGAGCTGGTCCGGTCCTGCTCCGCCGAGGGCGTGGAGCTGCTCGTGGTCCCCGACGGCGTCCCGTTCCTGGACGTCTCGCGGATGTTCTGGGAATTGGCCTCGCGGAGCGGTCAAGCCGATCTGATAGCTAACCTGGGAACGCAGACAGCTTTGGCACGGGCGACCATGCGTCCGGATGCCCTGCCGTCGGTCGTGCAGGGGCTGGCCCAGGCGCTGGGTGGCTGGGCGGCCTATCTGCCAGCGGAAGCCGGGACGGAGGCGACTGTCTGGCCGGCCAGCGCGCTGCCGTTGCTGCCGCACCTCAGGCTGGAAACCACACGACTCAACGTCGCCGGCACCCATTCCGCCGCTACCTTCTGGCTGCACGGCGCTCCCGTCGTCGAGTATCCGATCCTCGTCGGACGGCGGATCGACGGCTTCCTGGCCATCGGCCCGGGCCGGACCCTGACCAAGGCCGACCGGCAGATCATCACCACGGTCTGCGTCCTATTGGCACTGAAGGCCCAGCAGCGCGAGGAGCTGCAGGGGACGACGACGGTGCTCGGCTCCGTGGTCGCCAAGCTGGTTGCCCGAGGGCAGGTGGAGGCAGCCCGTCTGGTAGCCGCCGACGGAAACCTTGGGCAGCTGCCCGAACGGGTTTGCGTGCTGGCCGCGCGGATGGGCACGGCGGATTCCCTCGCCGCGCTCGCCGGTGCGGTGTCCCGGCTCCGGCCGGCCGACGGTGGCGGCTCGCCGGCGGCGGCGCTGGCCAGTTGTGCGCTGCGCTTTGGCGACGACGGCGTGGCCTACTTCCTGCTGGATGCCGGGCTCGCGGAACGGGCAGCGGCAAACCCGCAGCCGGACGGGGAAACCGACGCGGAGCTTCTGGCCTGGTCGGGAGGCGGCGCGGGCGCCGAGGCAGTCAAGGTTGCGTCAACGTCCGCGTCCACGGCAGCAGCTGCCTCGGGCGGCACGGAGACGGGTGCCGCCTGGACGGAATCCCTCGCCTTGGCGGACGTGGCGGGGGCGATGTCGGCGGTGCACCGTGCGGCGGTCGCGGCGCCTGCGGGCAAGCTAGTGGAACTGGCGGCCGACGATGAGGCCCGCGCCGATGCGTGGGTCGCGGCGCTGGCGGGGTACCGCCGCGCCGAGCTGCTGGAGACCGTGGCCGCCTACCTCCGCCACCGGGGCCACTGGGAGGACACGGCCCGCCAACTCAACGTGCACCGGAATTCGCTGCGCCACCGGATGGCGGTGGCCGAACGCCTGCTCGGTGTCAGCCTCGACGATCCGGACGTCGCGGCGCACCTGTGGCTGGCCCTCCGCCGGCGCGGGCTCTGACGTTCAGTCCAGGTTGCGCAGCCACTCCAGCACAGATGTGGTGTGTTCGCCGAGCGCGGGCGGGGCAGCGGTGCGTGTCTCGAACGCCGGGCTCCAGGAGATCGGGTGGCGGACCTGGCGGCCGGCGGGCCCCCCGCGGGCATCGCGGACCTCGATGGTCGGTGCCAGCCCCAGTGATTCGGCATACCGGATGCCCTCGTCGATGCCGGCCACGGGGCCGGCGGGAACGCCGACGCCGGTGAGCTTGCCCTGCCACACCGATGCGGAGGCGGCGGACAGGGCCTCCTCCAGCAGCGGGATGAGCTCCCGGCGGTGCTGCACCCGGGCGCTGTTGGTGGCGAAACGCTCGTCGTCCGCGAGCTGCGGCTCTCCCAGGACAGCGGCCAGCTGCCGGAACTGCCCGTCGTTGCCGCAGGCGACGGCCAGTGGGCCGTCGGAGCATTCCAGCAGCTGATAGGGAACGATGGACGGGTGCTCGTTGCCCATCCGCCGGGGGACCTTGCCTGCTCCCAGATAGGCCTGGGCCTGGTTGGCCAGGGCGCCCTGCAGGCTGGACAGCAGGTTGACCTCGAGCCGGCTGCCCCGGCCGGTGGCAGCGCGGGCGTTGAGCGCGGCGAGGATCCCGATGGTCGCGTCCTTCGCGGTCAGCACGTCCACCAGGGCGACACCCGCTTTGTAGGGTGAGCCGTCCGCCTCGCCGGTGATGCTCATCAGGCCGCCGACCGCCTGCACGATGAAGTCATAGCCGGGCAGGGACGCACCTTCGGCTGAACCAAAACCGGAAATCGAGGCGTAGACCAGGCCCGGATTGTCGGCCGCGAGGTCCGCATACCCGAGGCCGAGCCTGTCCATCCCGCCGGGTTTGAAATTTTCCACCACGACGTCGGCCGCCAGCGCCAGCTTTCGGGCCAACCGCCGGTCGCCGGGATCCGCCAGGTCCAGGCAGACCGACTCCTTGTTGCGGTTCACGCTCTCGAAGTAGGTGGCCCCGGTCGGGGAATACGGCGGACCCCAGCTGCGGGTGTCGTCTCCCGTGCCCGGGCGCTCCACCTTGATGACCCGGGCACCCAGGTCGGCCAGCGTCATGGTGGCCAGCGGACCGGCGAGCACCCGGGAGAAGTCGGCCACCAGCAGGCCTTCCAAGGGTCTCGCTGCTGAAGTCTGGGCAGCGGCAGTGGGGGAGTCAGGCACAATCCGTCCTTCCGAACAAGCATGAAGTGGCGTTGAGTCTACGGCAGGGCAGCAGGCGCGGGATCGGATGTGTTGGCCACTGGCTGGTCGTTTCGTCCAAGGGTGAGGCTGGATCGTTGCTTATTCCCTTGTGCCGAAGCATGCCGCCCGCCCGCCAGGCAACTCGCCCTTCAGACAAACGGCCCTCTCCCTGCCGCCCATACAATGGCTGGTATGAACATGACAGACCGCCGGGAGCTCTCCCGGCAACGGCAGCTGCCCGGGTCCGGGCCGACATGACGGCGGAAACAACCGAGCAGGTAGTGCTGCTGGACGAGAACCTGAAGCCCGCCGGCGTCGCCGACAAGGCCGAGATCCACACCGGCGAGACACCGCTGCATCTCGCCTTTTCCTGCCATATTTCCGACGCCGAGGGCCGCGTGCTAGTGACCAGGCGCGCGCTGAACAAGCTGACCTGGCCGGGCGTCTGGACCAACTCCGCGTGCGGCCATCCGGCCCCGGGGGAGGAGATGGCCGACGCCGTGCGGCGAAGGGTGCGCTACGAGCTGGGGCTCGGGCTGGAAGACCTGAAGCTGGTGCTGCCGGACTTCCGCTACCGCGCGGTGGACGCCTCCGGCATTGTGGAGAACGAGTTCTGCCCCGTCTACACGGCGCTGGCCGCCGGCGAACTGTCGCCGCGCGATGACGAGGTGGCCGAATACCGTTGGGTGCGCCCCTCCGACCTGCGGAGCGCCGCGACCGCGGCGCCGTGGGCCTTCAGCCCGTGGATCGTGCTTCAGCTGCAGGCCCTGGAACGACTGGCCTAGCGTCCGCAGGGATTGGTGCGGGCACTGCGGCGTCAGCCGGATGCCGGACGGCCCGCGCCTTTAGGTAGCAGGCGAATGTTCGGCCGTCCGTCCGGCCATGGCCGGGCGCGACTCGCGGCGGGACGGCGCCGGCAGCGCTGCCGTGCCCGAGGTGACCAGCCGGGAGATGAGTTCGTCCGGCCACATGGGCCGGCCGAAGTAAAAGCCCTGCGCATTCAAGCCCGGGCAGCCGGCCAGCCACTCCACGGCCTCCGCGGTCTCGATGCCCTCGATCACCACGTCCGCCTTCAGCGCGGTGAACATGGCGATCAAATGGCTGACGACGATGTTGCGGGCGGTTTCGTCGTCGTTCGGTGCGCTTCCGTCGTCGCCGCTGACCAGCGAGCGGTCCACCTTAACGATGTCGAAGGGGAACTCGGTCAGCGCGTTCATGGATGAGTAGCCGGAGCCGAAGTCGTCCACGGCGATCCTGAACCCCTCGCTGCGCAACTGTACGAGGGCTGCCCGGGACTGCTCGGACATCTTGTCCAACGAGTTTTCGGTCAGCTCCACGATGATGTTCAGCTCCGGCCCTTCGGCGCGCATCCGCCGCAGCCGGTCCACGACGGGGGATCCGGTGGCGAGCTGGCCCAGCTCCACGTTGACGGAGACGGAGCGGACGCTGGTGATTTCGCTGATGCGGGCCATCGCCGCCGCCGCACCATCGATCACCTGGATGGTCAGCTCGTTGAGCAGGCCCAGCCGGTTCGCCTCGGTGACCAGCCGGTCCGCCGGGATGTTGCCCAGTTCGTCGTCTTCATAGCGGGCCAGGGCCTCGAATCCGACGATCGCATCCAGATCCAGCGAAACGATGGGCTGCAGCGCCACACGCAACAGGCGCCGGCGGATGCCGCGTTCAACCGCAACAGCCAGACAGGCTTCGGCCTCCGAGCCGTCGCGCTGTGCGTCGCGCAGCCGCTGCTGCAGCCGCTTGGAGCCGTACATGCCGGAATCGGCGTTGCACAGCAGCTCCTCGATATCGGGTGCCGGGCGATCCGAGTACGCCACGCCGGTGCTGGCCCGCACCCGCAGCGTGTTGCCGCGGGCGGTGAGCGGGCGCGCGATCGCGGCGGCAATGCGTTCGGCGGCGGCGCGGGCGCCGGTTTCGCTGGTGACGTCGCGAAGCACCACGACGAATTCGTCGCCGCCGATGCGCGCGGCCACGTCGTCCTCTCGGATTTCCGAGCGTATCCGCTGCGCGGTGGCGGTCAGCAGCAGGTCGCCCACGTCGTGGCCGTGCCTGTCGTTGACGGCCTTGAACTCGTCCAGATCCAGATACACGACGGCGATGGCCTCGCCGGGGCGGCGGCCGGCGTTGATCTCGGCCAGCCGCTGCCAGAGGGCCCGCCGGTTGCCCAGCCCAGTCAGGGCATCGGTGTCCGCCTGCAGCCGCAGTTCGTGCACCAGCTCATCGTGCCGGACCATGATGCTGCCGACGTGTGCCAGCGCGTCGAGCACCTGCTCGTCTTCCTCTGTGAACTGTGCGCCGCCGTTCCGCGAGGCCACCAGGTAGTTGTCGCCGTGGTCCCAGCGACGCATCCGGACACCAATTTCCCTTTCTTGCGGCGCTTCTGGACGCAAGGACACGCGGTCGGCGCGCACCGAGGCGCTGGCGGCGGCGAGGAGAGTCCTGTCGAGCCCGTCGGGGCTCCACGGCAGCTCGAGCGAGGCGTCGACCAGGCCGGTGAGGCGCCGGCGCAGTTCGCGGTTGCGCAGCCAGCCGGTGACCGCCAGCGCCAGCACGGACGCGAAGACCAGGAGCAGCGACTGGACGCCGTCGTGGCCGAACCGGAGGGCGGCGTACTGGGCGGCCAGGCACAGGAGCAGATTGATGGCCAGCGTGCACAGGGCCGGCGCCCAACCGATGCCGTTGCGGAAGGTGCTGCTGCGCGTGGCCGTGGTGGCGAAGGCACGCTCGACGGCAATCGCGGTCATGAAGAAGGCCAGCCAGCCGGCCAGCAGAGCGGCCGGCCACGCAAAACCGGCAGCATGCAGGGCTTGGAAGACTGCGACCAGCACGGCGGAGGCGAGCAGTCGGCTGATGAACCAATACACCTCTCCCCAGCGGAAGCGCCGGAAAACCACGCGGGTGGCCAGGAGCCCGACTCCCACCACCGCCACCGTTTCGTGCAGCGGGGCGGTGAGGTCGTTGCAGACGATCACGGCAGCGGTCATCGCGGCGGTGGTTTGGCGGCGCATGAGCGGCGTATCCACGCGCAGGTGCCAAGCCAGCACCAGCATCAGCACGGAGAGGACGGCCACGAGGTCGAAGCGTGGCGGAGCGACGATCGAAGCCGCGATGACCTGGCCCATTACAAGCAGCCCGGCAGCGGAAATGCCGGCGATGGCAGCCCACGCGCAGGCGGCCGCCGCCTTGGTGGCCGTCATGATGCTGCCGGCATGCCCGTTCCCCACTTCTGCCGTCCCGCGTTAACGTTTCAACCATCGTAACCGTGCAGCAGGCCCAGACCGTGCAGCCAGCGGCGGACGCTCCGAACCAGGGGAGGGCCACGGGGAAGCCGGCGCCCGACGCGCGACTTCGTGGCCGGCACCAGCCGCGGAAAGACGGAGAGCAGGTGGCCCGCCCGAACGCGGCACCTGTCCGGCTCGCTCCGGACATTGCACACCGCGTGGGCGGGCCTTCACCTTTAGTGCTTGAGCAGCCCCTCCAAGAAGGTGGCGGGCCGCTGCATCTCGCCGTGCTTGGCACCGAGCACGATGACCGTGCCGGCGAAGGCCGGGATGGTCCACTGCAGCAGCTTGAGTTGCTTCTGCGCGGACTTAAGCTCCGGTGACGCCATCGGTGACGGCTCGGTGGCGCCCTCTGCACCCTGTTCGGCCATCTTCTCCACCTTCTTGCCCAGCATTCCGGCGTAGAGGGTGACGGCCGCGCCGGCCAAGGTGACGACGGTCTTGATGACGGTATTCCGCGTCACCCCTTCCTGCTTGACCATCCTGCCCTTGTTGCCCGCCAGCAGCGGCAGGCCGGAGGCAAGGTGCGATACGAAGGCCACGGTCTGGACCGGCGCCCACTTCATCCAGCCGATGCTGGACAAACGGGTGCGCTCGCGCGGATCCTGGGCGGCGGCGGCCGCCCCGTTAAGCCCGATGGCGCCCATCAGGGAACCGCCGAACCAGGCGGCGGCAGTAAGGTCGTGCACAGAACGGGCCAAAAGATTTCCGGACATTGCTGACTCCTTAAGTGCGTGCTGTGGTGCCGATCGGCAGATGCCTCCGGCTAAAGGTTGACGACGTCGTTCTTGCCGACGTCGTCTGCTTGCTTCCCGGTGACCATTCCCTTGGCCAGCTTGAACAGCGTGGCCACCTTGGGGGAATCGGGCTTCCAGTATTCGGCGGTGTGGGCCTCGACCCGGAGCAAGGCCACCGTGGGGTCGTCCTTGCCGTTCTCAAACCACGGTTCCATCATGGGGCCCCACAGTTCGTCGATCTTCGCCTGGTCCCGGACGATGGAGGCGGTGCCCGAGATGGACAGGTAGCCGTCCGACCCGCTGACCGACACATTGACGTGCGGATTGGCGCGGATTTCGTTGGCCTTGGGCGAGGGATCGTGCGTCACAAACCACAGGTCGCCGTCGAACTCTGCTTCCTGTAGTGCCAGGGGCCGACTAAACAGTTGGCCGCTGGCATTGACCGTGGTGAGGACGCCGATGTCGGCGTCCTTCAGGATCTTGGCTACTTCCTTGCGTCCTTCATCATCGTTCGCCATGAAACCACCTTCCGACTAGGGTGCAGGGAATCCTCAGCATACTTTCTAATTCCGAGGAGGCCAATGGTGGTGGCGGGCGGGAACCTTTGAACAGGGAAGTGCGCGCGGCATGAGGCCGGAGCCTGGCTGGCTTCGGCTTCATGCCGCGGCAGTGCCGCCTCTTTACGCGGTGCGGGCGCCGGCGAGCAGTTCGTCCAGCCGCTCGTAGCCTTCGCTCATGCCGCTTTCCATGCCGGACTGGGCCATGCCGTCGCGCGCCTCCAGTGTGGGGTAGACGGAATGTCCGATCAGTTTGCAGCGTCCGTTGCCGAGGTCCTCGAAGGTCATGAACTCGATGCTCACGACGTCCGGGTAGCCGCCGAACTCGAAGGTCTGGATGGCGAACTCGTTCTCGCGGACCGTGTGGAATATGCCGGTAAAGGCGTACTGTTGGCCGTCGGGTCCGGTGTGTAGGTAGCGGTAGCTGCCGCCGGTGCGGAAGTCGTAGTGGTCGACGTCCATCTTCATGCCCCGCGGGCCCAGCCACTGCTTGAGCAGGTCGGGATCTTTGTGTGCGCGGAAAACGTCGGCGACGGGGTAGTCGAACTCGCGTTCGGTATCGATGAACGGAAGGCCCTCCGGGAGGGTGACTTTGAGTGAGTTGCTCATGGTTTGTCCTTGGATAGTTGGCCGAGCACGGCGTCCAGTCCGCGGTACTGCGCCTCCCGAACCAGCCGGTACTGGTCGATCCACGCGGTAAGCGCTTCGAGCCGTGCAGCGTTCAGGTGGACGGGCCGGCGCTGGGCATCCCTGCTGCGGGTGACCAACTGTGCCTGCTCGAGGACCTGGATGTGCTTCGAAACCGCCTGCTTGGAGATTTCGAAGGGCTCGGCCAGCTCGTTGACCGTTGCCGGTCCGCGGCTGAGCCGGGCGATGATGCGGCGGCGGGCCGGATCTGCCAGGGCCATGAACGCCCTGTCCAGGAGGGCCTCGTCGCTACGATCAGTCACGTTATTCAACTCTTCCTTTGATCAACCTTTCGGTTGACTAAGAAGTTACTCCGCTGGCGACCACAGGTCAAGGGGTTGTGGCACGATTCGGAATGTCAGGGGAGGGCGGGTCTGGGGTCTGACAGGATGAAGCATGGCCAAGCCCTTCACCCTTACCCAACTGCGCTACTTTGCGACGGTCGCCGAGACCGAGAACATGACGGCCGCCGCACAACGGCTGAACCTGACGCAGTCGGCGCTGTCCAATGCGATTTCCCAGCTTGAGCAGGACCTGGACGTACAGCTCTTCATTCGGTTGTCGCAGAGGGGGCTGAAACTGAGTCCCGCCGGACGACAATTCGCCAAAGACCTGAACGCCTTCCTTGAGCACGCAGATTCCCTGTACGAGTCGGCGCGGGGCCTGTCGCAAAATCTCACCGGCGAGCTGAAGGTAGGGGTCTTCGGACCGCTGGCGCCCTTCCGGGCACCAGTCATCCTCCAGGCCTTTGAAGCGGAATACCCGGACGTGCACGTTTCATTTCTGGAGGGCGATCAGGAGTTTCTGCGGCGGGCCTTGCTCGAGGGGCATTGTGAACTGGCGCTGATGTACAGCATTGGGTTGGGCGGCGGTTTCACCACTCAGACGGTGGAGCACATTCCGGCGCACGTGTTGGTTCAGGAAGGGCATCCTCTCGCTGCAAGTCCTGACCACGAGGTGGCGCTGAGGGATTTGGAAGAGGAACCGATGATCCTGCTGGACCTGCCGCATACCCGTGAGTACTTCATGCAGTTGTTCCAGCTTGCAGGTTTGAAGCCCAATATTCGTCACCGGGCAACCGGCTATGAGACTGTCCGCTCCTTCGTTGCCCGTGGCCATGGTTACGCTGTGCTGAATCAGCGGCTCCACCACAACCTGACTTACGCGGGCGGGGGCGTCGTTCCGCTACGGCTTGTGGATCAACTGCCGGCCATCGAGGTCGTGCTGGTGCGACCCGAGGGTGTGACGCCCACCCGGCGGGCCCTCGCGTTCGAAGCAGTGTGCCGCGCGCTGTACAGCGCGGACAAAACCTAGGCATCCCGCTGGCTGCGCCTGGCCGGACTTCGAATTCATTATTTCGATTACAAACGCAGAAATTATCTGTTGGACAGATGTGACGTGGCCCACTGAGACTGGACATCATTCCAACAGGTTGATCCACCCCTGGCCGAACCTGCAAAGACGCGGGATCGTACGAGGATCAGCCGCAACCTTCAGGAGGACTTGCGATGGACTGCAGTCGGTTAAGATCCACGTCGTGTTCCGGGTTACACGCGGAGTCGGGTAAGGGCCGCAGTTCCTCCCGCCTCTGGCGGCAGTCATGACGGTGAATGGAGCCCGGACTACATCGGGATCCGCAGACGCCACAGCCTTCTCACAGTCGAACAAAACCACCGGGATGCAGAAGCGCGTCCTTGCAGGTGGCAGTGTTGGGCAGTTTATTGAGTTCTACGACTTTTCCCTCTACGGTCTCTCGGCAGTGACGCTCTCCCAGCTGTTTTTCCCCGGCGAGAACCCACTTATCGGGCTGTTGGCCACCTTTGCCACGTTCGGTGTCGCCTTCATCGCCCGGCCGATCGGAGGCCTGTTCTTCGGACAGCTGGGCGACCGGATCGGCCGACGCCGCGTCCTCTACATCACGCTGGTGACCATCGGCGGTGCCACGGCCGCCATCGGCCTGTTGCCGCCTTATGCCGCCATCGGAGCTCTCGCACCTGCACTGCTGGTACTGTGCCGGCTGCTGCAGGGGTTCTCGGCAGGCGGAGAATCCGTCGGTGCCCCGGCCTTCGTTTTCGAACATGCGCCCGTGAATCGCCGCGGTTTTTGGCTCAACATCACCCTTGCCGCCACCGCGCTGCCGTCCGTCGTGGCCGGCGCGATGATCCTGATCCTCAACCAAAGCCTTTCCGATGAGGCCTTCTTCTCATGGGGCTGGCGCGTACCGTTCCTGCTGGCGTTGCCGCTGTCCCTGTTCGGTGTGTGGATCCGCTCCAAAACCGAGGAGAGCGCGGCTTTCAAGCAGGTCGCTGAGAAGCAGAAGAAAAAGGAGTACAGCCCGGTTCGCGAGGCCTTCCGCGAGAATAAGGTCCGGATGCTCCAGGTCGTCTTCGTCATGGGCTTGACCGCCATGGGTTTCTACTTCCTGTCCGGTTATTTCGTTGGCTACGTGCAGACGACCGGCAACTTGACCCTGCAGGCGTCCCTGCTGGCGAATGCATCGGCGATGCTGTTTTACGCTTTGCTGCTCCCGGTCGGCGGAATCATCGGTGACAAGGTCGGTCGCAAGCCGATGCTGATTGCAGGGTCGGCCGCGATCGCATTGCTGGCCTTCCCCTGTTTCATGCTGGTGACCAGCGGCTCGCTGGGCTTGGCAATTCTGGGACAGCTGCTCTTCGTCGTTCCGCTATGCATCTACGGCGGCGGCTGCTACACGTTCTTCGTGGAAATCTTCACGACGAAGACCCGCTTCACCTCGGCCGCCGTCAGCTACAACCTTGGATACGCGTTGTTCGGCGGAACCGCACCCTTCATCGGCACCGCGCTGGTGAACGGCACAGGTATCTCTTACTCGCCGGCCTACTGGCTGTGCGGCGCGGCGATCATTGTGTTCCTGCTGCTCACGCTGACCAAGGTTCCGGAGACCCGCGGACGCCTCGGCTGATAACGGGAGCCGGGGGACCGATACTCCTTCCGGCTCCCGCAGGTTCCGCCCTCCCGGTTCCCACCGGCAGCTCACGTATTAGGTATTAGGAGTTTTGTTATGTCCGCTGAAGCTTTCCTCAAGGACTTTCACCACGTTGCCACCATAGGGGCCACAGCGAACCACGGTGTGCATCGGCAAGCCGCTACCGAGGAAGACCGGCAGGCCCGGGACTGGTTCACCGCTTTTGCAGCCGAGCACGGCTGGGGCGTGCGCGTGGACGGCATCGGCAACATGTTCGCCTTGATCGAATTCCGGCCCGCTGCGAAATTCGTCATGATCGGCTCCCACTTGGACAGCCAGCCGCTGGGTGGTCGCTTCGACGGGGCGTACGGCGTGCTGGCCGGGTTGCACGCTGCTGCCCGGATCGAGGCGCACGTCAACGCGACAGGCAACGTTCCGCCGTTCAATCTGGCGGTGGTGAACTGGTTCAACGAGGAAGGCGGCCGCTTTGCACCCTCCATCATGGGTAGCTCCGTCTTCGCGGGAATCATGGATCGTGAGCAGATGCTCGGCGTGAGGGACCTCCAGGGAGTCTCCGTGCGGGAAGCCCTGGCGTCGATCGGCTATCTCGGAACGGAGGAGGGGCCCGAAGCAGTGAGCTACGCGGAGATCCACATCGAGCAGGGCCGCATCCTGGAGCGCGAGGGCCTGACCATAGGCGCCGTGGACTCGAGCTGGTACACCCAGAAGCTGGATATTGAGGTCCTCGGCGAGCAGTCCCATACCGGCGCTACCGCCATGGCAGACCGGCACGATGCGCTGGTTGCCGCCTCGAAGATTGTCCTCATGGTGCACGACGTCACGCGCAACTTTGAGGAGGAGACGCTCGTGTCCTCCGTGGGGCAGCTGACGCTGGAACCGAATTCGCCGATCGTCGTGGCCCGCCGGGTGCACCTCGTAGCTGATTTGCGCTCCAACAGCCCCGAGATTGTGCGCTCCGCACGGGACAGCCTGCTGGCAGACATCGCCCGGCTTGCCGAGGAACACGACATCCGGATCAACGTGAAGGACTTCGATGTCCGGGCCAACCAGTACTACCCCGAATCCGGTGTCGTGTTGACTGAGAAGACGGCCGAGAAGCTGGGACTTGGGGTCCGCCGTATGCAGACGATGGCAGGGCACGACTCGGTAGCGATGAACCGGATCGTGCCATCGGTCATGGTGTTCATTCCGTCAGTGGACGGCGTCAGCCACTGCGAACGCGAATTTACCAAGGATGCGGACATGCTGGCGGGCCTGGATGCCCTGACCCAGATCGCGTTGGAACTGGTTTATGGTGCGCTGTCGTCGGAAGACTCGGTGTCGGGAGAGTTTGGCCTCGGGGACAAGTCCACTGCAGGAGCCAGGTCATGACCGAGCTGCATTACCTCAGTGCAGTGGACGCGCTGCGGCTGTTCCGCGCTCGGGAGCTTTCCCCTGTCGAACTGATGGAAGCGGTCATAGAACGCATTACCGAGATCAACGGGACCGTCAATGCGCTGACCGAGACGATGTTTGAGGAGGCCCTCGCTGAGTCGCGGGAGGCCGAGCTGCTGTACCAGCGCGGCGAGTTCGACGGCGGACCCCGAGGCCTGGATTCGGCGCCGCCGTTACTGGGATTGCCGGTGGCCGCCAAAGAGAAGCATGCCATCGCCGGCCGAAGCTTCTCGCAGGGGCTGTTGGCGTGCGCCGGCGAGACCGCAGCGGCCGATCACCCGATCATTGGGCGGATCAAAGCCGCCGGAGGAATCCTCCACGCCCGCACCACCTCGCCCGAATTCAGCTGCGCCACGGTGACACACAGCCCGATGTGGGGAATCACCCGGAACCCGTGGAACCCGGAGTACTCGCCGGGCGGATCCTCCGGCGGGGCCGGGGCAGCGCTGGCATCCGGGATGACGGCATTGGCGACGGCCTCGGACATCGCGGGTTCCACCCGGTTACCCGCATCCTTTACCGGAACCGTCGGTTACAAAGCGCCGTACGGCAGGATCCCGGGCATGCCGCCTCTGTCCAATGACTGGTACCGCGGCGACGGCCCGATGGGCCGCACGGTCGCCGACACCGCGCTGTTGACCAATGTGATGGCCGGACCGCACCCCATGGACCACACCTCGGTGGGGCCGTCCGCTCCTTTGCCCTTGGAATTTGCGCCGGTCCACCACATGCGGATTGCGCTGTGCATCCGGCTCGGGGACTACCCGGTCACAGGGGAGATCGAGGCCAACACCCGGGCCGTGGCCGCGGCTCTGGAGGCAGCGGGTGCCGTCGTCGAGGAGATCGAACTTCCTTGGTCTCATCGGGAGATCAGCGATGTTATCTTCACCCACTTCGGGCACATTCTCGGCCCCGCTATGGAGGCAGCCACCGCAGGCGGCACCGAGCAGTTGGCCGCCTATACGCGGCGCTTCATGGCCGACGCGCGTGAGGCGTCGACGCGCCACACACTCCTGGAAGGACTGCAAGCCGAGTCACGTATCCAGGGGCAGTTGGCCCAGGCCATGGACGGATTCGACGCCCTGATCTGTCCCGCCTCAGCAGTTCCTGCGCTCAAAGCCGACGCCGAGTACCTCGACGGGATCGACGTCGATGGGCAACATCTCGAGCACTACTGGGAAGCGCACATGACTGCGCCGTTTAACATCAACAACCGTTGCCCCGTCCTGGCCGTGCCGAGCGGACTCTCCGAGACCGGGATACCGACAGGCGTGCAAATCGTTGGTAACCCCTACGACGACCTCACCGTCTTCCGCATCGGTGCTGCCGTGGAACAGTTGCGCCCCTGGTCCGGGATGCGGCCGGCACTCTAACCCCGTCCTGAACCGGAGGTCCGAGGGACTCAGCGGACGGTGACCCGGCCGGCGTCGACGTCCCAGCGGGTGTCCAGCCGGACGTTTTCCAGCAGCCGGCGGTCATGCGAGACCAGCAGCAGTGTGCCCTCGTAGCTGTCCAGCGCCTGCTCCAGCTGTTCGATGGCGGGCAGGTCCAAGTGGTTGGTGGGTTCGTCGAGGACCAGCAGGTTCACGCCGCGGGCCTGCAGCAGGGCGAGGGCGGCCCGGGTGCGCTCGCCGGGGGAGAGGGCGCCGACAGCGCTGGATACCTGGTCGGCCTTGAGGCCGAACTTTGCCAGCAGCGTGCGGACCTCGGCCTGGCTGTAGTCCGGGACCAGCGCTTCGAAGGCGGCACCGAGCGGCCGGTCCTCCGCGAGCTGGCCGCGCGCCTGGTCGATCTCGCCGATGGCGACGCTGGCACCCAGCCCCGCGGCGCCGTCGTCGGGCTGCTGATGTCCCAGCAGGAGGCGCAGCAGGGTGGATTTTCCCGCGCCGTTGGGGCCGGTGATGCCGATGCGCTCGCCGGCGTTGACCTGGAGCGAGACCGGGCCGAGCGTGAAGGCGTCGCGGCGGACGGTGGCCTGGTTTAAGGTGGCGACCACCGAGCTGGAGCGCGGGGCGGCGCCGATGCCGAACTGCAGCTGCCACTCCTTGCGGGGCTCCTCCACTTCGTCCAGGCGGGCGATGCGGGACTCCATTTGCCGCACCTTCTGCGCCTGCTTTTCGGAGGACTCCGTGCTGGCCTTGCGGCGGATCTTGTCGTTGTCCGGATTCTTCTTCATGGCGTTCCGGACGCCCTGGGAGCTCCACTCGCGCTGGGTCCGCGCCCGGGACACGAGGTCCGCCTTCTTCTCCGCGAACTCGTCGTAGGCGTCGCGCGCGTGGCGGCGCGCCACGGCCCGCTCCTCCAGGAAGGCATCGTAGCCGCCGTCGTACACCGCCACCTTGTTCTGGGCCAGGTCCAGCTCCACCACGGTGGTCACACAGCGGGCCAAGAACTCGCGGTCGTGGGAGACGAGCACCGCGCCGCCGCGCAGGCCCTGCACGAACGACTCCAGCCGGGCCAGTCCGGCCAGGTCCAGATCGTTGGTGGGCTCGTCCAGCAGGACCACGTCGAACCGGCTCAGCAGCAGGGCTGCCAAGGCGGCGCGCGCGGCCTGGCCGCCGGAAAGCCCGGTCATCGGGGCGTCCGGGCCGACGTCCAGACCGAGTTCGGCCAGCATGGGCGGGATCCTGTCCTCCAAGTCCGCGGCCCCGCTGGCCATCCAATGGTCCAAGGCGGCGGCGTAGGCGTCGCCGGCCTGCTTGGAGCCAGAGCCCAGCGCCTCGGCCGCGGCTTCCATGGCGGCGGTGGCGGCCGCCGCACCGGTGCGGCGGTCAAGGTAGGCGGCGATGGTCTCGCCGGGAATTCGTTCGTGTTCCTGGGGCAGCCAGCCGACAAAGGCGTCCGAGGGCGCCGTGCTCACGGACCCCGCCAGCGGTGCGTCCGCGCCTGCCAGGATCCGCAGCAGCGTGGTCTTGCCGGCACCGTTGGCGCCGACCACCCCGACGACGTCGCCCGGCGCGACGGTCAGGTTCAGGTTGGAGAACAGGGTGCGGTGGCCGTGGCCGCCCGAGAGGTCCTTGGCCACCAGCGTTGCAGTCATGCCTACCAGTCTAGAGAGCGGCGGCGGGTGGTCCGGACCGTGCCGGCTCCACGGCGGCGAACGGTGGAGCCTTTCGGCCTGGTCCACGACCGGCGGGGAGGGCATGAGTCGGCTGGCTATGCTGGAGAAGTCGCGTCGCAGCGCCTGGGGCGGACAGAGCCCGGCCGCATGCGGCGCCGGATTTGTTGAACAAGCGCGAAGGCGGGATGCAGATGTCAGGGATAGTGGCTGCCCACGGGGAGTTCGATGCGACAGCGGGCGAACGGATGCTGGACCGGCTGGCACACCGTGGGCCGGACGGATCGGGATCGCGCCGGGTGGGCAGGTCCTGGCTCGGCAGCCGGCAGCTGTCCATCGTCGATCCGGAGAACGGGCAGCAACCCCTGGTCGGCCGCGACGGCGACGCGTGGCTGGTGGGCGACGGCGAGATCTACAACTACCGCCGGATCCGCGACCGGCTCGGGCAGGAGGGTTTCCGGACCCGGTCCGACCTGGAGGCCGCGCTTCGGCTGTACGAGGAGCTAGGCGTCGCCGCCTTCGACAAGCTCTGGGGTCCGTTCGCCTTGGTGATCGCCGGCGATGACGGGCGTTTCGTCGCGGCCAGGGACCTGCTCGGATTGTCCCCGTTGTACTGGGCGCGGCGCGAAGAAACCGTGCTGTTTGCCTCCGAAATGAAGGCGTTCGACGACGAGTGGCGGCCTTTCGTGGAGCCGTTTCCGCCCGGCCATGCCTGGACACCGGAGGACGGCCTGATGGCAGGGCCCGTCTTCCCGGCCGGCGCCCCGGTGCTGCTCAAGAGCCGGCGGCCGGACGAGGATCCCCCGCAGTGGGTCTTCGATGCCCTGCGCGACACCCTGGTCCGGGCGGTGGAGCGCAACCTGGAGGCCGACGTGCCGGTGGGCGTCCTGTTGTCCGGCGGGGTGGACTCCAGCATCGTCACGGCCGTGGCGGCCCGCAAGGCCGCCGAGCGCGGGAAGGTTTTGAAGACGTTCGCCGTCGGGCTGGAGGGAAGCGCCGACCTGCTCGCCGCCCGGGTGATGGCGGCCGCCGCGGGGACCGAGCACCACGAGCTGGTCTACACCGCCGAGGATGCGATCGCGCTGGTACCGCAGGTGATCGCGGAACTTGAGTCCTTTGACCCGACGCTGGTGCACAGCGCGGTGCCGAATTTCCTGGTGTCCCGGCTGGCCGCCGAACACGTGAAGATTGTGCTGGTGGGCGAGGGAGCCGACGAGCTGTTCGCCGGCTACTCGCACTACGGCCGCCATGACTCCGGCGAGGCGCTGCACGAAGACCTGCTGGAGACCATCGAAGGCATGCCCATCGGGGGACTGCAGCGGGTGGACCGGGTGGCCGGTGCGCACGGGATCGAGCCGCGGTTGCCCTTCCTGGACCTGGACATGGTGGAACTGGCCTTGGCGTTGCCGCCGGCGTGGAAGTTGACGGGACCGGAGCGGCCCGCCAAATGGCTGTTGCGCAAGGCCTTCGACGGGATGGTTCCGCACGAGGTGCTCTGGCGGCCGAAGGAGCAGTTCGGCGAGGGCACCGGCATGAACGACGTGCTCCGCGAACACTTCGAAGCCTCGGTCAGCGAAGCCGAGCTCGAGCAGGAGGCAGGCGTTCTGGATCCGCCGGTGCGGACCCGCGAGGAACTCGCTTACTACCGCATCTTCGCCGCCGCCCTGCCGGGAATCGATGCGCAGAAGACGGTGGGACGTTTCGCGGAGGCCTGATACGCCGAGCGATTCGGGGAAACCCGGGACTGCGGCGGATTCGGTAAGGCCTGCTACAGCCAGCGGCCGCCGGTCGTGGTGACCGGCGGCCGCTGGCCGTTGTGCGGAGGCAAGGTCCGGTGGCTAGCCCACCAGGCCCTGCTCCTGCAGCCACTCCTCGGCGACGTCGCGGGGATCCTCGCCGTCGTTATCCACCCGGCCATTGAGCTCGGTGATAACTTCATTGGTCAGTGCGGCGCTGATCGGTGCCATGATCTCCGCAATGGCCGGGTACTCGTCCAGGGTTTCCTGGCGCAGGGTCATGGAGCCCTGGTACGGGACGAAGAATTCCTTGTCGTCCTCCAACACGGTCAGTTCGTTGGAGATGACCCGGGCATCGGTGGAGAAGACTTCGCCGAACTGGCAGGATCCGCCGATCTGTGTGTAGATGAGGTTCAGGTCCAGCTCCACTACCTTGCTGAATTCAAAACCGTACGCCTTCTCCAAGCCCGGGAGGCCGTCGTCGCGGTTGATGAACTCGCTGGCGGCGCAGACGGCACCCTGGTCCGGGTTCTTCTGGATGAACGCAGCGGCTTCGGTCATGTTGGTGATGCCTTCGGCCTCCGCGAACTCCTTCTTGGCGGCGATCCGGTAGGTGTTCTCGAACGGCGCCGGTTCCAGCCAGGCGACGCCGTTCTCCGCGTCTTCCTTCGCGACGGCTGCGTAGAGATCTTCCGGCACGTCCTCAGTGGTGTGGCCGAGGACATTGACCCAGCCCGTTCCGGTGTAGTCCCAGTAGAAGTCCACCTGGCTCGACTCCAGGGCCTCGCGTACGGTGGCGCTGCCGGAGATGCCCGTCTTGTCCTCGACGGTGGCACCGGCATCCTCGAGCGCGACCGCCGCGATCTGGGCCAGCAGGATCGATTCGGTGAATTCCTTGGAGCCCGCCGTGAAGTGCGCGCCCGCGAGTTCGCCGTCGCCCGTCGCCTCGGCGGCGTCGCCGCCGCCGCAGGCCGTCAGCAGCAGGGCCACTCCGGCGCCAAACGCGGCGAACGCCGTCTTCCGTGAACTATTCGCTTTCATCATTCCTCTTTCGTCATGCAGGGGATGGCCTAGAGCCCTTTCGGGCGCAGGAAGTCTTCGGCAATGCTCGCCAGGTAGTCGATCAGCAGTGCCAGCACCGCCGTGAGCGCGGCGCCGACAATCTGCACCAAGACGCGGTTGGTGGACAGCCCGGCCACGATGATGTCCCCGAGTCCGCCCGCGTTGATGTAGGTCACCAGGGTGGCCGTACCCACGTTGATGACCAGCGCGGTGCGAACGCCGGCCAGCATGATCGGCACCGCGAGGGGCAGTTCGAGCCGGCGCAGGACGCCGAACTTGGAGATGCCCATGCCCCGCCCGGCTTCCAGCACGGATTCGTCAACCTGCTCCAGGCCCACCATGGTGTTGAGCAGCACCGGGATGATGGCGTAGAGCACCAAGCCCACGATGGCTGCCTGGAAACCCAGGAACAGGAAAGCCACGGCCAGCAGGACCAACACGGCGATGGTCGGAACCGCCTGTCCCAGGGTCAGCAGGGTGATCAGGTAGGGGCGGACCCGACGCATGGCCGGGCGCGTGAACAGGATGCCCAACGGCACCGCGATGACCAGGGTCAGCAGCGTCGAGACCGCGGTCAGCTGCAGGTGCCGGCCCAGGGCGGCGGCCAGGTTGGTTGGGGCCAGGGCGCGCGCCTCGATGCTGTCCAGTTCCTGCGAGCCGACATACAGGTACAGCGCCAGGCAGGCCAGCGCCAGGATGGCCGGCACCAGCAGGTAACCGGTCAGGGTCCTGCGCCGCGTCCTGGCCGGTGGCTGGACCGCAACGTCTTGGTCGTGCACCGTGTGCTGTGGTGCGGCAGCGGCCACGTCAGCCACCCGCCTGTACGGCTTCGGCCACCTCGCCCAGACCGGCCCGGGCTCGAGTGACCGCCGTGTCCCGCATGGCGCGGATGGCCTCGTTGATCTGTTCGATATCCACCACGCCCTGGTAGACACCGTGCGAGTCCACCACGATGGTCACGCTGTACCGGGCGGTGATGAGCTCGTTGAGGGCATCGGACAGGGTTGCGCGGGGTTCCACCATGGCTTCCGGCGGCAGCCCCACCTCGTCCAGCGCGCGTGTGCCTGCCCGATGCAGGTCGTCCGCACCCACCCAGCGGCGGGGCCGCCCGGCGTGGTCGAGCACCAGGAGCGCGGAGCGGTCGCTGCGCCGCAACTGCCCCAGCGCGTCCTCGGCCGGGGTGTCCAGCCGGACGGTCGGCCACTGGGTCAGCTCGATGTCGGCCACGCGGCTGAGGTTCAGCCGCTTCAGGGAGGCGCCGTTGCCGATGAAGTCGGAGACGAAATCATTGGCAGGGGCGGTCAGGATCTGCTCCGGGGTGTCGTACTGGGCAATCCGGGAGCGGTCCTGCAGGATGGCGATCCGGTCGCCCATCTTGATTGCTTCATCGATGTCATGGGTGACGAACACGATGGTCTTGCGCACCTCCGACTGCAGGCGCAGGAATTCGTTCTGCAGCCGGTCCCGGGTGATCGGGTCTATCGCCCCGAACGGTTCGTCCATCAGCATCACTTCCGGGTCTGCACCCAGAGCGCGTGCCACCCCTACCCGTTGCCGCTGCCCGCCGGAGAGCTCCTTGGGGTAGCGGTTGCGGTACGTCGACGGCGGCATGTTGACCATGTCCAGCAATTCGTCCACCCGAGCGGAAATCCGTTTGGCGTCCCAGCCCAACAGCTTGGGCACGGTGGCCACGTTTTCGCCGATGGTCATGTGCGGGAACAGGCCGACCTGCTGAATGACGTAGCCAATGCGGCGGCGGAGCTGGTCCGGGTCGGTGGTGGTGACGTCCTCTCCGTCCAGGATGATCCGGCCGGAGGTGGGCTCGATGATCCGATTGATCATCTTCATGGTGGTGGTCTTGCCGCATCCCGACGGGCCGACCAGCACCACGATCTCGCCCTCGTGGATGTCCAGGGTCAGGTCGTCGACCGCGTTGTCCTTCTGTCCGGGAAACCTCTTGGACAGGTTCTGTAAGCGGATCTTGACCGGCCTGGGCTGGGGGGTCTGATGGTCGGAAGCGGTCATCGGATTCCTTTGGAGGTAGTCAGCTTGCGGACGGTGTGGAAGAGCAGATCGAACAGGATGGCGAGGACAATCACGCCGAGGGTTCCGGCCAGGACCATGTTGACAGCCACCGGCGTGCCCACCCGGGCGAGGCCGGTGAAGATCAGCTCTCCGTAGCCGGGGCCCAGTACGATCGCGCCGATGGCAGCGATGCCCAGCAGGACCAGGGTGGTGACGCGGATGCCGGTGATGATCACCGGCCACGCCAGCGGCAGTTCGATCCTCAGCAGCCGCTGGGTTCGGCTCATGCCCATGCCCTTGGCCGATTCCACGATGGCAGGATCCACTTCGCGCAGGCCGGTGATGGTGTTGCGGACGATGGGCAGCAGGCCATACATGGTGAGGGCGACGACGACGGGCAGCGCGCCCAGGCCCAGGGGGCCGATGAGGAGGATGAACAACGCGAAGGAGGGGACGGTCAGGAAAGCACCGGTGACCGCGAGGACTGTTTCGCGCGGCCGTTCGTGCCGATAAGTCGCGATGCCCAGGCCGACCCCGATCACGGTGGCGAGCATGACCGCAACGCCCACGAGGATGGCATGCTCGATGCCCATTTCCAGCATGTCGTCGGCCCGTTTCGCGAGAAACTCGAAAAAGTTCACACGTTCCTTTCTGTAACCTCTGCCGGGAACAAGACACGGAGAGACCGAGGCTAGTGTGGTTTCTGTTGCCGATGTGGCAGGTGGTACGACTGCCCGTAACTATAGTTGATCCCCGCTGGTGGATGCCCATTGGGCCGCCGACAGCGGGCCGCCGCGGACGGTCAGTCGCGGATCCGGACGGCGGTTTCGCGCAGGAACTGGTCCACGCGTGTGTAAGCGTCGCGGGTGAGCGCCTTCCACAGGCGCATCGCCAGTTTCGGGTCCTGCTCCTCCAGTTCCTCGATCGCCTCCGCGGAGAGCACCATGAGTTCTACCGGGCCGTCCGCCTTCTCGGTGGTCTCCTGCCGGTCTTCGCTGCCCAGTGCCAGTTCGCCGAACGTCATGCCGGCGCTGAGCGTGCTCAGCTTGACCCGCCGTCCCTCGGAGTCGGCGGCGATGGTGCTGATCCGGCCGGAGACAATGAAGTACACCCCGCCAAACCGTTGGCCGACCCGCCGGACGATCTCGCCGTCCTCGTACTTCGCGGGCTCCATGCGTTCCACCAGGGCGACAATTTCGTCCGCGTGCAGGGTGCCCAGGGCCAGCGACTGCTCCACCGGCACCGACGTGGGCACGCCCAGCGGATCTCCGTAGCGGGCAATAAGGCGGTTCTCGGAGAACTCGACGGCCCCGGTGCGGGTGTCGAAGACCGGCACGTGCCGCCCGGTGTCGATGAAGACGTCGGCGAGCCTGTCCTCCGGATCGATCAGCAGCAGTTCACGGTTGTCCGCGGCCAGAATCTCCTCCAGGCGGGCGAACATGCGCAGGGCCACGCCGCCCACTTCGTCGACGCGGCGCAGGTCCAGGACCACCAGCTCTACGTCGTCGGGGAGCGAGCTGATTTCCCGGACCATCGATTCCGTACCGGCAAACAGCAGGTCGCCGTTGAGCTCGATCAGTTGCGCGCGATGGCCGTTCTCCCGCAGCACCTCGGCCGACTCGTCCGTGCGGCGGATGCCGGAAGGAACGACGGTGATGTCGTAGCTGGCGCGGATCGCGGAACGCCCGGCACGCGCGGAACGGACGAAATGCATCTCCATGTCCTCGGACAGCCGCCGGCTCACGGCGATCCCGCGGACCGACCCGCCGTGGTCGTCCAGCGGCGGGGAGAACACCGCGAGCCCGACCTGGCCGGGAAGCACCGCCAGGGTGCCCCCTCCCACCCCGGACTTCGCCGGCATCCCCACGTTGGTGACCCAGTCTCCGGCGTCGTCGTACATGCCCGAGGTCATCATGACCGACAGCACCCGTTCCACCGGCCCGATGTCCATGACGTGGTTGCCGGTGACGGGGTTGGTGCCGCCGTTGGCCAAGGTCGCGGCCATGATGGACAGGTCCCGGCAGGTCACCTGCACCGAGCACTGCCGCAGGTAGTTCTCCAACGCGGTGGTGGGGTTGTCCTCGATGATGCCAAATGAGCTCAGCAGGTAGGCCAGTGCGTGGTTGCGGTCGCTGTTGCGCAGCTCGGCTTCGAACACCCGCGGGCTGCTCTTCAGTTTCCGGCCGGCGAATCCGGAATACGTGTTCAGCATCCGCTTGATCGCGGACCTGCCGCCGGAGCCCTTGATCATCTCGGTGACCGCCAGCGCGCCCGCGTTGATCATCGCGTTGGCCGGCCGCCCGGTGCCGGCGGCGAGGGAGATCTCGTTGAACGGGTCCCCGGAGGGCTCCACGTCCACCTTCTCATCCACCGCGTCGAAACCAAGCTCGGCCAGCGCGAGCGCGTAGCTGAACGGCTTGGAGATCGACTGCAGCGTGAATTCCTTGCGGGTGGTGCCTACCTCGTAGACGTAGCCGTCCACGGTAGCCAGGCAGATCCCGAAGTCGTCCGGATCGACTACCGCCGAGGCAGGACCAACCAGATACGGCGTGCCGTCGCGGAGTTCGGAGATCTCGGCGTGCAGGGTGCGCAAGTAGCTGTCGATCGGCGATTCCATATCACCAGCGTAAGTGGGCGGACGACGCGCCCCGGACAGCCGCCGGTTTCGGCCTCACGACCTATCGCACCATCGGGCTATCGCGAAATCCGAATGCCCTGCGGCGCGATGGTCAGGGAGGCGACCTCTTCAAGGCCCGGGTGCAGATCGTCGCCGTCATGCACCACGCCCTTCTCCCACCAGATCTTCAGGCCGTCGGGGGAGTCCTCCAGGCTGGCCAGGTTGTTGTCGAACCATGGCCGCATGTGGCTCTTCCACGTGAACGGCGGATCGGGAACCTTCGCGCCACGGGCTACGAGCGCGCCCACCGGAGCGGCGATGCCATAGGACATGGCGGCGGTGAAATCCCGCAGAAAGCGGGGCAGCGGGTTGCGGACGGGCGAGCAGACGGCCTGGACGATCCGGCTGCCCGAATCTCGCACCACCTCCGTCACATAGGAGAAGTGCACGTCGCCCGAGAGGAAGGTGACGGTCTCCGGCGCCGGTCCGCGCCCGCCGTCGGCCACCTCCTGCACCATGGCCGCCACCTCGTGGAAGGTGCGCTGGAAGGCTGCCCAGTGCTCCAGGTCCACGGCTTGCCGCAGCAGTTCACCGGCGGCCGCCGGCAGCTTGCCCCACGCCCCTTCGCTGAGGGCCTCGTTCCAGGACTCGATGTGGTGCAGGCCCTTGGGGAGCAGGAACGGCAGCGAGGTCCCGATCAGCAGGTGCTTGAAGCCGCCCTGGAGCTGGCTGTCCAGCCAGGCCATTTCTTCCTCGTCCAGCAGCGTCCGCCGGTCCGGCTGCAAGTCACGGGCAGCGCGCGAGTCGAGCACGACCAGCCGTGAACCGCCGATGTCGCGGGTGAAGCTCCAGCGGTAAGTGTCCGGCTGCCGGTCCGCCCGTTCCGCGAAAGCTTCCAGCGCGTCGCTGAGGTCCGGTTCGCCGTCGCCCGGATGGTTCACCACCTGCTGCCACAGTTCGTCCTCGGCACGCTGCTCCGGGGACAGGTTGCCCAGATGCTGGTAGACCCAGTAGGACGCGAGGCCGGCGACAATGCGGCCATGCCACCAGGGCTTCTTGGCCATCTTCCGCCGCCAGCTCAGCGAGGCGTTCCAGTCGTCGCGGATGTCGTGGTCGTCGAAGATCATCGCACTGGGCAGCGTAGACAGCAGCCATCGGTTGGCGCCGTCCGACCACGCGAGCATGTACAGGTGGGCGTATTCCGCGTAGTCCTTCAGCTCTTCGCCGGGCGGTTCCTTGATATCGCGGCGGGCGCGGATGAACTCCTGCATCGCCTCGGACGTCGAGTCCGCGTAGACCTGGTCGCCGAGGAAGAGCAGCAGGTCCGGCCAGGCGGAGTCCGTCCCGGTCCCGTCGAGTGCCCCGCCCGTCGCGTCCCCGGTCCCGGTCCTGTCCGCGGTGCCGGCCTTGTCCCCGTGCCGGGCCGCGCCGTCGGCACGGTGCAGCGCGTACGCCCGGAGCGCGTCCACGCCGTGCTGCCTGTTGCCGGCCGCGTCATGCTCGACGCTGGTGCGGCAGGATCCAAAGGCCAGCCGGAGCGGGCGTCCGGGCGTGAGGGTGCGGATCACGGGTGCAGGGTACGGCGAGTCCGGTTCCGGCCAGGCCGGCATGCCGTCAACCTCCACCCGATAGGGTGTGACGCTTCCTGGCTCCAGCCCCTCGGCCTCGACCAGCGCGTAATGGTGGCCGCGCACGGAGAACGTGCCTGCCTGCCAGCTGCGCCCCTGAACTACGACGGTGACGGTGGCGGCTTCGCGGGTCTCCACCCAGATGCTGGCCGACGTCTGGTCCACATAGCGCAGCATCGGGCCAAGTACCAGCGGCGATGCGGTCATGAATCCTCCTGCCCGACCCGACAGAACGGTGTTCCCTTGCGCAACTCTGCCACTATCGCCCGCCTGCCGAAAGAGCCCGCGGCGGAGGATTGCCTTCGGCCGCGGGCATCACCGCCGTCCTTCCCGACGGCGGCCGGTCAGCCCTCCGGCCGACGGCGGCGGACGGCCGGCGGTCGGGCAGCGGTCACGCAACGGCGTGGCCGGAGCGCCGGACTGTGGCCGGTCAGCGCTCCGGTGAGGGGAGGGGCTGCAGCGTCGGAAGGTGGCCGGAAGCGGGCACGGGCGCGTCCTGCTTTTTCCGCGGGGCGTCCTTGCCGGGATTGCCGTCGCGCTGGCCCAGGGACGGATCCGGCAGTCCGCCCTCCAGCGGCGGCACCGCGGGGAGCACGTCCCGGGACGGCGTGCCCGGCGAACGTTTGGCATCCTGCCCGGCAGCATCGTCGGTACCGGGGGTCCGCTCCGCCTGGTGCCCGGGCTGCGTCGCGGGGGCAGCAGGATGTGCCGGGGCAGCGGGAGCGGCCGGGGAATCGGTGCCGGTGTCGGCCGAGCCGGAGCCGCCTTCCTCAACCGAAACCTCGCCCGTTACGGCTGGGGCGTGGGCGGGGGCTCCGGGCACGGAGTGGTCCTGGGGAGTCTCCTGGCCGGTGCCGGACGGGGCGAGGAAGCCCACGACGTGCCGGACGGCCTGGTCCGCGGCTGCCCGGAAGTCGGGGTTGGCGGCCGCGACCCCGGACACTCCCAGCCCGGTGGCGGCCACCGCGGCCGTGAGGACAAGGGCGCCGCGTACCGTGCGGCGTCGCCGCAGCGGCACGACCTGCGCGCCGCCCGCGGCCGCCGCGCCGGCAGCCGGTGTCAGGTAAGCCAGCACCTCGGGCGATGGGGCCGGGATGGGGGCATCCCCGGCGGCGCGGAGGGCCAGCAAGGTGGACTCCAGCGGGGCAGAAGGAGCCAGCCCGGATTCGTCCAGCAGCCGGCGGACGGCGTCGTCGTCGGACATTTCAGCGCTGTTCATACCAGGACCTCCTTCCTTTCCAGAACGGATTTGAGTTTAAGCAGGGCGCGCCGCTGCAATTGTTTGATGGAGCCGGCGCTCCGGCCCATGATTTCGGCAACCTGTTCGATCGACAGGCCGGCGACCACGCGCAGCATCAGCACTTCCTGCTGCTCCGGCTTCAGCTCCTTGAGCTGGCGTCCCACATCGCTCTCGGCGAGCGTCTCCAGGACAGTTGTTTCGGCGGACTCCACCGCTCGGGCGTCGGCATCCGGGTCGTAGGGCGACAGCACTGGCTGCCGGGCCCGGCGCCGGACATCGTCTACGTAGCGGGCATGGGCGATGGAGAACGCCAGCGTCCGCAGCCCCTGGAACCCGCCGTTCACCGACCGGATGCGGGAGAAGAGGGCGAGGAATACTTCCTGTACTGCGCCTTCGTGGTCTTCCACACCGCGCACCTTCAGGTATCCATTGAGCCCGGGTGCCAGCGCGGTGTAGATCTCGCCGAATGCAGCTGCATCTCCGGACTGCGCCGCGAACACGATGTCGTCGGGAAGTGATGGGGGCAAGTCGACGTTCTTTCAGACAGCGGGCGACGGGTGCGGCGCCCCCAGTGTAGGCGCCGCACCCGGTACCACGGGAATTACTGTCCGGCTTCTACCGTGACCGAAGCGGCGCCACGCAGTTCGGCGCGCGTTTCCGCGGCTTCCGTGCGGGCGTCGATCGCGGCCTCGGCCTTGGCGTTGGCGGTTACCGGCAGCTCCGGAACGGCAGGGACGGCCGGAGTGGCAGGCACGCCGTCGGCACCCGGGACGGCCGGGACTGCCGGAGCCACGGCGGCACCCGAATGCAGCTCGGCGGCGGCGCCGTTCTCCTCGGTGCCGGCCTCGGCCTCTGCATCCAGCGCCGCGTCAGCCTCTGCTCCGTCTACGCCGGCGGTGACGTCGGCCTCGGCATCACCTGCGGCTGCGGACCGGACTTCCGGCACGGCGGGGGAGGCCGGGATCGCCGGGACTGCGTTCTCACCCTCGCTGGCGGGGACGGCCGGGGTGGTGACCGCGGTTTCCGAATTGCCGACGGCGGTCAGGGCGGGTGCTGCCACGGCGGCTCCGGCGCCTCCCACGGCGATGACGGCGGCCAGGGCGGCTCCCTTGGCGGGCAGGCTCAGGGTGCGGAAACGGTTCGACATGGATCTCCTCAAAAGGTTGCTCGGCACGGCCGCGGTACTGCTACTGCGGCGCGCCCTTACACCCGACTAATCGAAGGAAGAGGGTGAAAGGTTACGCTTTCGTGATTTTTTCGGGAGAAACATTTTTCACGGTTAACGCCGGTGGCCGGGGCATGACGCCCCGGCCACCGGCCTGCGACCAGCTGACGGGTGTCAGTAGGCCTTGACCCGCTGTTCGACCACCAAGTGGATCAGGGCGAAGGTCTTGTCCTCGTCGATGGCCTTGAGGGCGGCTTCGAGGGCGGCGGGAACGTCCGCGTCCTTCTCGACTTTCACACCGAAGCCGCCGAAGGCCTGCGCCATCAGGGCGAAGTCGGGATTCTTCAGCTGGGTGCCGGAGATGCGCTCGGGGTACCAGCGTTCCTGGTGGGTGCGGATGGTGCCGTATTCCTGGTTGTCCATGACGATGACCAGCGGGGTGGCACCGTACTGGGCGGCGGTCGCCAGTTCCTGCCCGTTCATCAGGAACTCGCCGTCGCCGGCGATGGTCACCACGCGCCGTCCCGGGTAAGCCAGCGAGGCGGCGATGGCGGAGGGGACGGAGTAACCCATGGAACCGTTGCGGGCCGACAGCATGGAGCCGTAGTCGTGCGTGGGGAAGTAACGGTGCGCCCAGTTGGTGTGCTCGCCGGCGCCGAGGGTGACCATGGCGTCGCGCGGCAAGCCCGCGACCAGGTTGGCCATCAAGGTGTCCATCCGGGCGGGCCCGTCGCCGGGCTCGGCCGGCGGCAGGGCGGCGAACTTGACCTGCTCGCCGCGCATGCGCTGGGTGAAGTCTTTCCACTCTTCCTTCACCGGCAGGTCCATCATGACCAGGTCGCGGACAAAGACGTCAGGCTTGGCCACGATCTGGTAGGAGACGGGGCCGGAGCGGCCCCGCAGCGACGGGTCGATGGTGACCAGGAAGTTCTTCTTCGACCAGTCCTGCCGGACCAGGAAGCCGTCGGTGATGACATCGCCCGGGACGGTGCCGACGAAGACCAGCAGGTCGGTTTCCTCGAGCAGGTCGTAGGTGGGCTTCGGCCGGCCGTAGCCAATCGGGCCCACGTAGGAGGGGGAGTCGAAGGGGATGGTGCCCTCGCAGCGCCATTCGACGGCAGCCGCGATGTTGTGCTCTTCGAGCCAGGTCGTGAGTGCGCTGGACCCTTCCTGGGTCCAGTCATTGCCGCCGACGACGAACAGCGGCTTCTCGGCGTCCTTCAGCGCGGTCTTGAGCGCCTTCCAGTCCGTGACCGTCATGCCGCCCTGCGCCACCGGGATGACCGGGTGCAGCGTGGCGTCCACTTCTTCGCGGATGACGTCTTCGGGAAGACCGACGACGACGGGTCCAGGCCGCCCGCTCATGGCGGCAAACATGGCCTCGGCGACGATTTCCGAGGCCCGCTCGGGGTGGTCCAGCACCATGACCCGTTTGGCGCCGGTGTCGAACCAGGATTTGATGTCGAATTCCTGGAAGGCTTCGCGGTCACGATGCTCGAAGGGGATCAGGCCCACGAACAGCACCATGGGCGTGGAGTCCTGCCAGGCGGTGTGGAGGCCAACGTGTGCGTTGGCCGCGCCCGGCCCGCGGGTGACCATGGCGATGCCGGGCCGCTGGTTCATCTTTCCGTCCGTCTCGGCCATGTAGGCCGCGCCGCCCTCATGGCGGCAGACAATGGTGTCGATGCTGGAAGTGCGGAGCCCGTCCAACACTTCCAGGTAGCTCTCGCCGGGAACCACGTAGGTGCGTTCGACGCCGTGCGCCATCAATGAGTCGACAATGATGTGCCCTGCCGATTTGCGGACCGGCTGCTGCTGCGCTGCGACTGCGACCGCTTCCATTTGATCCTGTGTCACAGGAGACCTCTTTCACCTTTGAATCGAACTCGTCCGCGGCATTCTTCTCATGCGGGTGCACGGTTCCCGATGAACGCGCTTGAGCAAAAGTACATCAAGGGGTGTGTTAGGGCACCGTCCCTGTGACATGGCGAGGTAACGAAAGTGACGTGGTTCGCATTGTTCCCGGCCGAGGTGTCTGCTGCGGCCGCTCTCACCCGCGCCGGTGGCGGGACACGAAATCGGCGCAACCGCGGATGGCGCCCGCGGCGAGGAAGATGAGGCCCAGCATGGCCAGAACCAGCGCATTCCCCGCTATGCCGATGAACAGCAGGAGCGCGCCGGCCAGGGCCAGCAGGGTCGCCGCCCCGACAACATGGCCGAAGACCAGCACGCCGCGGGCCGACAGGGAGCGGGCCAAGCGCGGGTCGTCGTTCTGCAGTTGCTGCCCCAGCCTGTCCAGGCGCTGCCGTTCGTCATCCGATAGAGACATTCCGACCTCCTCGGGCTCCGCGGCGCCGCAGCCGGTGCCGCGCCGGACACCGTATAAGACAAATGTAGCCTCGGGATGCCCGCCGGGGGTATGGGCCGCCGCCAAGCGAAGGCCGATTCGTTATCGACGCCGTCGACGGAGCGAGCCGGTTTTGCCGGAGCCTCTCCGCCGGTGGTACTTTGATCCGGATAAATCTGATTTATTGACGAGAGATTGGTCACCAAATCAGATGTAATGATGCGTCTGAGGAGTTCTGCCCATGTCCCTGCAATATCCCCCGCTGGTGGTCATGGGCGTCCAAGGATGCGGAAAATCCACGGTGGGCAGCGCGGTCGCCCGGCACCTCGGCCTTGAGTTCATCGACGGCGATGACCTGCACAGCGCGGCGAACAAGGAAAAGATGGCCTCCGGCCAGCCGTTGACGGACGCCGACCGCCACCCCTGGCTGAGCGCCATCGGCAAGGTCATGGCAGAAAAACTGGCCGAGGGAACCACCGCCGTCGTCGCATGCTCGGCGCTGAAGCGCAGCTACCGCGACCTCATCCGCTCCTTCGCGCCGCAGACCCGGTTCATTCACCTCACCGGCAGCCAGGAACTGATTGCCGAGCGGATCAGCGGGCGCGACCACGAATACATGCCCCCGACACTGCTGGATTCGCAGTTCCAGACGCTGGAACCGCTCGGCGACGACGAGGCAGGCCTTGAGGTCTCCGTCACCGATTCCCCCGAGCGGATCGCGGTCCTGGTGGAGCACTACCTGCAGGACCCGGCCCACCCGGCGGGAAGCTAGCGCCGGCAGGCGGGAAACAACTGAGCCAAATAACTGAAACGGTTGACCCGATAACCCGTTGGGCGACCGTCCGATACAACGAAGGACAATGATGACCGAACTCGAGCTCAACTGGACGTTGGGCACGGCGGGACTCCTGCTGGTCGCCGTAGCAGCCATCGCGCTGCTGCTGGTGCTGATCATGCGGTTCCGCGTGCACGCTTTCCTGTCGCTGATTATTGTCAGCGTGCTCACCGCGGTGGCCACCGGCATTCCGGCCGCAGACATTATGCCGACGCTGTTGGGTGGCTTCGGCGGAACCTTGGCCAGCGTGGCCCTGCTGGTCGGCCTGGGCGCCATGCTCGGGCGCATGCTGGAGGTCTCCGGCGGCGCCGACGTCATGACGCAGGCGTTGATCAACAAGTTCGGCGAGAAGCGCGCGCCGCTGGCGCTGTCCGTGGCGTCGCTGCTGTTCGGTTTCCCGATCTTCTTCGACGCGGGCCTCGTGGTCATGCTGCCGATCATCTTCACCGTGGCACGACGCCTCGGGGGATCGCTGCTCACTTATGCGTTCCCCGCAGCCACCGCCTTCTCCGTCATGCACATCTTCGTGCCGCCGCACCCCGGTCCCGTGGCCGCCACCGGCCTGCTGGGCGCCGACGTCGGGCTGGTCCTGATCCTCGGCCTCGTCATTGCCATCCCGACCTGGTACCTGGTGGGCTACCTGTTCGGCCACTTCCTGGGCCGCCGGTTCAACATCGCCGTGCCGGACATCCTCGATGCCCCGAAGGGCTCGGTGGAGAACGAATTCCGCTCCGCCCCGAAGCTGGGCACCATCTTCTTCCTGCTGCTGCTGCCGCTGCTGCTGATCTTCCTCAACACCGGCCTGAACATGCTCGCCACCGCCGAGGTTGTCTCGCTGGAGGACACCTGGGTGCAGGTCCTGCGGACGCTCGGTGAAACCCCGATCGCCCTGCTGATCACCGTGCTTTTGGCCATGTGGCTGCTGGGCCACCGCCAGGGCAAGAAGCACAGCCTCGTCGAAACCGTGGTGGACAGTGCCCTGGGCCCGGTCTGCTCGATCATCCTGATCACCGGCGCCGGCGGAATGTTCGGCGGCGTGCTGCGCTCGAGCGGCATCGGCAACGCCATCGCCAGCTCGCTGGACGCGATCGGGCTGCCGATCATCGTCGCCGGCTTCGTGATTGCCGCCGTCGTCCGCGTGGCCCAGGGCTCCGCGACGGTCGCGCTGACCACAGCGGCCGCGCTGGTCCAGCCGGTCGTCATGGGCAACCCGGACTTCAACCCGGTGGAACTGGCCGCCATCGTGCTGGCGCTGGCCGCCGGCTCGGTGTTCGCCGGCCACGTGAACGACTCGGGCTTCTGGCTGGTCAGCCGGTTCTTCCAGATGGACACCAAGACCACGCTGAAGACCTGGACGGTGGGCCAGGCGCTGGTGGGCATCGTCGGCTTTGTCCTGGCACTGGCCATCTACCTGATCGCCACCTCTTTCTAGTACAACCTTGGGCAACATGGACGGGGCGGCTGCGGCCGTCCCGTCCGCATTTGGAGAGTAATGACTGTGAACATGTTCGACATTTCCTCGCGGGTGGCGCTGGTGACCGGTTCCAGCCGCGGGATCGGCAAGGCGATCGCCCGCGGGCTCGCCGCCGCCGGCGCCGTCGTGGTGCTCAACGGGCTGGATGAGGAACGGCTGGAAGGCACCCGCGCGGAGCTGGCCGCGGAGTTCGGCGCAGACCGGATCCACGCCCGGGCCTTCGACGTCACCGACGCCCAGGCGGCGGCCGACGGCGTGGCCTGGGTCGAGCGCGAAGTGGGCCCCCTGTGGGTGCTGGTCAACAACGCCGGCGTCCAGCACCGGGTGCCGATGCTGGACCTGGACGTCGACGACTGGGAGCGCGTGTTGCGGACCAACCTGACGAGCGCGTTCCTGGTCGGGCGCGAGGCCGCGCGGCACATGATCGAACGCGGCGCCGGGAAGATCATCAACATCGCGTCCGTCCAGACCGACCTGGCCCGTCCGACCATCGCCCCCTACACGGCGTCCAAGGGCGGCATTCGCAACCTGACCCGGGCGATGACCGCCGAGTGGGCCAGCCTGGGGCTGCAGATCAACGCCATCGCGCCGGGTTACATCCACACCGAGATGACGCAGAACCTGGTGGACGACGAGGCCTTCAACACCTGGATCCTGGGCCGCACCCCGGCGCACCGCTGGGGCACGGTGGAGGACATCGTGGGCCCTGCCATCTGGCTGGCCTCCGACGCCTCGAACTTCGTGAACGGCCAGGTGGTGTTTATCGACGGCGGCATGACCACCGTCGTCTGACCCCGCCCGGCGCGTTCGCGCCAAGGCCTCAGCGAAGTCCGTGCCCGGGCCTGAGTTCCCGGGCCGGCGGGCGCGGGCACCCAAGGCGGTGCGCCGCCGTCGTAGTTTTGCAGAACCAGCGAAAGGCAGTTTCCATGACTTCCCTCCCAACCCAGTCCCTCGGCGTCGTGGCCCACGCGGCCGGTGATCTGCGCGTCGAACCGGTCGCGCTGGCGCCGGCCGGGCCCGACGAAGCCGTGGTCGAGATTGCCTACGGCGGCATCTGCGGGTCCGACCTGCACTACTGGCAGCACGGCGCCGCCGGCGAATCCATCCTGAAGGCGCCGATGCTGCTGGGCCACGAAGTGGTGGGTACCGTGGCCGCGGCGGCGGCCGATGGCAGCGGACCGGCCGCCGGCACCGCCGTAGCCGTGCATCCGGCGACGCCCGGGCCGGGCGACGGATCCAGGTACCCGGAGGACCGCCCGAACCTCTCGCCGGGCTGCACGTACCTGGGCAGCGCCGCACGTTTCCCGCACACCGAAGGCGCGTTCGCCCGCTACGTGAACCTGCCGACGCGGATGCTGCGGGAACTGCCCGCCAAGCTGCCGTTGCGGCGGGCCGCCCTGGTGGAGCCGGCAAGCGTGGCCTGGCATGCCGTCGCGCGGGCCGGAGACGTGGCCGGCAAGCGGGTGCTGGTCATCGGCTGCGGCCCGATCGGCGCCCTGATCATCGCGGTGCTGAAGCGGGCCGGCGCGGGCGAGATCGTCGCCGTCGACATGCACGAGAAGCCGCTGGACATCGCCCGGGAAGTGGGTGCCGGCCGCACGCTGCTGGCGACCGATGCCGAGGCGATCGCCGGGGTCGAGGCGGACATCTGCCTGGAGTCGTCCGGCAACCATCACGGTCTGGCGTCGGCCGTGCGCGGTGCGGCCCGCGGCGGCCGCGTGGTGATGGTCGGACTGCTGCCCTCGGGCGAGCAGCCGGCGCTGATCTCGCTGGCCATCACCCGGGAGCTGGAACTGGTGGGTTCCTTCCGCTTCAACGACGAGATCGATGACGTGATTGCGGCGCTGGCCGACGGCTCCCTCTACGCGGACCCGGTGACGACGCACGAATACGCCGCGGCCGACGCCCTGGAGGCGTTCGACATGGCGCGGGACTCGTCGCAGAGCGGGAAGGTGCTGCTGCGGTTCAGCGACGCGGAGTAGCCGCCGGGCGGTCGGTCCGCGCCCGGAATCTACTATTCAGCAGCCGGCCTTCTCGCACACGGGAAGGGCGCCTGCTGAACAGTCGATGCGGGAAAGGCAGATCTAGGTGCCGGGGGCTTCGAACAGCCGGGGCTCGGACTCCCAGACGCTGCGCACTTCCTCCACGGTCCGCCGCATGATCTGGTCCATGGCCGCCCGGGCCGCTTCCGGACGGCCGGACTGGATGGCGTCCGCGACGTCGACGTGCAATTGCAGCGCTTCTTCGTGCGGGTGCGCGGGCATCAGCCCGTAGTCGGTGCGGCCGCGCAGCACTTCGGCGATCATCGAGTGCATCTGCGCAAACATCTCGTTGCCGGAGGCCGCCAGCACCAGCGTGTGGTAGTGGATGTCCAGCTCCAGAAACTGCTGCAGGTCGCCGGCCCGTCCCACCGCCCGCATTTTTGCCGCGACGGCCATGAGCTCCGCCGCTGTGTCCTGCGGTGCATGCTGCGCGGCCAGCTCGGCGGCGGCCGGTTCGACGGCGGAGCGCAGCTCGGTCAGCGAGCGCAGCTGGACGCCCTTGCCGTCCCCGGCCAGGCGCCAGCGGATCACCGAGGGGTCGAATTTGTTCCACTGCTCCGGCGGCAGTACGCGGATGCCGATGCGTTTGACGGACTCGACCAGCCCCAGCGACTGCAGCACGCGCACGGCCTCGCGCAGCACGGAACGGGAGACGCCGAGCTCGGCCTCGAACTGCTCGGCATGCGCGGTGGAGCCGGCCGCCAGCTCGCCGGAGACGATGCGCTTGCCAAGCGTCTCGATGACGAGGCTGTGCAGGCGCGAACTCATGCGTGCGGAAGGGTAGCGGTCACGCGTTCATTCTAGGGGGGCCGGATGCGCAAACCGGCTGTGTTGCGGGGCGATGCCGACGCGTACCGGCAGAAGGTCAGGGCCTTCTCGGCGGCAGGATCGGCCCCGGATCGGGGAAGGGGCCGGGCTGCGGTTGCGGCGGAAGCGGCTGTGGCCCCGGGTCCGGGGGCGGCTCGGGCCGTTCGGGCGTGGGCGGCGCGTAGGGGTCCGGACTCGGCTCGGGCCGTTCGGGCGTGGGCGGCGCGAAGGGGTCCGGATTCGGCTCGGGCGGGAACGGGTGCCTGGGTCCCGGCTCGTTCGGATCGTGTGCCGGCTCCGGCGGCGGTGGAATGGTCACGGCGTGCCTCCTTGGGCAGCGGTGCGGTAGGCCTGCTGCCTGCCACGCTACAACTGTGTCCCGGGTGCCTCAAGGATTTTTCCCGCTGTCCGTGACGAGGGTCAGCAAGTCCCCGGCGACCCGGTCGGGGGCGTCCCAGAGGACCGTGAGGACTCCACGAAGGTGCGGACGTCGGCGGGGTCGATGGGATCGCGGAACGCCTCGATGGTCGGGGCAAAGGGCGGCCGGCGCTTGTAGAGGCTCAGCGGAGAGCCGATGAGCATGAGGGCCCGGACCCGTGTGGGCTGGTCGACGGCGAAACGCCGCGCGATATAGCCGCCGCTGGAGTGCCCGGCGATCACGGCCCGTGGGATGGCCAGGGCGTCCAGGAAATCGCCGAGGTCGTTGCTGAAATCGTGCAGCCGGTAGCCCGTGGCGGGCTTGTCCGAATCGCCGTGGCCGCGGGGGCTGAGCGCTATCAGCCGGAGCGACGCCGGTAACCGGTCCAAGAGCGGGACCCAAAACCGCCAGGAGTCCCCGTAGCCGGGAACCAGCAGAACCGGGGTGCCGCCGGGGGAGCCGGCCTCGGCATAGGCAAAGCGGAGTCCATTGCCGAGACGAGCGAACCGCTGGCGGGGCTCCATGGCCGGATCCTCAGGACCCCGCGTGCGCGATGGCCAGCAGCCGGCGCTCGTCGTCCGGCGCCAGGCCGGCTTTGCGGGGACGGTCGGCGCCGGTCGCCAGCTCCCACACCAGCGTGTCGGCCAACGTGTCCCGCAGCGGACGCAAAGCCAGACCGGCTGCCTTGGCGGCCGCGTTGCTGCGGGAGGAGAAGCCGGCGAAATCGGGCAGTGGAAGCCAGAGCGGCAAGGACCGCTCGCCGGCCCAGGGGTTGATGCCGGCCGCTGCCAGTTCCTCCTGGCCCAGGGACAGGACCGGACCGGCGTGGCCCGCGACCCGGCGCGCCATCTCCAGATGCTCGGTCAACGGAAACGCGTCGCCCACCGCGTTGAACTCGCCGGCCAACCGCTGTTCGGCCGCGGCGATGAGCCAGTCGGCGAGGTCCCGGACGTCGATGACCTGGGCGTCCAACCCGGGCGCATCGGGGACCAGGACGGCGCCGTCGTCGGCCACCGGCCGGGCGAAGCGCAGGGGCCAGTAGCCGGTGCGGTCGGTGGTGTCGCCGGGACCGGCGATGAGGCCCGGGCGGACGATCAGGCTGCGATCGGGGCCAAAGGCGCGTTGCACCGCCTGCTCGCAGGCGACCTTCGCCTCGCCGTAGACGTCCGGAGACGTCATCACGTCCGAGGCCAGGGGCGGCAGCAACGGGTAGGTTTCGTCGGCGCCCGGGGTGTGGTGGTCGGCGTAGACGCTGCAGGAGGACACGAAAACAAAGTGCTCCGCCGTGCCGACCAGCGCGGCCGCGGCACGGCTCACCTGGCCGGGCTGGCGGGAGACATCGAGCACGGCGTCCCAGTGCTGGCCCGCGACGGTGTCCAGACAGTCCGGAGCTTCCCGGTCCGCGCGCACCAGTCGGGCGCCGGCCGGAGCCGACCCGGACGTCCCACGGGCCAGGCAGGTGACCCGGTGGCCGCGGCGCAGCGCCGCGGCAGCGGTTTCCTGTCCCAACCAGGCCGTGCCGCCCAGGACGAGTAGATGCATGCTGCCCATGGAACACCGTCCCGGGGCGGATGCGCACGGGTTGTTCGCGCACAGCAGGGAGAACCGCCCCGAATTGGTGCCCAACCGCCTTTGGGCCGGGGCGGCCCATGTCCGGAACTGTGGCTATGCTCCGTAAATGGCTAAACCCGACGACTTCACGCCGCGCCTCGACGCCCCGGACGTGGGGGAACTGTTACCCGGGCAGGTATCGGCGTTGATTCCCGAGGCCCGCGTGGCCGGCAAGCTGTTTGCCGGTGTGGAACTGGACGGCCGGCGGCTGGCCGGTGCCTCCTTCACGGAATGCGCATTCCTGGATGTTTCCGCAGACGGGGCGGACCTGCGTTCTGCCGGTTTCGTGGACGTAACATTCGAGCGGTTGAATGCGCCGGACTTCAGTGCGCCGCGCTCACGCTTCCGCCGGGTGGTGATCGACGGCTCCCGCCTCGGGTCGGCCGAAGTCTACGAATCCGAGTGGGAATCGGTGGAGTTCCGCAACTGCAAGCTTGGGTATGTGAACCTGCGCGGAGCGGAACTTCAGGACGTCGCGTTTGCCGGCTGCATCCTGGACGAACTCGATCTGGGCGGCGCGACCGGGCGCCGGGTGGCCTTTGAAGACAGCCGGGTCCGCAGGCTCGACCTGACCGGGGCGAAGCTGGCGCACGTTGACCTGCGTGGCCTGGACATCCGGGAACTGGCCGGGCTGGAAGGCCTGCGCGGAGCGGTCATGACCTCCACCCAGATCGGCGAGCTCGCCCCGCTGTTCGCCGCCCATTTCGGGATCGTGGAGAAAACTTAGCCGCAATATACGTAACTGCCGGCCCGAATTAATCCCCAGTTCAGCTTTTTTCTGTTTGGATGGTCTGTAGTGGACTGGACAGCAGGCGTCCGGCGAACAACAGAAGGTAGATGATGGACTTCCGTCAGGCCGAGCATCCACGGCCGAACCATTTCTTACTTCACATCAGCGACACCCATCTGGTGGGCGGCGACGGCCGGCTCTACGGGGCGGTGGACAGCGAAGCCAGGCTGGAGCAGATTTTCGAGGATCTGGAAGACTCCGGATCCCGCCCCGAAGCCCTGGTGTTTACCGGCGATCTGGCCGACAAGGGCGAACCGGAGGCCTATGGCAGGCTCCGCCGGATCGTGGAACCGGCAGCCGTGCGGCTGGGAGCCCAGGTGATCTGGGCGATGGGCAACCACGACGACCGTGCCGGGCTGAAGACCATGCTCTTGGACGAACCCGGCGGCTCCGATCCGCTGGACCGGGTATACGACGTCAACGGACTGCGCGTGATTACCCTGGATACAACCGTGCCGGGGGCACACTACGGCCGGCTGGAGGACGAGCAGCTGCAGTGGCTGGCCGACGAGTTGGCCAAACCCGCACCGCACGGGACCATCCTGGCCATGCACCACCCGCCGCTGCCGAGCGTGCAGGACCTGTCCGTGCTGGTGGAACTGCGCGGCCAGGCCGAACTGGCCGAGGTGCTGCGCGGCAGTGACGTGAAATCGATCATCGCCGGACACCTGCACTATTCCACTACGGGCACCGTGGCCGGGATCCCGGTGTCCGTCGCCTCCGCCACCTGCTACACCCAGGATCTGGCCGCCGACGCGGGCAGCACCCGCGGCCGCGATGCCGCGCAGGCTTACAACATGATCCATGTCTACGAGGAGACCGTGGTCCATTCGGTGGTTCCGGCGCGCGGCGGCCTGCCGGTGGGCCGCCAGGTCAGCGCGGAGCAGACCCGGCAGCTGCTCGAGGCCGCCGCCGTCGTCATTCCCGACGCCGTGAGCCCGGGCCGGATGCCGGCACACCACTAGCTGGGAAAACTCCGCTAGCCGGGAGGCTCCGCTAGCTGTGAAACTACGCAGCCCGGGGAAACTCCGCTGCCCGTGAAGACTACGCCGCCGGCGGTTTCTCCCACGGCGCGCGGAGCGGGAAGTAGCGGGCCAGGAAGTCCGTGACCACGCGCTGGCGCTCCTCGGCCGGGACCTCCGGGAAGCTGCCGTCGTTGAGGCAGAAGAAGTCCCTGTTTCGCTTCTGCAGCAGCTTTTCCAGCTGCTTCAGGCCCGCATACATGGTGGTGTCCACGTACTTGACCTTGGCGCCGGGATTGGTCACCGCGCGGCCGGTCAGCAGCGCGTAGTAGTGGTAGAGCGAGTTGGTCACCGAGATGTTGTCCTTGGCCCGGAAGCGGCTCGCGGCCGTCGTCTTGAACTCCTCGGCAAACTCTTCCTCCATCTCCAGCAGCACGGATTTGCGCAGCGGCGCGGCACAGTGCTCCAGGTGCCGGGTGGTGATCCTGCCGAAGCGGTCGTGCAGCAGCCTGCGGTTCACCCGGGCGGCATTCTCGAAACCGGACCGGTCCAGGTGGTTGTCGCCGAGCCCGATCCGGGTGTCCGCCTCCACGAACTTGGTGATGCCGCCGGGGGAAAAAAACATGTCCGGACCCACCGGCCGGCCGAAGAACATGTCGTCATTCGAGTACAGGAAGTGCTCGCCCAAGCCGTCGATGTGCTGCAGCTGCGCCTCGATCGCCTGCGAGTTGAACACCGGCAGCACGGACGGGTCGCGGAAATGCTGCTCGCTGCGCACCACGCGGATGTCCGGGTGCTCCGCGTCCAGCCATGCCGGCAGCGGCGAGTCCGTGCAGATGAAGATGCGCCGGATCCAGGGCGCGAACATGTAAACCGAACGCAGCGCGTACCGCAGTTCGTCGATCTGGCGGAAGCGCGCCTCGGCGTCGTCGCCCTCGCCCACCACGGCGTGCTCCATGAAACTGTTCCGGTAGCGGCGGTACTCCGGATTGTTTCCGTCCACCCAGGAGAAGACGATGTCGATGTCGAAGTCGATGTCCGTGGCGTGGTCGGCGAACATGTTCTCGATGGTGGGCCAGCGGTGCCCGTAGCGTTCGACTTCGCCGCGCACCGCCTCCGCGGCCGGCAACGTGCGGCGCGTCAGCGAGTTTTCAATCGGCAGGTGGATCAGGTCGTTCTCCCAGCGCCACAGCTCCACCTGCACGCCCGTGCCCTGGCCGTACCGCAGCCCGCCGGTCGGCTCGATCCGCGGGCGGTACAGCCGGAACGCGCGCGACCGGTCGCCCTCGGCGAGCTCGCCGTCGGCCACCAGCCGTGCGGTTTTCTTGTTCGCGTCCACGGTCAGCGAGTAGAACGGCTCGTCGGCGGAGGCGGCCACCAGCGCCGCGCGCAGCTCGTCGCGCTTCTCCCAGTTCACCGCCACCACCGGGCGGGCATCGTTGCCGCGCACCAACAGGTAGGGAATCTGCGCCTCGTCCAGCGCCCTGCGGACAAACAACAGGTCCTCCACCATCGCCTGGTGCGGCGTCAGGGTGGTGTTGACCAGTGCGTAACCGCCCTTGACCATGACCACGTCGGGGCGCTCCGTGAGGCGTACGACGGCGGCGGGCGAGGCGATCTCGACCGTCGACTCGGGCGCGCGGTCGGGTTCGGGCTCGGCGTAGAACGCGTCCTGCACTGCAGGCATGCTGGTCACAAAAAACCTCCGGAAACATAGTGGCGCCAACCCGAAAAGGGGCTGCAGTCACCATGGTAGGCGTGGGCGGACGGGCGTTACAGACGCTGCCGCCACAGGATAAAGCCTGCAGCGGATCGACCGCGGCAGGCCACTCCTTGACGGTACATGCAGTTTGGCCCTCCCGCTGCGTCTGGACGTGCCCGATCGGTGAAAAATTACCCGGGTGCCGCCCCGAAACCCGGCAGTCGGCATGGTGATCCCCGCAACGACGACGACGGTCCGCGCCCAACACATTTGCCAGGCGGAACCTCGGGGTTGACGGCCGTGCAACGTTCAGCAGCATTTCCCCGCCGCATACCCAAGGTGTCATACGATCTGAGCATGCCGGATCTTGCCGCGTCGATCGGACTGGTGTCCGAAGTGCTGACGTGGGCTGCCCTGGTCCCGGGACTGCTGTTGCTCTTCGTGGCCGCTGTGCTCCGCCTGGCCGGAACCCGGTGGCACCGCGCCGACGGCGTCGCGTTCGACGACGGCCGGCGCCGCGGCGTGCGCTGGTTCGACACCCGGCACGGATTCCTGGAGGGCGTCTTCCCCACCGGGACGGGCTCCGATGTAGCCGCCGGGTCGGACGTGCTGGTCTTCTACGACGCGCGGCGGCCGGACCGCTGGCAGGTCTCGGAGCCGGAGCGGCCGGGCCGGATCGTCTTGCTGCTGGGCAAGATCCTCACCGCCGTCGGCGTGCTCTCCGCCGTCGTCGGATTGTTGGCGATGGTCCTGGCCGGGGGCTAGCGGGGCCGGCCGTGGTGCTCGCCGCCCGGCTTTGGCGCTCGCCGCGTGCCCGGGTAGGGTGGAACCCGGTGCGCCGGGAAGTCTGGTCGGCAGTTCTGTTGTCGACCCTTTGAGGACCCGCCATGGCCGCCAAGACCCCCGAATCATCCGCCAAGCCCAAGGTTTTGGGACGCGGAAGTTATGCCGAAGCGCTGCGAATCGGCGAAATCCTGCGCAAGGAAACCGTCGGCGGAGCCCTGCTGGTGGCCGCCGCCGTCGTCGCCCTGATCTGGGCCAACTCGCCCGCGGCAGACAGCTACTTCGCCCTGCGCGACTTCACCGTCGGCTACGAGCCCTGGCACCTGGAGCTGAGCCTGGGGGCGTGGGCCGCCGACGGGCTGTTGGCGGTGTTCTTCTTCCTGGTGGGGCTGGAGCTCAAACGCGAGTTCGTCGCGGGGGACCTCAGCAGCCCGCGGAAGGCCATGGTGCCGGTCGCCGCCGCCGTTGGCGGAGTGGTGGTTCCCGCCATCATCTACGCAGCCATCAACTGGGGCAGTCCGGAAACCATCCGCGGCTGGGCCATCCCGACGGCGACGGACATTGCCTTCGCGGTCGCGGTCCTGGCCGTCATCGGCTCGCACTTGCCCAGCGCGCTGCGGATTTTCCTGCTGACGCTGGCCGTGGTGGACGACCTCATCGCCATCGCGATCATTGCGTTCGTCTACACCAGTGAAATTCAGGTCCCGGCCCTGCTGCTGGCCCTGGCCCCCATCGCGCTCTACGCCTTCCTCGCCCAGAAGTTCCGCAGCTTCTTCGGGAAGCATCACGCGGCGTTGTGGGCGGTCCTGCTGCCCGTCGGCATCGTGGCCTGGGCCCTGGTCCATGCCTCCGGCATTCACGCCACCATCGCCGGCGTGGTGCTCGGTTTCACCGTCCCGGTACTGCGCAGCAAGGCCAGCGGCGGACCGGAAGCGGGTCCGGGGCTCGCCGAAATCTTCGAACACCGGCTCCGGCCCGTTTCCGCCGGCTTCGCGGTTCCGGTCTTCGCGTTCTTCTCCGCGGGTGTCGCCGTGGGCGGGGTTGATGGATTTACCTCCGCCCTCGGCGATCCGGTGGCGGTCGGCGTCATCGCGGGCCTGGTGCTCGGCAAGCCGATCGGCATCCTCGGCACCACGTGGCTGATGACCAAGCTGACCCGGGCGGAGCTGGACACGTCGATGAAGTGGGTCGACCTGTTGGGCATCGCCATGCTGGCCGGCATCGGCTTCACCGTCTCCCTGCTGGTGGCCGAGCTGAGCTTCGGGCTTGGCACGCCGGCCAATGACCACGCCAAGGTGGCCATCCTCGCGGCGTCCTTGCTGGCCGCGCTGCTGGCATCGGTGGTGCTGCGCGCCCGCAACCGGCACTACCGGCGCATCGAGGCCGAAGAACATGTCGACGCCGACAACGACGGCATTCCGGACGTCTACCAGGACGGCAGGGCGTAGCCGCACCGGCTTTCGGCCCCCGCAGCGTAGCCGCCCCGGCTTTCGGCCCCCGCAGGCGCGGCTTCCGTCCGCTGCCGCGCCGGCATGGCAACACCGGCCCGGGGGCCGCTGCTCCGCGGGCTGTCAGGCCTCCAGGTCACGGCGCCGGAAGGCCAGCGTCCCGCCGACGGTGAGCAGCAGGGCGACCGCCGACATCCAGGCCAGCGGCAGCACGTCCACGTCCGCGGCCGGAACCCGCGGGACCAGTCCGAACGGCTCGGCGTCCAGCACCGCCTCCGGCAGGTTGAGCACCGGCCCGTACATGCCCGCCAGCAGTGCAGCAATCAGCAGGATCCAGACCCACCAGGTACCGCTGTGCAGCCCGTAGGCGAGGGCGCCGGCACCGGCGAAACAGAGGATCAAGGGCAGGAAAACCAGCCCGGCGGGAGCGAATTCCGCGATCACCGAGCTGTCGCCGACCACCGAGAGCGCGCCCAGGGCCAGGCCCAACCCTGAGACAACGAGCATCAGCGCCGAGGCCAGCGAGGTGACGAGCAGCGCGCTCAGGACCCAGTGCGCCCGCCCCACCGAGGCGGCGAGCACGGCCCCGGTTCGGCCGTCGGCTTCTTCCTTGCCGAGCCTGCCCATGGAGACCACGGCGAACACGGCCACGGCCATGGCGAAATACTTCAGGAACGCGGCCAGCGCGGTCCGGAGGAAGTCGGAGCTGTCGTCCAGGCCCAGCACCGCGGCCAGTTGCGGCTGTGACTCGTAGCTGTCCACCACCGCCTGGGCCAGGGACCCGGTCAGCACGGCGAAGACGAACAGGCCAAGCGACCAGCTGACGATGCTGCCGCGCTCCAACCGAAGGAACAGCCCCGGCAGCCGCACCAGCAGCGGCGTGGCATTGGCGCGGCCCCGGCGAGCGGGCACCAGCCCAGCGGCCAGGTCGCGCCGGCCCTGCAGCAGATACGCCGCCGGCACCAGCAGCGCCGCGAGCGCCAGGCACAGCAGCAAGGGCCACCAGCGCAGCTCGACATAGGCCCGCGCCTGCTGGACCCAACCGATGGGGGAGAGCCACGACAACGCGGTGCCGCCCAGCGCCTGGGCGTCGCCGATGCCGCGGAGGATGTACGCCAGCCCCAGCAGCGCCCCGGCCATGCCGCTGGCCGTCCGCGCATGTTCGCTCAGCTGCGCGGTCAGCGCCGCCACCGCGCCGAAGACGACCCCGACCAACGCCGCTCCGGCCGCCATCGCCAGGGAATCGAGTGCCGCGAGACCGTTGGCCACCAGTGCCGCGAACAGGGCCGCTGCCACCGCCAGGTTGGTGAGCAGCATGACCGCCAGCGCGGCAGTCAGCGGTGCGCGCCGTCCCACCGGCGCGGCCAGGATGAGCTCGGCACGTCCGGCTTCTTCATTGGCCCGGGTGTGCCGGATTACCGAGAAGATGGACATCAACGCGGTGGCCACCGCCAGCATCCCCAGCACTTCGTTGGCCAGCATCGGGCCCAGGCCGTAGTTCTCCAGGCCGTACCCCGGGCCTGCCAGCAGGGCGCCGGACGGGTCCTGCATGATCGCCGCCCGGCTCTGCCATGCCGCCTGGTCGCCGTACACCTGGGGCAGCACCAGCGCGAAGTAGCTGATGAACCCGCCGAGGGCCAGCGCCCAGACCGGGATCCGCACCCGGTCGACCCGCAGCGCCAGGCGGAGAAGCCGGCCGGTCCCGGCCAGCGCCTGATTCCGTGGGCTGCGCGCACGGGAGATCCCCGGCGCCGCGGTAGCGGTGCTCATGACCTGCCGCTTTCGGCCGCGGCCCGCCCATCGGGGCCGTACTGGTGAACGAACAGTTCCTCCAGCGTCGGAGGCGTGCTGGTCAGGCTGCGGACACCCAGCGGGAGCAGGGCCGACAACGCGGCCGGCAGCGCGGCTTCGTCAACGGTGAAGTGCACGCGCCCGTCTTCGCGCCGGAGGTCGTGCACGCCGGTGAGGCTGCCCACCGCGGTGGCATCGCCGTCGGCCACCACGACGACGGCGGTGCGCCGCAGGTGCCTCAGTTCCGCGAGCGAACCGGTTTGGACAGCGCGGCCGGCCCGGATGATGGTGACCTTGTCGCACAAGGCTTCCACCTCGGCCAGGATGTGGCTGGAGAGCAGCACCGTCTTGCCGGCGTGCCTCGACTCGCGGATGCACTGCTGGAATTCCAGTTCCATCAGCGGGTCCAGTCCGGACGTCGGCTCGTCCAACACCAGAAGCTCGACGTCGCTGGCCAAGGCGGCGACGAGCGCGACCTTCTGCCGGTTGCCCTTCGAATAGGAGCGTGTCTTCTTGGTGGGATCCAGCTGGAAGCGTTCCAACAGTTCGGCCTTGAGCCTGCGGTCGATCCCGCCGCGGAGGCTGGCAAACAGGTCGATCGCCTCCCCGCCGGTGAGCTTGGGCCAGAGGCTGACGTCACCGGGAACGTAGGCCAGCCGGCGGTGCAGGGGCACCGCGCGCGACCACGGGTCCTCGCCGAAGAGCCGCACGGTTCCGGCGTCGGCCTTCAACAGGCCGAGAATGATGCGGATGGTGGTGGACTTGCCGGCACCGTTGGGGCCGAGGAAGCCGTGGACCTCGCCGGGTTCCAGCACCAGGTTGAGCTGGTCCAGGGCGCGGACGGAGCCGAAGGCCTTGTCCACTTGGTTCAGGTCGATTACTTCAGACATGGAAACCACCTGCTTCGGGGCGGAATATGGAAGGAACAAGGGTGCGCGGGGCGCGGACGGGACAGAGACGCGGCGGGTCAGGAACCGGGCGGGTCCGTCACATACATCAGGTAGGCGTCGAGCAGGTCGCGGGTGGTCATCAGGCCCTGCGTGTAGAGTTCCACGTTGGCAAGGCCGTGCCGGTCCAGGTAGCCGCGCATGATGGCGGAAAAATCGGTGGGATCCTCCGGGGGGTGAAGCGTCAGGTCCAGCAGCATGGCACCGAATCCCTGGATGGTCAGATAGCGGGCGCGCGCCTGCTCGTCGACGGACGGGTGGATGGTGCCGGCGGCGACGCCTTGGGCCAGCCAGGCCTCGGCGTCCGCGGCGAAGTGCTCGATGAAGGACTGGGCCAGCTCGCCGCCGGACTGCAGGCTCCGCAAGGCGTAGCCGACCAGCGGCGCCGTTTCCTCCAGCTCCGCCATGGCCGCCAGCAGTTCCGTCGGCGAGCCGGAGTGGACTGCCTGCTGCTTGTAGGCGCCGATTTTGGCCAACACGTATTCATCGCAGGCCGTCCGCAGACCGTCTTTGGAACCGAAATGGTGCAGGATCAGCGCGGGGCTGACCCCTGCCGCGTCAGCAATGGCGCGGACACCCACCCGGAAACCCCGGCTGCCGAACAGTACGACGGCGGTGTCCCGGACCCGGGCACGGGCGGTGAGATCACTGGGTGCGGCAGCCTGCGGCGGCGCTGCTGAACGCATGTTCAGCAGTCTAAACCTGTGTTCAGCCTACGGCAATGGTTTGGTGAGGCCCGGCCGCCGTCGGAACCCGCTGCCCCTACTCAGCCGCGCGGCCGTCCCCTAGGGTGGAAGGCATGGAAGAGGTCGTCCTGGTGGGATTCGACGGCTCGGAAACCAGCGCCCGGGCGCTGGACTGGGGGTTGTTCGAGGCCCAGTCCCGCGGATGGCCGGTGCGGCTGGTCACCGTCGTCTCAACCGCGGGCGTGGACGATCCGCAGGTGGACCACCAGTATCTGGCCACCGCCCGGCGCGGCGGGGAAGGGGTGCTGCAGGCGGCGCTTGACCGCGCCGGAGCGTTGGGGCTCCAGGCCGAAGGGCACGTGGTGGCCGGGGACCCGAGCGAAGTGCTGGTGGACGAATCTGCTTCCGCCGGACTGGCCGTGGTGGGCAAGCGCGGCCGCGGCGGCTTTGCGGGACGGCTGCTGGGCAGTGTCTCCTCGGGCCTGGCGGCCCACGCCGCCTGCCCCACGGTGGTGGTGCCGCAGCGCTGGAAACCGGGCGCGACGGCCGCCGAACTCTCCCCGGATGCCGCGGCCGAACTACCCGGCGGACCGGTGCCCTGGCTGCTGCCGTCGCCGCGGGAGGGGTCGGACCGGGGGCTGCATCCGCCGGATGCCTCCGAAAAGTTCAGCTACGCGGGGCAGGTGGTGGTCGGCGTCGACCAGTCGGGGAGTGCGAATCCCGCCCTGTGGGCGGCGGCCGAGATAGCCAGCCGCCGCTCAGTCCCGCTGCGGATGCTTTCGTCCCGGGCGCCTTTCTACCGCGATTCGGTCTGGCTGGACCACGCCGAGGGTGCCCACCGGTTCCGCGAGGAGGTCGCCGCTGAGCTGGACGGCCCGCTGCGGGAGGTCCGCGGCAGCTACCCGGACCTGGATGCGAGCTGGAACTTTTATCTGGCCAAACCCGCGGAAGTCCTGGTCCACGCCACCCGCACGGCCCAGCTGATGGTGTTGGGGACGCGCGGCCACGGCGGATTTCCGGGCCTGTTGCTGGGCTCGGTCAGCCAGGCGGTGCTGCACCACGGCCTCTGCCCCATGATGGTGGTGCCCAAGGGCGTGGGGGTCAGCCGGACCCCGTGACGCCGGGAGCCCGGTAACGGACTTCGCCGGCCATGCGCAGGGCGTCGATGGTCTCGTCGATGGTCAGCAGCACGGTTGTTTCGAAGGAACTCAGCGCACCGCCTCCGCTGATGGCCAGGGCGACGGCGGCCATGGAGACGTTGTTCGGGGCCTCCCACACGCTGTAGCCGTCGTGCGCGCCGAAGGCGTACCAGAAGCCGTGCAGTTTCCCGCCGACGGATTCGATGTAGGCCTTGGCCGCCTTCCCCCGGTCCTCCGGGTTGTTGATCATCCTGGCCCAGGTCTCCGGGGTGTAGCTGAACTTCGAGAGATACAGCACCATCGGCTTTCCTTCCGAACGTGTCCGGCCCCGGATGGGCGCGGAGCAGGCGTTGGCTCAGACCTTGGCGGAACGGCGTCCCCGCCGCAGTGCCTGGGTAAACGTGGCCACGGCATGGCTGGGCAGGGACTGCGCCGCCACGAACCCGTCGGGGCGCACCAGGTACAGCTGGTCCGGATCGAGCTTCTTGTTCCCGTTGCGCGGCAGCGCGTGCATCGGCAGCCCCAGCGCTGCCTCCACGTGATTGACGACGACGGCGCCCGGGTCGCCGTACGAGTGCACCTGCCACTGAAGGCTGCGCAGGACGTCGAAGTTGCTGCCGGTGTACGGCAGCCGCCGTCCCACGACGCGGCCCCGCCGGCCGCGGGCCGCTTCCTTGGCGCCCGGGGCCATCCAGTAATGGATCCGGGTCTGCGATAGATAACCGAACACTCGGGAGGCACCGGAGGACCGCGGCACCACCCGCGCCGCCACGGGAATGAGGAACGGCAGCACCGACCTCCGGGCGGCGAGCGCCCACGGTGCCGTCGACGTGATGAAGGCGAACACCCGGTCCGTGCTTTGCAGCAGCCGCACCGCCACCGGCCGCCGTTCGGCCTCGTATCGGTCCAGGTAGGAGTCCGCGGCCCGGCCGGCGAGGACATCGGCGAACTTAAAGGCCAGGTTGTGGGCGTCCTGCAGGCCGGTGTTCATGCCCTGCGCACCGACGGGGGAATGGACGTGGGCCGCATCCCCGGCGAGGAAGACCGGCCCGTCGCGGAACCGGGCGGCGATCCGGTGATGCACGCGGTAGGTGGAGAACCAGTTCGAGGCGCCGTAGCGGACGCCGAACTTCTGAACCAGGCGCTCCCGGAGGGACTCCTCGGAGACGTCCGCCCCGCCGTCGTCGTCCCGCCCCTGGAAGCCGCCTTCGGGATCACGGATTACGCCGATCAGCCGGAGGTGGTCCGGCCCGCTCATGGGAAAGGCCAGCAGGAACTCGTCCACGCCCGCGCGGATATTGACCACGTCGCCGAAGAGGCCCCGGACCTCGGTGGCGTCGTTGACAAAGAAGGTGTGCGGACTGGTGGAGCCCTCAAACCCGATGCCGCGGCTGGTCCGCACGGTCGACGAGGCGCCGTCCGTCCCCACGCAGTAGCGGGCGCGGACCGTCGCCTTGCCAGCGGGGCCCGTCAGCTGCGCCGTGACGGGGTGGTCCGGGTGGCTGCCGCCCGCGACGTCCAGGGCGGCAACGCGGCACTCCCACAGCACCTCGCCGCCGAGTGCGTGCAGGTTCTTGAGCAGCAGCTCCTCGTTCTTGCTTTGTTCGTAGAACATGATGCCCGGGAAAGGCGTGATCCCGCGGCCCATCCGGCCCAGCGGGACCCTGCCGCGCGGCTTCGTGCCGAACCCGATGACCACCGCTTCGGCGAGGACGCCTTCGGCCATGACGGTGTCGGCGACGCCCAGCTGGTCGTAAATTTCCATGCTGCGCGCCTGCACCCCGAGGGCCCGGGATTCCCTCGTGGGGCCCGACTTGCCGTCCGCGATGATGTGGTCGACGCCCAGCTTGGCCAGCCAGTTGGCGAGCATCAGCCCGGTGGGACCTGCCCCGACAATCAGCACATCGGTTTGGAGTTCGGCTGCCATGGCGGTACCTCCTCCTCCGAGGTTACCGCTGCCCCGGGAGCAGCGGCAGGGGGGAGGGGTCCGAACGGGCGGGACCGGCGGTCACCGCCCGCGCAGGTCGCTGATGAACTCGTCCGCCCGGGTCAGGTTCAGGGCGAGCTTGTTGCGTTTTTCGTCGGCGCGCCCGATGTAGTCCTGCAAGAGTTTGCGTTCGGCTGGATGGACGGCGCCGTCGGCTAAAACGTCGATGATGTCCAGGAGCTCGGCCATCTCCTCCAGCGTGAAGCCAAGCGGTTTCATGGAGCGGATGATCAGCAAACGGTCCAGATCCGACTGGGTATAGACCCGGAAGCCGCCCTCGGTGCGCGTGGTGGCCGGCAGCAGCCCGATGTCGTCGTAGTGGCGGATGGTCCGCAGCGACAGGCCTGTGGCCTCCGCGAGTTCGCCGATGTGCATCGTGCGCGTGCCCGACGCGGTACTTTCGGCCTTGCTCATGGTCCATCCCTCCCGTGGTCACCCGGTTACAACTCTACCCTTACGTTAGGTTAGGGTTGTAACCGATATCGACGTTCTTGTCCGTCGACTACTTCCCCGCGCATCGCCGCGCCCCCAGACTTTAGATGTACGCGAAGGCCTGCCGCCTTCAGGATGCGAATGGAGCCCCCATGCCCACGACAACCGCCGCTGCCCGGCCTGAGCTGACTCCCGAGGAGCGCCAGTCCGTGCTGCGCACCCTCAAGTCGCCGCGGCTGCTGAAGACGGAAGTGCTCGGCGGTTTGGTGGTCGCGCTGGCCCTGATCCCCGAGGCCATCGCGTTCTCCATCATCGCCGGGGTGGACCCGCGCGTCGGGCTGTTCGCCTCCTTCACCATGGCTGTCTCGATCGCGTTCCTGGGCGGCCGCCCGGCGATGATTTCAGCTGCCACCGGCGCGGTGGCGCTGGTGATTGCCCCGCTGGTGGAAAGCCACGGCCTCGACTACCTGGTGGCGGCGGTCATCCTGGCCGGCGTGTTCCAGGTGCTGCTGGCGGCGCTTGGCGTCGCCAAGCTGATGCGGTTCATTCCGCGGCAGGTGATGGTGGGGTTCGTCAACGCGCTGGCCATCCTGATCTTCATGGCGCAGGTGCCTGAACTGCTGGGCGTTCCGTGGCTGGTGTACCCGCTGACCGCGCTGGCGCTGGCGATTGTTTTCGGTCTTCCGAAGCTGACCAACGCGGTTCCCGCGCCCTTGGTCGCCATCGTGGTGCTGACGCTGATCACGGTGTTCGCCTCGGTTGCGGTGCCGACCGTGGGCGACAAGGGCGAGCTGCCGGACAGCCTGCCCGCGTTGTTCTTCCCGGCAGTACCGCTGACCCTGGAAACCCTGAAGGTTATCTTCCCGTATGCCTTGGCGATGGCGTTCGTGGGGCTGCTCGAATCGCTGATGACGGCCAAGCTGGTCGACGACGTCACGGACACCCGCTCCAACAAGACCCGCGAGTCCTTGGGCCAGGGCGCCGCGAACATCATCACCGGCTTCTTCGGGGGCATGGGCGGCTGCGCGATGATCGGCCAGACCATGATCAACGTGAAGGCCTCCGGAGCCCGCACCCGCCTCTCCACCTTCCTCGCCGGCCTGTTCCTGCTCATCCTCGTGGTGGTTCTCGGCGACATCGTGGCGCTGATCCCGATGGCGGCCCTGGTGGCCGTGATGGTCTTCGTGTCCTGGGCGACGTTCGACTGGCACAGCATCAAACCCTCGACCCTGAAGATGATGCCGAAGAGCGAGACCGCGGTCATGCTCGTCACCGTCATCGCCACCGTCGCCACGAACAACCTGGCCATCGGCGTCGGGCTCGGCGTGCTGACCGCCATGGTGCTGTTCGCCAACCGGGTATCGCACCTGGTGACCGTCGAGCGGACGGTGCTGGAACTGAACGGCGAGGAGACAGCCACCTACGTGGTCGACGGCGAGCTCTTCTTCGCGTCCTCGAACGACCTCTACACCCAGTTCCAGTACGCACTGGACCCGGACAAGGTCATCATCGACATGCACGCCTCGCACCTGTGGGACGCCTCGACCGTGGCGGCACTGGACGCGATCACCGAGAAGTACCGCGCCCACGGCAAGGACGTGCGGATCATCGGGCTGAACTCGGCCAGTGTGGCCATGCGGGAGCGGATGGCCGGCAAGCTCAACGGCTGACCGGCTGACCGGATAACGGCTGACGGGCCCGGCTGACCGGCTGACCCGGCCCGGCCGCCACCGGCTGACCTGACCGCCGCCGCGGCGGGGAGCGTCCCGTGACAGGCGTCCACCCCATGTACCGCGGCAACGGCGTATTCTAGGGGCACCCTGGTCCGGACCTGCCGGACCGTCCGGCCGACGGGAGGCACAGATGAGCGAGAGCTTGACCCACGACGATGTGGAGCACTTCGCCGCGCTGCTGGACGCCCGCGAGGCGTCGGACCGCGCCCAGGTGGAGCGCCTCACGGTCGACATTGCCGAGGTCACCGCGGCGACCCGGGACGTCCCGGCCGACGACGAACACGACCCCGAGGGCTCCACGGCCACGCTGGAACGCGCGCGCGAGGTGGCGCTGCTGGCCAGCACGGAAAAGGCGCTGGCGGACATCGCCGCCGCCCGGGCCCGGCTCGCGGCCGGCACCTACGGGACGTGCGCCTCGTGCGGCAACCCCATCCCGCGCGAACGCCTGGAGATCCGGCCGGAAGCACAATTTTGCGTGACCTGTGCGGCGAAGCGGCGCCGTGCCTGAGCGAAGCACCGTGGATCATGCCCAGCCCGGGGCCGGCACCGCCGTCGTTGTTCCGGAAGGCGCCCCCGTCACCGCGGTGACCGCGACCCGTTTGGCGGACGGCCGGGAGTTGCTTTTTTTCGACGACGGCGCGCGGCCGGTTCCGCGGGATTCGCGGGACACCCGGGACCTGCCGGAACGGCCGCCGGTGGGGGAGCTGCGCTACGACGTGCTGACGGGGGAGTGGGTGGCGCTGGCCGCGCACCGGCAGACCCGCACCTACCTGCCGCCGGCGGACGCGTGCCCGCTGTGCCCGAGCACGCCGGACTACGCCTCCGAAATCCCGGCGGCCGACTATGACGTGGCCGTGTTCGAGAACCGGTTTCCGTCGCTCGGGCCGGACCTGCTGGCAACGCCCGAGGACCCGGAGTGGGGCCGCGCCTACACCGCCGGCGGGCGCTGCGAGGTGGTCTCCTTCACCTCGGCGCATACCGGATCCTTCGCCGGGCTGGACACCCGCCGCGTGCGCTCCGTGATCGACGCGTGGGCGCACCGGACCGCGGCGCTCAGCGCGATGGACGGGATTGCCCAGGTCTTCTGCTTCGAAAACCGCGGCGCCCAGATCGGCGTGACGCTGCACCATCCGCACGGTCAGATCTACGCCTACTCCTACCTGCCGCCCCGCGGGGCAGTCATGGCGGCGGCGGCCCGGAAACACTTCGAGGCCACCGGCGGGCGGCAGACGCTGACCGGGGCGGTGCTCGGCCGCGAGCGCTCCGACGGCTCCCGGATGGTTCTCGAAGGCGAACACTTCAGCGCCTACGTGCCGTTCGCCGCGCGCTGGCCGCTGGAGGTGCACCTGGTGCCGCACCGGCAGGTCGCGGATCTCGCCGGGCTCACGGGCGCGGAGCGGGACGAACTGGCGGTGCTGTACCCGCAGCTGCTGGGCCGGTTCGACGCGCTCTACGACAGCCCCACCCCGTACATCGCCGCCTGGCACCAGGCGCCGGTCGCCCGGGCGCTGCGGGAAGCGGGTTACCTGCACCTGCAGCTGACCTCGCCGCGACGGGCCGCCGACAAGCTGAAGTACCTGGCGGGCTCCGAGGCAGCGATGGGCGCCTTCATCAACGACACCCTGCCGGAGCAGGTGGCCGCCGCCCTGCGGGACGCGGATCCTGGCCGCATTCCGGGTGCCGGCAGCGGCGGACCGGACGGGACACGCGCGGCGGGCGAAGGGACCCGGGCCGCCGGCGGGGCGCCGGCGGGGAGGCCCCGTGACCGCTGAAGCTTTGGCCGCACGCACCGCCGACGCCTTCGCCGCACGATTCGGGCGAGACCCGGACGGGGTCTGGGCGGGACCGGGACGGGCCAACCTGATCGGCGAACACACCGATTACAACGGCGGCTTCGTGCTGCCCTTCGCCATCGACAAGATCACGACGGCGGCGCTCGCCGTGCGCGGCGACCGCACCGTTCGGGCCGCCTCGGCGCTGCCGGGCGCCGAGGCGGTGGAGATCGGGCTGGACGATCTCGGCCCCGGCTCGGTTTCCGGTTGGTCGGCGTACCCGCTGGGCGTGGCCTGGGCGCTTGGGCAGGCGGGAGTACGCCTGCCCGGCTTCGACCTGCTGGTGGATTCGGACGTTCCGGTCGGTGCCGGCTTGTCCTCGTCTGCCGCGCTGGAATGCGCGGTAGCCCTCGGCCTGGCCGAACTGGTGGGAGGGCGGCGGGCGGATGCAGGGCCGGATAGGGCGGCGCCGGACCGGGCGGGGCTGGATCGGGCAGGGCTGGCTGCCGCCGGGCGGCGCGCGGAGAACGAGGTGGTCGGCGCGCCCACCGGCATCATGGACCAGTACGCCTCCCTGTTCGGGGCGGCCGGGTCCGCGGTGTTTCTGGACTGCCGCAGCGAAGCCGTGGAACTGGTGCCGCTGGACCTCGAGGCTGCGGGCCTGGCCTGCCTGGTCATGGACACCAGGGTTTCGCACGCCCATGCCACCGGCGACTATGCCCGCCGCCGCGACTCCTGCAACCGGGCCGCGGAAGCCCTGGGTGTGCCGCTGCTGCGCGACGTACCGCTCGACCGGCTGCCGGAAGCTCAACGGCTGCTCGACGATGAGACCTTCCGCCGCGCCCGGCATATCGTTACCGAAAACGCGCGCGTGGTGGAGACCGTGGAATTGCTGCGCTCCGAGGGGCCCGCGGCCGTCGGCCGGTTGCTGGACGCCAGCCACGTTTCCATGCGCGATGACTTCGAAATTTCCTGTCCGGAGCTGGACCTGGCCGTAGAGACCGCTCAGGCGAACGGCGCCCTGGGTGCCCGCATGACCGGCGGGGGATTCGGCGGTTCAGCCGTCGCCCTGGTCCCGGCAGACGAGGTGGATGCGGTGCGCGATGCGGTCTTGCCGGCGTTCGCTTCGCGCGGCTTCCGGCAACCGGAAATGTTCACCGTCACCTCCGCGGACGCTGCCCGCCGGCTGTTGTAAGCCCGGGACTATCCGGGCAGCGGGCCGGCCAGCGCGACCACGAGCGTGGCGGTGATCATGGACGGGCCAAACGGGATGTCCGAATCCCGCTTAAGCACGCGGGCCAGCATGAGCAGGACGATGGCCGCGGCGTTCAGCAGGAACGCCCCCAGCAGCACGGCCACCCAGGCCGCTGCGCCGTCATAGCCGGCATACAGGCCCGCGACGGCAGCAAGCTTCACGTCTCCCATGCCGATGCCGCCGGGCTTGATCAAGGCCGCCAGCAGGTAGGCGGCAAACATCGCCAGCGAGCCGAGCAGCCCGGCCAGGACCGGCCGCCACATGGAGCCCGTCAAGGCAGGCAGGAGCAGCAGCGCCACTGCCGTCCCCAGGAACGGAAGGACCACGCGATTCGGCAGCAACTTGTGCCGCAGGTCGATCGCGGCCAGCAGCACGCCCAGGACGGCGAGAAGGCCGAAGGCGGGAAGCTCTGCGGCTTCCCGGGCCGGAGCCAGGAGGCCGCAGAGGATGCCCGTTGCGGACGCCATCGGCCAGCGCCACGCTGCAGGAAGTACCGTGCGGTCCTCCCGCTGCGCGAGTGCAAAGACGCACCAGCCGGCCACGGCTCCCAGCGCGGCAAGCAGGAGCGGTAACACCACGGTCACCGGACCCGCTCACAGGCCACAGCCCTTGTTCCTTTAGGTCCCTCGGCTCTGTGGATCGTTGGTCACCCTTTCATCACATCACTGCCCGACATAGGCTCACAGTAGAAAGAATCGATTAACCTCTAGGAGTATCAGAGATCCGGGCTTCTGCAGAGGCCCGTATGGCCTTCGGGCAGCCCGACGCGGACCGTGCAGGGAGGAGATGCAAAATGAGTGACCCGGGTGCGGCCGTAGTGATCGAAGACGACGTGGACATCCGCAATCTGGTGAGCGCCGTCCTCCTGCAATCAGGATTCGACGTGCAGGCGGCCGCGAGCGGGCGGGAAGGGATCCATGCCGTGCGGCAACGGATCACCACCGTCGTCACCCTGGACATCTCGCTGCCGGACATCGACGGCTTCGAAGTGCTCCGGCGGATCCGCCAGTTCAGCAACTGCTACATCGTGATGCTCACCAGCAGGAACGAAGAACTCGACACGCTCACGGCGTTGCAGCTTGGCGCAGACGACTATATGACGAAACCGTTCCGTCCCCGCGAGCTGCGGGCCAGGATCCATGCGATGATGCGCCGGCCCCGCACCCCCCATCCGCTGGAAGCCATCCCGGCCAACGCGCCGCCGCTGCCGGCGGCCCCGCCCGCCGACAGCAGAATCCTCGAGCACAATGGGCTCGTCCTTGATTCGGATCGGCGTACGGCGTCGCGCGAGGGCGAGGAATTGCGGCTCACCAGGAGCGAGTTCAACGTGCTCCAGGAGATGCTGCGCAGCTCGGGGGCGGTCCGCTCGAAGGCCGAACTGGTCAAGGTAGTGCGCGGGGACTATTACCCGGAGGACGCCTATATCAGCGAAGCCGACGAGCGGGCGATCGAAGTCCACGTGGGCAATCTGCGGCGCAAACTGAAGGAAGATCCGCACCGCCCGCGCTGGCTCGTTACGGTGCGGGGAATCGGTTATCGGCTGGCTCCGGAGCGCTCGGTGTAGCGGGTGCTTCTGGCTCGGCCCTCATGCCCTGCATTTCGCTGACCGTGGCCGTACCGCACTGCTGGATGAGACCAAGCAGGGCCGTTGCCTCGGCGAAATCCGCCGCACGAATATGAGCCTCCACCTCGCCGGCCAGCCAGGCGAGTCGGCTGGCACCCACCATCATCGAGGCGGTCTTCAGGCTGAGGGCTGCGTCCAGGGAATCGGTCCGGTCCTGGCTGTCCAACGCGGTCTCCAGACAGCTAAACCGTTCCGGCCATGCCTCGGAAAAGTCTTGGACCAAGCCGCGGGCGATGCCGTGGTCGGCCAAACCGTCGCCGAGGTCCTCCACTACCGCGCGGTCAACCAGCGGCAGGACGTCGTGCTGGTCAGCGGCCATCATGGCAGGCGCCGCACGCGGCGGGTCCCCGCCGGGGCCAGCCCGGTCGGTGCACAGTGGGTGGATGGGGAGGGCATGGTTCGAGACTACTTTCCGATGTCGGGCGGGTCTGCCGGTTTTCCGGTTTCTTTGGCCAATGTTGCGGGATTGCTGAGGTTGCCGACGTGCCTGCCGGTCCTCGTCAGCCGCCCAGGGTGGCGATGATGTTCAGTGCCGCAGGGCCGAGCAGCGCGATAAAAAGCACCGGAAGAATGCAGAACATCAGCGGGAAGACTACCTTGACCGGGATCTGCATGGCCTTTTCCTCGGCGCGCTGGCGCCGCTTGACGCGCATTTCGGCCGCCTGCGTGCGGAGCACGCCGGAGACGGAAACGCCGTAGGCGTCCGCCTGGATGACGGCGCGAACGAACTGCTGCAGGTCCTTCGAGGTGGTCCTGCCGGCCAGCGAGTCGTAGGCCTCGCGGCGCGAGCGGCCTACCTGCATGTCCTGCAGGACGCGGATCAGTTCGGCGGCCAGCGGACCGGAACCGTTCGCTCCTACCCGGGCGACCGCCGCGTCAAAGCCCAGGCCGGCCTCCACGGCGATGGTCATTTGGTCCAACGTGTCCGGCAGCTCCTCGCTAATCGTCGCCTGGCGCTTCTGGCCCGCGCTGTGCAGCAGAAGATCAGGGAGGCAGTAGGCGACGACGGCGATGACGATGGCCAGTAAAACGCTGGACCCCCCGGATGCGGCTGCCACGTACAGGAGCCCGACCACAATGCCCGCCACGGCAAGCACGATCTTGGCGGCCATGAGCCGCTTCAGCGGCCAGGCCTCGGGGCGTCCGGCCAGCGCCAGCTGGCGTTCCAAACGCTGGGCAAAGGTTGCCGGCGTGAACCGGCTGGCCAGCGCCTCAAACCGGCGCCCGCGCTTGCGTTTGACCGCGCGCGGCCCGGCCAGGCCACGGGACAGATTTGCCCGGATGGCCTCGTGCTGGGGATGCTTGCCGCCCAGTAGGGACCAGGCAAACAGCGGGAGCGACAGCACCAGGGCTGCGGCAGCCACCATGACAGTCAGCGGCATCGGCGGACTCCTTTACTTACGGTGCTGAACTTAGAACTTGAAGCTGACGACTTTGCGCATCCACAGCCCGCCCGCGACGAGCAGGGCTCCGGCCACGAACAGCAGGGAGAAACCGAGCGGGCTCTGGGTGAAACTATCCAGGTAGCCGGGGCTGGACACGAACAGGAACGCGCTGAGTCCAAAGGGCAGGACCATCAGGACCAAGGCGGAGATCCGTCCTTCGGCGCTGAGCGCCTTGACCTGGCCCCGGATCTGGGAGCGCTCCCTGATCGTCTGGCCCACCTGGTCCAGGACCTCGGCCAGGTTGCCACCTACCTCGCGGTGGATATCTATGGCCTGGGCGACCCAGTGGAAGTCTTCGCTGCCCATCCTGTCGGCGGTATCGTGCAGCGATTCGCCGAGGTCTCGACCCAGCCGCGTTTCGTTGACCACCCGCCGCAGCTCTTCGGACGTCGGTGCCGCCGATTCGGCGGAGACCGCGTCCACGGCGCGCAGCAGGCTGTGGCCGGCACGCAGTCCGCTAGCCAGCAGCTGGAGCGTGTCGTCGAGCTGGTCGGCGAAGGCCGTCCGGCGCCGGCCGGCGCGGAAGACCAGGACCGCCTTGGCGACGGCCGGGGCCGCAACGGCCAGGAGCAGGCCGGTGGCGGGTCCGGCGAGCATAAGCCCGAGGGCCCCGCCGACCACGGCACCCGACAAGACCAGGATCACCAGTTCCGCCGGGCTGAGCCTCAGCCCGGCGGCTTCGAGGGCGCCAGCCATCGCCGGGGCTTCCCGGCGGCGGGCCAGGAGCCGTTCGATGGCAGCGGTGGAACGGGCGGCCACGTCACTGAGCCGGGAGCCCTGTTCCGGGGCGCCACGGCGGGCCGGCGAAAGCCTCAGGGACCGCGTGCCGAAGGCGGCCGACACCAGCAGGGCCAGCGAGCCGTAGCAAAACAGCATCCCTACAACCAGGACCGCCGGGGTCATCGCGTCGCCGCCTGGGGGCGCAACGGGCCGGCGGCCGGCTCGAAGATGTCGGCCGGCAGGTCGATGCCCAGTTCCCGGAACCGGTCGGTAAACCGGGGACGAACCCCGGTAGGCATGGGTTTGCCCAGGAACCTGCCGCTGCCATCCACACCGGCACTGTAGTCGAAGACAAAGGCGTCCTGCAGCGTCACGATGTCGCCTTCCATGCCCTGTACCTCGGTCACATGCGTGACCCGGCGGGTACCGTCGCGCAGGCGGGTCAACTGAACGATGACGTCCACCGCGGAGGCGATTTGTTCCCGGATCGCGCGCAGGGGCAGGTCCATCCCGGCCATCAGCACCAGGGTCTCCAGGCGCGCGATGGCGTCCCGGGGGGAGTTCGAATGCACCGTGGACAGCGATCCGTCGTGCCCGGTGTTCATGGCCTGGAGCATGTCCAGTGTTTCTCCGCCGCGGACCTCGCCCACCACGATCCGGTCCGGCCGCATGCGTAGCGAGTTACGGACGAGGTCGCGGATGGTGATCGCGCCCTTGCCCTCGATGTTGCTCGGGCGGCTTTCCAGCCGGACCACGTGGTCCTGCTGCAGCTGCAGTTCCACGGCGTCTTCGATGGTGACGATGCGTTCGCCGGCTGGAATGAAGGAGGAGAGCACGTTGAGCAGCGTGGTCTTCCCGGTGCCGGTGCCGCCGGAGACGATGATGTTCAGCCGTGACCGGACGCAGGCGTCCAACAACGCGGCCATTTCCGGGGAGAGCGTGCCGAAACCAATGAGGTCCTGGATCTGGAAGGGGTCGGCGGCAAACTTCCGGATGGTCAGGGAGGACCCGTTGACCGCCAGCGGCGGGATGACCGCATTCACGCGCGAGCCGTCGGCCAAACGAGCGTCAACGAGCGGCGACGATTCGTCGATCCGGCGGCCGACCCTGGACACGATGCGTTCAATGACCCTGCGCAGCTGGTCCTCGGACAGGAACCGGGCCGAACTGCGCGAGAGCTTGCCCTTGTGCTCCACGTAGATCATGTCGGGTCCGTTCACCATGATTTCGGAGACGTCCGGATCCTCCAGCAGCGGCTGCAGCGGACCGTAGCCGAGCACGTCGTCGCTGACTTCGCGGATCAGGCGCTGGCGCTCCTGATGGCTGAGCGAATTCTCTTCTTCCTCGACCACCTTGGCTAGCTCCTGCTGCACCACGAGATGCAGCTTGTCCTCATCCAGGGAAGCATCCAGCAGCCGTGATCCCATGCGTTCGAAAAGGACCGTGCTCGCACGTTCCTTCATCTTGGACAGGGCATCCTGCGCCGGGGGAAGGGCGGCCGGGGGAGCCGTGCGGCCGGCAGCGGCCGGCTGCGCCTCGGCCACTGTGGACAAAGCCGTCGCCGCCGTCGCCGCCGCCGGAACAGCGGACGCGGAAGCAGCCGGTGCCGGTGCCGGCGCTGTGGTGGCGGGGGCAGCGGGCGCGGCCGCATGGTGGCGGGCGGGGGGAGCTGTCGGGGCGGTGCCGTGCACTGCCTGAAGCCGTTGGGCAAGGTTCATGGCTATCCTCTTCGGTGACGACCGCGGCGCTTGAGCAGGCCGGCCGGGGCGGGGGCAAAGCGGTCCACCACCTTGTGCAAGGCGCGGGCCGCAGGATCGCGCGGGGAGCTTTCGAGCACCGGCACGCCTTGGTTGGTGGAAATCCGGACCGCGCGGGTGTCCGGGATGACGTCGTCGACTTTGCAGCCGAGGGTGGTCTCCGCATCGCGGCGGGTGAGCCCGTCGCGCGGATCTGCCCCGTTCAACACGATGTGGCGGGTGAGCGGTTCCATGCCCAGCTCGCGCAGGATTTCCAGCTCCTTTCGGAGCCCGCGGATGCTGGGAACGTCCATGCCGCCCACGAAGATATAGTCCGTGGCGCGATCCAGCGCGGCCAGCGTGTGCTCCGACAGCCCCGGGGACGTGTCGATGATGACGTGCGCGTACTGCGCGGCCAACTGGTCGAGGAGCAGCGATACCTGCTCGCCGGTGACCTGGTCGGCATCGGCCGGGGACGGCGGTGCACACAGCGCATACAGCCCGCTGGGGTGCCGGGCCAGGAAAGACTTGAGCACAATGCTGTCCTTCTGTGCGTGCGGCTGCACGGCGTCGACCAGGGAATGTTCCGGCTCCAGGCAGAGCGCGCTGGCCACGTCGCCGAACTGCAGGTCCAGGTCGACGATGACGGTCTGCTGCTCCGAGGCGACAGCCAGCCCGACGGCGAGGTTGGTCGCCACCGTGGTCTTCCCGGCGCCGCCCTTGGGGGAGACGACGGCGACGACGCGGCCGTGCGCGGCCTGGCCATCGGACGAGGGAACGCTGTGCCGCCGGTGGCTGGCGCTGCGTACCGCGCGGTGCAGCAGTGCGGCCATATCGCGGACATCGGCGTGGGGAGCCACGACGTCGCGGATGCCGGCACGCATGGCGGCCAGCACGACGTCGGGGCTCGGCGCCGCGACCAGCAGCACCGAAACCTCGGGCCGCTGCGACTCGAATTCGGCCGCCAGGGCCAACGCCTGACCGGTGGCCAGACCGGGGCCAAGCACCACGGCATCCAGGAGCTGCGGGTTGGACAGCACGGCGAAGACATCGTTGGGTTCGGTGGGGAGGCCCGCGCCGTTCCACAGCTGGGTATGGCCAGCCAGGGAACCTACCGCGGCGGCGGCGAAGCGATGTTCGAAGTCGGCGTCTGTGCCCACCAGTACGTAGCGGCTCATTTGTAGACCTCGTCCGTGTCGACCAGACGCGTTCCCTTGTCGCTGGCGTCGGCCGGTTCCTTCGAGAGCCAGGTGCGGGCAAACTCCTGGGCGTACACGATCTTTTCGGCGTCCGGTGCCTTGACCGCCAGGGTGACCAGCACGTTGTTGGCGGGGACGGTGGCATCGCCGGACTCAGCGGCGACCGCCACGCCCTGCACCCGGGTGACCAAGACTTTATGCAGGGTCAGGTGCGTGACGCCCTTAGTGTCGCCGGGGCCATCTTCCATCGAGACGAAGACACCCACGGTGTCGCCGGCCTTCAACTGCCCGCCCACAACGCGGGCAGGGTCCAGGGAGATGGAGAGTTCTTGCATGCCCTCGGGGACGGCGACGGTTCCCGCTTCCTGCAGGTCCGAGGGCGGGGCAAAGCGGGCGGCCAGCAACTGTTCGCCGGCGAGCAGGTCGACGGTGGCGACCTGTCCGGTGAGCTTCTGCACGTCCGTTACCACCCCGGCCGCCGCGACCTTGGCCGGAACTAGCTCGGCCGCAACGTACGCGCCGAGCTCTTCGGCGGGCGTTCCGGCCGGCACGTTCTCTGCGACCACCAGGACCTCCACCGTTTTGGTGCCGGCCAGGGCGCGCTGATCGGCGCTGCCGATGTAGGCGAGGACCATCATGGTTCCGACGACGGCCATCAGCAGGGCCGCTATGGCCCCGATAATTCTCTTTTTCACCGACGGTGCTCCTAATGGACAAGCGTGACGAGGGAGGCGCCGAAGGTGTTGTTGGCGCCGCCGAAGATGAAGTCTTGTTCGCCGGCGTCGAGCGTCACGAACGTTTCGAACTCGCCGATCAGTGCCCGGCAGCTGCCGGTGCACTGCACGGAGGCCGGGCTGAGGTTGTTGTGGGACGTGCTGCTGAAGTTCCAGCCGGCGACCTTGAAGGCCGCGAACCCGATGACGTGGTACCAGCCATTCGTCCCCTGGCCGCCGACCTTGTCATACAGCGGCAGCAGGACGGTGGTGCCGGCAATCTGCTGCAGCATGTTGGTCTGCTTGCAGGCGGACGGCACGTCGTTACCCGTATCGCTGGCGACTTCAGGATCGACGGGGAAGCCCGGAAGGCCGGTCGCGCCGATGTTGATCTTGGCCTGGCACGGCCGGGCCGGATCTTGCTTCAGCCAGCCGAAGCCGCCCGGAATCGTGTAGTCCGTCCCGGTGCTGCCCGGCACCGTTGAGCTGGAACATCCAGACGTGTGGTTCAGCCCGTTCGGGTTGAATTCCACCCGCTGCAGGCCGCCATCGAGCATGCCCACGAACTGGCAGTAGGAAATGGCGATGGGGAGGACGGATGTGCCAGCGACGGGGGCTCCCCAGCGGGCCTGGGATTCAGTGGTAATGGAGGCGGAGTCGCCGAGGCCGAGGATGGGCGCGAAGTGTTGGGCCAGGAAGTGGCCGTCGGAAGACCGCGTGGTGGTGGTGACCGTCGCGGTGGCAGCGGCGGGATCCAGTTGGACGCTGGCGTTGGCCAGGCCGTCGTTCGCGTTCTGGCTGGCGAGCGACGTGGCGAGGGCCGTGAAGTCCGCATCGCAGTGGCCTGCCGCGCAGTTCTGGGCGACGGCCAGCGCGCCGGCGTCGGCGCCGTTCTTCAACTGGGCGCGCTCGAAGTACAGGGCCCCGATGTCCACGACGACGGCGGCCATGCCGAGCAGGACCACCATGAAAAGGGCGGTGGTGACGGCCGTGGCGCCGCGTTCGTCGCTCAGACGCTGCACTGCATGACTCCTTTGCCGGTCAAGGTGATGCTGGCCCCGAAGAGGCCGGAGAGAGAAGCCATGGGGTAGGCCACGGTGACCGTGGCGACCGATCCCGGAGCACAGACACCGGTGGCGCTGGGGGAAACGGCGACGGTGACTTGCTCCGGTGCAATCCGCGGGTTTAGTGCAGGGGCCGAGGCGATCACTGCCGCCCGGGATTCCGCCGCGCTTGACGCCGTGCCGTTGATGGTCATGACACGCGCCCCGTCCCGTGCCGCTGCGGTGAGCTGCATCTGGGCGTTGTAGACGCGTCCGAACTCGACGATCCCCAGCAGCAGCAACAACAGAACGGGCAAGACCAGGGCGAACTCGACGGCTGCCGCCCCGCGTTCCGATGTCATGCGCTTCATGTGTTGCTCTTTCACGGTTCGGTGGCTGGGACGGGAGCGAACGGTGCCGCCGTCCCAGCCACCCAGGAGGTGGATTTGTCCAATCCAGATGAACTAGGAGCCGGATTGGTTAGCCGCCGATGGTGCCGGTCTTGCTGCCGTCGAGGTTGAGCTTGCCGCCCAGCCCGCCGAAGAAGTCACGCAACTGCGGGCCGAAGATAGTCAGGCCGGCGATGAGAACGACGGCGATCAGGCCCACCATGAGGGCGTATTCGACGGCGGTGGCGCCGGTCTCCTCGCGCTGGAGGCGGTTCTTCACGGTGAAACCGAGGGTCTGGAGGGTGGCGATGATGGAAAGCATGAGAACTCCTGTGCGATTGAATCGCTGGCATTCTGGCCAGCGGCCGGCTGGCACCTCGCCAGCTCTTCAAGAAAATTAGCAAGCCGAAAGCCCCCAAACGGCCGGCTTTTGCCTATCCTGCGACACCTGCCGGGGAATGCTTCCCTGCATGGGTAAACGGTGCACTTTCGCTGCGTTTTAATGGTTTTTCCTGCGGAAAAGGCGGGAACATAAGACCCCCTTCCACCCGCTCGGAAGACCCGCTTCCGCTCGTCGAAAGGACCACCCAGCCGCCGCCGTCCCCCTGCCGGTTCCCGCAGGCCAACTCTCCCCACACATCATCGACTATTCGGACGACGCCGCTTTTCGGGCCTGAAAGGGGCGTTATCTGACTTCTCGATCGTGGGGCGGGGTAGGGGGTGGGGCGAGATGGGGCAGGGGCTGCAGCGGGCGTGCCGGGGTCAGGCGGAGCGGGCGGCCTCGAGCTGCATCTCCAGGCCGGCGATCAGCGCCTCAAGACCCAGCCGGAAGGCCGCGTCGGCAGCCGAGCCAGCGGGGCCGGCATCCTGCGACCGCACGGCGGAGGTGAAGGCCGGGTTCGCCGCGGCCAGCTCGCCCGATTCGAAGATGTCCGCCGGCGCGGTCACGTCGAAGGCCGAGCCGAAGATGAAGGACTCCAAAGCCACGATCGCCGGCACGACCTGCGGCTCCGGCCAGCCGGCCTTTAGGAAGCCGGCGGTGACGGCCTCGTACATGGCCAGAGTGTGCGGTGCGCCGGTGACTGGCAGCACCGCGATCACGGGAATCAGCGGGGCGTGGTGGGTGAAGGCGTCGCGGTAGGACCACGCCCAGCGGCGCACCGCGTCCGCCCACTCCAGGTCGGAAAACACGCTCACGTCCACGCCGGCCATCACGTGGTCCTGAAGGAGCAGCAGCACGTCGTGCTTCGACGCCACATGGTTGTAGAGCGCTGACGGGGCCACCCCGAGGGTGCGCGCCAGGGCCGACATGGTGAGCCCCTCGTAGCCGCGCGATTCGATCAGGCCGAGCGCCGCCGTCGTCATCAGTTCCTTGGACAGCAGTTTCTGCACGGGGCGTCCGGCGGGGCGGTTCCCGTTCCGGACGGAGGCGTCCTCGCCGGCTGGGCGTGCTGTTACCACGGGCTCCCTCTTCCCTCGGCCGTGCGGGCCGCGGCGGTGCGGCCTGTAGGGCCATCCTACGCAACGCTTTCCGAACGTCCGTGGAGGCACCGGTTTTCAAAACGCTGTGGCACGGGTTACAGTGTTGACGCTAAATGAATGTCGTTCATTTAGCGGGCGGGGCCAGACACCAAGCGGCCGGACCGCCACGGCACGAATGGGAGTTGAACACAGTGAGCAAGTTGAAGCGGGACGTAGTAATCATCGGCGCCGGGCCCTCCGGGCTGACCGCGGCCCGGGACCTGAAGCGGGCGGGCATGTCCGTGGCCGTGTTGGAGGCGCGTGACCGCGTGGGCGGCCGCACCTGGACCGACGTGGTGGACGGAGCCATGCTCGAAATCGGCGGACAGTGGGTCTCACCGGACCAGACGGCCCTGCTGGAGCTGCTCGACGAGCTGGGGCTCGAGACTTACAGCCGCTACCGCGACGGCGAGAGCATCTACCTGGACCCCACGGGCGAAGCCAAGCGCTACACCGGCGCCATGTTCCCGGTCAGCGCCTCCACGGAGTCCGAGATGAACCGGCTGATCGGGCTGCTGGACGCCCTGGCCGGCGAGGTCGGCGCCGACGAACCGTGGGCCCACCCCAAGGCCCGCGAGTTGGACACCATCTCCTTCGACCAGTGGCTGCGCCAGCAGTCCGCGGACGAGGAAGCCTGCAACAACATCGGCCTGTTCGTGGCCGGCGGCATGCTGACCAAGCCGGCGCACTCGTTCTCGGTGCTGCAGGCGGTGCTGATGGCCGCGTCCGCCGGCTCGTTCAGCAACCTGGTCGACGACGAATTCATCCTGGACAAGCGCGTGGTGGGCGGCATGCAGGAGGTCTCCGTGCGCCTGGCCGCCGAACTGGGCGACGACGTCGTGCTCAACGCACCCGTGCGCGCGCTGCGCTGGAACGACGACGGCGTGACCGCCACCGCGGACGGCGTCACCGTGGAGGCCCGCTACGCCGTGATGGCCGTGCCGCCGAACCTGTATTCGCGTGTCTCCTACGACCCGCCGCTGCCGCGCCGGCAGCACCAGATGCACCAGCACCAGTCCCTGGGCCTGGTGATCAAGGTCCACGCCGTCTACGAAACGCCGTTCTGGCGGGCCGACGGCCTCTCGGGAACGTGCTTCGGCGCCAACTCGGTGGTCCAGGAGGTGTACGACAACACCAACCACGGCGACCCCCGCGGAACGCTGGTCGGCTTCGTGAGCGACGAGAAGGCCGACGCGATGTTCGAACTCAGCGCGGGGGAGCGCAAGGCCGCGATCCTCTCCGCTGTCGCCGACTACCTGGGCCCGGCCGCGCTGGACCCGGTGGTGTACTACGAGTCGGACTGGGGATCCGAAGAATGGACCCGCGGCGCCTACGCCTCCAGTTACGATCTGGGCGGCCTGTCCCGCTACGGCAAGGACCAGTCGACCCCGGTGGGACCGATCCATTGGTCCTGTTCCGATCTGGCCGGCGCCGGCTACCAGCACGTGGACGGCGCAGTGCGGATGGGCCGCGCGACCGCCGCCCGCATCCTCGCGGCACACACGGCCGACGACGGTGAGCTCGTCCCTGCTGCCGGCCGGGAGGGCTAGGCATGCGGCGTTATGTTGTTGCCTACACCGCCACGGACAGCGGACGCGAGGCGGTCAACCTCGCGACGGCGCTGGCGCGCCGGCAGGGTGGCAGCCTCGACCTGGTCATGGTGCTGCCCGAATCCTCGCCCTACTCGGGCGCCTATCCGCGGCCCGAATCGGGCTTCGGCGGGATCCTCTCCGACCAAATCCGGCAGTGGCTGGCCGAGGGACTGGACCTGGTGCCCGACGACGTTCCGGCCCGCGCCCATGTTCGCCCCGCCAACTCCAACGCCGAGGGCCTGATTGCCGCGGCCGAGGAATTCGGCGCGGCGCTGATCGTGATCGGTGCCGGGCGCAACAGTGTTTTCCGCCGCTTCAGCGTCGGCACCGTCGCCAGTGGACTGCTCCACGCGTCCACGGTCCCCGTGGCGTTGGCGCCGCGCGGCTACCGGCGCACCGACTCCGTCTCGCGGATCACGGTGGGCATCGGCAACCGGGCCGGGGCGGACGAGGTCATGCAGGTCGCCTTGAATGCCGGCCATCGGCGGGACCTGGACCTGCGGCTGCTCTCGCTGGTGCCGCTGGATTCCTCCGACGCGGACGCGGTATCCCGCGCCGAAACCCACGTGAAGGAACGGCTGGCAGAGGCAGAAGCGGTGCTGCCCGGCCGGGTGACCGCCGGCGTCGCTGAGGGCCGCTCGATCGAAGACGCCATCGACGCGCTGGAGTGGGACGACGGCGAAGTGATGCTGATCGGCTCCAGCCGGCTGGCGCCGCACAACCGCATGTTCCTCGGGGCGACGGCCAGCAAGGTGCTGCGCGCGCTGCCGGTGCCCATGGTGGTGGTCCCGCGCGGCTACCTGGGCGCCCCACAACTTACCGAAGATCCCGGCGAGCCCACGGGGCCTGAAGATTCCGACGGCGCCGGCCGCAAGGAGGCATGACCATGACCACTACCATCACCAAGCCCGGGCGTACCGCGGGCGGACTGAGCCGGAAGGGCCTGAAATCCGGTTCGGTCGGCCTGCTCGGCGCCGTCGTCATCGGCGTCTCCTGCATTGCCCCGGCGTACACGCTGACCGGGGCGCTCGGCCCCACCATCGCCGAGGTCGGCGTGCACCTGCCGGCGATTTTCCTGGTGGGCTTCATCCCGATGCTGCTGGTGGCCCTCGGCTACCGGGAACTGAACAACGCCATGCCGGATTCCGGCACGTCCTTCACCTGGGCCACCCGTGCCTTCGGTCCCTGGGTGGGCTGGATGGGCGGCTGGGGCCTGATCGCCGCAACGGTGATCGTGCTCTCCAACCTGGCGGCGGTGGCGGTCGACTTCTTCTACCTGATGCTCGCCCAGCTCACCGGCAACGCAGCGCTCGCCGACCTGACCAACAACCTGCCGCTGAACATCGCCACCACCTGGATCTTCATCGGACTGGCCTGCTGGATCTCGTACCGGGGCATGGAAACCACCAAGACCTTCCAGTACGTGCTGGTGGCGTTCCAGGTGGTGGTGCTCGTCTGGTTCGCCGTGGCCGCCTTCGGCCACGTGGCGGGAGGCACCGCGTTCGACGCGCTGGAGATCTCCGCCGACTGGTTCAACCCGTTCGGCGTCGAATCCTTCTCGGCCTTCGCAGCCGGCATCTCGCTGTCCATCTTCATCTTCTGGGGCTGGGACGTCACCCTCACCATGAACGAGGAGACGAAAGACCCGGAAAAGACGCCGGGCCGTGCCGCCGCGGCAACCATCATGGTCATCGTCGTGATCTACATGACCGTGGCACTGGCCGTGCTGGCCTACGCCGGCGTGGGCACCGAGGGCCTGGGCGCCGGCAACCCGGAGAACCAGGAGAGCATCTTCGCCACGCTCGCCGGTCCGGTGATGGGACCGTTCGCCATCCTGATGTCCCTGGCCGTGCTGAGCAGTTCGGCCGCGTCGCTGCAGTCCACCTTCGTCTCGCCCGCCCGGACCATGCTCGCCATGGGCCACTACCGGGCGCTGCCGGCCGGTTACGCCACGATCAGCCCGAGGTTCAAGTCGCCCAGCTACGCCACCGTCGCGGCCGCGGTGGCTGCCGGCGGCTTCTACACCGTCACCCGGATCATGTCCGAGAACGCGCTGTGGGACACCATCACCGCGCTGGGCATGATGATCTGCTTCTACTACGGCGTCACCGCCCTGGCGTGCGTCTGGTACTTCCGGGCCGATGCCTTCGCCTCGCTGCGCGGCTTCGGGCTCAAGTTCCTGGCGCCGCTGCTGGGAGGGGTCATCCTGCTGGTGTTGTTCGTGCAGACGGCCGTGGACTCGATGGATCCTGCCTACGGCTCCGGTTCTTCGATCGGCGGCCTGGGCCTGGTATTTGTGCTCGGCTGCGGCGTGATCCTGCTCGGGGCGGTGCTGATGGTGCTCATGTACCGGCGCAACCCGGAGTTCTTCCGCGGCGCCACCCTGCGCCAGGGAGTGGCAGCCGACGACGTGGCGGACCGCGGCTGACCGAAGAGGACGGCCGTCCTCCGGGAACCGTCGACGGCGGTGCCTCCCCACGCGGGGCGGGGCACCGCCGTCGTGCTAGCCGCAGTACCGCCGTCGTGCTTGCCGCAGTGATGGCGGCGGTACGGCGGGGGCATTAAGGGCCGGGCAGGCGCCGTGGCGGGCTGGCATGGCCTCCGCGCGGGCTTGTGGCTACAGTGGCACACAGCCGACCGGAGGTATCCATGAGCGCAGCGCACGACTACACGCCGGACTCCGTCGCGGACCTCGCCGCACAAAACGGGCTGGCCATCGATCCACGCTCCGTCCGGTTCAACGAAGCAGGGCTGGACTACCTGGTGGCCTATGCCACCGCCCATGACGGCAAGAAGTGGGTGCTCAGGATCCCGCGGCGGCCTGACGTCGCATCGAAGATGGCCGACGAGGCCAGCATCCTGAACCTGGTCAAGAACAGGATTTCCGCCGCGGTGCCGGACTGGCGGATCCGGAACCGTGGCCTGGTCGCCTACCCCGAACTGCCGGGCGAGCCGGGCCTGACGCTCGAGGACGGGGAGCCCGTCTGGCACTTCGACCGCGAGTCTCCCGCCTACTGCGCGTCGTTGGGACGGCTGATCGCCCAGCTGCAGCGCATCAGCGCGGACGAGGCGCGGCAGGCCGGCATTCCGGCTTTGACGGCTGCCGAGGTCCGTCAAGAGATGCGAACCAACCTGGACAAAGTGAGATCGGAGTTCCGGGTGGCGGCGGACCTGCTGCGACGGTGGGACGCCTGGCTGGGCGACGACAGCTATTGGCCGGACTTCACCGCTTTCAGCCACGGCGAGCTGTACCCGGCCCACCTGCTGCTGGACGAGAACGCCGAGATCCGGTCGGTGCTGGACTGGACGAGCGCCAGGGTGGGGGATCCGGCCCTGGACTTCAGCCTGCACTACATGATGTCCACGCCCGAGGCCTTCGAAATGACCGTGCGGACCTTCCGGGAAGCGGGCGGCCGGGTGCCGCAGCGGCTGGCCGAGCATTGTGCCGAACTGGTTTCGGCCGGTCCGATCAACTACGGGTTGTATGCCATGGCCACCGGCGACCCGGACCTCCAGGCGGCGGCCGCCGCCCAGCTGGATCCGTCCCGGGGCTGACCGGCAACCGCGAAGCTCCGCCCGAGCGCGGGCAGCGGGCGGCGTGTGGCAAGAATAATGGCCGGCGCCCGTTCGCTGACGCCGGCCATTGGATGGTGGGGCCGCTACTTCCGGCGGCCTTTGCCCTTCTTGAGCGGGTTGCCCTTGGCCAGCGGCGGGGCGGTGCAGGCCGATCCCGTCGCTGGGTCTGCCGCCCGGTTTTCGGCGACGGCAGGCCTTTCCCCGCCCGGTGCCGCCGCAGCCGGGGCGCCGGGCATGGCTTCGGCTTGCGCCGTGGGGGCAGCGAGTGCGTAGACCGGCCGCGCATCGGCGTCGGTGCGTGCGGCCTCAAGCTGCAGTCGGGGAGCCGCGGACGGCAGCGCAGCGAAGGCGCTGCTGGCCGCCGGGGACATGGTGCTGCCGGCCGCCGGCCCAGTGGCGCTCCGTGCCAGGCTGCCGGACGCGGCCGGAACCGGCCCGATGTCGTCGGCATGCTCGAACAGAACCTCGGTGAACCTGTCGGCGTAGCCCAACCGCTTGACGATCAGCCAGACGGAGGCGCCGACAATGACCATCGTGGCGATCACCGCGATCCCGGTGCCGTAGATACGCAGCAACGCGTTGACGGGGGAGAGGGCGTGGACGGGGGCGGTGTCCAGCAGCCAGACGATGGACCAGAACACGGCCGTACCGGCCAGGGTCAGCAGCGGGAACAGCAAACCGGCGGTACGTACTTTCTGGGTCAGCAGCTGCCGGGTTGCGGTCAACCGTGTAGAAAGCGTATGCAGATCGTGTTTGCCACCTTGCTCAAGAGCCTTCGATGACATCGCCGGTCGTGTTCCTTTCTGAGTCGCTTCGGGTGGACGCTTCACCGCGCAGCAGTTGCTCGGCGAAGCGGGTAAAGAATTGGGCAAAAGCTTCGCGGTCTTCGTCGGACCAATCCGCCAGGATTTCATCGACGACGGCCGCGCCGGCCTTGCCGATGTTCCGGTGCATCCGCCGTCCGGCCGTGGACGCCGTCACCAGGGTGGCCCGGCCGTCGTCCGGATCGGACTGTTTGTCTACCAGCCCTTTGTCCTCCAGGCGGCGGACCTGCGGGGTCATGGTGGATTTGTCCACGCCCTGCTGCGAGGCCAGTTCCGAGACCCGGACGGGGCCGTTGTCGTCGATGTACTCGAGCAAGGCCACGTCGGTGGGCGTCAGGCCAACCTCGCGCGGGTCGAACAGCTGTTTTCGCGTCTCCGCATGGGATGCCCAGCGCACCACTTGAGCCACGGCGTCACGGATCATGACGCCCGGATCGGGCTGTTTGCGGGAGTTGGCGGGCATGCCTCAAGTTTAGCCGTTTCCGTTTGGTTTTGCCAATCAAACCAAACCGGCGCTTTCGGGGGGCTGGCCGGCACCGGTTCCGGGCAGGGAAGCCGGCCTAGGAGCGCGCCCGGGAACCCGGAAATACCGCCGGGGCTCACGGTTGAGTTGTCCGGGCCAAGGGTCCGACGACGGGTGGCGGATCGGGGCGCTTTGCGAAGGGTTTGCCCGCTGCCCACCACGCCGTTTCGCAGACCCAGAGCAGCAGGGCCCCGGCGGCGGCTGCGGCCAGCACGGGCGAGAACAACGCGAACGCCGGAGCCAGGACGGCGACCACCGCCCAGTCGCGGCTCCAAGCCAAACAGAGGGCGCCGGTCAGGAGGACAGCCGCGGCCAGGGGCAGCAGGCCGGCGCCGGTTGTCGCGAGCACGGCGCCGGCCAGCAGCCCGACGGCACCTGCCCCGACGGACGCCGTCAGCAGCCGGCCGCGGGCGCCGCCATGCTGAAGGTAAGCCTGGACCGTCACCACCGCCCACATGAGCCGGGCGCGCAAGGCGGCCACCCCGGTGTCCAGCAGTGCGCGGCGGAATTCCTCGTCGTAGATGCGGCGCAGCTGCAGCGCCTGGTCGCCCGGCATGCTGGAACACATCGTCGTGCGCTGGTCGTGAAGCAGGGCCGGAGCGGTCTGCCGTCCGTAGCTGGCGATGAGTCCCCACATCCAGGTGGGCACCGACGCCAGGTCGGTGGAATTGTGCTCGAGCCCGGCGGAGAGATCGTGCGCCTCGATCCGGACCACGGGGGAGGTTGTTTCCGCCCGGTAGAAAATCGGCGCCGCGAGCTGGAAGCATCTCTTGGTGCGCTGGACCAGGGGAATGGCCGTCAGCGCTTCGGTGGCGGAGGGGTCCTGGTAAAACGGCATGCGGCCAGTCTTACATCCGGGGCGGACGTTCCGCACGGGTCCTCTGCGGAATGCGCGGCCTGTGAGCCGATACGCGCCGCGGCCGTGGGCCCGCCCGGTGGTACCTTCGCGGCGGCGGTCGTGGCACACTCGTGCCATGAGCCCTGTGAGCCGCAAGCGCAAGCCGAAAAAGCTGAAGAACAGCCGGTTCGGTGGCCGGCAGGGCGGGCCGGCCGGCGACCCGCTGCTGGAGCTCTACCGCGAGTTGGAAGGGCCGTTCGCCGACACACTGGACTCGCCCAGCCCCATCGACGCCCATTCCTTGGCCGGTTACCTGCTGGACCTGTGGGACACGGCCGACGCATCCGGCCAGCAGCGCCGTCATGAGTTGTTTTACGCCTGGCTGGATTTGGCCGAGGACCGAACCGGCCCCGGGACCGTGCCGATGCTGCGCGCGCTGGCCTTCCTGATCGATCGTCCGGACATGCGCCGCGACGCCGAAACCCTGGCCGACCGGCTGGTGGCCGACGGGTTCACCGAGCCGGAATGGGCCAAGCATCCGGTGGCCGTGACGGCCCTGCACCGTTATGCGGACGTCTTCGGCGACGAAGCCAACATGCTCTTCGAATTCACCACCGGCACCGAGAAGGTGGGGCTGCTGGCACTGCTGGACGGCAACATCTTCGGCGGCACGGTGATGGAAACCGGGCTCGTGGACGATCCGGCCGCCGCGCTCAAAGACCTGAACGCGGACGCCCAGGAAGCCGGGCTGGTGCTCGACGCGGACGCAGACCTGACCGGCGCCGCGCTGGACGCCTGGGAAGGACTGGATGCCTCGACGGACCTGCCGGAGCACATGGTGGACGAGGACTTCGGTGCGCGCCGCTGGGTGGCCCAGGCGTGGCTGCGGACGATCATCGAGCTCGCGGACGACACCGAGGACGAGAGCGAAGACTGGCTCTCCGACGAGGACTATGCCGAGCTCGACGACGCCGAGGCGGGGGCAGGGGCAGTGGCGGGGACAACTGTGGCGGGCACCGGGGCCGAGGCCGCCGACGCGCCCGCCGCCGGCGCGCTGCCGTCCGGCGGCGGTGAACCAGGGCCTGTCCGGGAAGAAGAACTCGAGGCGCTCCGCCAGGAGGAAATCGAGGAGACGGCCGCCCGCTATGTGCGGGAGACCGGGCGCGATTCGCCCGCCGAACGCGCCATGCTGAACCTGGTTCTCGGCTACGGCTGGGACTACGACGGCGGACGCCTCACCCGGGTGAGCCCGGTCAAGCTGGATCTGATCAGCGAAACCGTGCTGGCCGAAGGGGGACTGGAGCCGGTTGACCCGGGCGAGGTGACCGCCTTCCTGCACCGCTGGGTGGACTGGTGCGCACCGCGGGAGGAACTGTCCGCGCATGCGGCGGCCGTCCTGCACCGGCACCTGGACGGGAGCTAGGAACCTGGCCGCTCCACGGCAGCTGGTGGCCCGCCCCCATCACCCGTTCGGCCCGGTCACCGTTTGGCGGCCGGAACCCGAGCACCGGTCCGGTCAGAAGCGCGCGGCGGCCAGTTGGTCCGGGTCCGCCCGGTAGCCGAGCACCAGGTCGGGATCCAATCGCACGGTCTCACCGTTGGCGATGTAGCCCCGCGGCGTGCCGTGGAGGAGATTCAGCGTGAGCCGCAGGATCGTGCCGTGGGCCACCACGATGATGTTGCGGCCCGGGTAGGTGCGGAGCACTTCCTGCAGGCCGGCTACGCCGCGCGCGGCCACCTCGCGTTCGGGCTCGGCCTGCCGCATGAGCGCGTCGATCTCCGGCCGTTCCAGGCCGCGCAGCACGGTGCCTTCGATTCCGCGGTAGTCGCGCTCCGAGAGGTCCGGCACGGTTTCCGCCAACTCCAGCCCCACCCGGCTGCCGATAAGGCGGGCGGTCTCCATCGCGCGGCCCAACGGCGAGGACACGATGACGTTCCAATCGCTCTCGGCGAGCCAGCCGCCGGCGTCCAGCGCCTGCCGTCTGCCCACGCTGTTGAGCGGCACATCCGTATGCCCCTGCAGCCGGCCCTCAGCGTTCCAGTCGGTCTGCCCGTGACGTACCAGTGCCAGCACTTTTCCCCTTTTTTGCCCGGTGGATGGGACGGTTCCCGCAGTGACTTGTCCCCTGATCAACCATAGCCCGGCGGCGGTGCGCGCCGGCTCGGATGCGGCTTCCGGAAGGCGGGGGAACTTCCAAGCGCGGCAGGCTGAACGGCATGGGGAGCGCGGGTGACGGCAGGGTAAACGGTTCATGAGAAAGCCCTCATGCGGCTGTCATGTTCGTTTCATTGCGGATGTGTTGACTCATTCCTGACGGACCCAACAACCAAGGAGCAGGCCATGACCATCACAGATCTCCCCGCAGGCACCGCTGGAACAACAGGACTCGAAGCACTAGGAACCCCTGCAGCACCGGCGGCCGGCGCGGCGGCGGAGGTTTTCTCCGTTGCCGCATCGGCCGTCGGTGCGGCCGAGGAGCTTTTCGGCCCGGCGGCCGCTCCGGTGGACCCGCAGCGGCTGCGCCGGGCCAAGAAGGCGTACACCACTCGGTTCCTGGCCGAGCGTCTCTGCCTCGACGCCACCGGCTACCAATTGCTCCAGGCCGCCCCGGCCGCCGGCGACGTGGTGCTGGCCCGGGTCGTCGAGATCGGCAAGCACACCCGCTTGGAGAGCCCGGCCTCACGGCGGCAGGCAATGTTCGTCGGCGACGAGATCCTGGTGGCCTACGGCAACCGGTACGCGCCGGACCAGTTCCTGGCGGTTGTACCCGCCGACCTGTCGGAATGCTCGCTGGTGGCCGGCGGCGGACTGGCGGCGCGGGTGCTGGAACAGCACGCCGGCATCGACATGGCCACCCGCATCCAGCCCATCGGCCTGCTGGCACGGGACGGGCGCGCGGTCAACCTGGCCGACCTGGCGCCGCACTCGATCGGTGCCGGCACCGCGCTGCCGGGACGGCCGCCGGTTATTGCGGTGCTCGGCACGTCCATGAACTCCGGCAAGTCGACCACGCTTGGCTGCCTGGTCAAGGGCCTGACCGCGGCCGGCCTGCACGTGTCCGCGGGAAAGGCCACCGGCACCGGCGCCGGCAACGACCCGCTGCTGTTCGCCGATGCCGGAGCCGCGAAAGTGCTCGACTTCACCGACTTCGGCTTCCCGACCACCTACCTGCTGGACTACGAGCGCGTGCGCGGCCTGCTCACCAGCCTGATCGACGCGCTGACCACTTCCGAGACCGACGTGGTGGTGGTGGAAATTGCCGACGGCGTCTATCAGGGCGAAACGGCCCGGCTGCTGGCCGACCCGGTCTTCCATGCCGCCGTGGACCACGTGGTGTTTTCCGCGGCCGACGCCCTGGGCGCCACCGCCGGCGTGGCCGTCCTGCGCGATGCCGGCGTCAGCGTGCCCGCCGTCTCCGGCCTGCTGACCGCCTCGCCGCTGGCCGCCCGGGAAGCAGCCGGCGTCATTGATGCCCCGGTGATCAACACCTACGACCTGTGCGACCCGGCGACGGCCCTGCAGCTGCTGCCGGAGCGGAGGTAACAGTGGCGGCCCGGGTGGCCAAGGCCGCGCCGGCCGCACGGAATCGGGCGGACTCACCGCGGGAAGATCCGCCGCCGGCCGACGGGCGGCTGCCTCAGCTGCTGCGCGGCCGGCGCCGCTGGCTGATGGCGGCCCTGCTGGGGACCGGCCTGCTGATGGCCGCGGCCGCCGGGGCGAGCGCTCTGCTGATGACCCGGCTGCTCGGCGGCAACGCGCCGGATGCTGCCGGCATCTTGCCGCCCGCCCTCGGCCTGGCTGCAGCGGCGCTGGGGCTGGGCGGCCTACGGGCCCTCGAGCGCGTCCTGGCCGAGCAGCTAGGGCAGGACTACATCCACGAGATCCGCAAGGGACTGGTGGCCTCCGCCCTGGCCACCGACCGCGGACCGTCGCCGGGGGTGACCATCGCGCGCAGTACCAACGACCTCTCCAGCGTCCGGAACTGGATCGCGCTGGGCATCGCGCCGCTGGCGGTCGGCATCCCGCTGATCGCGGGAACCACGGTGGCACTGTGGTTCCTGTCCCCGGTGCTGGCGTTCGCCGTCGTCGTTCCCCTGGTGCTGCTGGCCGCCGGCCTCGCACTGCTGTCCCGGCCGGCGTTCCGGCGCGCCGGCGCCTTGCGCCGCCACCGGGGGCGGCTGGCCGCCCGGCTCGCCGACACGGTGATTGCCGCCGGCACCATCCGTGCCGCCGGCGGCGAGGACCGGGAGGTCAGGCAGATCGACAAGGCCGGGCGGAAGGTGGTGGACGCGGCCGTGCACCGCGCCGCTGCCGCCGGTTACATCCGCGGGGCGGCGGCCGCAGCCGCCTCGCTCGCCGGCGCCGCCGTGGCCGCGGTCGGAACCTGGCAGGCGGTGCCCACTGCGAGCATCGCCGCCGGGCTGACCATTGTGGGGATGATCTCCGCGCCCGTCACGGACCTGGGTCGGGTGGTGGAATACCGGCAGAACTTCCGGGCCGCGCGGCGCATTCTCGGTCCGGCCCTCGCGGTGGCCGCCGCGGCGCGGGATGCTCGACCACGGCGCCCGGCAGCCCGGTCCGGAACCAGTGAGGGGGCCGCGACTGGGACGGCAGCGTCCGGCGCAGCGGCGGAGGCAACCGTCCCGGCGGTTTCCCGCGACGGCGGGGCCGTGCTGGTGGAGGGCCTGGCCGCCTGCCGGAACTGCCCGGTGCCGCCCTTGTCGGCCGGCGCTGGCGCGCGGATCCGAATCCGTACCGCCGATCCGGCGGCCGGGACCAGGGCACTGGAGACACTGGTCGGGATCCGCAGCGACCCGCACGCGGTGGCCATGGTGGGCGGCCGGCACCTGCTGGAAAGCGGCAGCCGCACCCGCCGAAAACTGGTGGGCTACGCCGCCGCGGGCATGTACGTGGAGCGCGGCTCGATCGCCCGCAGCGTGCGGTACCGCCGGCCCGACCTCCCGCCGGACGACGGATCGGCGGCCCTGGAACGCGTCGGCCTCGCCGGCCGCATCGGGCAATTGGAGCGGGGCGAGGAGACCCAGCTCAAGCGCGGCGGCGAACCGTTGACCACCTCCGAGCTGGCCCGGCTGATGCTGGCGAGGGCCTCGCTGGGCGATCCGCCGCTGCTGGTCCTGAACCGGCTCGACGCCGATCTGGACCGGCAGGGAATCGACATGCTGGCGGAGTTCATCCGGGACTACCCGGGGGTGGTGGTGTTCGCCTCCGACCATCCGGACGCGCTCGGCGTGGGGTACACGGACTGGAACATAGACTGCGCCCACGCGGGCCTGGACCTGGTCTGGCGCCGGCATGCTGGAGGCAGGTGACTTGCCCGGGGAGGAAACGTTTGGCGTGAGCGAAGCCTCTGGCGGCCCCACCGTCCATGGGGAGGGCGGGTCGGCGCGACCCGGCGCTTGGGGGGAAGGGCCGGGCCGGCGTGAGCGGGCGGCGCGTACTCGGCTGGCCCGCACTCCGGCCGGCGGGCGTGAGCGGAAGCACCACGCAGCATCCCGCGGTGCCCGGGCGGGCGGGGATATCTTTAGTCCGTGGTCAAAGTTGTGGGAATCATTCAGCCGGTGGAAACCAAGGAGTTGTCGGCCGAGGGTGACACGTATGCCGAAGCCAAGGCCGCGATCGAAGCGCAGGTGCCCGAAGGCTGGCGGCTGCTGCAAATCAAGACGCAGTAGGCGCTGAGGCACTCAAAACGCAGTAGGCACTGAGGTGCTGCCGGGTGCTGGCTACTCGCCGAACAGCCCGCGGATGTCGGTGGCAGTGAGTTTGGAGGAGAACATCGCATCGTCTTCGAGCACCGAGGCGATCAGTTTGGCCTTGCGTTCCTTCAGGGCCATGACCTTCTCTTCGATCGTCCCGCGGGCCACCATCCGGTAGACCATGACGTTCTTGGTCTGGCCGATCCGGTGCGTGCGGTCCACGGCCTGGGCCTCGGTGGCCGGGTTCCACCAGGGGTCCAGCAGGAAACAGTAGTCGGCCTCGGTGAGGTTCAGGCCGAAGCCGCCGGCCTTGAGGCTGATCAGGAACACCGGCGCGTTGCCGTTCTTGAACGTGTCGATGACGTCGGCGCGGCGGCGGGTGGAGCCGTCCAGATAGCAGTACTCGATGCCGGCCGCGTCCAACTGCTGGGCGGTCTTCTTGAGGTAGCTGGTGAACTGGCTGAAGATCAGCGCCCGATGCCCCTCGCCGAGGACGTCTTCGAGTTGCTCGAACAGGACGCCCAGCTTGCTGGAGGGGACCGACGAGTATTTCGGATCCACCAGCGAGGGATCCAGGCTCAGGAGCCGCAACAGGGTCAGCGACTGGAAGATCGTGAACCGGTTCTTGTCCATGTCCTCGACCAGCCGCAGCACCTTCTGCCGTTCGCGCTGCAGGTGCGTGTCGTAGATCCGCCGGTGCTTGGGCGTCAGCTCCACCTCGAGGATCTGCTCCTGCTTCTCCGGCAGGTCGTCGGCCACGGCCTCCTTGCTGCGGCGCATCATCAGCGGTTTGATCCGGTGGCGCAGTTTCTGCAGCAGCTCCTTGTCCTGGCTGCGTTCGATCGGCCGCTGGTACTGGTCCACAAACCGGACCGCGGACGGGAAGAGCCCGGGCGCGACGATGGAGAAGATGGACCAGAGCTCCATGAGGTTGTTCTCCATGGGCGTGCCGGTGATGGCCATCTTGAAGGGCGCGTGCAGATCGCGGGCGCACTGATGGACCTTGGTGGCGCGGTTCTTGACGAACTGGGCTTCATCCAGGATCAGCCCGGCCCAGTCCATCTCCTTGTAGGTGTCGAAATCCAGCCGGAACAGCGTGTAGGACGTGACGATGACGTCGGTGTCCGCCGCGATCTCGGACAGCGGCCGGCCGCGGCCCTGGGTGTCGGTGATGCTCTCGACCCGGAGGTCGGGGGCGAAGCGCCGGCTCTCGTTGACCCAGTTGGACACCACCGAGGTGGGTGCCACGACCAGGAACGGCCGGGCGTTGGCCGGGTCGCCCTGCTGTTTGGCATGCAGCAGCAGGGCCAGGGTCTGCAGCGTCTTGCCCAGTCCCATGTCGTCCGCCAGCACGCCGCCCAACCGGTGCCGCCAGAGGAAGGCGAGCCAGTTGAAGCCTTCGGCCTGGTAGGGGCGGAGGTCGGCGTGCAGGCCGGCCGGCAGCGGGGTCTGCTCGACTGTTTCCAGTTCCAGCAGCCCCTGCACCGATTCGCGCCAGGTACGCGCCTGCACCGTTTCGGTGGCGACTTCCTCAAGGTCCTCCCAGAGGGACGCCTGGTAGCGGCTGATCTGCAGCTGTTCGCCCGATTCCCGGTCCTGCATGTGGCGGGCTTCGTCCACGAGCTGGCGGAGCCGGTCGAAGACCGGCTGCTCCAGCGACAGGTAGGACTTGTCCACCAGCAACAGCCGCGTCTGGCCGCGGGCCAGGGCCTTGAAGATGTTCCCGAACGGGACGGTGCGGCCGGCCACGCGGACCATGACGCCCAGGTCGAACCAGTCGCTCTCGTCGGTCTCCACCGTGCTGATGGTCAGCTCGGGTGCCTCGGTGAGTTCCTGGTAGTCGGGCTTGTCGCCGACAATATCCACGCGCACGCCGTCGAGCTGTTCGAGCGCCGGCAGCGCGTAGCGGGTGAAATCCACGGTGGCCATGTCCCGGAGGGTGCGCGCCGCCGTCGTGCCCACGCCCGGCACCGCCTCGGCCGCCTCCAGCAGGTCCTGCTCGGCCGACAGATCGCGGTAGTGGCTGCCGTCGGGCTGCTCGTCGACCGGCAGGCGCAGCGGCTTGTCCCCGTGGCGATACTCGAGGTGCCAGCCGAGCTGCAGCACGTTGCCTTTTCGGTAGGAGGCGGTCAGCACGAGCTCCGGGGGGACGATCTCCGGGAAGCTCACCGAACCGTCGCTGCTGACGACGTCGATGCGCTGGCTGAGCACGGGGTAGTAGCGCTCCATGAATTGCTCGACGTCGGCGGCCGGCACCTTCAGGGGGGTGCCGGAGAGCAGCAGGTTCGCTTCCTGGTCGGTCACCGGATGCCCGGTCGGGGCCAGCGTGATGACGGTCTGTCCGTCGACGGCGTAGTGGTAGACGCCGTGCGTGCCGACGATGCCCGCCGTCCCGGTGGGCAGTTCCCGCCCGTCGATCCGCAGCGACGGCGTGAGGACCAGGTCGCCGGTCGCGGGGCCGGTCTCCCCGCCGGTCTCCGGGGTGGGGGCTTCCGCCGCGGCTTCGGCCGCGGGGGCTTCCGCGGCGGCTTCCGGAGTGGCGGCGTCAGCGTAAGCGTCGGCCGGGCCGTCGCGGTGGGCGTCCAGGCCGATCACGGCCTGTTCCCGGACCTCGACGACGGTGTCGGCCTTGGCGCCGATCAGGGCGATGCCCAGCCGCTTGGCCTCGGCGAAGAGTTCCCACAAGAGCGGGCTGCTGAACTCGTCGAGGAAGAGCCAGTCGTTGTCTTCGCCGAAGTAGGTGAGGCCGGTGGCCCGGTGCAGCGGTGCAAACTGGCTGAACCAGCGGTGCTGTTCGGGGTCCAGCGGCAGGCCGTAGGTCTTGTAGCTGATGGTGTTCCAGCGCAGCTTGCTGCGGATCCATCGCCCGGTCTCGTTCTGCAGCACGGGACGGACCCCGACGCGCAGCCGGTTCCCGGCCTTGCGCGTCCAGTTCGGGCCCGGCGCGGAGGCCTGCGGCAGGGAGAGGCCCGAGGGCCGGTACTGGCGGTCCTGCCGCCGTCCGGGTTCCAGGAGGTCGAACTGCAGTCCGAGCGGAGACGTACTTTTCGCCTTGGCCTTTGACGGCTTGCCGGTATCCTGCCGGGCGGGGTCCGGCGTTCCGCCGATCAGCCCCTCCAACGAGTCCTGCCAGCCGGCCGGTGCCGGTTCCGGCTCGCGCGCGAAGGCCTGGCTGGAGATGAGGTGCTGGCTGTTGCTGGCCAAGAGCACCGCGGCCACGTGCTTGCAGTCGTCGCCCACCGGGCAACTGCAGGAGGACGATGCCGGGCGCCACTGCCCGCTCTTGCCGGTTTCCAGGTAAATCCGGCAGCGGTACGGCAGGGCGGCGGTGCCAATGACCTTGGCGGTCAGCAGCCGGACGGAGGGGTCCCATACGGGTTCTGCAACGGAGCCGTCGGAGGCGTAGATCTTGCCGCGCGCAAAGGCGGCGCCGCCCACCAGCCGGATGATTTCGCTGACGTCAACCAGCGGAAAAGTGAGAGCGGCCATGGCTTCCATCATCTCACGCTGAAACCGGCGTCCGGCACCTGCCGCTGGCGCTGGGGACGGGGAGGACGACGCCGGAGGGGACGCTCCGCCGTCGTCCTGCGCCGCGGAAGTTACAGGGTGGTGAGGACCTTCGGCTTCTTGTCCTTCGTGTCCAGGATCAGCGCCAGCGCGATGCCGAGCAGCCAGACGTCCTTGGCCACGGGGGTGCCCTCGGAGCTGGGGCGGACGCCGCCTTCGGTGGTCATGTGGGGGGTGTTGAAGTACATGGCCAGCAGCGAACCGGAGAATGCGGCCAGCCCCAGGCCGGCCAGCCGGCTGGGCACGAACGGCAGCAGCAGGGCGGCGCCGAGGGCGGTCTCGCCGTACGCGAGCAGCTTGCCGAACTTCTCGGGTTCCATTTCCTTTAACTGGGGGATCGCGCGGCTGCCCATTTCCTGCATCGCCGCGGCACTGTCTCGGTCCAGGTTCCGCTTGCCCAGACCGGAGTTGAGGATGAACGCGCCGGTGGAAAGGCGCAGGGGAATATGGCTCAGTTTCATCGGGACTGTCCTTCTCCGGTAGGTGGCTGTCATGTTCGAGCCTACGGTCCCGCCGCAGTGTCCGCTAGGGTCCCGACGCAGGGTCCGCCAAGGCGGGAGCGGGCTCTTGGAGGGAAGCTTGCCGGGCACGGTTCTCGCGGCCTGCACCGGCTTCCGCGCCGTTGTCCCTGGCCGGCGCTGCCTACTTCTTGGCGGCCCGGACCACGCGGGCCAGGGCCCGCCCGGTGATCCAGACCAGGGGGATCAGCACGGTGAACAACGCAACCGTGTTTGGCCGGAACGTGGCGGGTCCGGTGCCGTTGCCGATGTAGGCGCCGAGTGGAACGGCCATCCCGCCGCCGCCTCCGCCGGCAGCTCCCCCGGAGTCGCCGCCGCCGAATCCGTACTGGACCATGGCCACGGGCACCACGGTGTCGCCGCCCACCTGCAGCGGTTCTCCGTAGGTCCGGGCGACACCCAGGGACTTGAACTGCTCGGCCAGCCGCTCCGGCACGGACTGCCCGGCCGAAGCGCGCTGCTCCTGTCCGGTCGGCACGCGCTGCTCCTGTCGCAGGGAGGAGCCACTGTCGGGCGGGACGGAACCGGTTTCTGTTGGCATGGCCACATCCTAGTCGAGGCAGGGAGGGGGTCCACCGGTCCGGGCCGGGCTGAAGCTTTCACCCGGTGAGAAAGCCGAGCACGCCGCGGGCTTCGAGGTTAAGGGCGCGGCGCTTGACCCGGATGGCCAGCCGGTAATAGTCCACCAGCTGCTCGCAGAGCACCGGCCAGGTGCGGCCCTGCACCGAGTCGAAGGCGGCCCTGCCCAGCGCGCGGCGCTTGGTGTCGTCGCCCACCAAATCCTGGACGTACCCGCGCAGTTGGTCCAGCCTCCCGGGCTCGTAGATCCAGCCGGTCCGCGAGGGATCGACCAGGTCCACCGGGCCGCCGCGGCCCACAGCGACGACGGGCACGCCGCTGGCCATGGCCTCCTGGATGGTTTGGCAGAACGTTTCGGATTCGCCGGGGTGGACAAAGAGGTCGAAGGAAGCCACATGCCGGGCCAGGTCTTCGCCGCCCTGGAAACCGGCGAAGTGGGCGCCGGGCAGCCTCTCCTGCAGCTCCTCCTTCAGCGGACCCGAGCCGACCACCACCAGCCGCGTGCCGGTTAGGTCGGCCAGCACGGCCAGGTCCTCCACCTGCTTTTCCGCCGCCAGGCGGCCCACATAGCCGATGATCCGTTCGCCGCGCGGCGCCACGGACGCCCGCCAGCCGGCGTCGTGCTTATCCGGATGGAAACGGCTGGTGTCCACGCCGCGGCGCCACAGGTGGACGCGGATGCCGCGGCCGCGCAACTGCTCCATGGCGAACGACGACGGCGCCAGGGTCAGGGTGGAGGCCTTGTGAATGTTCTCCACCCGCTGCCACAGCAGCTCCTGCAGCCAGGGCGCGCCGTAGCGGGCCGCGTAGGCGGGCACCTCGGTCTGGTAGACGGAGACCGTGGGCAGGCCGAGCTGCTTTGCGGCCTGCACCGCACGCCAGCCCAGGATGAAGGGCGACGCCACGTGGACCACGTCCGGACCGAAGTCCGCCAGCACGCGGCGGAGGCGAGCCACGGTTCCGGCCGCCACCCGCACGTTGGGATAACCGCGCAGCGGGATGGACGGCAGGCGGTGGACCGGGTAGCCCTCCACCGTGGCCGGGGCGGTGTCCTCCAGCCAGGACGACGCCGGTGCGATCACCAGGACGTCGTCGCCGCGGCGGCGCAGGTGGGCGATGACCTGCAACAGCGACTGGGTGACCCCGTTCATGTGCGGAAGGAACGATTCGGCAACGATAGCTATCCTCACACCGCCCAGCCTGCCCGCGGCCGGCGACCGGCAGGCAAGCACGTGTGATCGTGTCGGTGAACGGCGGCCTAACTCCACTCTGGGAGGGTGGTCGGGTGACCATGGGACTCCTGGCGCTGATCACCGGCGCAATCTTCTTCGGTTCGGTGGCCCAGCGCATCGCGGGCATCGGGTTCGCGCTGCTGGTGGCGCCGATCCTGGCGATCCTGCTCGGGCCGCACGAGGGCATCATGATGATCAACATTTGCGCCGTCGTCTCCTGCGGGCTGATCGTGCCCCGGGTCTGGCAGGAGATTGACTGGAACCTGCTGCTGTGGTTGTCCGTCCCGGCCGCCGCCGGCACGGTTTTCGGTTCCTGGCTTGCGGTGCAGGTCGCGCCCGCAGTGCTCTCCGCCGTGGTGGGCGGGGTGGTGATGGCGGGGCTGGCCGTGGCGGTGGTGTTGGGCCGTGCCGATGTCACCGTTTCCGGGCAGTTGCCCAAGGTGCTCGCGGGTTTCGGCTCCGGGCTGACCAACGCGCTCGCCGGCGTGGGTGGCCCCACCGTCAGCGCGTACGCCATTCTGTCCCACTGGCCGCCGCGCCGGTTCGCTGCGACGCTGCAGCCATTCTTCCTGCAGCTGTGCATCATCACCGTGGGCGCGAAGCTGGCGGTGGACCCGGGCAGCGTGCCGCAGTTGGACTGGTGGATGTGGGCGGTGATTGTGCTTTCGATCATCATGGGCATCGTTGCCGGCGAACGGCTCGGACGGCGGCTGCGGGACGAGCACGCCAGGACCGCAGTAGTCGTGCTTGCCTTTCTGGGAGCTGCGGGTGCATTGGCCAAGGGGCTGGCGGACTTGATGGCCTGAATCCGGGCCTTTTCCGGTATTCCGGGGAGCAGGAATAGGGGGCTGGCTTTATTTCCCAAAGCGGGTATGGTCTTTAGCAAGACATCCCGCTTGAGAAAGAGGAGCACGAATGTCAGGTAAAACGCCGTCACGCGAGAGTGCCAAGAAACAAGGCAGAAGCATCAAAGAAAAGCGTGCCGAAAAGCGCGAAAAGGCGGTCCTGGAGAACGAAACCGTTCCCAAGCGGCGCAAGCGCTAACACACCGGTAACCAACACCGTCCCTCAAATCGACAGCCCTTGCGGTGCTGCGGTCTAGAGGCGTACGGAATGCCGATGCCGAAAGAATCGTTGAAACACGGTTCTTGCAGACTGGCGGAGCCACGGAAAGAGTCCGCGGAATTTGGTTTCCTGCGTTGAATTTTCGTTGAGCAAATATCCGCCTGCGGGGCGGCCGGATTGATGTCAATGTCATCCGGCCGCCCATTCCATTGTTGAGCCCGACTCTCGAAGCAGTATGAGTTTCCCGGACAAAGCGGGCCGTTCCGAGTTGCGGTGGGGGAGAGCGGCGCGCCGCTGGGAGCGTGGCTGCGGGGTGAGAGGCGTTGAGGCCCATCAGCGGCGCACTTGATAGCGCACGTGAAGCACCCGGTTGCCCTGAATCACTACGTCGGGATCCTCCAGCAGGTGCTGTGCGTGGACCGACCCGAAGTAGCGCTTGCCGGACCCGAACACGACGGGTACGACGTCCATGCGAACCTCGTCGACCAGGCCCGCGGCAAGCATCTGGCCACCGACGTCACCGGCGGCGACCTCGATGATGCGGTCACCCGCAAGCTCTTGCGCCTTGGCCATGGCTGCCTCGACGCCGTCGACGAAGTGAAACGGCGCCTCGGGGTCCCAGCCCTCGGGCTCCGGCCGGTGCGTCACGACGACCACGTGGTCGACCCCGCTCGGAGGCTTCCCGTCCCAGCCGTCCGTCAGGTCGAAGACGTGGCGGCCGACCAGTGTCACCCCGATCTGGTCCCAGTACGGCCGCGTGTAGTCGTAGGACGTCTGCGACACGTTCAACTCGCCACTCTCGTCCAACGGGACGTCGCCGTTGGACAACCAGTCGAACAGAGGTCCGGGCTGGTCATCCTCGTCCGCGACGAAGCCATCCACCGACACCGAGCTGTACATGACCACCTTGCCCACGGGGCTCTCCTCTGCTTCGGGTGCCCCCACACTAACGTCTCGTGAGCTGGTGCTCCAGCAACAAGCGCGGGGAAACTGCAGCGACTCGAACCCGCTGCCAAAGCCCAGCCCGGCACCCGCTGCGTCGGCAGGGTCCGCTCGAGCGCGCCGTGTGCCAATTGCCACGGCACCGAGTCGCTGAACGGACAGGGGCAGCCGGGCTGGCACGATAGAAGCAATGAAACTCACGTCGCGACCGGAAGGCCAGGCCGGACTGCCGATGCCCCTGTGGCTGCAGGGTGTCTTCGAGTTCTTTCAGTGCGCCCTGCTCTCGGCCATCCTGGTGCTGCTGCCGCTGGTAGGTGTGTGGTTCGCGGACGGCTTCGACGACCGCAGCTTCGATTCGCTGGCGCGGCTCGGAGGCCAGGCATGGCTGCTGATCCACGGCGTCCCGCTGGAACTGGCCATCCAGACCGGCTCCAGTTCGGCGGAAACCCTGCGCGGCACGTTATCTCTGGTGCCGCTGGGACTCATGCTCGTTCCGTTCTTCCTCTCCTGGCGCGCCGGACGGCGCTTGGCGAGGGCCTCGTACACCGACCAACTGTGGCAGGCGCTGGGCGGCGCGCTGGGAACGTACGCGGCGGCGGGAGCCGCAACCGCCTACATGGTGCGCACCGACGAAGTGGATATTTCCACTGTGGCCGGCGCGCTCATCCCGCTGCTGCCCGCCGGTGCCGGGCTGATTGTCGGCGCGTACCGGGAGGCCGGATCGTGGGGGCGCTTGATCGGCGTGGATGCAGCGGCCTGGGTCGCCCGCACCAGCCAGCACTCACGCTGGGCGGGATCTTACGTCTGGGCGGCGGTCCGCGCGGGGCTGCTGGCGGTGACGGCCGCGGTGTCCCTCTCGGCCTTGCTGCTCGCCGTGGATCTCGGACTGCACTGGGCCGAAATCGTGGAAATTTACGAACAGCTCGGCGCGGGCATTATCGGCGGCGCAGTGCTCACGGTGGCGCAGCTTGGGCTGGTCCCGAACCTCGTGGTGTGGACGCTGGCATGGTCCTCGGGGGCCGGCTTTGCTATCGGCTCGGGCAGTTCAATCGGTCCGCTGGCCACCACGGTGGGCCCGATGCCCGCGTTCCCGGTGCTGGGGGCGCTGCCCACGGGGGAGCTGTCCTATGGCCTCGCGGCCCTGGCCTTGCCCGTGCTTGCCGGGGTGCTGGCCGGATGGTGGTTCCTGCGCGAGGGCGAGAACCATTTCGACGAGTGGCTCTCCATCAAGATCCAAGCCCGCTGGTTCACCGCATCAGGCTCCACCGTGGTTTTGGGCCTGTTCGTCGGTGCTGTCGCCGGGGCCGTGACCGCCGGGTTGGTGTGGCTGTCCAACGGTTCGCTGGGGATCGGACGGTTGACGGAGATCGGACCCGATCCGATCTCGACCGCCCTCTGGGTGGCGGGCGAAGTCGCCGTCGGCACGATGCTCGGCTACGCGGTGGCCCCTTGGCTGGAACGCGAGCCGGCCAAATCCCGCAGCCGGAAGTAACCTACGGCCTCAGCAGATCGTTCAGGTTCAGCAGCTCGTCTTCATAGGCGGCCAGGCATTCTTCGCGGGCTGACTGCGTAACGGCCATCTGGTTGCAGGCCTCGAACTCGGCCGTCAGCGGCCAGAAAAGCACTTGCGCCAGCGTGGTCAGCAGGAAGAAGCCGCCAGCACCGACACCCAGCACATAGGTAAGCCGGAGCGATCCCGGCAGGCCGGCGCGCACCGCTTTGACGAGTCCGATCACGGCCACCACAATGCTGGCCACGGCAAGCGCGGGAGCCACGGCCTTCCAGGGGAGCGGGAGCGCCGTCGCCAGGAACGTGGAAGCCAGTAGCAGCAGCAGCACACGGATGAAAAGCCCCGCCGACTTGGTCTGTTCCTCGGTCGGCGCCGGGCGCGTGTTCTGCAACATGGGTTTAAGCCTAGGCGAGAGGGACGCATAAAGTTGCTTCCATGCGCATTGTGGTCCTCGTTTCCGGCTCCGGCACCAATCTTCAGGCCGTCATCGACGCTATCGGCGACGGTCGCCTGAACGCCGAGATCGTGGCCGTGGGCAGCGACGTGCCCGGCTGCCGCGGCCTGGAACGTGCCGCCGCTGCGGGCATTGAGACGTTCAGCGTGGCTCCCGGAGACTTCGCCGCCCGGCCGGAATGGAACCGGGCGTTGGAAGAAGCTACCGCCGCCTTCCAACCGGACGTGGTGCTGCTGGCAGGGTTCATGCGCATCCTCGACGCCGTATTTGTTGCCCGCTTCGAGGGGCGGCTGCTCAATACCCATCCGGCGCTGTTGCCCTCGTTCCCCGGCGCCCACGGCGTGCGCGATGCCCTTGCCCACGGGGTCAAGATCACCGGCGTGACAGTGCATCTGGTCGATTCCGGGGTCGATACGGGACCCATTCTCGCCCAGGCCGCGGTGCCGGTGCTCGACGACGACACTGAAGAATCCCTCCACGAACGGATCAAGGTTGAGGAACGCCAACTTCTGGTGCAAACCCTCGCCAACTTCGCCTAGCCTCGGCTCAACAACGACGTCGGTGTCTCGTCGGGGTGCTCCGGCTCGCTTCTCCTTCCCAACACCGAGAATAGGGAGAGTGTTGTCAAGGGACGGCTGACGTTTCGACGTGCTGCAGACCAAACCTGTGGAAAACCTCCGCATCCGCGGAGGCGTCTGGCTAGACTGGCACGCACCTAGCGTCTAGCCGACCAGCACCGGGGGGTCTGAGTGAGCGAGCAGCTACCACTCTCAGCAGGAACGCGCGCTGCCCGTGTCCTTGCCCCGCTCCTCGCAGCGGCTGCCCTCGCCCTATCGGGCTGCACCGGCTCTGCCGGGGCCGAGCCCTCCGCTCCGTCCGCTACTTCTACTCCAGCCAGTCAGACTCCGCCGCCGGTTCCAACCCCGTCACCCGCGCCGACTTACAAACCTGCAACCGAGGAAGGCCCGGCGGAAAATGTGCCGGTGCCAAAACTCCCGAAAGCCGCCTCGGAGAAGTCGAAAAAGGGACTTACCGCCTTCGGTAAGCACTGGCTCGACGTTGTTTCGTACGCATACGAATCAGGAGACGTCATACCGTTGGATACCATTAGTGGTGAGCGGTGCACCATATGTCAACAAGTAGTGACAACCGTTGACGATTGGATGTCAGACGGACATTGGATTGACGGTGGAAAAGTGGAACTGCTGACGTCTCAAACTACCTTTCAGGAGACAGTGGATGAGAGGTATCAAATAGTTCTGCACTTTTCACAGGAAGAGTTGGATTTCTATCGTCCTGACGGAACTTTGAACAATTCCACTGAATCACATGACTCGCTGTTGATGATGGAAGCGACCTATTCAAGTGGCGCGTGGACTGCTGAAGTCGTTGAACTGATGGCCAGCTAGTGAGATGCCTGATTTTCGAGGAGACGCAGCCAGGACAATAGGTGCGCTGTTTGCCGCATTGATAGGCCTGATGGTTTTAGGGGACACTGTATGGGCGGATCGCAAAGATGGAGTTGGGCTGGGTAGTGGTGGTGCTCAAGCGTCGTCGTGGTATTTCCACCCAGGCATGGGTGTGTGGTCAAGCGAGAATTACGCGTCATCTACTGACCCATTTGCTTACCAGTTTCGGCCTCTGTGTTTAGAAGACAAAGCCCACATCTCACCTGGATGCGTGGCTCGTACCGCGCGCTGCACAGAAGGTGACCAGCCCCAACTTGTGCAATGGTACCGAGGCCTTCGAGGAACCGACACAAGTGACTGGGTCGCATTCGGTGGCAATGTTTGTGTGTATGCGGATGAGCCTGCGGACATCATGGAAGAAATCGCGGGGCAAATCCAGCATCAGTTTGAGCAACGGCCGGTGATAGCTGGGGAGGTCTTACTCCAACCGAATGAGCACACACTGAGAGGAGCTAACACAAATATCTACGCTGTGGCCCAGGAGCAGATCTTTGAACTCAATATGCTCGGACAAGAAGTTGTTATCAGGGTTGAGCCCGTGGGCTATGCATGGACTTACGGGGACGGGAGCGGGTTTGGCCCGGTCACAACTCCAGGCGGACCGGTGCCGCTCGAGCGTTGGGGCGAGCAGACGGCGACGAGCCACATCTACCAACAGACGGGGGACTTTCAGATCCTCCTGACTACTACTTTCAGGGGTTATTACTCTGTGAATGGCGGCCAAGAGATCCCAATTCCCAACACTGCTGATTTCCGTTCAGCACCTGTTGCAATCAGCGTCTGGCGTTCAGTGGTCAATAACTACGCAGATAATTGCCTGGAGAATCCCGAGGGTGCGGGCTGTTAGCCAGGAGCCAATTACGTGTTGTGACATGCAGCACTTGAAGCAGTTTTTTCAGAATATGCGGCCGACCCGCGGATAGGGTATGTGACGGTGCTGACGCCACCGAGACGAGCGGCAGTCGGCCCTCGCATACCGTTATTCCAGGGGAGAGCATGAAGAAGTTGATGATGTCCGGCGCCGTGATGGCCGTGGCGGCGATTGCGCTTGTCGGCTGTGGCAGCGAGGCCGGTACCGACAAGCCAGCCGACAGCAACAAACCGGTAGCAGCTACCACCGAAGCGCCGGCGCAGAATGTGCGGACTCCGGAGAAGAACGACCGGATGGCCGAGGATTCGGCCGAAGGCCTGGCCTCCTTCACGTACTACTACTTTGACGCCAAGAATTACGCGGTCCAGACCGGTGATGCAGATCTGATGCGTGAAGTTGCCGCGGATTGCACAGGCTGCATGGCAGAAGCTGACGCCCTCGAGGCTGTTTACGCGGACGGCGGCTGGATTGCCGGCGGCCAGCCGAAGGCGCTGAACGTCGTGGCGTTGGCTAAGGCCAAGGACGACGAAGGCAACCTGAGCGCAGTCGTTCCGTTCATGGAAGATGCCCGTACCACCCTGGACAAGGACGGCCAGACCGTCGAGACCAAGGAATGGGATTCGGACGGAACCACTCTGACAGTGACTGCCAACTACGCCGACGGCGCGTGGTCGATGGTGTCTGTCGAAGAGACGCCGGACGCCGAGATCCCGGAGTAAACCCCGGTCGGCTCCTAGCCACGTGCGCCCTTCCGCCTGATGGCGGAAGGGCGCACTGCCGTCTGCGGGGCGGGGCGGGGCTTTGCACTAGAGAAGTTCGGCGCCCTTGGTCTCGGGAGAGAAGCGCGCCATCCACAACACGGCGAGCAGCACCAGGACTCCGGCGATGGCGAAGGACCAGGCCAGCCCGAGGTAGGGCCACATGACCGAGGCGAAGATGAGTGGGCCGAAGCCCGCGCCGACGCGGGAGAACGTCGATGCCCAGCCGAAGCCCGACCCGCGCAGCTCCGTAGGGTAGAGCTCGGAGACGTAGGTGTACAGCACGGGGATGGCAATCTGCACGATCATGCCGTAGGCCAGCAGCAGAGCCACCACCGCCGCGGGGACATCGATCAGAAGCGCGACGACGACCAGCGTCAGTGCGGACAACGGCCCGGTGATGGCTAGGATCCACTTGCGCCCGGTCTTCTCGACGAAGTAGGCGGCGATGATGACGCCCACCAAGCCCACGGCGGCCATGCCCGCCGTGGTCAGGAAGGCCCGCGCTGCGGCGAACCCGGCGTCGATGAGGATGATCGGCATCCAAGTCAGGGCAAGGTAGTAGACCAGCAGAATGCTGAAGAACAAAGCCCACGCCGCCGTCGTAATTTTCCAGTTGAATTTCCAGACCGCGCGGAACTGCTCCAGGACGTTGACGGCCGACAGGCGCGGCGCCTCGCTCGGTTCAGGCAGCCGCCAGTCGCGAACTGTTGCGCCGGTTCGCTCGATCATGCTGTTGATAACCTGCTCGGCCTCCGCCGTGCGGCCCCGGCTGACCAGATAGAGCGGGGATTCGGGCACCGACCGGCGGACCCAGAAGACAAGCAGCGCCGGCAGCACCATGATCAGCATAGTGAATCGCCAATCGGCCACGGTGGCCATGATGAGGGCCGAGACGACGCCGCAGAGCGCGGCCCCGACCGGCCACCAGCCGTCCATGGCAGTAAGGACCCGCCCGCGAAGCCGCCGCGGCGTGAATTCGCCGACCAGCGCATAGTCCACGGGGACACAACCGCCAAGTCCAAAGCCCGCAATGAACCGGAAAACGCAGAACCAGACGAGGTCTGGGGCGAAGGCTCCGAGGACCGTGAAGAGCGAGAAGACCAGCAACGTGGCAGTGAACGCCGTCTTACGGCCGATGATGTCGGCAATCGATCCCCAGATGAAGGCGCCCAGGGCCATGCCGATGAGGTTCGCGGTGCCGATCCACGCGGCCTGCGCCGGAACGAGGTCCCAGTGGTCAGACAGCAGCGGGATCAGGACGCCGTTGAGCGTGACGTCCCACGCGTCGAACATGAAGCCGAGGCCGCCAAGCAGGAAGATCTTGCCCTGCACCCGCCAGCGCCAGGGGAGTTCCTGCACGATTTGGTCGCCGGTGGGCAGGTGAGCGGTCTGCGTCATTCGTGGCCTTCCAGGGAGTAGCTATGGATACTTTAGTCGCGGGCGGCAGATGAGAACGTTCTCATGGAGTTCTCCTGAACGTCTCACGGTCGGCGTGCATTGTTGATTCATCAGCACCTCACCGCAGGATGAAAGGCATCAACATGAACAAGCGCACTTTGTGGATCGCGACCGGAACCCTCGGCATCATGGCAATCGGTGCCGGTGCCGCCGTCGCGGACTCCGGGTTCGGAAGCCAGGATCTGGGCCCGGGCATCGTCCAGGCGCCGGAAGCACCGGCAGTTGCCCCCGTCGTGAGCAGCAGCGTGTCCCCGACTGCGGTGAATCTGGACAGGCAGGATGTGAAGACAGCGGCCTCCGCCGCTACGGCCGAGAGCCCGACCAGCCCGGTCTCGGCCCAGAGCGCGCCGTCGCCGGTCTCGGCGCAGTCACCCGCCAGCCCGGTCTCGGCCCAGAGCGCGCCCTCGCCGGTCTCGGCGCAGTCCGCGGTTTCGGCCCCGAGCGCGCAGAGTGCTGACTAACGGAGCGCCAATGCTGCCCGGGGTCCCGGAAGTTGCCCAGGTACCGCGTCAGTAATCCACTACGCGTCCGAACGACGGCGGTGCCTGCGGCAGGCGCCGGCAGGCGATGCGGCCGCGCAGCCGCTGGAAGATGTGCGGTGGCAGGTCCAGGGCGGCGGCGAAGTCCTGTTCAGAGGTGAACCCGCCGCGCTTTTCCCTGACCTGGACGGCCTTTTTGGCAAGCGCACGCGAGAATCCGGGCAGCGTTTCGAGTTCGCGGGCGGTGGCCGCATTCACATCTACCGGTTCGAACGCGGCATCGGCCGTCGCCCGTGAGGCAGCCGCCGGAGCTCCAGCCTGCCGGCCAAGTGGTCCGGCCAAACCTGGCGCGTCCGGCCGGGCCGCCCGGGGTTCCCCGCCAGTGTCGGCTCCGGGTGCCGGGGCGCCCTTGCGGGAACCGGCACGGCTACGGTGCGCGGACCTGGGGCTGCCCGAGCCGGACCGGTTGCGCGACCGACCGCGGGAGTTCAGCTGGCTGCCGGAGCGCGCCCGTGTTGTTGACCCCGAGGTGCGGGAAGGACGGGCCGCGCCGCGGTCCCGGTCCCACTTGAAGCGCAGGTATTCGGGGTTGATGGCCAGAGCGAAGCTGCTGCCGGCCAGCCAGCATGCCAGGAGCAGCCACGTGGCGATTTCTTCCTGCACGCCGGTGCCGTCGACCAGGGCTATGGCCACGGCCGTGAGGGTGAGGTGGACCAGACCGAGGATCCACCACAGCGGCCGCCCCGCCCGCGAACCGACCACCAGCAAGGCAGCTCCGCCCAGGAACCCGAAGGTTCCCAAGGGGACCAGCAGCCAGAGGCTCTGGCGCAGATTCCACATCAGGCTCGGTTGGGCCGAAGACATCAGTAATCCACCGACCTTCCAAACGGCACCGGTTTGGCCGGCGGAAGCTTGCAGACCACCAACCGGTTCAACCGTGCGAGCTCTGGATCCCGCACATCCAAAGCGGCGGCGAAGTCCGCCACGGTGCGGAAGGGCCCACGCTCCAGGCGCAACCGCACGGCCTTGCGCGCCTTGTGCCTGCTGATCCCTGGCAGCTTCTGCAGGGCCGCCGCCGGTGCCGAGTTCACGTCCACGGGCTCGCCCGGCAGCGCAGAAGACGCGCCTGCTCCCGGTCTGCCGGATTGGGCGTAGTAGCTTGCCGCGTCGAGCCCGGGGTCGTTGAGGAGATCGGCCGCGGCCCCCGCGGGGGCCGGAGCAGTCCCTGCAAGTGGCGAGGCGGAACGGGGACGACGGCGGAACATGGCAGCGGCGGTGGGCATCGCCGTCGTGCTGTCCATTCCGGTGCCCGCTGGAGTCCGGCGGACGAGGGCACTCCACGCGCTGCCGGAGGAGCGGGACGCCTGGTTCCAGCGGTTGCGCAGCCAGGCCTGATTGATGCCCAGCGCATGCAGTGAGCTGATGGCCCAGAGCAGGAGCCGGGCCGTCGGGCCGGCCTCTTCGTTCATGAACAGCGAAACCAGCAGTGCCACCAAATAGAGGCCGCCGGCGGACAGCCAGGCGGCGCGGCGCGCCAGCAGGCCGATGATCACGAAGCCGGCCCAGCCCAAGACCCCGAGGCCGAGCAGCGGCAGCAGCAGCCACAGGCTGGCGACACCCAGCCAGGGAATGGGCGGTGTTCCGGTCCGGCCCGCGAGGGCGGCGGGAGAGTCAGCGGCGGACATTCAGGACCATGGTGACGCTCTGGTCTTCCTCGACCCTCTCCGATGCGAGCTCCAGGCCGGCGGTGTGCGCGCGTTCCCGCAGCTTCTGCAGCACCGCCTGCTGGACTTGGCGCGCGTACGCGGCGTCGATCGCCTGGACGATCTCGGCCGCGCGCCGCCGGTCGACGTCTTCACCGCTGAAGTGGACCTGCCAAATGCCGTCGGCGTCGCGTTCGAAGACCGCCGCCACGTCTGCCCAGTCCGCCTCGAGGGAGGCCTCGGTGACACGGGAAACCTTCGCCTGCGTATCTTCTAGGGCAGCCTGCAGCAGGTTCAGGTCCCGCATCCGGGTTTGCACCTGGATTTGGGGCACGGCAGCAATCTCCGGCACCGTGTCCGCGGTACGGCTCTTGGCCCTGCCCTCGAGGGCGGCATTGACCGTGGCGACGGCGGCGATGGCCGCGGGGATCAGCAGAACGGAAACACTCATGGGGTTTCTCCTGGTTCGGCGCCGGCCGGAACCGGGCGGGGCATGGTGGCGGGGGCGAGCGGGCTGCGGCGGGCGGCCGGGCGGTCGGCCCGGGCGCCCAGGTCCGCCAGCAGGGCGTCCAATTGGTCGTCGGTGGCCCAGCCGTTCAGGCCGACGGTGCCGTCGGCCGCGACCCGGATCTCGATCCGGTCGGGCTGTGCCTGAATGTCTTCCAGCAGGTTGCGGTAGCGGCCGGTCAGCGCGGTCAGGCCCTGGTTGGTTGAACCGATCCAGGGCCGGTGCAGTTCCGGCCGGTCCCTCAGGTACGGTCCGTCCGCGAGCAGGTCGGTGGCAGCGAGCAGCCCGGCAATGTCTTCGCGGTCCGCGGCCCAGCGCCGCAGGTCACGGTGCAGGTAGCCGGTGAACGTCATCACGGACAGGCCGGCGGCCTGGAAAGCGCGCGCGACGACGGCGCTGGCCGCCGCCTGTTCAAAGGGTTCGCCGCCCAGCAGGGTCAGGCCTTCGGCGCCCGCCGCCACCGCCTGGTCGACGAGATCGGCGGCGAATTGCCGGGTCGGGACGAGCTCTGCCCCGTGGGCGGCCCACAAGTGGGGGTTGAAGCAGCCGGGACACCGGATGGAGCAGCCTTGCAGCCAGAGCGCGGCCCGCCGGCCCGGTCCCTCGGCCTCGGTGGCCGGGAGGAACCGCGCGTGCCGAATGAGGCCGGCATCGGCCGGCGCCGGAGCGCAGCCGTTGTGGATGCGGGGCTCCGGGGCCGGGCCGCGCGGCTGGCCGGGCGCTCCGGGGCTATCGGTCTGCGGACTCATTGTGGACGTAGTCGCTGGTGGTGACGGCGGTGCGGTGGTAGTCCTCCGTGTAGGAGCTGGAGACGCTCTCGGCCTCCAGCAGATCCTCCAAAACCGTGATGTATTCCAGGCACTCGGCGCCGAAGATGTTGCGGGTCTCGGCCGATACCGCGCCGTCGGGCCTGACCGTGACGATCAGTTGTTGCTGGTCCATCGCTCTTCCTTCGGGGGAGGTCGGGTGTTGTCTAAAAGTCCACGGTGCGGCCGCCGCGTACCGGCTGCCCGGCGGCTGCTGCGGGCAGGCCACCGGCAGGTGGCGCCGGGTCGATCGGCTGTCGAATGTCCGCGTCCAGATCCTCGCTGCCGGTGGCACCGACGGCACGCAAGGCAGCCCACTGCCGGATGGCGCCCACTTCCTCGGCCTGCGTGATGGCCAACGGAATCATGTTGGCGACGGCCCGCTGCAGGTCGTTCAGGCGGACCGGGCGGTCTTCGGCATAGGCATCGAAAAGCGCGGCGACGACCGCCTGTTCGATTTCCGCACCGGAATAGTTTTCCGAGGCATCGGCGAGGAGTCCGACGGCGGCCGGATCGTTGGCGACGGCGTGCAGCTGGTTGGCGGCGGTGCCCTTGCCGGCCATCTGGATCTGCCAAATCACCCGGCGTTCGGCGTCGCTGGGCAGATCGACGAAGAAAATTTCGTCGAACCTGCCCTTGCGCATGAACTCCGGGGGCAGCCGGTCGATGTTGTTGGCGGTGGCGACCACGAAAACCGGATGGCGCTTTTCCTGCATCCAGGTCAGGAACGAGGCGAACACGCGGGCGGAGGTTCCGGAATCCCCCTCGCCGCTGGTGCCGGAGAAACCCTTTTCGATCTCATCGATCCACAGGATCGCCGGCGAGATGGCTTCGGCGGTGGCGATGGCGTTGCGCATGTTCTGTTCGCTGGAGCCGACCAGGCCGGAAAAGACCCGGCCGATGTCCATCCGCAGCAACGGCAGCCCCCAGGCCGACGCCATCGCCTTGGCCGTTAGGGACTTGCCGCAGCCGGGCACGCCGGTGATCAGCACGCCCTTGGGCGCGGGCAGGCCGAAGTCGGCAGCGGCATCCAGCCAGGATCCCTTTCGCTTGGCCAGCCACCGCTTGAGGTTGTTCAGCCCGCCGACCTCGTCCAGGCTGATGTTCACGTCCACGTAGTCCAGCAGCCCGGACTTGCGGATGGTCTGGCGCTTCTCGTCCAGCACCACGTGCACGTCGTGCGCGGTCAGCTCGCCGTCGTCGACCATCGCCCGCGCGAAGGCGTTCTCGGCTTCGGCCATGGTCAGGCCCAGGGCCGCCTGCACCATGTTCTCCTGGTCGGCTTCACCCAGGCTGACCTTAATCCGTCCGCCGTCGGAATTCTGGCTGATCATGTGCGCCAGCATGGCCTTGATTTCGTCATGACTGGGCAGCGGAAAGTCGACCAACGTGACGGCCTTGTCCAGTTCGGGCGGAATGCGCAGCACCGGGGCGACGATGATCAGCACCCGACCGGTGGTGCCCTGCCGGAAGGCGGCAGAGACCTCGCGGACCTTCCGGACCACCTCGGGGTCCGCCGGGCGCTGGTCGGTGCCGAAGTAGGCGTGCAGGTCGAAGAAGATGAAGACGCCCGGATCGTGCGCGCCGAGCACCCGGTCCAGGGCACGCGCCGGGGCCGTGGTGTTGGACTGCTGGCCGTCGCTGGGGGAGAGGAGCCCGCTGCTGGCGTTCCACGTCCAGACGGGGCGCGGGGTGCGCAGCGCGGCGGCGCACTTGAGCACTTCGGCGTGCACGCGTGCTTCTTCATGGCTTTCGACATACAGCACGGGGATGCGGGCCTTGAACGCTTGGTCAAGCGTTTCAGCAAAAGACATGGTCTCTCCCCTTAAGGAACGGATCGGGATCTGGCTCTACTTTAGGCACAGTTGCAGGGACTGGGCGCTTTGGCCGCGGGTTTGGCGCAGTTCTCAGCGCCCGATGTCCAGGCTCCAGCTGCCCTCGCTGGTGTCCACCAGGAAATACGTCACCGGGTACGGCTGCCAGGAGAACCGTGTGGTGCTGGTGCCGATCTTGTTGACCACCAAGTTTCGACGCGATTCCTGCCAGGTGTAGACGGCGATGTTGGCGTCACCGGTGTAGGTGAATTCGGCCAGTACCTCATCGCCCTCGTAGCGCACCAGGGCAGGGCCGGAGCCGGCGACCCTACCGTCTTCCGGTACGGCGTAAGCGACCGGGCGGACCTCCAGGCGCCAGTCGCCGTCCGCCTCGACATGCAGTGAAAATTCTTCCCGCGCGGTGGCCAGGAGACCGGCCGAGGGTTCGTCCCGGTCGCCGGACTTGTAGAGGAAGTGGACCGGCCAGTCGGGGTTCTCCGGGTCGTCCACGGCTACGCTGGCATCCACGCCGCTGTCGATGACGATCTCGAACGGACCGTCGTAACCGGCCGGCCGCTGGTAGCCGAGGACCGCGTTGCCGGATCCTGCATAGCTGCCGGGGCCGCCGGCTTCTGCCACGGTTCCCTCCCCGGCCGCCGCCGACGCCGTGCCGGTCGCTTCCCCGGCGCCGGGCGCCGGATCCGCTGCGTTCCCTGCCGCCGGTCCGTCCGCCGGACCGGGGTCAGCACCCGTGGCGGCCGCGGCGGTGAAAAGGTGAGGCAGCAGCCGGGGGACGGCGAAGCCGAGCGCGCCGCACAGAACCAGGAGACCCAGCAGCCAGACCACGAGCGAAAAACGACCGATCCGCAGTGCCGCGTCCTCAGTCATCGGTGCCGACATGTTGTGCTGTTCTCCTTTGTATGTCCCCATGAGGTTACCCACACCGCGGATCCGCTTCACACTCGGTGCCCGGCAGTAGCCCGACGCTAGACTTGGAGCATCCCCGAATCCATTCTTCCTTGGAGATTTGTGTGAGCCTGAAGCAGCTTGACCGTGTTCCCATCCGCCGCGCGTTGATCTCGGTGTACGACAAGACCGGGCTGGAGGAGCTGGCGGAAGGCCTGCACAGCGCCGGGGTCGGCATCGTTTCCACCGGCTCGACGGCCAAGAAGATCGCCGCCGCAGGCATCCCCGTCACCGAGGTTTCCGAAATCACCGGCTTCCCCGAGTGCCTGGACGGCCGGGTCAAGACGCTGCACCCGCGCGTTCACGCCGGCATCCTGGCCGACCGCCGCCTCGATGACCATGTCCGGCAGCTCACCGACCTCGAGATCGAGCCCTTCGACCTCGTGGTGGTCAACCTCTACCCGTTCGTGCAAACGGTGCGTTCCGGCGCCAGCCAGGACGAGGTCGTGGAGCAGATCGACATCGGCGGCCCTTCGATGGTGCGGGCCGCGGCGAAGAATCATCCGTCCGTGGCGGTCGTGGTGGATCCCGCCTCGTACGCGGACGTGGTGAAGGCGGCGGGTTCCGGCGGATTCGACCTGAAGACCCGCCGCCGGCTGGCGTCGTTGGCCTTCGCCCACACCGCCGCTTATGACACCGCCGTGGCCAAGTGGACCGCCGAGCAGTTCGGCGACGACGCCGAGGCCGTCGAGGCGGCGCCGGCGCTCCCGCCGTACGCCGGCCTGGCACTGGAGCGCTCGGAGTCGCTGCGCTACGGCGAGAACCCGCACCAGGCCGCCGCGCTGTATGCGGAGACCGGCGCCGAGCCGGGCATCGCGCAGGCCGAACAGTTGCACGGCAAGGCCATGAGCTTCAACAACTACGTCGACGCCGACGCCGCCGTGCGCGCGGCCTTCGACTTCGCCGAGCCGGCCGTCGCGGTGGTCAAGCACGCCAACCCCTGCGGCATCGCCGTCGCGTCCCCGGGCGCCGCCGATCCCATTGCGGATGCGCATGCGAAGGCCCACGCGACCGACCCCGTGTCCGCATTCGGCGGCGTCATCGCCGCAAACCGCACGGTGACCGCGGGCATGGCCAACACCGTCAAGGACATCTTCACCGAGGTGGTTGTCGCCCCGGGCTTCGAGCCGGAGGCCGTCGAGATCCTGTCGAAGAAGAAGAACATCCGGCTGCTGGTCCTGCCGGACGGCTTTGCCCGGGACACGGTCGAGTACAAGCAGGTCTCCGGCGGCATGCTGCTGCAGGCCTCCGACCGGATCGACGCCGACGGCGACGACCCTGCCAACTGGACGTTGGCCGCCGGCGAGGCCGCCGACGAGGGGACCTTGGCGGATCTGGCCTTCGCGTGGCGCGCTGTCCGGGCCGCGAAGTCCAACGCCATCCTGGTCGCGGCCAACCGCGCCGCGGTGGGCATCGGCATGGGCCAGGTTAACCGGCTGGATTCCTGCCGCCTGGCCGTCGAGCGGGCCAATACGCTCGGCGTGGCGGTCGACGGCGGGGCGGACGCTGCCGGGGGAGCGGCCAATGTGCAGGGCTCCGGGGCGCCCGAGCGGGCCCGCGGTGCCGTGGCGGCATCGGACGCGTTCTTCCCGTTCGCCGACGGCTTGCAGATCCTCCTCGATGCCGGCATCCGTGCCGTAGTGCAGCCCGGCGGTTCGGTCCGGGACGAAGAAGTGGTGGCAGCGGCAGACGCCGCCGGCATCACCATGTACTTCACCGGGGCACGCCACTTCTTCCACTGACCGGTCCCCCCGCTGGGCAGCGGGGCCTCGTCAACGGGCGAAAATCCTTGCCGGCAGGGTGCCGGGGGCGCAGGTTCAAGGGAACCTGCGTGCCCGGCACCGGCCGCCAGGCGTCGCGCCCCTCGGGAGTCGGTGCACCGCCGTCGTGCCGGGCGCGGGACCGGTCCGGACGCGTGTGGCTTCTGCGGCACGGCGGCTTCCCGTCGTCCTCGCGATCTGCGGTGTGCGCGTCTTCAACCGGCGCCCGGCTGCCCTCCTCGGGTAAATTGGAGGAGTTGAGTAACCAAAGAGACCCACTTTTGCAGGGAGACGCCTCACCCATGGCCAAGATTATCTATACCCACACCGACGAAGCGCCGATGCTGGCCACCTATTCGTTCTTGCCGATCGTTGAGGCCTACGCCTCCACGGCTGGTGTGGAAGTGGAGACCCGCGACATCTCGCTCGCCGGCCGTATCATCGCCGTCTTCGGCGACTACCTCACCCCCGAGCAGCGGATCGGCGACGCCCTGGCCGAACTGGGCGAACTGGCCAAGCAGCCGGAAGCCAATATCATCAAGCTGCCGAACATCAGCGCCTCCGTGCCGCAGCTGAAGGCTGCCATCAAGGAGCTGCAGGGCCACGGCTACGCGCTGCCCGACTACCCGGACGATCCGTCCTCCGACGAGGAGAAGGACATCCGCGCCCGCTACGACAAGATCAAGGGCTCGGCGGTCAACCCGGTGCTGCGCGAGGGCAACTCGGACCGCCGCGCGCCCCTGTCGGTGAAGAACTACGCGCGCCAGAACCCGCACAGCATGGGCGCCTGGACCGCCGACTCCAAGACGAACGTGGCCACCATGGGCGCCGATGACTTCCGCTCCAACGAGAAGTCGGTCGTCATGCCGGCCGACGACAAGATCAAGATCCAGCTGGTGGCCGAGGACGGTACCGTCACGGTCCTGAAGGAGGCCTTCCCGGTGCTGGTCGGCGAGGTCATCGACGGCACCGTCATGCGCGCCGCGGCGCTGGACGAATTCCTGGCGGCCCAGGTGGCCCGCGCCAAGGAAGAAGGCGTGCTCTTCTCGGCGCACCTGAAGGCCACCATGATGAAGGTCTCCGACCCGATCATCTTCGGCCACGTGGTCAAGGCCTACTTCTCCGAGCTGTTCGCAACCTACGGCGACAAGCTGGCCGCTGCCGGCCTGAGCCCGAACAACGGCCTGGCCGCCATCCTGAACGGGCTGGCGGCGCTGGACCCCGAAGACCGCAAGGGCGTCCAGGAACTGATCGACAAGGGCCTGGACGAGGGCCCGGCCATCGCCATGGTGGACTCCGACAAGGGCATCACCAACCTCCACGTTCCCTCGGACGTGATCGTGGACGCCTCGATGCCGGCCATGATCCGCACCTCCGGCCACATGTGGGGGCCGGACGGCCAGGAAGCCGACACGCTGGCAGTGCTGCCGGACAGCTCCTACGCCGGGATCTACCAGGTGGTTATCGACGACTGCCGCGCCAACGGTGCCTACGATCCGACCACCATGGGCACCGTCCCCAACGTCGGCCTGATGGCCCAGGCGGCGGAGGAATACGGCAGCCACGACAAGACGTTCGAGATCCAGACCGCCGGCACCGTGCAGGTAGTCGACGGGGCCGGCACCGTGCTCATCGAGCACCAGGTGTTCCCGAACGATATCTGGCGCGCCTGCCAGACCAAGGACCTGCCGATCCGCGACTGGGTGAAACTGGCCGTCACCCGCGCCCGCGCCAGCCAGACCCCTGCCGTGTTCTGGCTCGACGAAACCCGCGCCCACGACGCCAACCTGATCGCCAAGGTGAACGAGTACCTCAAGGACCACGACACCGACGGCCTGCAGATCGAGATCATGGCCCCGGAGAAGGCCACCGCCTTCACCCTGGAGCGCCTCCGCAAGGGCGAGGACACCATCTCGGTGACCGGAAACGTGCTGCGCGACTACCTCACGGACCTGTTCCCGATCCTGGAGCTCGGCACGAGCGCCAAGATGCTCTCGATCGTCCCGCTGATCAACGGCGGCGGCCTGTTCGAGACAGGTGCCGGCGGCTCCGCTCCGAAGCACGTCCAGCAGCTGCTGGCCGAGAACCACCTGCGCTGGGATTCGCTCGGCGAGTTCCTGGCCCTGGCCGTGTCCTTCGAGCACCTGGCCACCTCCACGGGCAACGCCCGCGCGCAGATCCTGGCCGACACGCTGGACGCCGCCACGGGCACGTTCCTGCTGGAAAACAAGTCGCCCAAGCGCAAGGCCGGCGAGCTGGACAACCGCGGCAGCCACTTCTACCTGGCCCTTTACTGGGCGCAGGAACTGGCCAACCAGACCGCCGACGCCGAGCTGGCCGCGGCCTTCTCCGGCATTGCCTCCGAGCTGGCCCAGAACGAAGGGGCCATCGTCGGCGAGCTCAATGCCGTGCAGGGATCCCCGGTGGACCTGGACGGCTACTACCGGCCGGATGCGGCCAAGGCCGCTGAGGTCATGCGCCCGTCGGCCACGCTGAACAGCATCGTGGCCACGCTGACCGAAAAGAAGTAGGCCGCGCCGGGCGCCCGTCCGGCAGCAGCCACCCGTTGCGACGGCGGACGGCGCACCTCCCGCGGGAAGGTGCGCCGTCCGCCGTCGTGCTGTCCGGGCCGGTCCGCTGCCGCCGTGTCGGCCGCTGCTCTTCGGCTCAGTCCGTCACCGGCACCGCACGGTCATTGGCATAGCTGACCCCCAGCTGGGCGCGGACCCCGTCGAAGAGCCGCATGGTGTCCACGGTGTCCGCCCAGGGCATGGTGGGGCTCTGCTGCAGGCCGGACTGGACGCAGCGGGTGACTTCACGCAGCTCGAAAACGTAGCCGCGGCCGACGCTCGGGAAGGTTTCCACCCGGGGCTGGCCCAAATGCGGTTGGACCGCCAGCTCGGTGGGGTTATGCAGCGGCGCGTTGCTGCGGAGCCACCCGCCGGTGCAGGCGACGGTGGCCGTGCGCGGCGAGGCGGCCTGCAACGAACACGCGAGCTGCGCCTGGGCACCCGAACGGTAGCTGAGCGTCATGGCGTTCTGCGCGTCGATGCCGTCGTCGTTGACATGGCCGGAGGCGGCCACCGTCTGCGGGAAACCCAAGGTCCCCAGCGCCCAGGTCAGCGGATAGACCGCCAGGTCCAGCAGCGCTCCGCCGCCGGCTGCCGGATTCCACAGCCGGGCGGCCGGGTCGTAGACCGCCGGAAATCCGAGGTCGGCCTGCAGCCAGCGGACCTCGCCGAGTTCGCCAGACGCGAGGATGTCCCAGACGCGGTTGATGATCGGCAGGAAGCGCGTCCAGACCGCCTCCATCAGGAACAGTCCCCGCGCGGCCGCCAGTTCCGTCAGCTCCAGGGCTTCCCGGGCGTTGATGGTCAGGGACTTTTCGCACAGCACGTGCTTGCCGGCCTGCAGCGCCCGTCCCGCGATCTCGTAATGCTGGCCGTGCGGAGTGGCCACGTAGACCACGTCGACGTCCGGGTCGGCGAAAAGCTGGTCGTAGCCCTTGCCGGCGTCGCCGTCGAAATAGGCGGTCGCGAAGCCGAAACGCCGTTGGAAGGCCACCGCGTTGGCCTGGTTGCGGGAACTGACCGCCTGCAGCACGGCATCCTCCAGCCGGGCGATGTCCTCGGTAACCCGGGTGGCGATGGTCCCGGTGGCGACCACGCCCCAGCGCAGCGTCCGGCCGGTGGCTGCGCGCGGATCCGGGGCGCCGGGCCGGGCGCAGGGCGGGGTGACGATCCGGGGCGGTTGTCCCATGGCTCCATCTTGGCGGCCGGCGGCCGGGACGTCCATGGGCACCGATTGCCCTTTGTCCCGTCCTGACGCGCGCCTCGCTGCCCTACCGATGTGGACCTATCGATGGTACAAAGTAAGCAGGCTCAGTAATTCACAACGAGGAGGAGCCCGCACCATGGATACAGGCATGATCGTCGGAATCATCATCGCGATAGTTGTACTCCTGATCATCATCGGAGTCATTGTCTTCTTTGCGCAAAAGCGGAACACCAAGCGGAAGTTCGAGAAGCAGGAGGAGAACCGCAGGGAGGCAGCGGAGTTGCGGCAGAACGCGCAGGTGTCCTCGGTGGAGGCGCGGGAACGCCAGGCGGACGCCACCCAGGCGCAGGCCGAGGCCCAGCGGGCGGACGTCGAGGCCGAGCGTGCCAAGATTGAAGCCGACCGCCTGCGCCAGGCTGCCGAGCAGCGGCAGGCCGACGCCCAGGGAATCCGGCAGGAGAGCGAAGAGCAGTTGCGCCGCGCCGATGACCTGGACCCCGACGTCAACACCAAGGACCGGGACGCCCGGAAAGACCGCAAGCACGACGGCGGCGCCCACCGCGGCGACGCCGACCCCGACCGCGGTGTAGACGCGGCCGCGGGGTACGGCGACGACGGCGGCCGGCATGTCGATGACGCGCGCAACGACGGCGCCCGGGCTGCCGACGACACCCGCCGCGGCGAGGGCGGCAGCCACAACATCTAGGCCCGATCACAACAACACCTGGCGCCTGCTTCCCCCGGGGAGGCAGGCGCCAGGTGTTGTTGGGGGAGCCGCTCAGCCCTTGACGGAACCGCTCATCAGGCCGCCGACGAAGTACTTGCCCAGGATGATGTAGACCAGCAGCGTGGGCAGCGAGGCGATCAGCGCGCCGGCCATCGACGCGGCGTAGTCGGTCAGCTGTCCGCCGGCCAGGAAGCTCAGCGCGATGGTGACCGGGCCGTTGGAGCCGGAGGAGAAGAACGCCGCGAACAGGTAGTCGTTCCAGGCGGAGGTGAACTGCCAGATGAGCACCACCACGAAGCCCGGGGCGGAGACCGGCAGGATCACCGAGGCGTAGGTGCGCAGCAGCCCGGCTCCGTCCATGCGCGCCGCTTCGATCAGCTCGGCCGGCACGGATTCGTAGTAGTTGCGGAAGATCAGGGTGCAGATCGGCAGGCCGTAAACGATGTGCAGCACCAGCAGCGAGGGGATGCCGTTGGGCACCCCGAGACCCTGCATCAGCTGGGTCAGCGGGATCATCACGGCCTGGTACGGGATGAACATGCCGAACAGGATGAGGGTGAAGACCACGTTGGCGTAGGGGAAGCGCCAGCGGGAGAGCACGAACCCGTTCATCGATCCGAGCAGGGCCGAGATGATCGAGGCGGGGATGACCATGGCGAAGGTGCGGCCCAACGCCGGGCCCAGGGTGTCCCAGGCCTTGGCCCAGCCCGCGGTTTCCCACGTCGTCGGGAAGAGCCACGCGGTGGAGGGATCGGCGTCGGACGGGCCCTTGAAACTGGTAATGAACAGGACGTAGGCCGGAATCAGCACCACAAACACGAAGAGCAGCAGGATGGAGTATTTGAGCGTCCGGTTCATCCTCTGCCGGCCGGTGCGGGGAGCCGCCGGCCGGGGCCGGGCAACCTCGACGGGTGGCGGGACAGTTGCAGTGGCCATCAGCGCTTCTCCTGCCGTGAGGTGTAGACGAGGTACGGGACGACCACCAGCGCGACCAGCACCAGCATGATGGTGCCGATGGCGGCCGAGTCGGCGTAGTCGCTGCCGATGTACTTGACCCACATCATGGTGGCCGGGACCTGGATGTCGTAGGTATTGGCGTCGGGAACGATCGCCCGGATCAGGTCGAACAGCTTCAACGACATATGGCCGATGATGATGACAGCCGAGAGCATCACCGGGCTCAGCTGCGGAAAGATCACGTGACGGTAGAGCTTCCACTCGCTGCAGCCGTCGATCCGCGCCGCCTCGCGCAGTTCTTCCGGGATGCCGCGGAATCCGGCCAGGAACAGGGCCATCACGTAGCCGGAGAGCTGCCAGATGGCCGGCACGGCGATGGCGGCAATGCCCCAGTTGGGATCGGACCACCAGCTGTTCTGCAGGAAGCCGAGCCCCGTGCTGTCCAGCAGCCGGTTCAACCCTGTGGCACGCTCACCGCCGGGCTCGCTGGTCTGCAGGCTTGACAGCAGCCAGCGCCAGACCACGCCCGAGGCGATGAAGGACACCGCCATCGGGAAGAGGTAGACCGAGCGGAACAGCCCCTCGCCGGCGCCGGGCCGCTCCAGGATCCAGGCCCAGAGGAAGCCGAAGATCAGCGTGCCGGCCAGGAACACCACCGTCAGCAGGAGCAGGTTGCGCAGTGCGTGCTGGAAATCTGCGTCCCCGAACAGCCGGAGGTAGTTCTCCAGGCCGACGAATTCCGACGACGGCCGGGCCGTGTGCTGGTTGGTCATCGAGATGCGGACGTTTTCCGCGATCAACGCGTAGACGAAGACCGCCAGCAGGATGAGGGTAGGGGCGATCAGGGCCAGCCCCGGTCCCCAGGTCTTCACTTTCTTGAACATGGACTTCTCCTAGTGCCGCCGTACACGCCGGTGTGACATGGAAGGGCGGGCGCGGTGGTGGTGCCGCGCCCGCCCTTCCGGGGCGTCCTGGCTACTGCATGAACTTCTCGGCGATGGACGCCAAGGATTCCTGCAGGGCAGCCACGTCCTGCGGGCCGCCGAACTTGCTGACGGCGGTGCTCAGCTCGTTCAGCCAGGCCACCGGCACGGCGGCGCCGTGGGCCAGCGAGGACACGATGGTGTCGGACGAGAAGTCCTCGATGGCGCTCTGCTGGTATTCGCCGAACTCGTCGGACGGCACGTCGGTGCGGGCCGGGATGGAGCCCTTCGCCGCGTTGAATGCCTGCTGGCCCTCAACGCTGGAGATGGTGGTCAGCCACGCCTCGGAACCGGCCGGGTTGGGAGCACCCTTGGGCAGCGTGAACGAATCGGCCAGGAAGTCGAAGACGCCGTCGGTGCCCGGGGTGGGGAAGTAGACGTAGTCCTCACCGGGCTTCTTGCCGTCCTGCGCGAACTTGGCTTCGGCCCAGTCGCCCATCACGTTGTAGGCGGCGGCGCCGTCCTCCACCAACTGGGTGGCAGGACCCCAGTCGCTGAGGGTGTCACGGTCGGAGTTGGTGTAGCTGAGGGTCTTCTTGTAGTTCTCGATGGCTTCGGTCACGTCGGGGCCGGACCAGTCGGTGGTGCCGTCCCAGAGCCCGTTGTAGCCCTCGGCGCCAAGGGTGGCGAGCAGGATGTTCTCGAACAGCTGGACCTGGGTCCAGGTGCCGGCCACGGCCAGCGGGGTCTTCCCCGCCTCCTTGATCTTGTCCATGTCCGCGAACCAAGCGTCGAGATCGGCCGGCGGGCTGTTCGGATCCAGGCCGGCGTCCTTTAACACGTCCACGTTGGCCCACACCACGTTGGCCCGGTGGATATTCGACGGCACGGAGTAGATCTTGCCCTCAACGGTCAGCCGGTCCAGCAGGTCCTGGGGGAACGCCTCGTTGAGCTGGGCGTCCTCGTAGAAGGAAGTCAGGTCCTCCAGCTGGTCGGCGGCGATGTAGTCCTGCAGCTCGGCTCCGGCATGCGCCTGGAACGAGTCCGGCGGATTGCCCGACTTCAGGTTGGCCGCCAGCACACTCTTGGCCTGGCTGCCGGCGCCGCCGGCGACGGCAAGGTTGTCGAACTTCAGCTCCGGATACTGTTCGGTGAAGATTTCCACCAGCGCATCCAGCCCGACCTTCTCGGAACCGTCCGCCCACCAGGTGAAGACTCCTACCGACCCCGACGCTTCCTCAGGGTTGGCTTCGTCCACCGCGCTTCCGCCGCCGCACGCGGACAGGAGCAAACCCGCGGCCGCAACGCCGGCGAGCAAAGATTTGCGTCGCATAAACGCCTCCATCAATCAGCAGTCATGGCCACGGGGTCGGCAAAAGACCCGCACACGGATGTGTGGCTTAGTACCGAAGTTAACTCCGTCACACACCTTGTCGTCAAGAGTTGAACGCAAACACGATCCCGGGAGGGTCCCGTCCGTGCTTAGGCGACGGGGAGTTCGGCCTGTTGAAGCACCAGCGTCGCGGCGCCCAACGCCTCGGCGCGGCTGCCCAAGGTGGACATCGCCAACTCCGTGGATTCTCCGACGACCGGAACCGCGTGGCGCAGCAGCCCGCGCCGTATCGGGTCCAGCAGGATGCTGCCGAGGCCCGTCAGCGAACCGCCGACCACGATGACCTCGGGATTGAGCAGGTTGCAGACGTTGGCGAGGGCGCGTCCCACGGCCAGGCCCGCATCATCGATCACGCGCAGGACGGCCGGGTCGCCCTCCAGCGCGATCCGGACGATGTCCTCGGTGCCGATGGGCTCGCCGCGGCCGCGGCTGAGCAGATCGATCATGGTGGAGGTGGAGGCCACCGTCTCCAGGCACCCGCGGTTGCCGCACCGGCAGATGATGCCGTGTTCGGCGACCGTGGCATGGCCTACCTCGCCCGTGACGCCGACATGGCCGTAATAGAGCTTGCCGTTGAGGACCAGGCCGGCCCCGATCCCGGATCCGATCTTCAGGAAGACCAGGTTCTGCGCGTGCTGGTAGGGGCCCCAGCTGACTTGGGCGAGGGCGCCCAGGTTTGCGTCGTTGTCCACGAAGACGTCGGTGCCGAACCTCTCCCGCAGCCGGGCCAGCAGATTGATGCCCACCCATTCGGGCAGGATGGCACCGTGGATCACGGTGCCGGTCCTCCGGTCGATCGGGCCCGGTATGCCTGCACCCACGCCTATCACGGCCCGGGGGGAGACGGAGTTTTCATCCAACAGCCGCTGCGCCAGCCGGGCGGCGGTGTCGATGCCCTGCTCGGCCCCGTGGCCGAGCGGCAATTCGACGGCGCCTTCGGCGAGCACCTGGTGGTCGAGGCTGACCAGCACCACGTGCACGTGCCGGCGGCCGAAATCCACTCCGACGGCAACCGCGCCACGGCCGTCGAGCAGGACCGACAGGGCGCGGCGGCCGGAACTCGTGGTGGGCGCGGTGCTGACCAGTCCGTCGTCGGCCATCGCCTTGACGATGTTGGAGACCGTGGCGGTGGACAGCCCCGTTTGCCGGGACAGTTCGGCCTGGGTAAGCGGACCGCGTGACATCAGCGCCTGCAGGACCCGTTGGCTGTTCCGCCGCCGCAGGGCGCTTTGGGACCCCGGCCGGAGCTGGGGTGTGCGCGGCACCGGAGGCTGCGGGGCCTCGAGGGTGGACGGGTGATCGGCTCGCATACAGAAAAGCGTGCGGCAGCGCCGCCTTGTAGTCAAGAAGTTAACGCAACTGCCTCACGCGGCACCGTGGGCGGCCGGGCCTTGCCACGGATCCGGCCGGCCTTTCCCGAGCGTAGACTGGCCGCAACGCGCGGAGGCGAATGACATGGAAGACCTCAGGCTCACTGTCAACGATCTGGAACGCAACGCACGGCTTCCCGCCGGCGACGACGAACGGTTCTTCGGTTACGTCGTGTCGGGGCTGACCTTCTCTTCCGGCCATGTGCTGGGGCTGCGGCGGTTTCCGGTCACCTCGGTCGGCCCCGGCTACACCTCCGTGTGGCTGCGTGACCCTGCCGAAAACTGGAGCATCTTCACCACGGTGCCGGCGGAAAAATCCTGTCCCCGGTATTTCGGCAGCGGACTGCGGCACACCTCGGTGCACGCCATCGCGGTTGATTGGACCGGGCCGCGCGGTTTCACCGTGTCCATCCCGGACATCGACTTCTCTTGGGACGCAACCGTCTCGGACACCCCGGTCACCCGGCTCATGTCCGGAATGACGGCCAAGACGCCGGACCGGCTGTGGCAGAGTGGCCCCTTCCTGGCCGCCATGGGCGGCGTGTCAGGCCCGGCACTGCGGCTGGGGCGGATGCGGCTGGCGGGGACCGCCCCGAACCGGCAGCGGTTCCGCGCCGCCCCGCGCCGGCTGTGGTTCATCGACAACAGCAGTGCACGGCTGGGGGCAACGGACTTCGGGCCGCCGGGACCGCTTCCCGAGCAGGCCAGGCTGGGCGGCTTCTGGGTCCCGCAGCGCGGTACGTTCATGATCGGCACGGCCGCGTTTGAGACCCTCGATCCGGCCAGGCACCTGCAGCAATCCACGGCCTGACCGGGCTCTCAGCGGCTATGCCTCCGCGGCGTCGTCGATCGCGTCGCGGTGCAAGGCGGCGATTTCCACGTAGCGGGCGGCATTGTCCAGCACCGACTGGTACTCGTCCTCGCTCAGTTCGCGGCGGACCTTGGCCGGGACACCCGCGACGAGCGAACGCGGGGGAATCTGCGTGCCCTCCAGCACGACGGCGCCGGCTGCCACCAGCGAACCCTCACCGACCACCGCGCCGTTCATGACCGTGGCGCTCATGCCGATCAGGCAGTTGTCCTCGACCGTGCAGCCGTGGATCACGGCGGCGTGGCCGACGCTGACGCCGGCGCCGACAGTGCAGGGGAAACCGGGGTCCGCGTGCAGGACCACGTTGTCCTGCAGGTTGCTGCGCTCGCCGACGCGGATGGGAGCGGTGTCGCCGCGGACGCTGACGCCGTAGAAGGCGCTGGAGTCGGCTGCCAGCGCAACGTCGCCGCTGAGCGTCGCCGTGGGGGCGACGAAGGCGGACGGATCGACGGTCGGCAGCATGCCGGAGATGGTGATGATGTGGGCCATCCCATCAGCCTAGCGACACCGGACCCGCCGCAGGAGCTTCGTGACGGACCTTCCGTGCCGCGGAGCCTGCCGCTCACGGCTTGGTCAGGATAAAGAACTGATAATGCCGGTCGGACTCCGGCCGCTCCCAGGTGGTGAAACCGGAGATCAGGCCGTGCTCCCCGAAGAGCCGCCGGACGGTTGCGTCGCTGCGGCGGCTGTAGAAGCGGCGCGGTTCGAAGTCGTCGTCGGCAACGATGCCCTCCTCGTCGTCGCCGGACCAGAGCCCGACCGCCAGCGGAGCGCCCGAGGCCAACACCCGCATGGTTTCGGCGAGAACATCCGGCAGGTCCTGGTCGGGGATGTGCAGCAGCGTGCTCATGGTCCAACCGGCGGAGAACGTTCCCCCGGCGAACGGCAACTCCCGGGCCGAGCCGACCACTGCCTCCAGGTGCTTCGTCCGGGCCAGCCGGACGTTCTGCTCGGACAGATCCACGCCGGTGTAATGGATTCCCGCGGCCTTGAACGCGAGCCCGTCCGTGCCGGTGCCGCAGCCGATCTCCAACACGCTGTGCCGCCGGGCTGCGACCAGGGAGGCAATGAATTCCTGCCGGGCTGCGTCCCTGCGGGGATCCCTCCAGCGCCGGTCGCGCTCGGGCGCCTGCCGGTCATAGAACGCCTTCAGTTCAGGCTCATGGTTGCCCATCCGATGAGAGTACGCCCTGCGCCGGGCCGGGCACAGGGGCGGACACCGCCGTCGTAAATGGACCACGGAGCGGGCCCCGACGAGAGGAGCCCGGCGCGTGGACGCCGGCGTCGAACTAGTTGAAGACGACGGTGCGGGTGCCGTCGAGGAGCACGCGGTGTTCGGCGTGCCACTGCACGGCGCGGGCCAGGGTGCGCGCCTCGCCGTCCCGGCCCAGGGCCACGAACTGCTCGGCGGTGTGGGCGTGGCGGACCGGAATGACTTCCTGGTCGATGATCGGGCCCTCGTCCAGGTCCCCGGTGACGTAGTGCGCCGTGGCGCCAATCAGCTTCACGCCGCGGGCGTGCGCCTGGTGGTACGGCCTGGCGCCCTTGAAGCTGGGCAGGAACGAGTGGTGGATGTTGATGGCCTTGCCGGCCAGTTCGGTGCAGAGCTCGTTGCTGAGCACCTGCATGTAGCGGGCCAGCACCACCAGTTCCACGTCGTGTTGCTCGGCCAGGTCCCGCAGGGCCTGCTCGGCCTGCGGCTTGGTGTCCGGAGTGACCGGAATGTGGTGGAAGGGGATGCCGTAGAACGCGGCGAGCTCGGCCAGGTCCTGGTGGTTGGAGACGATGGCGGGGATCTCGATCGGCAATGTGCCGGAGCGCTGCAGGAACAGCAGGTGGTTCAGGCAGTGCGCCGACTTGGACGCCATCAGCAGTGTGCGCATCTTCACGCCGTCGCGGCGCAGCTTCCAGTCCATGCCGAACTCCTGCGCGACCGGCTGCAGCCGGTCATGGAGTTCGGTGTAGGAGAGGTCCGTGGCCACAGCCACCCGCATGAAGAACCGGCCCGACTGCGGGCTGCCGTACTGCTGCGAATCGGTGATGTTTCCGCCGGCCCCGGCCAGGGCGCCGGCGACGGCATGCACGATGCCGGGGCGGTCCGGGCAGGAGAGGATCAGGGTGTAGGCGGTGGCGGCGGGGGCTTCAGTCACGCATCCTAGGCTACCGGCTGCGCTTCGGCTTCCGCGGCAAGGTACCTGCCCGCGGCCACGGCAGCCGCCCGGCCGGCGCGGGTGGCCCCGACCGTGGACGCGGATGCGCCGTATCCCACCAGGAACAGCCGCGGCTCCTTCACCACCGAGACGCCGTCGTCGCCCATCCTGATCCCGCCGCCCGGTTCACGCAGCCGAAGCGGCGCCAGGTGGTCCAGTGACGGCCGGAATCCGGTGGCCCAGAGGATGACGTCCACATCTTCGGCCGAGCCGTCGGCGAATTCGACGCCGTGCTCCGTGATGCGGGCCAGCTTTCCGCGCGAGACGAGCACGCCGTCGTCGATGCCCTTCCGGTACGTCTCGGTCAGCGGCAGCCCGGTGGCGGCAACCACGCTCAGGGTGGGCAGGCCCGCGCGCGTGCGCTCGCTGACGCGGCGTTCCACGTCGACACCCCATTCCATGTCGAACGGGGCGGCGGTAAAGTCGGGGTCGCGGCGGGTGGACCAGAGCGTGTCCGCGCCGGCCGCGTCCAGTTGGAGCAGGAACTGCAGCGCGGACGTCCCGCCGCCGATCACCAGCACCCGCTGCCCACGGAACTCGTCCGCCGACCAGAAGTTCCGGGTGTGCAACTGGCGGCCGCGGAACGTCTCCCGGCCCGGGTAGTGCGGCCAGTGCGGCTTGTCCCAGGTGCCGGTGCCGCTGATGACGGTCCGCGCCAGCCACTCGCCGCCGGTGGCGCTGCGCACGCGGAGGAAGGCACCGTCGTCGTCCACCGAGGTCACGCGCACGGGGCGGTGCACGGGGAGATTGAACCGCCGCTCGTAGGTGCCGTAATAACGGTGCACGACGGCGGAGGACGGCTCCTGCGGGTCCGGAACCCCGAGGGGCAGGCCGGGGAGGTCGTGCAGGCCGTGCGCCGCGTCGAAGGTCAGCGAGGGCCAGCGGTGGCGCCAGGCACCGCCGGGGCCGTCGTTGGCGTCGAGGACCACGAAGTCCTGGTCCGGGACCAGGCCGCGGCGGGCCAGTTGGTAGGCGGCGCTCAGCCCGGCCTGGCCCGCGCCGATCACCACCGCCTGCAGCGGCTGTTGCCCGGTGCCGATTGCCTGGTCCGTCACGATGCCCCTCCGATTTGTTGACACTTCAACTTCTGTCCGGTGCAACGATGGCCGCCGGCCTGGTATTCCGTGGCGGGCGGCCGGGACGCTGAGGCGGGCGGCGGTGGACCGTGGCGGGCGGGCACGGGAGTGCAGCGAACCAGCCGGGTATTCCGTCGCGGCCGGGTGAGGTTTCCGGAGGCGGGCGGCTGGGGAGCGTGGCGGGCGGGCCGAGAGCGCACCGGACCAGCGGGACGAGTGTCGCGTGCCGGATCCATCCGATGGCCGAAAGGCGTTTTCTGCCAATCCCGATGGGTCTAGGGTGGCAGAAGCGACGACGGAAGGTCCGGGCCATGACGCATTTGGAACGGGAGAAAACGCTCCGTAGTGCAGGGCGCGTGCTGCTGGCCGCCGCGCTCCTGGCTGGCCTGGCCGGGTGCACCGGCGAGACCGGCGGGGAGCCGGCCGCGACCGGCGGAGGGGACCCGGCCGCGACCGGCGGGACCACGCAGGCGCCGGGTGATGCAGGAGGACAGCCCGCGGGGGCCCAGCCTGCCGGCGGCATTCCGGAGATCGTGGAGAACGTGCAGCCGTCCGTGGTGACGGTCTTTACCGACAACGGCCTGGGCAGCGGCGTGGTCTATTCCGAAGACGGGCTGATCCTGACCAATGAACACGTGGTCGGCGACAGCACCACCGTCGAGGTTGGCTTCGCCGACGGGCAACGCAGCGCGGGCAAGGTCCTGGCGACGGATGCGGTGTCCGATCTGGCCTTGGTGCGGACCGAGCGCGACGGGCTCCCGGCCGCCGAGTTCAACACGTCGCTGCCGACGATCGGCGAACTTGCCGTGGTGATCGGTTCGCCGCTGGGCTTCGAGAATACTGCCACGGCAGGCATTATCTCCGGCCTGCACCGTTCCATCCCGGGCTCCGCCTCGTCGAGCCTGGCGCTGGTGGACCTGATCCAGACCGACGCGCCGATCAGCCCCGGCAACTCGGGCGGCGCCGTCGTCAATGCGCGGAGCCAAGTGGTGGGCATCAGCGAGGCCTACATCCCGCCGGAGGCCGGCGCGGTGTCGCTCGGTTTCGCCATTCCCGCCGCCACCGCCCGGGAAGTGGCCGAGGAACTGCTCGAAGACGGGACCGCCGACCACGCTTTCATGGGCCTGACTCCCGCCAGCATTACGGCGGCGATCGCCGAGCAGCTTGGCGTGCCCCAGGCGGAGGGCGTCCTGGCCCTGTCCGTAGGCGACGGCGGCCCGGCCGACGAGGCGGGAATCCGCGCCGGCGATGTGCTGCTGAGCGTGGACGGCGAGGCGCTGGCGAGCGCGGAAGACCTGCTGGCCGCAATCCGCCAGCACAACCCGGGCGACACAGTCAGCGTGGAAGTGCGCCGCGACGACGAGACCCGGAGCGTGCAGGTTGCGCTCTCGGACCGCCCGGTGCCGTGACCGGCTGCTAGGATTGGCTCGCCGCGACTGGCGTTAGGTGGGACACCACCAGGAAGCGGCAGCAGGGCCGGAGACCTTCGGTTACCGCTCCTGCATATACCGACCTCGGATCGCACGCCTGGGACGTAAGGTCACGTTCGGGCCGGAGTGTGTCCGGGGCAGGTCATGCGTCATGCGTGCGGGTGCCTGCAGCCGGTAATCTGGCCTGTAGCAGTGAGATAAGCCCCACCACCCAGGAGATTCTCCCTTGACTTCTACGCCCTCTGTGACCGATCTGCCGCTGTCCCAGGTGGATCCTGAAATCGCCGCCGTGATCGACGCCGAACTCGGTCGCCAGCGCGACACTCTCGAAATGATCGCCTCCGAAAACTTCGCGCCGCGTTCGGTGCTCGAAGTCCAGGGCTCGGTCCTGACCAACAAATACGCCGAGGGATACCCGGGACGGCGCTACTACGGCGGCTGCGAGCACGTAGACGTCGCCGAGAACCTGGCCATCGAGCGGGCCAAGTCGCTCTTCGGCGCGGAATTCGCCAACGTCCAGCCGCACGCCGGCGCCCAGGCCAACGCGGCCGCCCTCTCCGCCCTCATCCAGCCGGGCGACAAGATGATGGGCCTGTCCCTGGCCCACGGCGGCCACCTGACCCACGGGATGAGGCTGAACTTCTCCGGCAAGCTCTACCAGGTCGCCGCCTACGAGGTTGACCCGAAGACCTTCCGGGTGGACATGGATAAGGTCCGCGAGCAGGCGCTGGCCGAACGTCCGAACGTGCTCGTGGCCGGCTGGTCCGCGTACCCCCGCCAGCTGGACTTTGAGGCCTTCCGTTCCATCGCCGACGAGGTCGGAGCCTACCTCTGGACCGACATGGCGCACTTCGCCGGGCTGGTCGCCGCCGGCCTGCATCCGAACCCGGTGCCGCACTCGGACATCGTCACCTCCACGGTCCACAAGACCCTGTCCGGCCCGCGCTCCGGCGTGATCCTGGGCAAGGAATCCTTCGCCAAGAAGGTCAACTCGGCCGTTTTCCCGGGTCAGCAGGGCGGCCCGCTGATGCATGTGGTCGCTGCCAAGGCGGTGGCCTTCAAGATTGCCGCCGGCGAGGAATTCAAGCAGCGCCAGGAACGCGTGCTCGAAGGCGCCCGGATCCTGGCCGAGCGCCTGGCCGCCGCCGACGTGGCCGAGGCCGGCGTGTCCGTGCTGACCGGCGGCACCGACGTCCACCTGGTCCTGGTGGACCTGCGCAATTCCCAGTTGGACGGCAAGCAGGCCGAAGACCTGCTGCACGAGGCTGGCATTACGGTGAACCGCAACGCCGTGCCGTTCGACCCGCGCCCGCCGATGGTCACCTCGGGGCTGCGCATCGGTACGCCGGCGCTGGCCACCCGGGGTTTTGGGGCGGCCGAATTCACCGAGGTCGCAGACATCATCGCCACCGCGCTCAAGGGCGGCGCCGATACCGCCGCCTTGCGGGCCCGCGTGAAGAAGCTCGCCGACGACTTCCCGCTCTACCCCGGCCACGAGGAGTGGTGACATGAACCTCTACACGACCCCGCCGACCGCCCGCGTGCTGGACGGCAAGGCCACCGCGGCGCAAATCAAGACCGAGCTCACGGAACGGGTAGCGGCGCTCAAGGCCAGGGGCATCGTGCCCGGCCTGGGGACTGTGCTCGTCGGTGAGGACCCGGGCAGCAAATGGTACGTCGGCGGCAAGCACAAAGACTGCGCCGAAGTGGGCATCGAGTCGATCCGGCGCGACCTGCCCGACTCCGTTTCGCAGGAGGAACTCGAAGCGGTCCTCGATGAGCTCAACGCCGACCCGGCCTGCACCGGTTACATCGTGCAGTTGCCGCTGCCCAAGCACATCGACACCAACCGCGTCCTGGAGAAAATCGACCCGGCCAAGGACGCCGACGGCCTGCACCCGATGAACCTGGGCCGGCTGGTGCTCAACGTGGGCGAGCCGCTGGACTCGCCGCTGCCCTGCACCCCGCACGGCTGTGTCGAGCTGCTGCTGCGCCACGACGTCCAGTTGGCGGGCAAACGCGTGCTGGTCGTCGGCCGTGGCGTCACCGTGGGGCGCCCTTTGGGCCTGTTGCTGACCCGCAAGGAAATCAACGCGACGGTGATCCTGGCCCATACCGGAACGCTCGACCTGGCGGCGGAACTGCGCGAGGCCGACGTCGTGATTGCCGCCGCCGGGATGCCGCACATGATCAAGGCATCCGACCTCAAGCCCGGCGCCGTCGTGCTGGACGTCGGGGTCAGCCGCGTCGAGGACGAGGACGGCAAGGCCCGGGTGACCGGCGACGTGGAGCCCGAGGCACGCAACGTCGCCAGCTGGCTCTCGCCCAATCCGGGCGGCGTCGGCCCGATGACGCGCGCCATGCTGCTGGCCAACGTCGTGGGAGCCGCCGAGCGCCAGGCCGGCTGAACCTTGCGCTGAACGTCAAGAGGGCGGTGTCCGGACTCCGGACGCCGCCCTCTGACGTTTCCGGCCACGCTGCTTGGTACAGGTGGCCTTTTCGGGTAAAGCCGGCGGCCGGGGATTGGCCCCGCGCGCGATGGACAGTCAGCGGTGGCCGGGGGTTACCTCGTGCGCGGCCGGAGAATCAGCGGCGGCCGGGCTCTTGGGCTCACCGGCCGGGCGCTTGGCCTCCGCGCGCGATAGACAGTCAGCGGCGGCCGAAACTGTTACGGCGGCCGGGGGTTGGCCTCGCGCGCGGCGGAGAGTTAGGGGCGGCCGGACTGAGCCGGCGGCCAATCATGAGCGGCGGCCGAAACTGTTACGGCAGCCAATCGTCAGCAGCCCCCGGGGCGGCGGCAAGTTTGGCGACAATCGACTGGTGGAAAGTTGCAGCGACACGCCGACGTTCGCTGCAGCTTTCCGCCACTCGATGACCCTGTGAATAACTTCCGCACACCCTAGCGCCGGCTGTAGATAATGTCCGGATGAGCCCAGCACACCGACCGGGACCGGAACAGCGCCTGCCACGGCTGAGGCCGCTCCCGCCGCACCTGCAGGCCGCCGCGTTCACGATTGAGGACGGCCTGAAATCGGGGCTGAGCAAGAGCCAGTTGCGTCACCCACGCCTCATCCGCCTAAGCCGGGGCATCTGCACCGTCCAGCCGGCCGGCCTCGACCTTGCGGCCCGCGTGCGCCCGTTCACGCGGATCAGCGATTCAAGCGCTGCCTCACATGACACCGCGGCACGCCTTTGGGGCTTTCCCGAACCTGCCGCCGGCTTCGATCGGCGGGTTCATATCTCGCGTCCAAGCGACCGCGCACGGATGCAACGCCCGGGCGTGGTCGGCCACCGGTCCCGGCTCGTTCCGGATGAAGTGGCTTGGGTGGATGGACTGTGCCTCACGACGCGCACGCGGACATGGCTGGACCTGGCGGAAACCCTCGATCTTGCTGACTTGGTGGTGATAGCCGACTACCGCCTGCGCATTCCGCGGCCGGACTTCGAAGGGCGCGTGGCTCCATTCGCCACCCGGGAAGATCTTCAGGCCCTGCTGAGCCGCCACCCCGGAAAGCGGGGCCTGCGCAAGGCTCGTGCAGCCTTGGCGTTGGCCCGGGTCGGAGCGGACTCTCCGCCCGAGACCAGGCTTCGGCTGGCCATGCTCAGCGCGGGATTGCCGGAACCCGAGGTGAACAAGCCGATCAGGGACGACGACGGCGCTATTCTGCACAGCCCCGACCTGTCGCTGCCTGAATACCGGATCGCCATCGAATACGAGGGCGAAGGCCACGGCCAGGCCGACCAAATCGCGCGGGACATCGAACGGGCGGAACGGGCCCGGGCAGCAGACTGGGACGAAGTCCGGATCTCCAGGCGGCACATGGCCAACGGCGCAGACCGCGCGATCCGAAAAATCACCGCGGCACTGCAGCGGCGTGGTTGGTCCGCGGAGCAGGCTGCCTGAGCTCACAATCAGCCCCCGCAGCATGTTCTGGTGCAAAAAGACGACGCCGGTCGGGGCGCCGAAGAGGTCGACGGACCGGCCGGACACGACCGAGGCGGGCGTCCGGCCGGAATAGCTCCGGCAGGACACCCGCCTCGGTGTTGAGTCAGCTGGGGTTGCTCCAGCACAACCTTGGTGGCTTAGACGCCGGCCTTGACGGCGTCGTCGGTGGAAACTCCGCGGCGCTTGTCGAAGACGGTGGCGCCGACTTCTTGCTCGGCCTGGTTGTTGATCGACAGATCGATGCCGGGTCGGTCGCGCAGGATCAGCACGGCGATAATGGAAATGATCGTCATTCCGAACAGGTACGCCGAGACGGAACTGCTGGTTCCGGTGGAATTGATCAGTGCCTGGGCGATGGTCGGGGCGAACGCGCCGCCGAGAATCGCGCCCAGTGCGTAGGCGATCGAGACACCCGAGTATCGCACGGAGGCCGGGAAGATCTCGCTGTACCAGGCCGCCTGCGGGCCGTAGCTCAAGCCCAGGCCGAAACTGAACAGCGCCAGCGCCAGGTACAGCATGCCCAGCGAACCGGTGTCGATCAGCCAGAACAGCGGGAAGACCGTCAGCAGCTGGGCGCCGAAACCAATCAGGTACGTGCGCTTGCGACCGATCTTGTCGGCCATGATGCCGGCCAGGGCGGTGAAGATGAACCACATGGCCGAGGCGAACGTGATGGCCAGCAGCACGTCGGTGCGCTCCATGCCCACTGCCTCGCTGGTGGCGTAGCTGGGGATGAACCCGCCGGTGGCCATGTAGCCGGCAGAGTTGTTGCCGGCGAAGATCAGTGCGGCCAGGATGACCAGCAGCCAGTGCTTGCGGAACAGTTCCACGATGGGGACCTTCTGCTGCTGCTTCTTGTCGGCAATCTCCTTGAACACTGGGGACTCGTCCACCGAGCGGCGAACCATGTAGCCGATGGCGATCAACACGACGCTAAGCAGGAACGGGATGCGCCAGCCCCACTCAAGGAAGGCCTCGCCGGGGGAGATCACGCCGGTCATCAAAGTCATGACGCCCGAAGCGAGCAGCATGCCGAGCGGAACACCCAACTGGGGGAAGGAGCCTGCACGGCCGCGGCGGTCACGCGGGGCGTGCTCCACGGCCATCAGGACGGCGCCGCCCCATTCGCCGCCGGCGGAGATGCCCTGCAGGATGCGCAGCGAGAGCAGCAGCACCGGGGCCAGGATTCCGGCCGTCTCGTAGGTTGGCAGGATGCCGATCAGCGTCGTCGCTGCACCCATCATCATCAGCGTGATGACCAGCATGGCGCGGCGTCCGAGCTTGTCGCCGTAGTGGCCCGCCAGGAAGGCGCCCAGAGGCCGGAACAGGAAGCTGATGCCAACGGAGGCGAAGGCAAGGAGCAGCCCGATGGATTCGCCGGCCGGCTCGAAGAACAGGTGCGCGAAGACCAGGCCCGCTGCCGTGGCGTAGATGAAGAAGTCGTACCACTCGATGGTGGTGCCGATGATGGTGGCAAACGCGACGCGACGCTGATTGGCGGCGGACGATTGCCCGGAAACTGTAGTGCTCATAGTTGTCCTCTTGGGTCGGTCACACCGAGGAGGCCGGCGCGACCAGATGGGTGGAGCTTAGGCAGGCGGGAACAACGAGGCCGGGGTGTTCGGCCCGGGTCGTGTGGTTCCGCCGCCGGGTCTGCTTAGCAGCCCGGCGATGCCCGCCGGTTGGGATCAGCCACCATTCGGGGCAGAACGTTGAACGTGACAACCATTGTGACACGCCTCGCAATCCTCGGTAAACTTCAGATAAGCGGCGAACTTCTTTGATTGGACTGAAGTACTGTGGTCGATTTCACCTTGCGACAGCTTCAACTCTTCGCTGCCCTCCCGGACCATCCGACACTGAGCTCGGCTGCCGCCAGCCTGAACATCTCGGAGTCCGCGCTGTCGCAGGCCATCACGGCCCTCGAACGGGCCGCGGGTGAGCAGCTCTGCGTGCGGCGAAAGGCTCGCGGCCTCCAGCTGACGCCGTCGGGCCAGTTCTTCGCGCAACGGGCCCGACTGCTGCTGCGCGATGCGGAAGCACTGATCAGCGACCTCTCAGGCGCAGCGGGCGAACTGAAGGGACCGGTGCGGTTGGGGTGCTTCGCGAGCTTCGCCAGCAGCGTCCTGCCCTCGGTGCTCGATCGCCTGCCCGAACAGTACCCGGGTATCAGCGTGGACGTCACGGTCGGCTCCCACGACGACCTGCTGCCCGCATTGGACGCCGGGCTGCTGGACCTGGCCATGGTCTACGACATGGAACTCCCGGCCGGGTACAGCCAGCGCACCATCTATCAGACCGAGTTGCAGGCGGTGCTGCCGCCGGAACATCCCTTGGCCGAGCAGCCAACGGTGGATCTGGCGGACCTCGCCGCCGAACCCCTCATCATGTACGAGTCGAGTCCGAGCACGGCGAATACGTATCGCGTCTTTGAGGAACGCGGCCTGCGCCCGTACGTCGCCACGTCCATGCCGCAGGCGGTGCTGGTGCAGGCACTCGTCGGGCGGGGGCTGGGGTACGCGCTGCTGATGTCACGGCCGGCTGCCCCGGCCGTGACGGTCGAAGGCAGGCCGGTCGCGGTGCGGCCGCTATCGCCGCCCGTATCGCAGACGACCATGTGTGCGATCTGGCCGGACACCATGGTCCTCAGTCCCAGGGCCGAGGCCGTGTTGAGCCATGCCGTGCAGGCACTGGGCAGCGGCGGAGGCACCTGACCCGCCGCCTCGACCTGACCCTGCCGCTACGACCTGAGCCGACACCCGCGACCTGACCCGACACCCGCAACCTGACCCGACACCCGCAACCTGACCCGCCGCCGCCGCCGCCTGCCTTGCCGGCGGTGTTGCTGGAGCGCCGCCACTGCCTGCCGCACCGGCGGTGTTGCTAGAACGCCGCCGGCTGCAGTTTGGAGTGTGCCTTGAGGTCGAAGGTGGGGTCGGCGGCCTGTTCGGGGGTGAGGGTTGCGCCGGCGGCGAGGAGGCGGCGGGCGGCCATGTGGTCCGCGGGCTGGCTGACTGATTCGACGGCGGCGAGGGTGCCGTTGCGGAAGCAGAAGACGGAGAACTTTTTGTCGGCGGGGTTGCCGCGGAGAACTACCTCGTCGCCGGGGGCGGCCAGTCCGGCGATCTGCAGGCGCAGCGGCCCCTGGTTTGACCAGAACCAGGGGAGGTCCGCGTAGCCGCCGGTCCCGGTGCCGAGGATGGCGCGGGCGGCGTGCCGGGCCTGGTCGGTGGCGTTCTGCACGGATTCGAGCCGGGTGTGGGCGCCGGCGTGGGCGTTGGGGAAGGAGGCGCAGTCGCCGATGGCGTAGATGTCCGGGTCGGAGGTGCGCAGGGTGGCGTCGACGGTGATGCCGTTGTCCACCTCGAGGCCGGCGGCGGAGGCGAGTTCGGTGCGGGGGATGACGCCGACCCCGACCAGGACCAGGTCCGCGGGGTAGCGTTCGCCGGTGGTGCTGACGGCGGCGGTGACGTGCCCTGTCTCGTCGGCGTCGAAGGAGGCGATGCCTTCGCCCAGGCGCAGGTCCACGCCCAGGCGGCGGTGGGCGGCGGCGAAGAACGCGCTCATGGTGGGGGTCAGGGCCCGGCCCATGGGCCGGTCGGCATATTCGAGGACGGTGACGTCCAAACCGCGGGCGCTGGCGGCGGCGGCGAACTCCAGGCCGATGAAGCCGGCGCCGATGACGACGACGGAGCCCACGGTGTCGAGGCGGGCGTGCAGGGTCTGGGCGTCGGTGAGGGTGCGCAGGCCGTGGATGCCGGCCAAGCCGGCGCCGGGGACGCTCAGTTCGCGGTTGGCGGCCCCGGTGGCGAGCACCAGCTTCGTGTAGGACAGGGTGGCGCCGTCGTCGAGGGTGACCGTCTTGGCGGCCCGGTCGATGGAGGTGGCGCGCACGCCGAGGCGGGCATCGACGTCGTTGGTGGTGAAGAATTTTTCCGGGCGCAGCGGGAGCGGGGCCGGGGTCTTCCCGGCGGCGAGGTAATCCTTGGACAGCGGGGGCCGCTGGTAGGGGCGGTGCGGCTCGTCGCCGAGCAGGGTGATGGCCCCGGCGTGGCCTTCCTTGCGCAGCGAATCCACCAGCTGGATGCCGGCCTGGCCGTTGCCAACAATGACGATGTTGCCTGACGTTTGCCTCATGGTCCGCCCTTAGATCTGGTCGTCGGGGACGTCGACTTCGATCTGTTCGAGGCCGTTGCCGACCGTGATCTGGCAGCCGAGCCGGCTGCGGGTTTCGTCGCGGGGGTCGGCGGTGCAGTCGAGCATTTCGTCTTCGTCGTCGCCGATTTCGGGCAGGCCGTCGAGGTATTCGGGGCGGACGTAGACGTGGCAGGTGGCGCACATGGCCTGGCCGCCGCATTCGCCGACGATGCCGTCGACGCCGTTGGTCACGGCGGCGCGCATCAGGGAGGTGCCGGGGTCGACGTCGAGCACGTCCACGCTGCCATCCGAGTGGTGGAAGCTGATCTTTGCCATGGGGAAGTGTCCTTGCTGTGGGCGCTGGTTTGGGTGGAACGGAAGGGTGAGCGGGCCGGTCTTAGCCCCAGAGCACCGGGAATTTGGTCATGCCGCGGAAGACCCAGCCGGCGTCGACCGGAGCGTTGTCCGGATCCAGGCGGAGGTTCGGCAGTTCGCGGAAAACCTTCGGCATGGCAATGTGTGCCACCGAAGCGCGTGCCACCCAGGCGCCCGCGCAGAAGTGGTTGCCGCCGCCGAATGCCAGGTGCGGCTTCTTTTCCCGGTTGATGTTGAAGGATTCGGGGTCCTCGAACACCGCCGGGTCGCGGTTGGCTGCGCCGACGACGATGCCCAGCCGCGCACCGGCCGGCAGCTGCATGCCTTCCACGACGGTGTCGCGCGTGACCTCCCGTGGGTACATGCCGATGGGTGCGACCCAGCGCACGGACTCCTCGAAGGCGCGCGCGTAGAGGGATTCGTCAGCGAGCACCTGCGCCAACTGGTCCGGGTTGGCCAGCAGCGCCCACACGGTGGTGCCCAGGACGTCGCGCGGTTCGTTGAGGCCGCCCCCGATGGTCATCTTCATGTTCGCCCGGATGGCCTCGAGCGGGATCGGCATGGAGGTGAGCCCGGACAGCAGGCTGGCATCCGGATTCTTGCGCAGGTAGGGCAGGATTTCATCGATCGCGTCGTCGACTTCGTTGTACGACTGCTCCGACTTTCTCCAGACGTCCGGGTCGTCCGCGTAGTTGCCGGTACCGTCGATCATGGTCTGCGACCAACGCTGCATGTCTTCCTGGGTGGCATTGTGGAAGCCCATGATCAGCCGCAGGTTTTCCGCGGCGTAGGGAGCGGCATACTCCCAGACAAAGTCGGCGCCCGGGCCGGCCGCCTTTAACTGCGCCAGGTATTTGTCGCTGTTGGCCTGGAAGATGGCGTTCCAGTGCTCCTTGATGGCTTTGGGCCGCAGCACGTTCCCGTAGGATTTCCGGTCCACCTCATGCTCCGGGTCGTCCTTGCGCAGCATCGAGTGGCCCATGGCCCGCTTCATGAGCGAATTGGTCTCGTTGGCCGAAAAACGCTCCTGGTCCTGCTCGATCACGTGGCAGGCCTGGTAGCTGGTAACCATGTACCGGTTGACGGCGGGCACCCAGTGCACGGGCGCTTCGGCCCGCAGCTTCTGATAGATCGGATACGGGTTCCGGTAGAGATCCGGGATGGTGACCCAATCCGCGGTGGGAACCGGGCGGGCTTCGGTGGCGGCGGTCATTCTCGCTCTCCTCGTCGTGTTGGTCCGGAAACGGGTTGCCGGATCCTTGCCGGCGGGCCTCGCACCGTGTCCGGCGTGAGGATTGTCTCCCACGAGTGTGACAGCAGACATATCCGCCGGTAAAGTGCATAAAGAGGGGAAATATCCCCCGAAAAGCTTTGGTTCACATCCCTGCGGCGCAGGAGGCGCTTTGGTCCGGTACACGCTGCGGCAGTTGGCGTACTTTGTCGCAGTGGCAGAGGCCGGCACGATTGCCGCCGCCGCCGCCGAACTCCATGTCTCCCAGACGGCAGTGGCCGCGGCCGTAAAGGAACTGGAGCGTATTTTCGGCACGCAGCTAACGGTCCGCCGCAAGGCACACGGCGTCAGCCTGACACCTGCAGGCCGGCAGCTGCACGCCCGCGCCGCAACCTTCCTGCGCGAGGCGGAGGAGCTGGAGCTAAGCACCAGCAGTGGCGGGGGAGAGTTGGCCGGCCCGCTGGTGGTGGGCTGTTACCTGACGTTGGCGCCGACTGTCCTGCCCGGGCTGCTGGAGCGTTTCGCCGCCGAGCATCCCAAGGTGCAGTTGGACTTCGTTGAAGGCACCCAGGATGCCGTGCAGGACAAGCTGTTCACGGGGGAGCTGGACCTGGCCATCGTCTATGACATGGATCTGCGGCCGGGGCTGGAGTCGGTGCAGCTGGACGCCATGCATGCCTACGCGCTATTGCCGGCCGACCACCGGCTGGCCGGCCGGGAGGCGGTGAGCTTGGCCGACCTGGCCGAGGAGCCAATGATCCTGCTCGATGCACCGCCGAGCAGCCATCACACGATGTCGGTGTTTCGTGACGCTTCCGTCGTGCCGAAAATCAAGTACCGCACCACTGACTTCGAGCTGACCCGCTCGCTGGTCGGGCGGGGTATCGGCTACTCGGTCCTGGTGCAGCGGCCGTCCGGCGATGCCACCTATGAAGGCCGGACTTTCACCGCGTTGCCAATCGAGCCGGCGGTCCGACCGGTTGGCGTGAAGATCGTCTGGCCCGAAGGGGTCAGGCTGACCGACCGGGCCGCGGAGGTGGTCAGGTATGCGGTCGAGGCCCATGCGCCCCGCCAGAGTGGTGGCTCTGGCCGATGAGTGCGCCCCCGGCGGCCGCGAGGCGCCTAACCGCCGGCGGCCACGGTGCCTCACCGCCGGCGGCCGCGCCGGGGAGCCACCGCCTGCGGCCGCTGCGGGCGCAACCGCCGGCGGCACCGCCGGGGCGCAACCACCGGCGGCCGCGGCGCCTCAGCTTGGTCAGGCACCGCTGCCAATCGGACACGCCGGAGGCTGAATCCCGATTGGCTTTCCTCAATCGCTAGTGTGATCTAGGCTATAGCAGTGCCTCAAACATCTCTCTCACACCGGTTGCCTCAGCGAACCTCCGCGGCCGTCATTTCCGCCCGGGACGTCGTGAAGACCTACGGCAATTTCAACGCCGTCGACGGTATCTCCTTCGAAGTCCCGGCGGGGGAGTCGTTCGGGCTGCTCGGCCCCAACGGTGCGGGCAAGTCCACGACGATGCGGATGATCGGCGGCGTGTCGCAGCGGACGTCCGGCGAACTGAGCATCATGGGCCTGGACCCGGACCGACACGGGCCGGAGGTGCGGGCGCATCTGGGCGTGGTGCCGCAGCAGGACAACCTGGACGAGGAACTGAAGGTCCGCGACAACCTGATTGTTTACGGCCGCTACTTCGGGCTGCCGTACTCCTACCTGCGGCCCAAGGCGGACGAACTGCTGGAGTTCGCGCAGCTGACGGACAAGGCCAAGGCGAAGGTCGATGCTCTCTCCGGCGGCATGAAACGGCGGCTGACCATCGCCCGTTCGCTGATGAACGATCCGAAGGTGCTGCTGCTCGACGAGCCGACCACCGGACTCGATCCGCAGGCGCGCCACATCCTCTGGGACCGGCTCTTCCGGCTCAAGGAAGCGGGCGTGACCCTGATCCTGACCACGCACTACATGGACGAGGCCGAGCAGCTCTGCGACCGACTCATCGTGGTGGACAAAGGAAAGATCATGGCGGAAGGGTCGCCGGCAGCCCTGATCCGCGAACATTCCACCCGAGAGGTCCTCGAGCTTCGGTTCGGTTCCGAGCGGAATACCACCGTGGCCCCGGAGCTCGCCGGCATCGGGGAGCGGCTTGAAACGCTGCCGGACCGTGTGCTGGTCTATGCCGACGACGGCGAGGCGGCGCTCGAGCAGGTGTCCAACCGCGGCCTGCGCCCGATCACGTCCCTGGTACGGCGCTCCAGCCTGGAGGACGTCTTCCTCCGGCTGACCGGCAGGAGCCTCATTGACTGAGCAACAGCCCCCGCAGGTGCCGGGCGGGCAGGACATGGAGACCACGGCGCGCCCGGCCGAGAAAACCACCGCGCGCGCGGGCGAAGACACCACGGCGCGCGCGTCCCAAGAAACTCCGGTCCGCGCGGCCGAAGAATCACCGGCGCCCGCGGCCCAAGAGTCCGGGCGAACCGCGACCGCTGCAGCCTCCGTGCCGGACGCCGCGGCCGCCGCGGGCTCGGTCGATGCGCGGGCCCCGGAGCAGCTGTCACTGCGGGAAATCGACGCGCTGACGCGGCCAGTCACCGGCCTGCGCTCGCCGCTGACCCCGCTGCAGTCGGCCGAGCGCGCCCGGAACTTCGGTTCCGTCTACTTCCTGGAGCATTGGCTGCGGCAGTTGCGCGGCTACGGCTGGACCGTCTTGATGACGGCGGTCGGCACGCCGCTGGTATACCTGTTTGCCATGGGCGTGGGGCTCGCCACGTTGGTGGACGCCAACACCAACGCCTCGCTCGACGCCGGAAACGGCCAGTCCGTGCCGTATCTGGTCTTCGTGGCGCCTGCCCTCCTGGCGACCGCCGCGATCATGGTGGCCAGCGAAGAGAACACGTACTCGGTGATGTCGGGGTTCCGATGGCGCAAGACCTACTACGGTCCCAACGCCTCGCCGCTGCAGAGCCACCAACTGGTCAACGGGCACTCGTTGGGCGTGCTGGCCCGCCTGCTGCTGACCACCGGCTTGTATTTCCTCTGCCTGGTCATCTTCGGCGCGGTAACCGAGGCCACCGCCTGGCTGATGGTCATCACGGCGGCCCTGGGCGGGATGGCCTTCGGGCTGCCGCTGATGGCGTACTCGGCCAGCATCGAAGAAGACCGCGGCCAGTTCGCGCTGGTGCAGCGGTTCATCGTGATGCCGCTGTTCCTCTTCTCCGGCACGTTCTTTCCGCTGGAGGCCATGCCGCTGGTGGTGCGCTGGATCGGATGGATCTCGCCGCTGTGGCATTCGACGGAGCTGGGCCGGGTGCTCAGCTACGGCTACGTTGAACCGGTTTGGCTGACCGTGCTGCACGTCGCCTACCTTGCCGTCCTCTGCGCGGCCGGCTGGGTCTTCGCGCGCCGCATCTATATCAGGAGGCTGGGCAAATGAGCCAGCACGTTCTCCCGCAGCCGCCGCGGCTCGAGCCGGCGCGCCGCCCGTTTGGCTCGCTCTATGCCGGCAATGTGCGGGCGGTCTTCGCCCGCGGCGTCAAGGCGACCTGGGGAACCAACTGGGCGATCATGGTCAGCGGCTTCGTCGAGCCGGTCCTCTACCTGGTGGCGATGGGGATCGGACTGGGCTCGCTGATCGGCACGATAAGCGGCCCCGGCGGAACCGAGATCGGTTATGCGAACTATATTGCGCCGGCGCTGCTGGCCGTCTCGGCGATGAACGGCGCGGTGTACGACTCCACCTGGAACGTCTTCTTCAAACTGAACTTTGCCAAGCTCTACGAAGGCATGTTGTACACCTCTTTGGGACCGCTGGACGTGGCGCTCGGCGAGATCCTGCTGGCGCTGATGCGAGGAGCGCTCTACGCCACCGGCTTCACCGCTGTGATGGGGGCGATGGGGTTGATCACCTCGCCCTGGGCGCTGTTGATGATCCCCGCAGCCGTGGTGGTGGCCTTCGGCTTCGCTTCCTTCGGCATGGCGATCACCAGCTACATGAAAACGTTCCAGCAGATGGACTGGATCAACTTCATCATGCTCCCGATGTTCCTGTTCTCCGCGACTTTCTACCCGCTCAGCGTCTACCCGGAGCCGATCCAGTGGCTGATCCAGGCATTCCCGCTCTGGCACGGCGTGGAACTGCTGCGTCAGCTCAGCGTCGGCGCCTTCACCGCCGCCACCTGGATCCACGTGGCGTACTTCCTGGTCATGATCGTGCTCGGGCTGATCCTGACCACTGGCAGGCTGCGCAAGCTCTTCCTGAACTGACCGCGGACCGACGTGCGGCGGGCGGGCTGCCGCCTTGTCCTTGCCACACCCTTGCGGCGCATCAATGATGGAGACACCGTCCAAAGGCCCGAATTAAGTAAGGAGCTGGCACATGATCGGCACGTGGCAGGCACTGGTCATCGATTGTCCGGACAGCGATGTACTGGCTACCTTTTACGAGGAGCTGCTGGGCATGATCCGGGTCCAACAGGACGACGACGGCTGGATCAGCATCGGGGATGCCCCGGACCGGCCGGCCATCGCCTTCCAGCAGGTCCGGGATTACGAACCGCCCCAGTGGCCGGGACAGGAGCATCCCCAGCAGATGCATGTTGACGTCAGGGTCCGGGACCTGGACATCGCCGAAGGACTGGTACTCCAGCTGGGAGCCACGAGCATGGACTCGGGCAGCGAGACCTTCAGGGTGTACCTGGACCCGGCCGGGCACCCGTTCTGCCTGGTGCAGTGGTAGCGCGCTGAGCCGTGGGCGGACACGGCGCACGCAGGCGCACGGATTTGAGAGAATAGGCCCATGCGATCAATTGGTCCCGAGTCTTCCGTTTCGTCCACCGCCCGCCAGCTGCCGTTCAAGGCCGGCAACATCAGTCTGGCAGTGCTGGTGCTTGTCTTCCTGGTCGCGGTGATCTTTGCCGCCAATGAGAACGACGTCATCGGCTGGATCGTCGTCGCGGTGTCGCTGGCATGGCTGGCCCTGGCCGCCTTCGTGGTGTTCAGCGTCCGCGGTGCCACGCGCAAGGCGAAGGAGAAGCTGGCCAACGTGCAGGCGGATTACGCCGGGCGGGTCAACCCCGCTCCCGGCGGCGGCACCGCCCTCGTCGAGGAAGAAATCTCCAGGGCGAATGCCGTGCGGGACGAAAAGCTGGACCACAGCTTCAAGATCATCCAGGTGCAGGCCAAGGTGATCCGCGACTACCGCGGCAAAGACGAGGGCATGGTGGACCGGGCGCTGGAAACGGTAGAGATCACGGCCCACAACGGCCGCGGCATGATCCGCAAGGAAGACGGCGGCGGAACGGTCAGCGGCACAGTTGTTGGCTGAACTGAAGGGTTGGGTAAGGTAGTCGGGTGACTTTGGCAACCGTTTCCACCGCACCGACCACCTCCCGCGACGCCGCCGGCGGACTGATCCAGGCAGGCAAGACACTGCGGATTGCCAGCGTCAACGTCAATGGCATCCGCGCCGCCTACAAGCGCGGGATGGCCGACTGGCTGGCCGTCCGGGACGTGGACATCCTCTGCCTGCAGGAGGTGCGGGCACCGGACGCGGTAGTACGTGAGCTGCTGGGCAGCGACTGGCACATTCTGCATGCCGAAGCCGAGGCCAAGGGCCGCGCCGGTGTCGCCATCGCCTCACGCGTGGAGCCCACTGCCACCCGCAGCCACATCGGCGATGAGTACTTTCTCTCCGCCGGCCGCTGGGTGGAGGCCGACTTTGCGGTGGACGGCGTCGACGGCGAAAAGACCCTGACGGTGGTGAGCGCCTACGTCCATTCCGGCGAGGTGGACACCCCCAAGCAGGTGGACAAGTACCGTTTCCTGGACGCCATGTGCCACCGCCTGCCGCAGCTGAAGGCCGAGCGGGACTACGCGCTGGTTGTCGGCGACCTGAACGTGGGCCACACCGAGTTGGACATCAAGAACTGGAAGGGCAACGTCAAGCGTGCCGGCTTCCTGCCCGAGGAACGGGCCTACTTCGACCGCTTCTTCGGCGAGGAGATCGGTTGGCGCGATGTGCACCGGTCGCTGGCCGGGGATGTCAGCGGTCCCTACACCTGGTGGTCCTGGCGCGGCCAGGCCTTTGACAACGACTCCGGCTGGCGCATCGATTACCAGGTGGCCACCCCGTCGCTGGCCGATCTCGCGACGACCGCCGCCGTCGACCGTGCCGCCACCTACGACGCCCGATTCTCCGACCACGCACCGCTGGTCGTCGACTACCAGTTCTAGGAAGCATCCCGATGAGCACAGGAACCACAGAACCGACAGAAACCGCCGTGCGGGCCGCCGGGCAAGCAGGCCGGCCGCAGGCCGAGCGTCCGCGGCTGCTCTCCGGCATGCAGCCCTCCGCCGACTCCCTGCACCTGGGCAACTACTTGGGCGCACTCGTCAATTGGGTCAAGCTGCAGGACGAGTACGAAACCTTTTACTTCATCCCCGACCTGCACGCCATCACCGTTGACTACGATCCGAAGGATCTCGCCCACCGCACCAGGGTCACCTGCGCGCAGTACATCGCCGGCGGCATCGACGTCGACCGCACCGCGCTCTTCGTTCAGTCCCACGTGCCGGAGCATGCCGAGCTGGCCTGGGTCCTGAACTGCGTGACAGGCTTCGGCGAGGCCTCCCGGATGACCCAGTTCAAGGACAAGACGCAGAAGAACGGTACCGACGCCGCGACCGTGGGGCTGTTCGCCTACCCGGTGCTGATGGCCGCGGACATCCTGCTGTACCGCCCCTACGGCGTGCCCGTCGGCGAGGACCAGCGCCAGCACCTGGAACTGGCGCGGAACCTCGCCCAGCGGTTCAACCACCGGTTCGGGGAAACTTTCGTGGTGCCCGAAGCGGTGATCCCCAAGGAGGGGGCGAAGATCTACGATCTCCAGCACCCCACCGCGAAGATGTCCAAGTCGGCCGAGTCGACCGCCGGCCTGATCAACATACTCGACAACCCGAAGCAGGCCGCCAAGAAGATCAAGTCGGCCGTCACCGACGACGGTACGGAAATCCGCTTCGACCGCGAGGCCAAGCCGGGCATCTCCAATCTGCTCACCATCTACTCCACGCTGTCGGGCAAGACCGTCGGGCAGCTTGAGCAGGAGTACCAGGGCAAGATGTACGGTCACCTGAAGGTCGATCTGGCCGAGGTGGTCGTCGAAACGCTCGCCCCGGTGCAGGCGCGGGCCCAGGAGCTGCTGGACGATCCGGCCGAACTGGACCGGCTGCTGGTGCGGGGGGCCCAGAGGGCTCGTTCAATCGCATCGGCTACACTCGCTGATGTGTACTCCAAGGTAGGTTTCCTGCCCGCCGGAGGCGGGCGCTAGCCATGCGCCAGCAGGACCAGGACAGCATCGCCCGTGTGGAACACGACGGCGGTGCTGGCCGCGGTGCCCGGACGGCGGTCGGTTGCGTCGGCGTGGTCATCGGGGTCCCGGAGCCGATGGCCAGTGAGCTGCAGGGCTGGCGGGCCTCGTTCGGAGACCCGCTGGCCTCGGTGATACCGCCGCACATCACCCTGGTCACCACCACTCCGGTGCTTGACTGGGACGAGGCCGTCCAGCACGTCCGGGCCGTGGCCAGTTCGCAGTCCCCGTTCACCCTCTCCCTGCGCGGCACGGGCAGTTTCCGCCCGGTTTCGCCCGTGGTCTACCTGAGCATCGACGAGGGCTTCGACGAGTGCGTCGCGCTGCACCAAAAACTCCAGTCCGGGCCGCTGGAACGCGACCTCGAGTTCGGCTTCCACCCGCACCTGACCGTGGCGCACGACGTCAGCGAAGCCAGCATGGACTCGGCCGAAAGCAAGCTCGCTGATTATGACGCCGCATTCCGGGTCAGTAGCATGGGGCTCTACGAGCACGACGAGACTGGTGTGTGGATACTACGGGAAGAGTTGACCTTTGGCGCCGGACCAGCAGGAGCAGGCTGAGGCAACGCCGGATCCGCTGGAACGGCAGCAACTGCTGCTCGCCGCCGTAAGGCAGCGGCGGGAAGCAGGCCGCGCCAAGCGCGAAGAAGGCACCCTGCAAAGCGTCCTGGCCGCGGCCAGGTACAGGCTGGCAACGCTCAACTCCCGGCGCCTGATGCGGGTCATGAATCTCTACGCCCTGAGGCACGGGTCGCTGCTGGCGGCCGGGTGTGCCTACAAGATGTTCTTCTCCGTGGCCGCGATGCTGGTGGCCGGTTTCTCCATCCTGGGCCTGGTGGTTTCCGGCAACCGCGACCTGCAGATGGCCATCATCCGGGTGGTGAACGACTTCATCCCGGGACTAATCGACACCGGAGACGGGGGCCTGGCCACACCCCAAGAGCTCTTCTCCCGCAGCGAGGCATTCGGGGTCAGCCTGATCATCTCTACCGTAGTCATGATCTGGACCTCGTTGGGCTGGATCGCCGGGCTGCGGACGGGGATGCGGGGCATCTTTGACCTGCCCCCGCTGGATACGAACGTCGTCCTGGTCAAGCTCAAGGACACCGGCACGCTGCTGATCGTGGGCGTGGCCTTGATCGTGACGTCGCTCGTCGCGGCCATAGCCAATACCGCGCTGGACCTGATCGTGGAATTGCTCCGTATCGAAGGCGATGCCGTGGTTCCGCTGACCCGGATTGCCGGCATCGTGGTCATGCTGTTGCTGGATACGGCGGTTGCCGTGGTCCTTTTCCGCGTGGCCTCAGGGATCCGGATGCCACGCCCGGTGATGCTCCAGTCCGCCTTGCTAGCCGGCGTCGGCAGTACGGTCCTCAGGTACTTCTCCTCGACGCTCCTGGGCAACGCCGGCAGCAATCCGCTGCTGGCTTCTTACGCCGTCATCCTGGGTTTGTTCGTGTGGTTCTACCTGCTGAGCCAGGTCTACCTGATCGCTACCGCCTGGGGAGCGGTCGGCACGGCGGACGCGCTGGCCCGGCAGGCGGCCGGGGGAGGCCGGTCGCTGCGGCAGCGGGCGTGGGGCCTGCGCCGGCGGAGGCCCCTGCCGGAACCTTAAACACCGGTGGCGCCGACTCCCGGAAGGAATCGGCGCCACCAGTACCGCGCAGTCCCGAAGGGGACCGCCGAGATTGGCTAGACGGAGCGGTGCAGGATGGCCTGGCGCACCTCGGTGATCGCCTTGGTCACCTGGATGCCGCGGGGGCAGGCCTCGCTGCAGTTGAAGGTGGTGCGGCAGCGCCACACGCCTTCCTTGTCGTTGAGGACCTCCAGGCGCATGTCGCCGGCATCGTCACGGGAATCGAAGATGAAGCGGTGCGCGTTCACGATCGCCGCCGGCCCGAAGTACTGGCCGTCGGTCCAGAACACCGGGCAGGAGGAGGTGCAGGCGGCGCAGAGGATGCACTTGGTGGTGTCGTCGAACCGCTCGCGGTCCTCCTGCGACTGCAGCCGCTCGCGGGTCGGCGCGTGGCCGTTGTTGATCAGGAACGGCATGATCTCGCGGTAGGACTGGAAGAACGGCTCCATGTCCACGATCAGGTCCTTCTCCACCGGCAGGCCCTTGATCGGCTCCACCGTGATGGGCTTGGCCGTGTCCAGGTCCTTCAGCAGCGTCTTGCAGGCCAGGCGGTTGCGGCCGTTGATGCGCATCGCATCCGAGCCACAGACGCCGTGGGCGCAGGACCGGCGGAAGGAAACGGAACCGTCATGCTCCCACTTGACCTTGTGCAGGGCATCCAGCACGCGGTCGGTGCCGTACATGGTGAGCTTGAACTCGTCCCAGCGGGCTTCCTCGGAAATCTCCGGATCGTAGCGGCGGACCTTCAGCGTAATGTCAAAGCTGGGGATTTCGCCGCCGCCGCCGACCCCGGGAGCCAGCTCGACCTTGGACGGTCCTTCGGGAATTTCGGTCGCGGTGCTCATCAGTATTTCCTCACCATCGGTTCGTAGCGCGTGAATACCACGGGTTTGGTATCCATGCGGATGCCGGCCGTCTGATCGGTCACGGCGTCGACGTCCAGGTAGCACATCGAGTGCTTCATGAAGTTCTCGTCGTCGCGGTCCGGGTAGTCCTCGCGGAAGTGTCCGCCGCGGGACTCCGTGCGGTGCAGCGCCGCCACGGTCATCACCTGGGCCATGTCCAGCAGGAAGCCGAGTTCCACGGCCTCCAGCAGGTCCAGGTTAAAGCGCTTGCCCTTGTCCTGGACGCTGATGTTCTTGTAGCGCTCGCGCAGCGAAGCAATCACGTTCAGCGCCTCGGTCAGGGACTTCTCGTCGCGGAACACCTGCACGTTGGCATCCATGATGTCCTGCAGTTCCTTGCGGATCTGGGCGACCCGCTCGGTACCGGTACCGCCGCGCACCGTCTCGAGCAGCTCCATCGTGTACAGCTCCGGGTTCTCCGGCAGCTCGACAAAGTCCGCGGTCTTGGCGTACTCGGCGGCGTTGATGCCGGAGCGCTTGCCGAAGACGTTGATGTCCAGCAGGGAGTTGGTTCCCAGACGGTTCGAGCCGTGGACGGAAACGCAGGCCACCTCGCCGGCGGCGTACAGGCCCGGCACCACGGTGTCGTTGTCCTGCAGCACCTCGGCCTTGATGTTGGTGGGAATTCCACCCATGGCGTAGTGGGCGGTGGGGAACACGGGCACCGGCTCGGTGTAGGGCTCGACGCCGAGGTAGGTGCGCGCGAACTCCGTGATGTCCGGCAGCTTCGCGTCAATGTGCGCCGGCTCCAGGTGGGTCAGGTCCAGCAGCACGTAGTCCTTGTTCGGACCGCAGCCGCGGCCTTCCCGGACCTCCAGGGCCATGGAGCGGGCCACGATGTCACGCGGCGCCAGGTCCTTGATGGTGGGGGCGTAGCGCTCCATGAAGCGCTCACCGTCGGCGTTGCGGAGGATGCCGCCTTCGCCGCGGGCGGCCTCGGAGAGCAGGATGCCCAGGCCGGCCAGGCCGGTCGGGTGGAACTGGACGAACTCCATGTCCTCCAGCGGGAGGCCGCGGCGGAACGCGATGCCCATGCCGTCGCCGGTGAGAGTGTGCGCGTTGGAGGTGGTCTTGAAGACCTTGCCCACGCCGCCCGAAGCGAAGATGACGGACTTGGCCTGGAAGACGTGGAGCTCGCCGGAGGCCAGGTCGTAGCTGACGACGCCGGCGACGCGCTTCTGCTTGTAGGGGGTGCCGTCCGCGCGGGTGGCGTCTTCCTCGACCAACAGCAGGTCCAGCACGTAGTACTCGTTGTAGAACTCAACGTTGTGCTTGACGCAGTTTTGGTAAAGGGTCTGCAGGATCATGTGTCCGGTGCGGTCGGCGGCGTAGCAGGCGCGGCGCACCGGGGCCTTGCCGTGGTCGCGGGTGTGTCCGCCGAAGCGGCGCTGGTCGATCTTGCCCTCGGGCGTCCGGTTGAACGGCAGGCCCATCTTTTCCAGGTCCAGCACCGCGTCGATGGCTTCCTTGGCCATCACTTCGGCGGCATCCTGGTCAACCAGGTAGTCGCCGCCCTTGATCGTGTCAAAGGTGTGCCATTCCCAGTTGTCCTCTTCGACGTTCGCCAGTGCGGCGCACATGCCGCCCTGGGCCGCGCCGGTGTGGGAACGGGTGGGGTACAGCTTGGTCAGTACTGCGGTGTGCGCGCGCTGGCCTGATTCGATCGCGGCGCGCATACCGGCGCCACCGGCACCGACAATGACGACGTCGTACTTATGGACCTGCATACTGGATGCTCTTTCTGTTGAAACTGGGTTTTCTTCGCCGTGTGGGGTTCACGACGGGCAACGGCGCCGCGGTCTGTCGCGGGGACGGTTAGGGTGCCGGGCAGAACGACGGCAGCAGATCGGCGGTGGCGTTCGCCGGGCACGGATCGAAGGTGAAGATCACCAGGGTGCCGAGCACGATGATGACGGCAGAGGCCACGTAGAGGACCATCTTGAACCAGAAGCGGGTGATGTCCTTTTCCGCATAGTCCTCGATGATGGTCCGCACGCCGTTGGTGCCGTGCAGCATGGCCAGCCACAGCATGGCCAGGTCCCAGATCTGCCAGAACGGGTCGGCCCACTTGCCGGCCACAAAGCCGAAGTCGATGGCGTGGACGCCTTCGCCCACCATCAGGTTGACGAACAGGTGCCCAAAGACCAGCACCACCAGGATGAGGCCGGAGAGCCGCATGAACAGCCATGCGTACAGTTCGAAGTTGCCCTTGCGCCCCTTGTTGCGCATGTACTCGGGAGCGATGCGGGCGCTGCGGGGAGCCTGGATTTCAGAGTTGACCGACATGAGTTAGTGACCCCCGGTGAAAGCGAGCGTGAGGTGGCGGATGAGGAACGGAACCATGACGACGACCCAGAGGCCGACAACCCCCCACAGAAGCTTGGCCTGGTACTTGGGCCCCTTCTTCCAGAAGTCGATGAGGATGACGCGAAGCCCGTTGAAGGCGTGGTAGACGATGGCCGCTACCAGGCCGGCTTCCAGAATGGCCATGATCGGGTTCTTGTACGTGGCCATAACGGCGTCGTAGGCGCCCGGGGATACCCGGACCAGCGCGGTATCGAGCACGTGGACCAAGAGAAAGAAAAAGATTGCGACGCCCGTGATGCGGTGTCCTACCCAAGACCACATGCCTTCACGGCCGCGGTATAAGGTCCCTGCTGGTGTCTTCGACACTGAATTACCCTCCCTGCATCGCAGAGGCGCAGCGTGGCTTCCACGCAAGAGTTGACGCCGGTGCGAGAGCGCTCTATAGCTCAAGACTAATCTAGGCTTCGCTGAGGGCTTATTCAATTTAGGTACGGCAGGGTGTGACCTTTTTAACAGCAGGGGCTTAACCGCCCGTGCTGTACCGGCTTCCACGGGGCGGATGAGGCCGGTCCACGCCCCCGCAGGACCTGGATTTTGACGCGGCGCCGGTTGGCGCCGATACGGCACCGGCAAACCACCCCGATGGGAGAAATCGGCCTCCAGGATGAAGGCGGTACCCACGAGGCTGGATTACCGTGGAGAGCGTGAACACTCAAGCAGCAGGCCGGGGTGCGGCCGACGACGACGCCGTGCTGGACCGTTTTCATGCCGTTATACCGGCCGGCGGGACCGGGACGCGGTTGTGGCCGCTGTCCCGCGCGGCGGCCCCGAAGTTCCTGCACGACCTGACCGGTTCCGGGTCCACACTGATCCGCGCCACCTATTCCCGTCTTGAGCCGCTGTGCCAGGGGCGGACCCTGGTGGTGACCGGCAAGGTGCACCGACATGCGGTGTGCGCGCAGCTGCCCGAACTTCAGGATGCGAACCTGGTGCTGGAGCCGGAACCGAAGGACTCGGCGGCGGCGATCGGTCTCGCCGCGGCGATCCTGTACCGGCGGGACCCGCGGATCATCATGGGCTCCTTCGCCGCGGACCAGGTGATCACCCCGGTGGAGGAGTTCCAGCAGGCTGTTCGCGAGGCGGTGTACACCGCGGCCGAGGGCTACATCGTCACGATCGGGATCACCCCGACGCATCCGGCCACCGGCTTCGGGTACATCCGTTCCGCCGGGGCGCTGCAGGTCCCCGGCGCGCCCTCCGCGCAGGCGGTGGCCGAGTTCGTGGAGAAACCCGACGAGCAGGTGGCCCGCGGCTACCTGGCGACGGGGGAATATTCCTGGAACGCCGGCATGTTCGTGGCGCCGGTTGACCTGCTGCTGAAGCACCTGGAAACCAACGAACCCGAACTCTTTGCCGGCCTGACCGAGATCGCCGAGGCCTGGGACACCCCGGCCCGCGGCGCGGTGATGCGCAGGATCTGGCCGGACCTGCCCAAGACGGCGATCGATTACGCGGTGGCCGAACCCGCGGCGGCCGCCGGGGACGTGGCGATGATCCCCGGTTCCTTCTCCTGGGACGACGTGGGCGACTTCGCCGCGATCGGGCGGTTGAATACCGCCAGCGAAACCTCCGGGCTTACGGTGCTCGGCGAAGGGGCGAGGGTGTTCGCGGAGTCGGCCACCGGCGTCGTGGTCTCCGATACCAAACGCGTGATCGCGCTGATCGGCATCGACGACGTCGTCGTGGTCGACACCCCGGACGCGCTGCTGGTGACCACCAAGGAACACGCGCAGAAGGTGAAGTCCGCCGTCGAACACCTCAGGGCCAGCGGCGACACCGACGTCCTCTAAAGCCGCAAGGCGCCCGGGACCGGCGGCGAAAGCCTGATCCTGTGCAAGGCCGGCGACCGTCCTCGGAACGTCGCTCAAATCGATAGAGTGCAGGTGTGCAGAAGATTTCAGAAACTCCGCTGGCCAATCTCAATATCGGCGTCTGGGCATCGCCGCTGCTGGATGAACTCCGGCGGTTCCGGCGGGACCTGCACCAGCATCCCGAGCTGTCGCACAAGGAATTCCTCACCACCCGGAAGCTGGCCGAGCGGCTGACGGCCGCAGGACTCGAGCCGCAACTGCTGGACGGCACCGGGCTGTTCGTCGACATCGGGGAGGGCCCGCTGGCCATCGGGCTGCGCGCGGACATCGACGCCCTGCCGATCATGGAAGAAACCGGCCTCGACTACGCCTCGGTCAACACCGGCATCAGCCATGCGTGCGGACACGACATCCACACCACGGTGATGCTCGGCGTCGCGCTGGTCCTGCGCAAACTAAATCTGGAAGGCGAACTGTCCGCCCGCGTGCGGGTCATCTTCCAGCCGGCCGAGGAGACCATGCCCGGCGGCGCGTTGGCCGTCATCGAGCAGGGCGTGCTGGAAGGGCTGCCGCGGATCCTGGCACTGCACTGCGACCCGCGCATCGACGTCGGCCTGGTCGGCACGCGGATCGGAGCCATCACCTCCGCCTCGGACACCATCCGGATCGAACTGCGCGGGCGCGGCGGCCACACGTCCCGCCCGCACCTGACGGAGGACCTGGTGTTCGCGCTGGCCGAGATCGCCGTCAGCGTCCCGGCCGTCATCAACCGGCGGATCGATGTCCGCAGCGCCGTCTCGCTCGTCTGGGGGCAAATCCAGGCGGGCGCCGCCCCCAACGCCATCCCGGCCGTCGGCTACATGGCCGGCACCATGCGCTGCCTGGACGGGGAAGCCTGGCAGGCCGCCGGTGAGCTGGTGGACGAGGTGGTCAACCAGGTGGCCGCACCGTTCGGCGTGGACGTCAAGCTCGAACACATCCGCGGCGTGCCTCCCGTGATCAACACCGAGCGGGAAACCACGCTGCTCGAGGCGGCGGCCCGGAGCGAGCTGGGGGAGGACGCGGTGACCCTCACGCCGCAGTCGATGGGCGGGGAGGACTTCGCCTGGATGACCCAGGAAGTGCCCGGCGCCATGATGCGGCTGGGCACCCGGAGCCCGGGCGGCGAAACCTTCGACCTGCACCGCGGCGACTACGTTCCCGACGAGCACGCCATCGGCGTGGGCGTGCGCGTCATGGCCAAGGCCGCCGTGCTGGCCGCCCGGCGTCACCGGGACACGGCAGCCGGTGCTACCCAAAAGTAACAACTTTTGAACAATCTGCGCGCGCCGGTAGCGATTGCTTCGCCGGTGGGGCGCGTGGGAACTACTGTAGGGTCATCAACTGTGCACCTGCAGGACAGGTGCTGTGCCACGCGGAGTACAAGTCAAACGCCGCACTTCTTGTGAAGCGACCATTGAACTGTGGCGGGGCAGACATTCTTTTATGGAGGAACATTGAAGACTTCACTGCGCAAGATTAAGCGCGGCACCGGCCTCTCCGCCGCGGTGCTGGGCGCGTCCGCACTGGTTCTGACCGCTTGCGGCGCACCGCCGGCCCAAGAGGGCGGCGCCAGCGGCAGCCCGGCAGCGGAAGGCACCGACTACCTCGGCTGCATCGTCTCCGACTCCGGTGGATTCGACGACCGCTCGTTCAACCAGTCGAGCTACGAAGGCCTGAAGATGGCCGAGGAAGAGCTGGGCATCAAGATCCGCGAGGCCGAGTCTCAGGCCGAGACCGATTTCGGTCCCAACGTGGATGCCATGGTGCAGGCCAACTGCGACATGGTCCTCACGGTCGGCTTCCTGCTGGGCGACGTGACCAAGGAGGCGGCTGCGGCCAACCCCGAGACCAACTTCGCGATCGTCGACTACAACGACCCGGAGTTCGGCGACAACGTCAAGCCGATCATCTATGACACGGGGCAGGCGGCGTTCCTGGCCGGCTACGTGGCGGCCGCAACCAGTGAGACCGGCAAGGTGGCCACCTACGGCGGCATGAACATCCCCACCGTCACCATCTTCATGGACGGTTTCGCCGACGGCGTGGAGTACTACAACGAGCAGAAGGACGCCAACGTCGAACTGCTCGGCTGGAACAAGGAAGCCCAGAACGGCACCTTCGTCGGCAACTTCGAGGATCAGGGCAAGGGCAAGACCAACACCCTGAACTTCATCAACGAGGGCGCCGACATCATCATGCCGGTGGCCGGCCCGGTCGGCCTGGGCACGCTGGACGCCGTGCTCGAAGCCAACGCCGACGGCAAGGATGCCAAGGTTGTCTGGGTCGATTCGGACGGCTACGAAAGTGCCGGCAAGGCTGAGGAGTTCATCCTTACTTCGGTTGTCAAGGAGATGGGCGCCTCGGTAGAGGACGTTATTCGGACCGACGCCGAGGGCAACTTCGACAGCACCCCGTACATCGGAACCCTGGAGAACGGGGGCGTGGCACTGGCCCCGTTCCATGACCTCGACGCAGCGGTTTCCGATGAGACCAAGGCGGAACTGGAAACCATCAAGGAATCGATCATCTCGGGCGAGATCAAGGTCGAATCCAAGTCCACCCCGCAGCAGTAAGCACGCAGCGGACCGCCGCCCTCCGTACCGGACACCGGTGCCGGGGGCGGCGGTCCGCGCTGTAAGCGGCCGAACCGGTTTAGGCTAGGCACAGCGTCCGGGCAGCAGCACCGCTCGGCACCGCGCCGCTGGATGACGACCGTCGTACCTACGGACAAAGAACAGGTGGGTTGGGGTTTGAAACTCGAGCTCAAGGGAATCACCAAGCGATTCGGCTCCCTGGTCGCCAACGACCACATTGACCTGGTGGTGCAGCCGGGACAGGTGCACAGCCTGCTGGGTGAAAACGGTGCCGGGAAATCGACGCTGATGAACGTCCTCTACGGGCTTTACGAGCCGAGCGAAGGCCAGATCCTGGTCGACGACAAGCCCGTGACGTTCGACGGCCCCGGGGACGCCATGGCGGCCGGCATCGGCATGGTGCACCAGCACTTCATGCTGGTCCCGGTGTTCACCGTGGCCGAGAACGTGGCGCTGGGCAATGAGGCGACCAAGGCCGGCGGCCAACTCAACCTGGAGGACACCCGGGCCCGGATCAGGGAGATCTCCGACCAATACGGTTTCGAGGTGGATCCCGACGCGGTGGTCGAGGACCTGCCGGTCGGGGTGCAGCAGCGGGTCGAGATCATCAAGGCCCTGGTCCGGGACGCCGAAGTGCTGATCCTGGACGAGCCGACCGCCGTCCTGACGCCCAAGGAAACGGATGAGCTGCTGGGCATCATGGGCCAGCTCAAGGCCGACGGCAAGGCCATCGTCTTCATCTCCCACAAGCTGCGTGAAGTCAAGGCGGTTTCGGACATCATCACGGTCATTCGCCGTGGCAAGGTCATCGGCGACGCGCCGCCCTCGGCCTCCACGACCGAGTTGGCGGAAATGATGGTGGGCCGCGCCGTCAGCCTGACCCTCAACAAGGAACCGGCCCGGCCGGGCGAGGAAACGTTCACCGTCGAGAACCTCACCGTTCGCTCGGCCACGGGCCAGCGCGTGGTGGACGGCATCAGTTTTGGCATCGCGCGCGGCGAGATCCTCGCGGTCGCCGGCGTTCAGGGCAACGGGCAGACCGAACTGACCGAGGCGATTCTGGGGCTGCAGGACCACGTGTCCGGCTCCATCAGGCTCGAAGGCCGCGAACTGGTGGGGCGCAAGGTCAAGGACATCATCGAGGCCGGCGTTGGTTTCGTGCCGGAGGACCGCAGCGTCGAGGGCCTGGTCGGGACCTTTTCGGTGGCCGAAAACCTCATCCTCAACCGCTACGACCAGCCGCCGTTTGCCCGCGGTTTGGCCATGAAGCCGGCCCTGGTCGCCCAAAACGCCGAGCAGTACATCTCGGAGTTCGACGTCCGCACCCAGTCCGCGGCGGCGGCGGCCGGTACGCTCTCCGGCGGCAACCAGCAAAAGGTGGTCATGGCCCGGGAACTGTCCAGGCCGTTGAAGCTCTTTATCGCTTCCCAACCCACCCGCGGCGTGGACGTAGGCTCCATCGAATTCCTGCACAAGCGGATCGTCGCCGAGCGCGACGTCGGCACGCCGGTGATGATCGTTTCCACCGAACTGGACGAGGTGCTGGAACTTGCCGACCGGATCGCCGTGCTCTACCAGGGCCGGCTGATGGGCATCGTCCCCGCCGGCACCTCGCGCGGCGAGCTGGGCCTGATGATGGCCGGCATGAGCGCCGAGGAAGCACAGGCACACCGGACGGACGCCGAAGTACAGCAGACGGACGCCGAAGGAGGCGAGGAATGAGCGCGGACGAGTCCGGCAAGCACAGGAAGCGGTCGAAACACGCGGGAACGCCCGCGGCGGAGGGCGACGAGCAGCGGCTCGAGGCGGCTGCCGCCCTCGGCGACGGCACCCAGGCACCGCCGGCCGTGTTACCCACGGGGGAGAGCCTGCACCCCGAGTTGCGCGCGCATCAGACCATCATGCAGCGGATCGTCTCCGGCAACGCGCTGGTGGCTGTCCTCGCCATTGTGCTGTCCCTGATCGCCGGCGGCATCCTGATCGCGTTGACGAACGAGGAAGTCGCCCGGACCTCCAGCTACTTCTTCGCCCGCCCGCAGGACATGCTGGCTGCCGGCTGGACGGCCGCCGCCAACGCCTACGCCGCCCTGTTCCAGGGCTCGATCTTCAACTTTGAGGGCGCCTCGTTCGCCCGGATGATCTACCCGTTGACCCAGACGCTGACCGTGGCCACGCCGCTCATCTGCGCAGGCCTGGGCGTGGCGCTGGCGTTCCGCGCGGGACTGTTTAACATCGGCGCGCAGGGCCAGATCATCATCGGCGCCACCCTGGCCGCCTGGGTCGGTTTCAGCTGGCACCTTCCGGTGGGCCTGCACCTGCTCCTGGTCATCATCGCCGGCATCATCGGCGGCGCGTTGTGGGGCGGCCTCGTCGGCCTGCTGAAGGCCAAGACCGGTGCCCACGAAGTGATCCTGTCGATCATGCTCAACTACGTGGCCATCAACCTGGTGCTGTACCTGCTGACCATGCCCGCGTTCCAGCGACCGGGCTCCACCAACCCGATCAGCCCGCAGCTGGATGCCACGGCCATGTATCCGCCGCTCTTCGGCGACACCTTCCGGCTGCACTGGGGCTTCGTGGTAGCCATTCTGGCCACCGTTTTCTGCTGGTGGCTGCTCAACCGCTCCACCATCGGCTTCGAGCTGCGCGCGGTCGGCTCCAATCCGCACGCCGCGCGCACCGCCGGCATCAGCGTCACCAAGGGCTACGTCGTGGTGATGGTGCTGGCGGGCGCCCTCGCCGGCCTGGCCGGCGTCGCGCAGGTGGCCGGCACCGAACGCGTTCTGACCGCGGGCGTCGCTGCCAGTTTCGGGTTCGACGCCATCACCGTTGCACTGCTGGGACGTTCGACGCCGTGGGGCACCTTTGCGGCCGGCCTGCTGTTCGGCGCCTTCCGCGCCGGCGGGGTGACCATGCAGACCAACACCGGCACCGGCATCGACATCGTGCTGGTGGTCCAGTCCATGATCGTGCTGTTCATCGCGGCGCCGCCGCTCGTGCGCGCGATCTTCCGGCTCCCCGAGCCGGGCAAGCTGACGGCAAAACCCCGTAAGACCGCAAGCACCGGAGGTGCAGCATGAGCACGGTTACCGCCACCGCCCCGCAGCAAAGCCCAGCCGCCGCGGACACCGTGCGGAACTGGAAGACGCCGGTCATCCTGGCCGTCCTGGCCTTCGCGGCCGTCCTGGTTTTCGCGGTCGGGGCACCGGACAACTCGGTGACCTTCCGGCTGTCGGACCCCAACGACCCGGTGGTGCTGCCGTCGGTGGTGCTCTCGGCCGTCGTCACCGGCTGGGTCACGGCCGTCCTGATGCTCGCCGCCGCCGTCTGGTCGTTCATGCTGGTCCGGTCCGGACGAAAGGTCCCCGGCTGGCTGGTGGCCGTCTTTGCCGTGCTGTTCGTGGTCGGATTCCTCACTTGGGTGGTCGGCAGCGCCCGGACCCCCAACGTGGCCCTCTACGGGCTGCTGGCCGGTTCGGTCACGCTGGCCGTGCCGCTGATTTTCGGCTCCCTCTCCGGCGTGCTGTGCGAGCGCTCCGGCGTCGTCAACATCGCCATCGAAGGACAGCTGCTGTTCGGTGCCTTCTCCGCCGCGGTCGCCGGATCGCTCTCCGGCAACGCGTTCATCGGCCTGGCCGCAGCGGCCGTCGGCGGCGTGCTCGTCTCGGCGGTACTGGCGGTGTTCAGCATCAAGTACATCGTCAACCAGGTGATCGTCGGCGTGGTGCTCAACGTGCTGGTTTCCGGCCTGACCGGTTTCCTGTTCTCCACCGTCCTCTCGGCCGACTCGGCCACCTGGAACTCTCCGCCGCGGCTGCCGATCATCAGCATTCCGGTGCTGTCCGACATCCCGATCATCGGCCCCATCCTGTTCGAACAGTCGGTGGTCGGCTACCTGATGTACGTCGCGGTGGCCGTGATCTACTTCGGCCTGTTCCACACCAAGTGGGGCCTGCGCACCCGTGCCGTCGGGGAGCACCCGAAGGCGGCGGACACCCTGGGCGTAAAGGTCAACCGGATGCGGTTCATGAACGTGCTGCTGGCCGGCGTCGTCGCCGGTTTCGGCGGCGCCTTCTTCACCCTGGTCCTTGTTTCCAGCTTCGGCCGCGACATGACCGCCGGGCAGGGCTACATCGCCCTGGCGGCGCTGATCTTCGGCCGCTGGAACCCGCTGTACGCGTTCTTCGCGGCGCTGCTGTTTGGCTTCGCGACCAACCTCCAGTACGTGCTCAGCGCCCTGGGCTCCACGGTGCCGAACCAGTTCCTGGCCATGCTGCCTTACGTGGTGACCATCTTCGCCGTCGCCGGCCTGGTGGGCCGCGCCCGACCCCCGGCCGCCAGCGGCGTGCCATACATCAAGGGATGACCGTGGAAGCACCAACGACGGCCCAGGTGGACTGGCACGCCCTCCAGCAGGCCGCGGAAGCCGCCATGCGGCTGGCCTACGTGCCGTATTCGGGCTTCCCGGTCGGTGCCGCCGCGCTGACCGACGACGGCCGGATCGTCTCCGGCTGCAACGTGGAGAACGCCTCCTACGGCTTGACCCTGTGCGCGGAATGTTCGCTGGTGAGCCAGTTGAACATGACGGGCGGCGGGAAACTGGCCGCCTTCAGCTGCGTGGACGGGGAGGGCAACGCCCTGATGCCGTGCGGCCGGTGCCGTCAGCTGCTGTACGAGTTCCGCGCGCCCGGCATGCTGCTGATGACGCCGGCCGGCGTCAGGACTATGGACCAGGTGCTGCCCGACGCCTTCGGACCGCAGCACCTGGCCTGACGGCCGGAACGCATCACCTAAGGAGCAGGACATGACCGAAACATTCGACGCCGTCGACATCATCCGGACCAAGCGGGACAAGGGAACGCTTAGCCCGGAGCAGATCGCCTGGACCATTGACGCCTACACCCGCGGGACCATCGCCGACGAGCAGATGTCCGCGCTGAACATGGCCATCCTGCTCAACGGCATGGACCGGGAGGAGATCGCTCACTGGACGACGGCGATGATCGCCTCCGGCGAGCGGATGGACTTCTCCTCGCTCGGCAAGCCGACCGCGGACAAGCATTCCACCGGCGGCGTGGGGGACAAGATCACCCTCCCGCTGGCCCCGCTGGTGGCAGTCTTCGGCGTGGCGGTGCCCCAGTTGTCCGGCCGCGGCCTCGGCCACACCGGCGGCACCCTGGACAAGCTCGAGTCGATCCCGGGCTGGCGGGCCCTGCTCAGCAATGACGAGATGATGAGCCAACTGGCCGGCATCGGCGCCGTGATCTGTGCGGCCGGGGCCGGTCTGGCTCCCGCGGACAAGAAGCTCTACGCGCTGCGCGACGTGACCGGGACGGTCGAGGCGATCCCGCTGATCGCCTCCTCGATCATGAGCAAGAAGATTGCCGAAGGCACCGGCTCACTGGTGCTGGACGTGAAGGTCGGCAGCGGCGCCTTCATGAAGGATGAGCGCAACGCCCGGGAACTGGCCGAAACAATGGTCGCCCTGGGCCAGGACGCGGGCGTTAACACCGTGGCGCTGCTGACCGATATGAGCACGCCGCTCGGGCTGACCGCCGGCAACGCCATCGAGGTCGAGGAATCCGTGGAGGTGCTGGCGGGCGGCGGCCCCGAGGACGTCGTGGAGCTGACCGTGAGGCTGGCCGAGGAGATGCTGCACGCCGCCGGCGTGACGGATGCCGACCCTGCTGCCGCGCTGCGGGACGGCCGCGCCATGGACGTCTGGAAATCCATGATCCGCGCACAGGGCGGGGATCCCGACGCCGGGCTGCCGGTGGCCAGGGAGTCGGAAGTCGTCTACGCCGAGGCCGACGGCGTGCTGATGCAGCTGGACGCCCTGGCCGTCGGCGTCGCCGCCTGGCGGCTCGGTGCCGGACGTGCCCGCAAGGAAGACGCCGTGCAGGCCGGGGCCGGCGTGCGGATGCACGCCAAGCCCGGGGCGGTGGTCCGGGCAGGCGAGCCGCTGATGACGCTGCTGACCGATACCCCCGAAAGGTTCGACCGCGCCAAGGAGGCGCTGCGCGGCGCCGTCGTTATTGCCCCGGAGGGGAGCCGGCCCGCCCGGCGGCTGATCATCGACCGGGTGGCCTGACCCACCCAGAACCCCAGCTGAAAACAACTGGGGCAGCACGGATATATATCCACCGGGGCAAGCTCTTCCCGGCGTTCCCCCGGCCCCGCTACGATGAAATGGTGCGGCCGGAGCGGGGGATGCCCCGGCGCACCGCGGGGTCTGCGGCGTTGAGCGATGGGGGCCCGGTCAGGGATCTACCCGATAGCGGCACAAGATGCGGCATGGCATCGTTGGACTAGGTATCCAGCGGACAGGAACACTTCGTGCAGACTTTCATGGACGCGCTCAGCGTCTTCATCATCGACGCGGCAGCGCAATGGTGGATTTACCCACTGCTTCTGGCTCTCTGCCTGATCGACGGGATCTTCCCGCCGGTACCCAGCGAATCGGTGGTCGTGGCACTGGCTGCGATCGCGGTATCCGCCGGAGCCCCGAATATCTGGCTGGTGGCCGCCGTTGCTGCCGTCGGCGCGATAGCGGGGGACAACATCGCCTACCTGATCGGGCGCCGGATCGGCGCAGACCGTTTCCGCTGGATGCAGCGTCCCCGGGTTGCTGCGGCCTTCGCCTGGGCCCGCAGGGAACTGGACCGGCGCGGCGCGCTGCTGATCCTGAGCGCACGCTACATCCCGGTGGGCCGGGTGGCCGTCAACATGACCGCCGGTGCCACCGGGTACAACCACCGCAAGTTCGTCCTCTTTTCCGTGGCCGCCGGCATCTCCTGGTCCTTGTACTCGGTAGCCATCGGGGCGCTGGCCGGGCGATGGTTCCATGACAACAGCCTCCTGGCCGCGGGCCTGGCGATCATCCTGGCGCTGCTGCTGGGCCTGGCGCTGGACCACGGCGTGAAATTGGCCAACCGGCGCCGTGCCGCGCGGCTGCGCGCTGCTGCCCCGGCCGGGTACCGCGGAGCGGAGCCGGCAGCCGAAGCGGGGACGGCGGCGGAAGCCGGGTCGACGGCGGAAGCCGGGCCGACGGCGGAAGCCGGCCTCTCCGCGGCGGCAGGGGATGCCGGCGCGGCCGCCGAGAGCCGGGACCCAGCAGTGGCGGCACGGCGCGATCCCGCCGACCAGCTGCCGGCAACGGGTTCGCGGACCGTCCGCTTCGAACCGTACGTTCCCCTGGCCGTGCCCTCCCGCAACCGTTCCGCCGCCGGACTCGACGACTGAACCCGGCGAGGGGATCCGCGCCGGTTCAGGCGTGCCCGGTGCTCGCGTAAGGTGGTGCCTGTGACTGAGCCTGAATACTCCGAAGACACCGCAGCCGACCTCGACGTCGACATCCGCAGCCTGCCGAAGGTTTCGCTGCACGACCACCTGGACGGCGGACTGCGCCCGGCCACCATCATTGAACTTGCCGCCGCCGAGGGCCACGAGTTGCCCTCCACCGACCCGGTGGCGCTCGGGGAGTGGTTCCGCGCATCGGCGGATTCCGGCTCGCTGGTCCGCTACTTGGAGACCTTTGACCACACCATCGCCGTGATGCAGACCAAGGAAGGCCTGTTCCGCGTGGCCCGCGAATTCGTGGAAGACCTGGCCGACGACGGCGTGGTCTACGGCGAGGTCCGCTGGGCGCCCGAACAGCACCTAACCAAGGGCCTGACCCTGGACGAGGCGGTAGAGGCCGTACAGGCAGGCCTGGAAGCCGGCGTGGACGCCGTGGAAGCCAGCGGCCGCCCCATCCAGGTGGGCCAGCTGGTCACCGCCATGCGGCATGCCGACCGCTCGCAGGAGATCGCAGAACTCGCCGTTCGCCACCGTGACCGGGGCGTCGTCGGATTCGACATCGCCGGAGCCGAAGACGGCTTCCCGCCCTCGCGCTTCAAGGACGCCTTCACCTACCTGGCCGAACAGCAGTTCCCGGTGACGATCCACGCCGGCGAGGCGGCCGGAGTGGACAGCATCGTGGACGCGCTGGTCAGCGGCCGCGCGCTGCGGCTGGGCCACGGCGTCCGGATCGCCGAGGACATCCAGGTGGACTTCGGTCCCGACGACGAGGACGGCGAAGAGGTTGGCATGGTCACGCTGGGCCGGGTCGCCTCGTGGGTCCGCGACCGCGGCATCCCGCTCGAGTGCAGCCCGTCATCGAACCTGCAGACGGGCGCGATCGCCGTCTTCGGCGAGGGTATCCAGTCCCACCCGTTCGACCTGCTCTACCAGACCGGGTTCAAGGTCACGATCAACACCGACAACCGGCTGATGAGCGGAGTCACGCTCTCCGACGAATACGAGTTGCTGGTGGAAACCTTCGACTACGACCTGGACGACCTGCTGGAGATCACCCTCAACGCGGCCGAGGCCGCTTTCCTGCCGCTGGAAGAGCGTGAGGCGCTCATCGAGTTCATCGGCGAGGGCTTCAACAGCCAGTTGGGCTGACGCCGCGATGCCGCACGCCGGACACTCGTATGAGCGGGGGCCGCTCCCGGACGCCCCCGCTCAGTCCGGCCGGGGGGAGCTCCCGGACGCCGCCGCTGAGCCCGGCCGGGGGGAGGCGCTCGCCAGGCTGCTGGACGTCGTGGCACAACTGCGCGAACACTGCCTGTGGACAGCGGCGCTGACCCACGAGTCGCTGCTCGAGTACCTCGTGGAGGAAGCCCACGAACTGGCCGAAGCCATCGAAACCGGCCACACCGGCCGGGCCGATGTTGCCGAACTCAAGGGCGAACTGGCCGATGTGCTCTACCAGGTAGTGCTGCATGCCCGTCTGCAGGAAGAGCGGGGACACTTTGATTTCGACGCCGTGGCCGCGGAACTGACAGCCAAACTCATCCGGCGGAACCGGCATGTCTTCCGGCCGGACGGGTCCCTGCAGGACAAGTTTCCGGAGACCATCGCCGAGATCGTGGCCGGCTACGACGCGGTCAAGGCGGCGGAAAAGCCGGAGCGGACCACGCCGTTCGACGGGCTTCCGCACTCGCTGCCGGCGCTGGCGTTGGCAGCGAAATCGCTGGACCGCGCGGCCCGGGCGGGCAGCGCGGCGGCGGAGCCGGAGCAAGCCAGCGCGTCGGCGGCCGGGCCGGAGCGGGCCAGCGCGGCCGCGGGCACCGGCGCGGCCGGTGCTGCCCGGGCAGAACGCGACGTCGGCGAGGAGCTGTTCGCCGTCGTCCGCCGGGCAGTCGAGGCGGGCGTGGATCCCGAGCAGGCCCTGCGGGGTGCCGTCCGCAGATTCCAGCAGCGCGTAACGGAAGAAAACCGCGGCGGGTGATCTCGATTAGTCTTAAGCCGGACCTTGCAGCCGGCCCCGGCCTCGCCTGCAGACATTCCATCTTTCGTTCCAACGAACAGGAGCTACTCCATGGCGCTGATCGATGCCATCCACGCGCGCGAAATCCTTGATTCCCGCGGCAACCCCACCGTAGAAGTTGAGGTGCTGCTCTCCGACGGCTCGATGGGCCGGGCCGCGGTTCCGTCCGGCGCCTCCACCGGGGCGTTCGAGGCGGTGGAACGCCGCGACGGCGAGAAGGACCGCTACCTGGGCAAGGGCGTCGGCCAGGCCGTGGCCGCCGTGGTGGACACCATCCAGCCGGCGCTGGCGGGCCTCGACGCCACCGACCAGCGGCTGATCGACCAGACCATGCTGGATCTGGACGGCACCTCCAACAAATCCGATCTGGGCGCCAACGCCATCCTCGGTGTGTCGCTGGCCGTGGCCTCGGCCGCCGCCGAATCCGCCAACCTCCCGCTGTACAAGTACCTGGGCGGCCCCAACGCGCACGTGCTGCCGGTCCCGCTGATGAATATCCTCAACGGCGGATCGCATGCCGACTCCGACGTGGACATCCAGGAATTCATGGTGGTGCCGCTGGGCGCCGCCACGTTCTCCGAGGGGCTGCGCTGGGGCGTGGAGGTCTACCACAGCCTCAAGACCGTGCTGAAGGAGAAGGGCCTGTCCACGGGGCTGGGCGACGAGGGCGGCTTCGCCCCGAACCTGCCCAGCAACCGGGCCGCGCTGGACCTGATCACCGAGGCGATCACCCGTGCCGGTTACGCCCCGGGCAAGGACATCGCCCTGGCCCTGGACGTGGCGTCCTCCGAGTTTTATCAGGACGGCGCCTACCAGTTCGAGGGCAAGTCCCTGACGGCGGCGGAAATGAGCGCCTACTACGCCCAGCTGGTGGCCGACTTCCCGCTGGTCTCCATCGAGGATCCGCTGGACGAATCCGACTGGGAGGGCTGGGCCGCCCTGACGGCCGAGTTGGGCGACAAGGTGCAGCTGGTCGGCGACGACCTGTTCGTCACCAATCCCGAGCGACTGCAGCAGGGCATCGATGCCAAGACCGCCAATTCCCTGTTGGTCAAGGTCAACCAGATCGGTTCGCTGACCGAAACCCTGGAGGCCGTGGCCCTGGCCCAGCGCAACGGCTACACCACGATCACCTCGCACCGCTCCGGCGAGACCGAGGACACCACGATCGCGGACATCGCCGTGGCCACCAACGCCGGCCAGATCAAGACCGGAGCCCCGGCCCGTTCGGAGCGCGTGGCCAAGTACAACCAGCTGCTGCGCATCGAAGAGGAGCTCGACGACGCAGCCCGCTACGCCGGTCGCGGCGCCTTCCCGCGTTTCACGCCGTAGTTCGGCCCGACCCTCGGTAATGTCTTAAGCGGGGCCCGGCGGCAAAGCCGGAGCCCCGCACGACGACCACGGTGAGGAGCCGCGAATGTCCACCCGACGCCCCAACATGCCCCGGGCCGGCCGCCCGGCCGGCAGCGGGCCTGCTTCGGGCGGCGTGGACGGCAAGGACACCGACGCGCGGGAACCGGAGACCGGACAGGTGATCCGGGCCGACTTCGGCCGGCCCCCGACCAGCTCCGCTCCGCAGCCGGATGCCCGCACCCCCCGCGCGCCGGACGCCGGCCAGCAGCGAAAGCCGAAGCCGCCGGCGAAACCCAAGCCCTCGCCGTCGGAAGCCCGCGCGGCCGAACGCCGGCAGCTGTCCGAGGCCATCCGGCAGCCGGCCGCACCGGCTGCCGGCCAAAAGCCGCGGCTACCGGCCAGGGAAACCCCGGCCGACGCCGTGCCGGTCCCGGCGAAAGCGTTCTCCGGGCGCCTGCTGGCGCTGGCCCTGGTGCTGGTATCAATCACCGTGCTGCTGGCCCCGTCGGTGCGGATCTTCATTGAACAGCGGGCGGAACTCTCCGCGCTGCAGGCGGACATCGCCGCCAAGAAAGACTCCAATGAACAGTTGACCAAGGAACTGGCCCGCTGGGACGATCCCGCCTACATCAAGCAGCAGGCCCGGGATCGCATATTCTATGTAATGCCGGGGGAGAAGCGGTACATGGTCACCGGCGCGGAGGGACTGCGCGAGTCCAACAAACATGCCTCCGCCACCGCACCCGAGGACCTGCCGTGGGTCGACGCCCTGTGGAACTCGGTGACCCGCGCGGCCACAGACTCGCCCGCAGCAGACTGACCTCCCGGCAGAGCCTGCCGAATCACACGGCCCTGCCCCACGGGCCGCAGCGCCAGGAAAGGACTGAGCCATGAACGACGCTCAGCGCACCCCCACCCCCGACGATCTCGACACCCTGAGCCGCCAGCTCGGCAGGCCCGTGCGCGACGTCGTGGAGATCGGCGCACGATGCGTCTGCGGAAACCCGCTGGTCGCCACGACGGCGCCGCGGCTAGGGAACGGAATCCCTTTCCCGACCACGTACTACCTGACCCACCCGGTCATCACGTCGGCGGTATCCCGGCTGGAGGCCGCAGGGGTCATGACGGAGATGACCGAACGGCTGGAGCAGGATCCGGAATTGGCCGCGGCCTACCGCCGCGCGCACGAGGAGTACCTGGCGGCCCGCGACGAGGTCGGCCGCCGGGCCGGCATCGGCGACGTGCCCGAAATCGCGGGAGTCTCCGCCGGCGGCATGCCCACGCGGGTCAAATGCCTGCACGTCCTGGTGGGTCATTCGCTGGCCGCAGGTCCCGGGGTGAATCCGCTGGGCGACGAAGCGATCGAACGTATCGCGGAATGGTGGACCGCGGACCGCTGCTACTGCCCCGGAGCCTGGGACGTGGACGGCATCGCTCCGGCCCGGGATCTAAGCCGGCACACCCGGACGCAGGGACTGACGGCCGAAGAGCTGGCCGCGAAGAAGGCGCAGCGAGCCGGCGGCAGGGAGGCGGCGGACGGCGACGGCGGCACCGTCGATGGTTCCATGTCCGGCCAGGCTGACGGAGGCGAGTCCTAGTGGCACGCGTCGGAGCCATCGATTGCGGAACCAACTCGATCCGCCTGCTGATCGCCGATGTCCAGGACGGCGGGCTCGCCGACGTGGTCCGCGAGATGAGAGTCGTGCGGCTGGGGCAGGGCGTCGACGCCACCGGGGCGCTCGCGCCGGAAGCGTTGGAGCGGACCTTCGCGGCGGCGGAGGACTATGCCGGCCAGCTGCGCAGCCACGGTGCCGAAACCCTGCGCTTTGTCGCCACCTCCGCCACGCGCGACGCCGCCAACCGCCAGGTCTTCGTCGACGGCATCCGCCAGCGCCTCGGCGTGGAACCAGAAGTGATCAGTGGCCGGGAAGAGGCTGAGCTGTCCTTCACGGGCGCCGCCAACGTCCTGGCGCCGCAACCGGGGGAGAAGGTGCTGGTGGTGGACCTGGGCGGCGGCAGCACCGAGTTCGTGCTGGGAACCGCCGACGGGGTGCTGGCCGCGGTCAGCACCGACATGGGCTGCGTCCGCTTTACCGAGCGGCACCTGCTCTCGGATCCGCCAACCGCCGCCGAGATCGCCCACGCCGTGGCGGGCGCCGAAGAACACCTGGCGCGCGTGCTCGACGAGGTGCCGCTGGCCGACGTCGACCGCTTGGTCGGAGTGGCGGGGTCCGTCACCACGGTCACCGCCCACGCCTTGCAGCTGGCCGAGTATCGTCCGGAAACCATCCACGGGGCGCATCTGGACGGTGCCCGGCTGGATGCTGCGTGCACCTCCCTCCTGGAGATGACGCGGCAACAGCGGGCCGCGTTGCCCTACATGCATCCTGGACGGGTCGATGTCATCGGCGCCGGCGCGCTCATCTGGCGGACCGTTTCCCGACGGCTGGCCGCACTGACCGGCGGCCGCGTGGACGGTGCGACCGCCAGCGAACACGATATTCTTGACGGAATCGCCCTGAGTGCGGCCACCCGGCTGCCGCACTGAGCTTCCCGGGTTCCGGGGACCAAACCGCTTTGCCAACGAAGGGACATCCATGCGCCAGCGCGACAGTGAACGGCCGGCCAGACGCGCGGCCGCGTCGAAGGCCTTCTCGCTGGGAACGGCGATCGCGGTGCTCGCCTCGTTGGTGCTTGCCGGCCCGGCCCAGGCGGACGACACCCGCGACAAGGAATACTGGCTGGACGCCTATGGGATTCGCGCCGCCTGGGACGAATCGCAGGGCGAAGGCGTCAAGGTAGCAGTGATCGACAGCGGCGTTGACGCGACGCACCCGGACCTCAAGGGTGCCGTGGTGGGCGGTACCGACGTATCCGGCTCCGGTGATCCCGATGGCCAGCGGGGCATCGGGCAAACGCCGGAGCACGGCACCTTGGTTGCCACCCTGCTGGCCGGACGCGGCCATGCACCGGAAAAAGACAAGAAGGACGACAAAAAGAAGAACGACAAAGAGTCCAAGTCCAAGTCCAAGCACAAGGACGAGGGGATCGGCGCCGGCACGGACGGCGTGATCGGGGTGGCACCGAAGGCACAGATCCTGACGGCGTCGACCTGGCTCGGCACGCCCAACCCCTCGGGCATCGGCGTCGACGAGCAGATCCCGGCGGCCGTCCGCTGGGCCGTGGACAATGGCGCGCAGGTCATCAACATGTCACTGACCAGCTCCAGCACCTCCTGGCCGGAGAGCTGGGACGCGGCGTTCCTCTACGCCGAACAGCATGACGTGGTGGTCGTCGCCGCCGCGGGCAACCGCGCGGGCGGCACGGAACAGTCCGGCGCCCCGGCTACCATCCCCGGCGTGCTGACCGTGGCCGGATTGAACCGCGACGGCGAGGCGAGCCAGGAGGCCTCGGCCCAGAGCATCGTCATCGGTGTTGCGGCACCGGCCGAAAACCTGGTCGGCGGACTGCCCGGCGGCCTCTATGCCGACTGGTCCGGCACCTCCGGTGCCACGCCGCTGGTCTCGGGTGTGGCCGCACTGATCCGCTCCAAATACCCGGACATGAGCGCGGCCCAGGTGATCAACCGCATCGTCAGCACGGCCAAGGACGCAGGTGTTCCGGGCCATGATCCGATCTACGGCTACGGCGTACTCGACGCGGAGGCAGCCCTGAACGCGGACGTGCCGGAGGTCGCCGGCAACCCGCTCGGCTCCATCGCACATTGGATTACGGTGCACCGCCGCGGCGAAGCCGCCGCCCCCCAGTCGGAGGCTCCGGTGCAGTCCAAGGCCGAGGCGCCGGATATTCCGGAACCGCCTACGCCCGTGGCGGTTCCCCCGAACAGCGAAGACTCGGTGCTGCCGGCCGTCCTCGTGTTTTCGTTCGGCGGACTGATCGCCGCCGTCCTGGTATTGGGCGCCGTCCAGACCCTGCGCACGCGCAAGGCCGTGCGGCAGGGCACGTCGGCGGTCGAGGAAGCAAACACGGACTTCATCCCGCCGATCCGGGAAGAGATCCGGAAGCCGGCCAAGCGCTGATTCTGCCGGGCCCCAGTGCTGTCATGCCCGCCGTCCGTACTTCGTGAAAAGTTTCACAAAAGCGGCTATACTGAGGGCATGGCACTCACTCCTGCTCTGTCCGATCGTCCGCGCGTCCTGGTGGTCGGCGGCGGTTACGTTGGTCTTTACGTCGCGCTGAACCTCCAGAAGAAGGTCAAGCGGCACGGCGGCATCGTTACCCTGGTGGACCCGCTGCCGTACATGACCTACCAGCCGTTCCTGCCCGAGGTCGCCTCCGGCAGCATCGAAGCCCGCCATGTGGTGGTCAACCACCGGCAGCACCTGCGGGACACCGAACTCATCACCGGCAAGGTGACGTCGATCGACCATGCCGCGAAGAAGGCCGTGATCACCCCCGCCGTCGGCGAGGCCTTCGAACTGGACTACCGCGACGTCGTCGTTGCCGCCGGTGCCATTACCCGCACCTTCCCGATCCCGGGACTGGCCGAAGCCGGCATCGGCCTGAAGACGGTCGAAGAAGCCGTGGAACTGCGCAACAAGGTCCTCGAGCGGATCGAAACCGGTTCGTTGCTCCCGGAGGGGCCGGAGCGGACCCGCGCGCTGACCTTCGTCGGGGTCGGCGGAGGCTTCGCCGGCATTGAAGCCATGACCGAGATCGAGGACCTGGCCCGCGCCGCCGTCAAGAAGAACGGGCGGCTGCGCCAGGAAGACCTGCGCTTCGTCCTGGTCGAGGCGATGGGCCGGATCATGCCCGAGGTCACCGAAGACCAGGCCGAATGGGTCGTGGAGCACATGCGCTCGCGCGGCATCGAGGTCATGCTCAACACCTCACTGGCCAAGGCAGAAGGCGGCGTGCTGGAGCTGATCAACATGCCGGACAAGACTCCCGCCGAAACCTTCGAGGCCGATACCCTGCTGTGGACCGCCGGAGTCCAGGCGAACCCGGTGGCGCGCAACTTCGGCTTCCCGCAGGACGAGCGCGGCCGGATCAAGGCCGACGCCACGCTCCAGATCATCGACGAGAACGGCCCGATCGACGGAGCCTGGACCGCCGGCGACGTCGCCGCCGTGCCGGACCTGACCGGCGGCGGAGTGGGAGGGTTCTGCGTTCCCAACGCCCAGCACGCCATCCGCCAGGCGAAGCGTCTCGCCAAGAACATCTACGCCGCCCGCTGGGGCGTGGGCACCATCACCGAGTACAAGCACAAGAATCTGGGCGCAGTCGCCGGCTTCGGCTTGAACAAGGGCGTCGCCAAGATTATGGGCATCAAGCTCAAGGGCTGGCCGGCATGGATGGCCCACCGCGGCTATCACGGGATGGCCATGCCGACGGTGGAGCGCAAGATCCGCGTGGTCTCGAACTGGTTCTGGACGATCTTCCTGGGCCGCGACACCACGCGCCTTGCCGACCTGCAGACTCCGTACCGCCAGTTCCGCGAGGCGGCTTCCCCCAAACCGCGCCCGCAGGCCGCCGACGCCCCCAAGCCGGCAGGGGCTGCCAAGGGCACCGAGGCGGACAAGGAACTCGCCTCCACCGGCCGCTAGGCGCACCAGCATCAGGCCCGGGTACCGCTGTGGCGGTGCCCGGGCCTCACTGCATTTAAGGAGCTCCCGGCGGGGCGGGGCCGCATAGAATGCTGCGGTGAGGATCAGGACGGAACAGCGGGACGACCGGTCGGCCGTGCTCCGGCTGGTGGCACGCGCCTTCGCCACCGACGACGGCGATGAACCGGTGGAAGCCCGGCTGCTGGCCGAGTTGTACGGCTGCGACGGCTTCCTGCCGGAGTTTTCGCTCGTCGCCGAAGAAGGGGGCGCCGTCGTTGGCCATGTCATCAGCACCCGCGGCTGGATTGGCGATGAGCCCGCGCTGGGGTTGGGGCCCCTTGCCGTGGAGCCGAACCATCAGCGTGCAGGGATCGGGGCGGCCCTGCTGCAGGAAACGCGGCATCGCGCCGAGGCGGCCGGGGAGAGCGTGATCGTGCTGCTGGGAAGCACCGGCTACTATCCGCGGTTTGGTTATCGGCCAGCCAGCGAACTGGGCATCGGTGCCCCGGATCCATCGTGGGGCGCCAACTTCATGGCCCTCCCGCTGGCCGGCCGGCCGGTGCCGGCGGGTGTTTTCCGCTACGCCGAACCCTTCGGGAGATTGTGAACCGGGTACAGGCCCATCAAGTACCCTAGGTAGGTGCCGGAGTGCTGGCCCCCGTAGTCCAATGGCAGAGACAACCGACTTAAAATCGGTCCAGTGTGGGTTCGAGTCCCACCGGGGGTACGGATTAAGTGTGACGAGCGTTACAAGGATGTAACCCAAAACGCTTATTTTCAACAACGAATTGGACTAGTTTTCTCTGTAATCAGGAATACCTGGTGATCGCATCAAAGGTTCGCGGACCTTTCGATCGAGGAGAAAACATACATGACTGCAACACGCAATGCAGTGCTTTTCGGCACCGGCGGCAACTCCGCACGCGCGGGAAGGGTGGCCGCGCTCGGTTTGGGGATCGCTTTGTTTGCCTCGGCTTGCGGCGGGGGCACGTCAACGCCCTCGGAGACCGGCGGGGGAGCCGGGACATCGGCACCGGCGGGGGCATCCGGTTTGGTGTGTCCCGACGCGGGGGAGGGGGGGGGTCCCACGGCAGGCGCGACGGGTGACCCCTCCGCCGTTCCGGAGACGAAGGGCTCCACTGATACCCCGCTGAAAATCGGTACGCTGCTGCCCGCCACCGGCTCGCTGGCCTTCCTGGGCCCGCCGGAAGTTGCGGGCGTCGAGCTGGCCGTTGAGCGGATCAACGAGGCCGGCGGCGTACTGGGCAAGGACGTGGAAACCATCCAGCGAGACTCCGGCGATACCACCACCGACATCGCTACCCAGTCCGTGACCGAACTGCTGAGCGAGGATGTCAGCGCCGTCGTTGGCGCAGCGTCCTCGGGCGTATCCAAGACCGTGATCAACCAGATTACGGGCGCAGGGGTGGTGCAGATTTCCCCTGCGAACACCTCGCCGGATTTCACCACCTGGGACGACAACAACCTCTACTGGCGCACCGCGCCGTCGGATGTGCTGCAGGGCCGCACGCTGGGCAGCTACATGGTGTCCTGCGGCGCCCAGACGCTAGGCATGATCGTGCTGAACGACGCCTATGGCACCGGCCTGGCGGAGAACGTCAAGCAGGCGTTTGAAGGCGCCGGCGGCCAAGTTGTGGCCACCGAGATGTTCAACGAGGGCGACTCCCAGTTCAGCTCGCAGGTGGACGCCGTGGTCAACGCCAAGCCCGACGCGATCGCGCTGATCACCTTCGACCAGATCAAGTCGATCGCGCCGCTGCTGCTGTCCAAGGGAGTCACCCCCGACCAGATGTTCCTGGTGGACGGCAACACCTCGGACCTGAGCGCGGACCTCGATCCGGGTGCCATGGCCGGAGCCCAGGGCACGATCCCCGGAACGTTCGCCAAGGAAGATTTCCAGGCGGCGCTGGCGAAAATGGACGACAACCTCAATTCCTACTCCTACGCAGGTGAGTCCTACGATGCGGTGAACCTGGTGGCCCTGGCAGCCGAGGCTGCCGGAAGCACCAAGGGCGAGGACATCGCCAAGGAAATGCAGGGCGTGTCCGCGGACGGCGAAAAGTGCTTCGACTTCGCCGGCTGTGTCACGCTGCTGCGCGACGGCAAGGACATCGATTACGACGGCATCTCCGGCCCGATCTCGTTCGACGAGAACGGTGATCCGACCGAGGCCTACATCGGCATCTACGAGTACGACGACACCAACGTACCGCAGCCGAAGCGCGAGGAGTTCGGCCAGCTGTAAGGCTGATCCAGCACCACGGGTAGCACTGCAGAGGGTCCCGGCCGCCGGTCGGGGCCCTCTGCCGTGCTCCCGGGCCGGACGTTCCGGAGCGGGATGCGAAGGCGGTGCCGGCATGAGAGGTCCGCTGGGACCGGGCCGGGCGGGGCGTTGGGGGACGAGCATGCCGCCTGGGCCCGCCAGGGGGCAGCACACGCGGCGCGGACACCCGGCTTGGGCGCAGCGGGCGGCGCCCTGAGGGGAGTGGGCAAACACGAAGGCGGCGCCCGCCCCTGGGGTCAGGCGCCGCCGTCGCGGTGAGGCTGGGTCTCAGGCGGTGTCCGCCAGCGTGCCAAGGTAGAGCTGGATGACCTTCGGATCCTTCAGCAGTTCGCGGCCGGTTCCGGTGTAGGCGTCCTTGCCCTGGTCCAGGACGTAACCGCGGTCGCAGATCTGCAGGCAGCGGCGCGCGTTCTGTTCCACCATGATCACGGAAACACCGGCCCGGTTGATTTCGTGCACCCGCAGGAACGTCTCGTCCTGCTTGACCGGAGAGAGGCCGGCGGAAGGCTCGTCCAGGAGCAGCACCGCCGGGTCCATCATCAGGGCCCGTCCCATCGCCACCATTTGGCGTTCACCGCCGGAGAGCGAGCCCGCCCGCTGCGCACGGCGCTTGGCCAGTTCCGGGAAGATACCCGCCACGAAATCGAAGCGTTTCCTGAAGTCTTTGGGCCGTTGGAACATGCCCATTTCCATGTTTTCTTCGATGGTCAGCGTCGAGAAGACGTTGTTGTTCTGCGGGACGAACCCGATGCCGCGGCTGACGAGCTTGTTCGCTTTCAGCCCGGTCAGGTCCTGGCCGCGCACCACTACGGTGCCGGAATGGACCTTGACCAGGCCGAACATCGCCTTGAGCAGGGTTGACTTGCCGGCACCGTTCGGGCCGATGATGCCGATCAATTCGCCCTGGCGGGCCTCGATGCTGCAGCCGTTGAGGATATTGACGCCGGGCAGATAGCCGGCCACCAAATCCGTCACGGTGACCACCGGTTCCCCCGGCGCCACGGCTTTCGGGGTCGTTTCCATGCGGCGCGCATTCATGGCCGGTCCTTCCTTCTGGTTCCGCGGTCGGCGTTGCCTGCTTCTTCCGCGCTGGAATCCTGCTCGCTGATGTGGCGGCCCAGGACGCCCTCGGCATCCGTGCCTACGACCGACTCCGCGTCCTGCGCCAGCTCTTCCTCCAGCGCTTCGACGCCTTCGGCGTCGCCCAGATCGACGTCGTGATGGGCGCCCAGGTACGCGTCGATCACAGCGGGATCCTTCATGACGACGCCGGGCGGACCTTCCGCCACAATCCGGCCTTCGGCCATGACCACCACCCAGTCGGCAATGTGGCGGACCATGTGCATGTCGTGTTCGACGAACAGCACGGTCATGCCCTCGGCCTTCAGGTTTCTGACATGCTCCAGCAGCGACTGCGTCAGGGCGGGATTGACGCCGGCCATCGGCTCATCGAGCATGACCAGCTTGGGCCGGACCATCAGGGCGCGGGCCATTTCCAGCAGCTTGCGCTGGCCACCCGAGAGCGATGCTGCGTAGTCGTCCCGTTTGGTGTCGAGCTTGAACTTGGCCAGCAAGACGTCGGCCTGATCCGTGATCTCCCGTTCCTTGGGCCCCCAGATGTTCTTGAAGAGGGCCTTGAAGAGGTTCTCGCCGGACTGCCCGGTGGCACCCAAGCGCATGTTCTCCATGACGGAGAGCTTTCCCATAACCTTGGTCAACTGGAATGTGCGCACCATGCCCATGCGGGCCACCTTGTAGGACGGCACACCGGCGAGGGAATGCCCCTCGAAGGACCACTCGCCGCTCTGGGGGATATCGAACCCGGTGAGCAAATTGAACAGGGTGGTCTTGCCCGCCCCGTTGGGTCCGATCAGCGCCGTAATTTGGTGCCGCGGGATCTCGAGATATTCCACGTCCACGGCGTTGACGCCGCCGAATTGCCGGGTCACGTTTTTGGCGACGAGGATGGGATCCCGTTTCCGGCAGCCCGGGCCCGGTTCGTCGGCAGCAATGGGACGCGTGTCCGTCATGTAGTCCGTGACCGGCTGGTCTGCCTGTTCCGGGACGGCGGTGGCCCCGGCAGCGGTGGTGCGGTCTTGTTCGCTCATGTGAATGCCAGTTCTTTCTTATTGCCCAGCACGCCTTGGGGCCTGAAGATCATCAGCAGCATCAAGGCGATGCCAACAAGGATGTAGCGGAGCTGTCCTGCCTGCGTGGTTGTCAGGAAGGTGATGTAGTCCGCCTCGATGGCACCGTAGAGCAGTCCCTGGGTCAGCGAGAGGACTACCCAAAAGAGCATGGCGCCGATAACCGGGCCGAGGACGGTGGCCATGCCGCCCAGCAGCACGCAGGTCCAGAGGAAAAACGTCAGCTCCGTCTGGTAGTTGGCTGGTTGCACCGCTCCGCGGGGAAGCGTGAACACCATGCCGGCCATTGTTCCGAACAGGCCTCCGATGATGAGGGCCTGCATCTTGTACGAGTACACGTTCTTGCCCAACGCCCGCACCGCGTTCTCGTCCTCGCGGATGCCTTTCAGGATCCGGCCCCACGGGCTGCGCATCAGCAGGAACACCAGCAGGCAGCAGATGACCACCAGGCCCCAGCCGACGACGCGGATCCAGAGGCCGCGTTCGTTCAGGGTCACCAGGCCGAAATTGTAGGCGCCCTGCGGGAACGGGTTCAGGGCGAAGAACCCGCCTTCGAAGGCAGCCAGGCCGTTGGCCGAACCGGTGATGTCCGTCAGGTCGTTGGTGGTGACCACGTACCGGATGATCTCCGCCGCGGCGATCGTGACGATGGCCAGATAATCCGCCCGGAGCCGAAGCGTGGGGATGCCCAGCAGGAGCGCAAAAATCACCGAGCCGATCAGGGCTATCAAGACGCCGACAAAGAACGGCACGCCCCATTCGAGCGTGGGGATGGCGAAGCCGTAGGCACCGATAGCCATGAAACCGGCTTGGCCGAAGTTCAGCAGGCCGGAATAGCCGAAGTGGACGGCCAGCCCGAGTGCCGCCAGGGCGTAGGCGGCCGTCGTCGGGCTGATGATTTCGCCCAGGGCGTTGGTGAATATATTCAGGAAATCCATGGTGTTGCCTCCTAACCCACGCGCTCTCGACGGCCCAGGATGCCCTGTGGCCGGAACAGCAGGACGACGATCATGATCAGCAGGGCGCCCACGTATTTCAGGTCCGCTTCCAGCCAGAGCGTCGACAGTTCGACGAACATGCCGACGATCACCGAGCCGACCAGGGCGCCGAACACGGTGCCCAGGCCGCCGAGGATGACGCCGGCAAAGACGAGCAGCAGGATCTGCTGGCCCATGTTGAACGTGACGCCGGGGCGGTAATACGCCCAGAGGATGCCGCCCAGCGCGGCCAGCACCCCGCCGACCGTCCAGACGATGCGGATGACGCCGTCAACATCGATACCGGAGGCCGCCGCCAGCGCGGGGTTGTCCGCGACCGCCCGGGTGGCCTTGCCCAGCCGGGTCTTCAGCAGCAGCATGGCAATCAGGATGATCACTATCAGGCTGACGATCAACGAGAGCAGCGTGTTGCGGCTGATCGAAATCTCGCCAAATTCCAGGATGGGGCTTCGGGCCTGCGGCAGCTGCTGCGTGGCGCCGCCGAAGTTGAACTGGATGACATAGCGGGCAGCCAGGGCCAGGCCGATGCTGATGATCATCATGGGGATCAGCCCGGTACCCCGATGACGCAGCGGCTTCCACAGCCAGGCGTCCTGTGCCCAGCCGAACGCGCCGCCCAGGACAATGGCCAACAGCATGGCCAGCCACACCGGAAGGCCGACAAGCGCGAAGCCGAACATCAGCACCGCGCCGGCGGTGACCATCTCGCCGTGCGCGAAGTTGGTGAGGCCGGTGGTGCCGTAGATAAGGGACAACCCCACCGAGGCCAGGGCAAGCAGCAGGCCGAAGCTCAGGCCCGCAATGAGACGCTCGACGAAGATCTCCCCGAAACCGGCGCCCTGGAGCACAATGCCTTCACCGAGCGGAAAGATGGCCGCGGCATTGGAAGTGTTCGTGAAGGTGACTTTCCGCGGATTCGGCGTGCCTTCGGCGAGCTCCACTCCCTCCGGGAAGGTCGAGACGTCCACTTCGACTTGGTAAGTTCCACGTTTCGGAACACCGATCGACCAAGACCCGTTTTCGCCGGTGGTCGCCTCGCCGGTGAATCCTTCGCCCGTCGCCGTGATCCGCACCCCCACGACGGGGCCGTCGGCATTGCGCAGGACGCCGCTGATCGTGTCGCGGAAGGGTTCCGCCGGCGCGGTCCCCGTCGTCGTCGCGCCGGGGGTGGGCTCAGGTGAGGTGGTCGAAGCCAGTGAGGGTGGCGCGGACAAGATAATGCCCGCGATGATCGCCAGTAAGGCGAGCAATGTCCCCAATGGCCGAACGAGCTTCGGCATCGCGATCAAGATATGAACCTCCACAGTGGGGGGTGTGGTCCGCCGGATCACCGGCAGGCGCTGACAGCGTCTGTGACGAAAATCACGGACGTGTCGTTTATGTTACCTGCGTCACGGGCGGCGGGAAGGTGCGTTCTGTCGCGATCAGGTAACAACTGTGAAGCCGTCGTTTAGCATCGATGAAACGTATCGGCCTCTGGGAACAGGCGGGCTACCGTATGCCGGCAACCCCGCGGAAAACCAGAGGGGTCCCTGCGGGAAGCTTCAGGCAGGGCGCCCGGGAACGGCAGGAAGGGCCCCGAATTTACAGGTAGAGATCTACAGGTAGAGCCCCGTGCCGCTGTCCGCTTCCTCGGGCTGTGAGACGGCATGGACGTCGCGCTCGCGGAGCAGGGTGTAGTCGGCGGCGTTGACTTCGACTTCCGCGCGGTCCTCGGGGTCGAAGAGCACGCGATCGCCGACCGCTACCTGGCGCACGTGCGGGCCGGCGGCGACTACCTCGGCCCACGCGAGGCGCTTGCCCATGACGGCGGTGGCCGGAATGACGATTCCCGAGGACGAACGGCGCTCGCTGCTGTCCTGGTCCGGAGCCACGAGGATGCGGTCATGGAGCATGCGCAGGGGCAGCTTGGCGCGGGCGGAGGAGCGGGGTGCGTTGGAAGGACTGCGGGACGTCACTCCAGCATTCTACCCGGGCAGGCGGGCCCGGCCGCGGGGCTGCAGGCGCGTCGGCCGCGATGCTGCCGCAGGGCGGCGCTGCTGCCGACGCAGGTTTACTGCCCAGGAAGGCCGCCGGAGGGCGGCGCCGGGGCCCGACCCGGGTTCACCTGCCGGTCAAGGAATTTTCTGCCGTGTTGTTCGTTGGGATTGGTAGTCTAAGCAATAGCTCGCCCCCTGACGATGGAGGACAACAAGATGGCAATCGGAGGAAATCCGGTTTTCAACAACCCGAAGGCGTTCCGCGGCTCGCCCGCGGGCCCTGCCGGAGCCGGCTCCGCCGTGCTCGCCGGCCAGACCCAGCTTTCCAGCCAGCAGCTGCAGGATCTGTACAACCAGCCGTCGGCGGGCCCCGCCCAGACCGGCCGGATGACCTATGACGACGTCATCCTCAAGACCCTGGCATGCCTGTCCCTGGTAGTCGTTGGCGGTGCGATCGGCTGGATGTTCCCGATCCTGCTGATTCCGGGCATGATCGCCGGCCTGGTGCTCGGGCTGGTCAACGCCTTCAAGCGGGAACCGTCCAAGGGCCTTATCCTGGCCTACGCCGCCGCCGAGGGCCTGTTCGTCGGCGCCCTGTCCATGGTCATCGACTCGATGTACCCCGGCGTGGCCCCGCAGGCCGTGCTGGGCACCGTGTGCGTCTTCGCCGTCACGCTGGCCCTGTTCAAGAGCGGCAAGGTGCGCGCCACCCCCAAGGCCATGCGCTTCTTCATGATCGCGCTGATCGGCTACGCGCTCTTCTCCTTGGTCAACCTGGGCCTGATGTGGTTCGGCGTGCTGGACAACCAGTGGGGCATGCGCGGCGTTGAGATCATGGGCATCCCGCTGGGTGTCATCATCGGCCTGCTGGCCATCGGCCTGGCCGCGTTCTCCCTGATCGTGGACTTCACCTCGATCGAGCAGGGCGTCCGGCAGGGCGTGGACCGCAAGTACTCCTGGACGGCCGCCTTCGGCCTGACCGTGACCCTGGTCTGGCTCTATGTGGAGATCCTCCGCCTGCTCGCCATCCTCCGCGGCGACGAGTAACCAGTGGTTCTCCTGACCAACCAACCGACCCCGGCCCCTGCGCCGGGGTCGGCTGTTTAAGCGGCGACCCGCTACGGTTGAACCATGACGGGCCATCGCAGCCGGGCAGCGACCGGCGAGCAGTTTGAACTGCGGCGCGCCGGGTCGCGGGCCGTGGTCACCGAACTGGCGGGCTGCCTGCGGCTCTTCGAAAAACAGGGCGTGCAGCTGACCGAGACCTTCGGCGACGACCGCATCCCACCCTCGGCCTCGGGCATCCTGCTGGCGCCCTGGCCCAACCGGGTGGACGGAGGCCGTTGGGAACTCGACGGCGCCGTCCAGCAACTGGACATCACCGAACCGGGCCGCGGCCATGCCATCCACGGGCTGCTGCGCAACACCGGCTACCGGTTGGTCGACCGCAACGGGTCAGCGGTGGTGCTTCAGGCAGAGATCTTTCCCCAGCACGGCTACCCCTTCCGGCTCACCCATGTTGTCGAATACTCCCTGGACCAGGCCGGCGACCTGACCGTCCGGCAGGAACTGCAAAACCTGTCCGCGGCCGCCGCACCGGTCGCACTGGGCGCGCATCCCTTCATCCGGCTCGGAGACGAACCCGCCGACCGGCTGACCTTGACCGTGCCGGCGGCGCGGTACTTTCCGACGGACCGGCAGACCATGATTCCGACGGCGGATGTGCCGGTCACCGGCCAGTGCGACCTGCGCGGCGGAAGCCGGCTGGCGGAGCTGGACCTCGATCACGGCTACACCGCCCTGTCCGCCGGCCCGGGTGGCCGCGCGGTGACCACGCTCGCCTCGGAGAGCGGGTCGGCGGTCGCGCTGTGGCAGGACGAAACCTTCCCCTACGTCCATGTCCTCGTGACCACAAAATATCCGGGCCGGGACCGCGCCGTCGCGGTGGAACCGATGACGGCACCCGCCAACAGCTTCAATTCCGGCTTAGGGCTTCAATGGCTGGAGCCCGGTGCAACGTTCGGCGGGAGCTGGGGCATTACGGCGCAGCTTCACTGAACGCACGGCTGGGTCACAGTATGAAACTATTGGGTGTATGAACCGGTCCTTCCCCGAAAACCGTCCGCTGCCGGCCGGACGTTTGGCCGGAGTTGACGGCCAACACCACGTCCGCGAGGACGTTCCCTATGCGCTGCGGATCAGTGCGGCCTGGGCGTGGCGGGTGGGATTGATCCTGGTAGTGGGCGGACTGTTGGTCTGGCTGCTCAGTTTCGTCTCGCTGCTGATCATCCCGTTGATGGTCGCGGCCCTGATCGCCGCCTTGATTTCCCCCGTCGTCCGGTTCCTGCTCAAGGCCAAGGTTCCCAAGAGCCTGGCCGTCGTCATCACCATCCTGGGCTTCCTGGGGCTGATTGGCGGGGCGCTCTCCCTGGTCGGCCGGCAGCTCTACATCGGCTTCAGCGAGCTGTGGGACCAGGTGATGCAAGGCATCGGCCAGGTCCAGGGCTGGCTGACGGACGGGCCGCTCCGCCTGACCAACGAACAACTCAACGACTACCTGAACGAAGGCCTGGACCAGCTGCAGAACAACAGCAGCGCGATCTTCTCCAGCGCCCTGAGCGTCGGGTCCACCGCCGGGCACCTGGTCACCGGACTGCTGCTGACCATCTTCGCGCTGATTTTCTTCCTTTACGACGGCGACCGGATCTGGCGTTTCATGGTCGGCCTGCTGCCCAAAAAGGCGAGGGCGGCCGGCTACGGCGCCGGCCGCCAGGGGTGGACCTCCATGGTCCACTACATCCGGGTCCAGATGTTCGTCGCTTTCGTTGACGCCGTCGGCATCGGCGCGGGCGCGGCCATCATCGGCGTGCCACTGGCACTTCCGCTGGGCGTCCTGGTATTCCTTGGTTCCTTCGTCCCGATCGTCGGCGCCCTGCTCACCGGGTTCGTCGCCGTCCTCCTGGCACTGGTGGCCAACGGCTGGGTCAACGCGCTGATCATGCTCGCCATCGTGCTGGGTGTCCAGCAGCTGGAGGGCCATGTGCTCCAGCCGCTGATCATGGGCAAGGCAGTCTCGCTGCACCCCCTGGCCGTCGTGCTGGCCGTGGCCGGCGGCTCGATGGTCGCGGGCGTCGCCGGCGCACTCTTTGCCGTCCCCCTGCTGGCGATCCTCAACGCGGTCGTGAAGTACATCGCCGCCCGCGGGTGGGAAACAGACCCGGCCCTGGGCGCGCCGCCACCGGCGGAAGAGCCCTACCGGGCGCCGGAACCGGCACTGGCTTCGCCGGGTCCCGGAAATCCGCCCGAGCCCTCAGACCGGGAACCCTCCCGCCGACGCCGCGTCCTGCTGCACAGAAAAGAGACCGACAAGTGACAGTCACCGCCCAGCTTCCCGTCACGCTCGACGATATCCAGGCCGCCCGGAAAACCCTCGACGGCATCATCGCCAAGACGCCGATCGAACAGTCCCGCGCCCTGGGCCGGATGGTCGGCTCCGACGTGTTCTTCAAATGCGAGAACCTGCAGCGGGCCGGGTCGTTCAAGGTCCGGGGTGCCTACGTCCGGATGGCCGGGCTGTCCGATGCGGAGAAGGCACGCGGCGTCGTGGCTGCCTCCGCCGGCAACCACGCGCAAGGCGTGGCGGTGGCGGCGGCCCGCCTGGGCATCAAGGCCCGCATTTTCATGCCGCTCGGTGTCGCCCTGCCGAAGCTGGCGGCCACCCGGGGCCACGGCGCCGAAGTCGTGTTGCACGGCCACAATGTGGACGAGGCACTCGCCGAGGCGCAGCGCTACGCGGACGAGACCGGAGCGGTCTTCGTGCATCCGTTCGACAACCCGGACATCATCGCCGGGCAGGGCACGCTGGGGCTCGAGATCCTGGAGCAGGTCCCCAACGTCGAGACCATCGTCATGGGCGTCGGCGGCGGGGGACTGCTGGCCGGCGTCGCCACGGCCGTCAAGGCCAGGGCGAAGGAGCTGGGCCGCGAAATCAGGGTAATCGGCGTGCAGGCGGAGAATGCGGCCGCCTACCCTCCCTCCCTGGCCGCCGATGCGCTGGTGCCGCTGCAGAAGGTCTCCACCATGGCCGACGGCATCGCCGTCGGCCGTCCCGGGCAGTTGCCGTTCTCCATCATCCGGGAACTGGTCGACGACGTGGTCACGGTTAGCGAGGACGCCCTGGCCCGCGCACTGATCTTCCTGGTGGAACGGTCCAAGCTGGTGGTCGAACCCGCCGGTGCCGTCGGCGTCGCCGCGCTCATGGAGGGTGTCATCCCGGACCCTGGCACTACGGCGGTGATCCTCTCCGGCGGAAACATAGATCCCATGCTGATGCTGAAGGTGATCCAGCGGGGACTATACGCTTCCGGCCGGTTCATGTCCGTGCGGATCATGCTCGACGACCGACCCGGCTCGCTGGCCACGATCTCGCGCATCATCGCCGAATCGGACGCCAACGTCACGCGCGTGGACCATACCCGCATCGGCGGGTCCATCAGCATGGGCGATGTTGCCATCACCATCGACATCGAGACAAAGGGCCACGAGCATTGCGAACTGGTGCTCGGCAGCCTCCGCGCCGCTGGCTTCCAGCCCATCGTCGTCCACTGACCGTGGCCGCCGGAAGCCGTGGACTGCGCCCCGCCCCGGCGCTGGCCGGTGCCGGGGCACTGGCGGCATTGCTCTGGGTGGTCTTCCTGGTCAACATCCTCGCCGGCGGGTACTTCAGCCTGCTGCTGGGCATCGCGCCACGGCGGCTCGACGGGCTTGACGGTGTGGTGTTCGCGCCGCTGCTGCACGCCGACACCGGCCACCTGTTGAGCAACACGGTCCCGCTGCTGGTACTCGCGTTCCTGACGCTGCTGGAGGGAATCCGGCGGTTTTGCGTGGTGCTCGCCTGCAGTTGGCTGGCCTCCGGGCTGGGGGTCTGGCTGACCGGTGCGGGCCTGACCATCGGCGCCTCGGGTCTGGTCTTCGGGCTGTTGGCCTACTTGTTGGTGCGTGGCTTCTACAATCACAGCTGGCGCCAGATCCTGCTGGCCGCGGTCATCTTTCTTTTCTACGGTTCGGTGTTGTGGGGAGTGCTGCCGACGGCGCTGCCCGGGATTTCCTGGCAGGCGCACCTGTTCGGGGCGGCCGGGGGAGTCGCCGCCGCTGTGCTGCTGCGCCGCCGGCGGGGCCTGCGCTGAACCCGTTTCCGGGCGTACGCGGGCCGACGCCTGCTGCCGCATACGCCGAAGGCGGGCTCCCGCAGGAGCCCGCCTTCGACGATGATGGTGCGTAATCAGCCGGCGTACGGCTTGGCGGAAATGATCTCCACGCTGATCTGCTTGCCGTTAGGCGCAGCATAGGTGGTGGATTCTCCCGCCCGCAGGCCGTGGATGGCCGCGCCCAGCGGAGACTTTTCGCTGTACACGTCCAGTTCGGATTCGCCGGCGACCTCGCGGCTGCCCAGCAGGAAGCGCTCGGTGTCGCCTGCGATCTTCGCTTCGATGACCATGCCCGGCTCCACGATGCCGTCGTCGGCGGGTGCCTCGCCCACGTGGGCGTTGCGCAGCAAGTCGGTGAGCTGACGGATCCGGGCTTCGGCCTTGCCCTGTTCTTCCTTGGCGGCGTGGTAACCGCCGTTTTCCTTGAGATCCCCCTCCGAGCGGGCCTGTTCGATGCGGTCGACAATCTCTGCCCGGCCGGGGCCCGAAAGGTGATCCAGTTCAGCCTTCAGGCGGTCGTAGGCTTCCTGAGTGAGCCAGGCGACGGGTGCGCTGGAAGTGGACACGTAGTTCTCCTTAATTGCTGCCGGCACCGCTGGAGGCGGGCCGGCACGGTGGCTCCTTGCACAAAAGGCCGCCAAGGTGGCGGCCACTCCATGCAAAGACCCCGCCGTGAAGGTGAATCATTCGTTCTGGGAGTTCCCAGTTCACCGGGGGGCGGGGCGATGTATTTGCTCAATTGTAGTCAGCCGCCGCCGGTTTTCCCAATAACCCGGTGGCAAAAGAACCGCGGCAGCCTGGAAAGGAACGCCGCGGGCGCGCCCGGCGGGAGGGTCAGCCGCCGGTGCCGGCGGGCCAGCAGCTGTCCACGCCGCCGGAAACGGCCAGGGACTCGGTCCTGAGCTGGACGCGGTGGGCCGTGGTCCGGGGGGCAGCCCCTTCGGCGGCGGGCCCGATGGTGGCGACCTTCCAGCCGACGACGGCGTAGTTCTCACTGAGGGCCTGAACGGCGCACTGGACGGTGGCCTCGGGATCCTTGGTGACTTGGAAGTCCACGGTGATGTGGCCGGCGTCGGCCACGGCAAAGCCGACGTCCTTGCTCTCGATCTGCGGCCCGTCCTGGCCCAGGGCAAAGAAACCGGCTCCGATGATGGCCACGCCCAAAGCCCCGCCGGCCAGTGCCAGTTTGCTGCGGCGGGACAGCGTCCGCCGCGGTGTGCCGTAACGTTCGGAAACAGTTAAGCTGGGGGGAGTCTGAGGAGTTCGGGGGCCGGAGGTGCTCACGCCCTCAAGTTTAGCTTCCCACCCACCCACGCAAGATTTCCCAGGAGCAGCCACGTGAGCTTCGATGCAGCCCAGCCGGCGCAGAGTGAGGGACTGCGCCTGCTGGCGGTCCACGCCCATCCGGACGACGAATCCAGCAAGGGCGCCGCGTCCATGGCGCGTTATGCCGCCGAAGGCGTCCAAGTGCTCGTCGCGACCTGCACCGGCGGCGAACGCGGAGACATCCTCAACGCGGAGGCCGCGTCCGATCCGCAGGCGCACCGGGACCTGGCCGGTTTGCGGCGGGTGGAGATGGCCCGGGCGGCGGCGGAGCTGGGCGTGCAGCATCGCTGGCTGGGGTTCGCAGATTCGGGACTGCCGGAAGGGGATCCGCTGCCGCCGCTGCCGTTCGGCAGCTTCGCCACCCTGCCCCTCGAGCGGGCGGCGGCTCCGCTGGTGAGGCTGGTCCGCGAGTTCCGCCCGCATGTGGTGATCAGCTACGACGAGAACGGCGGCTACCCGCACCCGGACCACATCATGGCCCACAAGGTGGCGGTGGAGGCCTACCACGCTGCCGGTGATCCGGAGCGCTACCCGGACGCGGGCAGTCCCTGGGAGCCGCTCAAGCTTTACTATGACCGCGCGTTCAACCCGGAACGGTTCCGGGCACTGCACTACGCCCTGGAGGAAGCCGGGCTGCAGTCGCCCTACGCCGCACGCCTCGCGGCGTGGCTGGAGGCCGACGCCGAGGGGCATCAGCCGCCGATGCCGAACCACCGCACCACCACGCAGATCGACTGCGGCGACTTTTTCCGCCATCGCGACCGCGCGCTGCTGGCGCATCGAACCCAGGTGGAGCCCACCGGGTTCTTCTTCGCGGTCTCCGAGGAGATGCAGCGGACCGTCTGGCCGTGGGAGGATTTCTCGCTGATCCACGCGCGGGTGGAGACCAGCGTGCCGGAAACGGATTTTTTTGCGGGCATAAGATAGACCTTGCAGCCAACCAGCACCGGAGCCGAATTTTCCGGGACGCAGCCAGAAAGAGACTGAAACTTGCCCCTGATCCAGATCCTTGCCGCCGTCGCCGCCGGTGCCGGCGAACCCAGTCTCCGGCCCGGCCTTGACGCTGACCAGGTTTCGCCCGGCCCCTGGGGCTTCTTCTTCACCTTTGGCCTCGCGGCCGTGGTGGTTTTCCTGATCTGGGACATGAGCCGGCGCATCCGGCGGGTGCGCTACCGGGCCCAGGTGGAGGAGAGCGGCGGCCAGGATTCGCCCGCGGCCGGGCCTGAAGCGTCCGGGCAGGCGGGCCCCGCCGGCGGGGGCGCGGGCGGGTACGCCGACGGCGGCGGCACCGAAACGGGGAGCACGAACGAACGCACCGGCCGCTCGGGCCGCCCGGACCGCCGGGAGTAACCATGGCCGGCAGACTGCGCTCGGAGGCTTCGGCCTACTTGCGCCAGCATGCCGGGAACCCGGTGGACTGGTGGCCGTTCGGTGACCAGGCCTTTGAACAGGCACGTCTGCGCGACGTGCCTGTTTTCATTTCGGTCGGCTATGCGGCGTGCCACTGGTGCCATGTGATGGCCGGTGAGTCCTTCGAGGACGAGGCTACGGCCCGGTACCTGAACGAGCATTTCATTCCGGTCAAGGTGGACCGGGAGGAACGCCCGGACGTGGACAACGTCTACATGGCGGCCACGCAGCTGATGACCGGCCAGGGCGGCTGGCCGATGAGCGTCTTTACCCTGCCCGACGGCCGGGCCTTCTACGCCGGCACCTACTTCCCCCCGCGGCCGCTGCCGAACCAGCCATCCTTCCGCCAGGTGCTCCAGGCGGTCCATGAAGCCTGGGAGCAGCGCCGGGACGCCGTTGAAACCACTGCCGCCTCGCTGGCCGAGGCCCTCGCGCAGGCGGGGGAAGCCAACCGTGAGCTCCTCGGGGACCTCACTCAGGGGCCCGACGACGCCGCCGATCGGTCGCGCGATCCGGGGCAGGGACCCGTGCAGGTGTCCACCGGCGGCTGGGGTGCGGGCCGCCCGGTCCTCGAGCAGGCCGTCGAGGTCCTGGCGCGGCAGGAGGACACCGTCTTCGGCGGGTTTGGCGCGGCACCCAAATTTCCGCCGTCGGCCGTGCTGCACTTCCTGCTCCGGCATGCCGCGGCCTCGCGGTCCGACACTGCGGGCCAGGCCGCCGCGCTATCGTCCCGGACGCTGCAGGCCATGGCCGGGTCCGCGTTGTACGACCAGGTGGAGGGCGGCTTTGCCCGCTACGCGGTGGACCGTCAGTGGTCCGTGCCGCACTTCGAAAAAATGCTCTACGACAATGTCCAGCTGCTGCGCGTGTACGCGCAATGGGCCTTCCAGTCTTCGGTCGGGGCCGAGAGGGACCTGGGGCGCGCGGTCACGGCCGGCACGGCGGACTGGATGGTGGGCCGGCTGCGGTTGGCGCACGGCGGGTTTGCGTCCTCGCTCGACGCCGACACCGTCGTCGACGGTGTCCACCACGAAGGCGCAACCTACCTGTGGTCCCCGGCAGAGCTAAGGGAGCTGCTCGGCGCCGACGACGGCGGCTGGGTTGCCTCCGTGATGGGCGTGCGCGAGCGGGGCAACGTCACCGCCACCGGCTCGACCTTGCACTCGGGACGACTGCTGGAACCGGACGAGCGGCAGCGGTGGGAAGGGCTGCGTCCGGTGCTGCTGGCCGCCCGGCAGGAACGGCCGCAGCCGGAGCGGGATGAAAAAGTCGTCGCCGGCTGGAACGGCCTGGCCGTGGCCGGGCTGGCCGAAGCCGGCGAGCTGCTGGGGCGGCCCGAGCTGACCGCCGCCGCGGTGGCCGCCGCGGACTACCTGCTGGCCGTGCACCTGGACGGCTCCGGCCGGCTTGCCCGGGTGTCGCACAACGGCACTGCCCAGCACTTCGAAGGCTTGCTGGAGGACTACGCCGGCTGCGCGGAGGGGCTGTTCTCGCTGTATGCGGCCACCGGGGAGCCCCGCTGGTATGCCGCCGCGGAAGCGCTGGTGCTGCGCGCGGAGGAGCTGTTCCTGGAGGCGGGACAGCTGAGCGACCAGGCGGCCCCCGCCGCCCAGGTGGCTGCAGCCGCCGGATCCGTTCCGCCCGCGGATCCGCTGGAGAGCGCCACTCCCAGCGGCACCGGCCTGTGGGCCGGCGCGTTGGCCACCTATGCCGCCTACAGCGGCTCCGCCCGGCACCGGGAGTTGGCGGGCCGGCTGCTGGGTTACCTGGAGCGGATTGCCGTGCGCGCACCGCGTGCCGCCGGGTGGGGCCTGGCCGCTGCGCAGGCACTGGCGGCGGGGCCGGTAGAGCTGGCGGTCACGGGGGCTCCGGGCGCGGCCGCCGAACTCATAGCCGCGGCGCGCGCAACCGGCAGCCCGGGCCTGGTTGTCGCGCGTACCGGAGAGGCCCGGCCGCCGGAGGGGACGCCGCCGCTGCTGGCTGATAAGCCCGCCCCGGCTGAAGGTGCGCTGGCTTACGTGTGCCGCGGGATGGTGTGCCGGCGGCCGGTGGCAACCGTCGACGGCCTGCTCGCCGAGCTGGGCGCGGGAGCAGGCTGAGTCCGGCACTTATTCCGGACGCCCGTGGTGAGAGTCAAGCGGAGTTGCCGAGCACCGCGATCATGATGGCGAGGTAATGGCAGGCGAAAGCCACCACGGTGCAGGCATGGAACAGCTCGTGGAAGCCGAACCAGGTGGGAGAGAAATCCGGCCGCTTGATCCCGTACACCACTGCACCGCCGATGTAGAGGACCCCTCCCGCGCAGATCAGGACCGCCGCGGGCACGCTGGCAGCGAAAAAGTCGGGCAGGTAGAACAGCGCGGCCAGCCCGAGTGCGCAATAAACCGGGACGTAGAGCCAGCGCGGGGCGTGGGGCCACAACACCCGGAACCCGACGCCGGCGATGGCGCCGGCCCAGATCAGCCACAGCAGCAACGTGGCCTTCGCCGGTTCCAACAGTGACCAGGCCAGCGGCGTGTACGTTCCGGCGATGACCAGCATGATGTTGGTGTGGTCCAGGCGCTTGAGCACCAGCTTGACGTGCGGGCTCCAGTTGCCGCGGTGGTAGACGGCGCTGACCCCGAAGAGCAGCAGGCCCGTGACGGCGTAGACCGCGCAGGCCCATTTGGCCGCTGCCGTTGGTGCCAGCGCCACGAGGACAATCCCGGCCACCAGGGCCAGAGGGGTGGCTCCTGCATGCAGCCAGCCGCGGAACTTCGGCTTGATGTTGAGCGCGTCGGCTACCTGCTCCACGGCCCGCTCGATGGGGCCGTCAGTCGCCTCCCGCCGGGCGGCGGAATCCTCGTAGCCGCCCCGGTAACCGGATGGCCCGGAGGCGGCGCGGTGTTCACTCATGCGGTTATTCTAGCGGCCGCGCCACCCCTTGTTACTGGCCGGTAACAAGGGTGGCGCGGAACGGGCCGGGCGGGGGGATAGAATTCTAAGTCGTGAACGGGCGATCAGGAAGGCGGGGTGCGGTGTCTCTTCCCGGCGTCCTGTACCGCCTGTATGAGCGGCGGCTGCAGCGTTCGCTGGCGCCCGACCGTATTCCGGGCCACATCGGCGTGGTGGTCGACGGTAATCGGCGCTGGGCCAGGCTGGCCGGGGCGCCCACCCGGGAAGGACACCAGGCCGGAGCCGACAAGATCCTGGAGTTCCTGGGCTGGTGCGGCGACCTGGGCATCAAGGTGGTCACGCTCTACATGCTGTCCACGGACAACATGGGCCGTTCGGAAGACGAGTTGCGCGAACTGCTGGGTGTCATCGGCAACACCTTGGACCGGTTGGGCGAAGGCAAGAACGTGCGCGTCCATCCCGTCGGCGCGCTGGAGACGCTCCCGGCCGACCTGGCGGCCAAACTCAGCGATCTGGGGGAGCAGACCGCGGGGGTTAACGGCGTCCACGTGAACGTGGCCGTGGGCTACGGCGGCCGCCGGGAAATCGTTGACGCGGTCAAAGGCCTGCTCCGCCATGCCGACGCCGAAGGCAAGAGCCTGGCAGACGTCGCGGATACGCTGGCGGTCGAGGACATCTCCGGCTATCTCTACACCAGCGGCCAGCCGGACCCGGACCTGGTCATCAGGACCTCGGGTGAACAGCGGCTCTCCGGCTTCCTGATGTGGCAAAGCGCCTACAGCGAATACTACTTCTGCGAGGCCCTGTGGCCGGATTTCCGGCGTTTGGACTTCCTGCGCGCGCTACGCGACTACGCCAGCCGGCAGCGCCGTTTCGGCGCCTGACGCGGCCGGCGGAGCGGGCGGCGGGCCGGCGTCGTTGCTGTTACGCAAAATTCATTGAAACGATTTCTTCCGCGCCCTTGTCTTAGTGAATTACATCCGCGTAATTTAGGACTATCAGTCGGCAAAACCGCAGATTGATCGGGAGGCCACCAGTTTGATGCGCACAGCGAAAGCCGCATCGGGGGAGGCCGGTTCCGGCCTGGTGGCCCTACCGTCCACGCCCCGCTTCACACAGTCGGAGCCGTCGCGCTCCGGACGGGAGCAAGCATGACCGCCACCAAAAATCCGCACCCAGCCGCCACGACCGGACCCGGGAAGCAGCCCGCCGCTGCCACCTCGTCCGGTCGTTCTGTTTCCGCCGGGGAAGCGGAAACAACCCGGGCGTCGTATGTCCTGGACACTTCCGTGCTGCTGTCCGATCCGCGGGCACTGCTGCGCTTCGCCGAGCACGAGGTGATCCTGCCGGTGGTGGTGATCACCGAGTTGGAAGGCAAGCGGCACGACCCGGAGCTGGGCTACTTCGCCCGCCAGGCACTGCGCCTGCTGGACGACCTGCGCGTACAGCACGGCGGTCTGGACCAGGCCATCCCGCTGGGGGCGGAGGGCGGCACCCTGCGGGTGGAGCTCAACCATGTTTCGTCCGACGTGCTGCCGGCCGGATTCCGCGGCGGCGACAACGACAGCAGAATCCTGGCCGTGGCCAAGAACCTGGCCGTCGAGGGCCGCAACGTCACCGTGGTCTCCAAGGACCTGCCCCTGCGGGTGAAAGCGTCGGCGCTGGGGCTTCGCGCGGACGAGTACCGCAACGAACTGGTCAAAGACTCCGGCTGGACCGGCGTGGCCGAGCTGGACGTGGCCGACGACGACGTGACCGCGCTGTATGGACACGAGCCGGTGTTCATCCCGGAGGCGGCGGAATTGCCCGCCAACACGGGACTGGTGCTGCTGTCCACCCGCGGGTCGGCCCTCGGCCGGGTGGGGGCCGACAAACAGGTGCGCCTGGTCAAGGGCGACCGCGACGTGTTCGGTTTGCACGGACGCTCCGCGGAACAGCGGCTGGCCATCGACCTGCTGATGGACCCGGAGGTAGGGATAGTCTCCCTCGGCGGACGGGCCGGTACCGGCAAGTCCGCCCTGGCGCTGTGCGCCGGGCTGGAGGCGGTGCTGGAGCGGCGCGAGCACCGGAAGGTGGTGGTGTTCCGGCCGCTGTACGCCGTCGGCGGCCAGGAACTCGGGTACCTGCCGGGCTCGGAAGCCGAAAAAATGAATCCGTGGGCCCAAGCGGTGTTCGACACGCTCGGCGCCCTGGTTTCGACCGAGGTGGTCGAGGAAGTCATGGACCGCGGCATGCTGGAAGTGCTGCCGCTGACCCACATCCGCGGACGCTCGCTGCACGACTCGTTCGTGGTGGTGGATGAGGCGCAATCGCTGGAGAAGAACGTGCTGCTGACGGTGATGAGCCGGATCGGCCAGAACTCCAAGATCGTCCTCACCCACGACGTGGCGCAGCGCGACAACCTGCGGGTCGGGCGCCACGATGGCATCGCCGCCGTCGTGGAAACGCTCAAGGGACACCCGCTCTTCGGTCACGTGACGCTGACACGGTCCGAGCGCTCGCCCATCGCGGCCCTTGTCACGGAGCTGCTGGAGGGCGCCGAGATCTAGCCTGCGGCCTTCGCGTCCAGGGGCGGGAAGCGGGCTGCCGCAGCGTGGCCCGCTTTCCGCCGAAGGCAGCCGGCCGATCGTCGCCTCACCGCACCGGGGGTTGCCGCTGGCCGCGCCCCGGCAGGCGCCATGCAACTACTGCCCGGCAGGAAAGGTCATGACGATCCGGGTGCCGGCGCCGGGGGCGGATTCAACCTGCAGCGTACCGTCGGCCTCGCGGACGGTGTCGCGCATGATCCGGAGGCCGAAGTGTTCGGCCCGCCGGGCGGCCTCAGGAGTAAAGCCGACGCCGTCGTCGACGACCTCCAGCACCACTGCAGCGTTGGACTGCCTCAGTGAAACCTTGACCAGCCGGGCGGAAGCATGCTTGGAAGCATTGGTCACGGCTTCACGTGCCGCCCGGTAGAGCAAATCAGGGCAGGCGAGAGCGGCAGGCTCGGGGAAGTCAATTTCCAGTTGCCAGTCCGCTCCCCGTTGGCGGACCAGCACACCCAATCCGTCGAGCGCAGCCGGCAGGCCCTCGGCCGACAGGTCCGGCGGGTACAGCGTCAGCGTGATCCGGCGCAAGTTGTCGATGCTGACCTTCACAATATTCCGTGCCAGCGCATGAAAGTCGCTGTCCGTGGCGGTCTGCTGCTGTTCGCGCGCTTCCAGGCTGTAGGCCAGCCCCGCCAGCTCCTGGATGACGCCGTCGTGGAGGGTCCGGGCCAAACGCCGGCGTTCCTCCTCGGAGGCGGCGATCGATTTCTGCAGCAGTCCACGCCGGATTTCACTGGCCTTCCGCATGCGGCGCGCCATTCGAAGTGCCGGTCCAAGCTGGAGCAACTGCAGCACGGCCAACGCGACGAGGATGACGGGCAGGATGCCCAGCATCTCGTCCTGCATGCGGTTGATTTCGTTCGCCGGGTGAGACAGTTCGAAGATGTAGTCATTTCCATCTCCGGCCTGTGCCCGAACATACACGTTGACCAGCTCGGCGCGGCCCAGCCCGAAGATGTTGCCGCCGGGGGGACCTTCGACGACGCTGACGGGTGCATCCTCCTGCAACCGGGCCAGGAGCTGGGCCGGGAGGTCGATCTGCTGTCCGATCAGTTCATCGACGTCGGAATAGACAATCGAGCCGCCGAGATCCCGGACGGTGACCCGCAAAATGTGGCCGTCGTCGATCATGGGGTCCACTTCGCTGTCCAATTCGGCCACGGCCTCCGGAACCCCGGCCAGCGCATCCGCCGTAAGGTCCTGGGCGAATTGGTGGTCGACGATTTGTGTGGTGCGTTCCGCGGCGTGGAGGAGGGCATGGTCGGCAGCCAGCGAGCGGGCGACCATGATCACCGGCACCGTGACGATGATCAGTGCCGCAAGCCCCGACAGTGCGAAGCGGCGCAGGGCCGCCTGCATTTCCGAGGGCTTCCGGCGGCGGGACCCAGAGGGTGTTTCAGCGAGGATGCTGCGCCGGTCCTGCGCAGCCACGTCAACGACCATGCCCGCCGTCCAGCAGTTCCAGCCGCTGGGCGGTGGCGACGGCTTCCAGCTGTGAATGTGCGCCTAGCTTGGACAGGATCGACTTCACGTAGCCCCGGCACGTGTGCGGGGATATCCCCAGCCTCCGGGAATTCGTGCGGACGTCGTTGCCTGCTGCCATGAGGGCCAATACCTGGTGCTCGCGTTTGGTCAGGGCAGGCCTGTCCACTGCCGTGGCCGGTGGAGCGGTGACGTATCGAGTGAGCGCGGACGGGTTGACCGACATGCTGCCGCTCCTGGCGTTCCGGACCGCCTCAAGCAGCGTTGACAGGGAACCGTCTTTGGGCAGGAAGCCGCAAAGACCCGAGGCGGCGGCGCGCGCCAGTACATTCAGCGACGGGTTACCGGTCAACAAGATGATTCGGGTCTCCGGGGCAGCCTGCAGGATTTGCTCGGCCGCGCCGACCCCGTCACCGTCGGGCAGGTGGTAGTCCATGATGACCACGTCGGGCCGGGCCCGGCGGCACAAGGCAACCGCCTCGCTCATACCGGCGGCGCTGCCCACATTGACCAGATCCGCTTCCCGGTCCAGCGCATCAGACAGCAACTCCGCGAAGGTCGTGTGATCATCCACGACGGCGATGCGTAGTTTTTGCTCCCCCAAAGAGCTCACTCCAGTTCCCCAACTCAAGACACAAAGGACTTGACCCCACCTCGAGTATGCACGGCGCGCGCCGGGAAGTACATATCGGGGCCGGCGGGGTCACCCGGCCTCAGCTGGCTGCGAGCGCCTTGCGCAGGAACGAGCTGACGATGTCTCCCGCCGCCATGTACTGGGGTCCGGCCGTGGCGTCGACTGTTAAGTGTTCCTTCCGGTGCTTTGCTGCGGGCGGGGTCAGCCGTTCGTTGAGCAGCAGCAGCGCCGCCAGGACTTCCGAAAGGCCCGACTGGGCGTCAGCGGTGGCCTTCAGCAGCCGCACGTGGATCTCCTGAAGGGCCGGGCCGGGGGCACAACCGAGGTCGCGGCCGAACAACCGCCGGCACCGTTCGTAGGCCTGCAACCCGTCGGCATGCCGTCCGCAAAGCTCCAGGCCACGGATCAGGACTGTCCACGCCGCTTCATTCAGCGGAGAAGCAGCAACGCACCGCTGGGCCCAGAGCACGGCGTCGTCGGGCCGATGCAAGGCCAGCGCGGCCTCCGCAGCCAATTGTTGGGCGTGCTGCACCGTTTCCGCATGGCCCGAACGGGCCTCTTCCGCCCAATCAGGAGTCAGCTCGTCGCCCAGCAGCGGCTCCGACGCGAGTGACAACGCCTCGGCCAACAAGGGGTAGGCCCTCGGCGGTTCGGCAAACTCGGCGGCCCGCACCAGGGCCTGGAAGCGGTGCAGGTCGACGTCGACCATGTCCCGGTCGATCATGTAACCGCCGTTGGCTGTGCGCAGCGGCCCCGTCTTTGCGCAGCCAGGCTGCAGGTTGCGCCGCAGGATGCTGACATAGCTTTCCAACGTGGCCAGCGCTTCACCCGGGGCGCGGCCGCCCCACAACAGGTGCACCAGTCGGTCCTTCGACATCGGCGAACCGACGTGCAACAGCAAGATTTCCAGCACCTGACGCGGCTTCGGGCCGCCCAGTTTGTCGGCGGTCAACACCGTCCCGCCGCGACGGATCCGTAAGTTTCCGATCATTTGCACGGCCATGGGCATGGCCCATCCACTCAATTGCTCCACGATTCCCCCTCGCAGCACGCACCCCCCAATGAGTGCACTACCATCGTGCGCTGACTCCCCGACGGCGGGACAGCCTCGCCTGAGGGGTGCCGATACCCCTAATGTGAGGGGGACCGGGACGGCACCGGCTTTTTCCAAGGATGAATGGGGATTCTGGACTCGTGACCCCGGTGGCTTCGGCGCTGCACCTCACGGCCGGCCGGGCGCACGCCGCCGGGCCCTGGCCCCACCCCTCAACGCCAGGGCCCGGCCGCGCGCCCTGCACCGTCCGGACGACCGGAGAGCCACCGGGCGCGCTCCGCCGCGCCCTCAGGCGGGATGCGGGCGCACCGGCCAGGGAATGTGCTCCCGCACGTCGGTGAGGTTCATGCTGACCTCGAGGAACAGGTCGTCGAGCATGTATTCGTCCACTCCGAGGATGGTCAACGAATGACCGCCGCCCTGTTGAGGCCCGTCCATGGCCACCGCGGAAACACAGACGCCGGTCCGCCAGTCGACCCGCACCTCGGTGCGGCCCTCGGGAAGCAGCGGATGGCCGGCGTCGTACGGTACATACGTCTGGTTGGGCGAGACGACCGCCTCCAGCGCCTTCCGGCCCTGGTGCTCGACCTCCCGCAGTTCATGGATCTCCACGGGATTGGCGAAGGGCGCCTCATAGGCCACCGGCGCGCTGCCGGCCAGCTCAACCGGATCCAGCATCGCGGACCAGCGCCCGTTGCCGAAGACCGGCTCACCGTAGGCGGCCTCGGGCCGGCGGCGCACCAGATGGATGTCGTTGAATACCGGAGTGACCAGATGCGGAGGCAACAGCCACGACTTGCGTGTCGCGCTGACGTAGAAACCGTCCCGGGAGTCGTTAATGCCGGTGGTGCTGTACAGCAGCCTGCCGTCGGCCGACTCGACCCGAAGCGCTCCGGGGCGCCGGGTCCACGCACGCAGCATGCCGCCAGAAGCGTCCGGCTCCGGCGCATCCGGGTGGACGGCCCGGAGCTCAAACCGCAGCGATTCCCACTTCCACGGGGAAGAACGGCAGAGGCACCTGAAGGTCTCCGCGTTGCCGGCGGCGTCGCCGGCCTTGAGCACGCTCCCGCCGTTCATATGCACAGTGTAGCCGCCGGCTCCTCCGGATCAGGCGAGTGCAGTAGGTTGGGTCCATGGTCGAGCAACTGGCGCTGCTGTGGCCCGGCCATGCATTCGCGTTTTGGATGCTGTTGGCCGCCGGCGGCTATCTGCTGGTAATCGGAACCCGGCTCAGCTGGATCGACCTGAGGACGCACCGGCTGCCGAACCGCATCATTTTCCCGGCCTACGCGGTGTCCGGAGTGCTGCTGCTCGCGGCCTCCCTCGCAGGCTACGAAGCCGGCATGTTCTGGCGGGTGCCGGCCGGCGGCGCACTGCTCTGGGTCTTCTATTTCGCCGTCCGGCTTATTTATCCGGCCGGCATGGGATTCGGCGACGTCAAACTGGCCGGGGTGCTGGGGATGTACCTGGGCTACCTGGGGTTTGAACACCTGCTGCTGGGCACGTTCGCGGCCTTCCTGCTGGGCGGCGCGTACGGGGTGTTGCTGGTAGTACTGCGGCGCGGAACGCTGCACAGCGACATTCCATTCGGGCCGTTCATGATCGCCGGCACGTGGGCGGCGCTGCTGCTGCCGACGTAGCCGCGAAGCGCGGGCCAACGACGCGCGGCGTCCCGGAATTTGTCCGCCGAGCCTATTGGATATCGGAGTCGGGAGGGGGCAGGACGAACTGCCGGTCTTCGTCCACGGACTCGACGCCCTCGATTCCGGCAACAGCGGCACGCTGTCCCTCCGGCAATGAACCCGTAATCATGCCCAGGGATGACAACACGTTTTCCACCCGCATGCCGCCGGCTGCCAACTGCTCGGCAATCCGCCCGGTATCGGAGAGGTAGTCGTGGCGCACCGTCACGGTGATCTGCATACCCCCATGATAGGTCCGGCGGCCCCTCCCGGGGGAAGCGGGTCACTGCGGGGCAAGAACCAGCCCTGCCCCGACGTCGACGGAGGGCACGGGCAGCCGCTCCGCTTCCTGCACCAGCGTGGCCCACAGTTCCAGGCCGCGCCGGCCGGTAGCCTCTGACCACAGGGCCGCCACGCCGGCGGCGTGGGGCGTCGCCATGCTGGTGCCGCTGATGGTGTTGTAACGCTTCGGCATGGGCCAGGACGAATACACCTGGAACCCGGGACCGGCGCAGTCCACCTGCCCGCCGCGCAGGGGGAGGCTGCGGGCGGAAAAGAACGCGACCTCCAGGGCCTGGTCCAGCGCGGCCACCCCCATGATGAACGGGCTGTTCGCAGGGGCGCCGACGAACCCGAACTCGCCCCTCCGGCGGTCGGCATTGTTTCCCGCGGCGGCGATGATCAGGGAACCCTGCTCCAGCGCCCGGCTCCCGGCGGCCGTGTAGGGCGGGTGGATTTGTGCGACGTCGGCTCCCAGGGACATGGAGATGACGGCACAGCCGTTGCCCACGGCCCAGTCGATCCCGGCGAGGATGCCGGCGTCGGTCCCCGAACCGGCGTTGCTGAGGACCTTGCCGGCGAAGATCTCCGCTTCGTGGGCCACGCCGTAGCGCGGGCCGGTGCCGGGGGACTTGGGGCCGCACGCGGTCCCGATGCAGTGCGTGCCGTGGCCGTGTCCGTCCTGCGGCGGCTCGCCCGGGATGAAGGAGGCGCTGGTGATGCTGCGTCCGGCGAAATCCGGATGCGTCTCGTCGAACCCGGTGTCCAGCACGGCTACGCGCACGCCTTGCCCGGAATAGGGCGACGAGACGGCCCTGGTGGCCTGCTGTCCCCAGGTGAAATTGTTGTTGTCGGCGAAGCCCGCCGGTGCGGGGCCCGCTTCGTAGCGTTCGTGCCGTCGCGCAGCGAGCCTGCCGGACAGGTCGGTCACGCCGTCGCGGTAGCCGGCGGCGTAGTCATCGGCCGGACCGAGCACGTCGTGGATGAGTTCCGGCGAGACCGAAAGGACACGGTGCCGGGCAGCGGTACTGACTTGGAGCGAGCTGATTTGGTCCGGGCCGGCGGCGACGACGGCGATGCCCAGGTTTGCGAAGACCGTTGCGTCGGCGCCGGAGGCCGCGTCCGGGTCCACCCCGCGGGTGCCGAAATCGCGGCTGTCCGCGACATTCGACAGGCCGGCGGCGTCGGCCAGGAGGCCGGCACACTCGTCGGATGGGCCGTAAAAGACGACGATAAAGCGTCCGGTGGTCTTCGGCTGCCCGGGCACGGAATAGTCGGCCGTCGCCAGGGACGGGGGCTGCGAATCGCCAATCACGGAGACCTCCTGGACACTCTTCCACCGTGTCCCCGACGGGCCGGCCGGCGGCCCTGGATGGCCGTTCACCCGCCGCCCACGGGGACGTGTGCGCCTCATCCTAGTCCCGGAGGCCGACGGTTCAAGGTTCAGGCAATCGTTTCAGCCGGTCGGGGCCAAAAAAGGCTGCAGGGCCCCGTCCCGACGCCGATCCGGCCCGGGTGAGCGGCGGCCGGCGGCGCCGTGCACGCTGAAGGGCGCCCCCGCCGAAGCAAGAGCGCCCTTCAGGATCCGCGATGGACCCGCCTGCTACTTGGCCTGCGGCGGGACGGTCATCGAGAGCACGTCCAGGGCAGAATCCAGCTGCTCTTCGGTCAGTTCGCCGCGCTCCAGGAAGCCGAGCGCGATGACGGACTCGCGCACGGTCAGGCCTTCCTGCACCGAGTGCTTGGCGATCTTGGCGGCGTTTTCGTAGCCGATGAACTTGTTCAGCGGGGTCACGATCGAGGGTGAGGCCTCGGCCAGGAAGCGGGCGCGCTCCACGTTGGCGGTCAGCCCGTCGATCATCTTGTCCGCCATGACGCGCGAGGTGTTCGCCAGCAGGCGGATGGACTCGAGCAGGTTGGCGGCCATCACGGGGATGCCCACGTTCAGCTCAAAGGCGCCGTTGGTGGAGGACAGGGCGATGGTGGTGTCGTTGCCCACGACCTGGGCGGCAACCATGATCGCCGCCTCGCAGATCACCGGGTTGACCTTGCCGGGCATGATCGAAGAACCCGGCTGCAGGTCGGGGATGGCGATCTCGCCCAGGCCGGTGTTCGGGCCCGAACCCATCCAGCGCAGGTCGTTGTTGATCTTCATGAACGCGTAGGCAATGTTGCGCAGCTGCCCGGAGGCCTCGATCAGGCCGTCGCGGTTGGCCTGGGCCTCGAAGTGGTTGCGGGCCTCCGTCAGCGGCAGGCCGGTGTCGGCGGCCAGCAGTTCGATCACGCGCTGCGGGAAGCCGGCCGGGGTGTTGATGCCGGTGCCGACGGCGGTGCCGCCCAGCGGAACCTCGGCCACGCGCGGCAGTGATGCCTCGATGCGTTCGATGCCGTAGCGCACCTGGGCGGCGTAGCCGCCGAATTCCTGCCCGAGGGTGACCGGCGTCGCGTCCATCAGGTGGGTGCGGCCGGACTTCACCACATCCTTGAACTCCTCGGCCTTGCGCTCCAGGGACGCGGCCAGGTAGTCCAGCGCGGGGATCAGCTCGTTGATCAGGGCGGAGGTGGCGGCCACGTGCACCGAGGTCGGGAAGACGTCATTGGAGGACTGCGAGGCGTTGACGTGGTCGTTCGGGTGAACCGTCTTGTCGCTGCCGGCGTCGCGCAGCGCACGGGTGGCCAGTTCGGCCAGGACCTCGTTCGTGTTCATGTTCGACGAGGTGCCGGAACCGGTCTGGAAAACGTCGATCGGGAAGTCGCCGTCGTACTTGCCCGTGGCTACTTCGTCCGCCGCCGCGGCGATGGCCTTGGCCAGCTCGCCGTCCAGCACGCCCAGTTCGGCGTTCGCGGTGGCCGCAGCCTTCTTGATCCGGGCCAGGGCCTCGATGTGGGCGCGCTCCAGCGTCTTGCCGGAGATCGGGAAGTTCTCGACGGCGCGCTGGGTCTGCGCACGGTAGAGGGCGTTGACCGGAACGCGGACCTCGCCCATGGTGTCGTGTTCGATGCGGTATTCAGCAGAATCAGCAGAAGTCATGGCTCCAAGCTTATGCCTGCGGCGCACCGGTTCCGAATTGTGTTGCGGCACGGCGGCGGCTTGGTTGAGGCGGCGCCGAGCGGGCCTGCGGCCCCCGGGGCGGGGCGTCCCCGCCCCCGGTGCGCGGCTAGAGGGCCCCGTGCCCTGCGACGAGCTCGGCGCGGCCGTCCGCGAGCCGGTAGGCCACGCCGACGACGGCCGTGCGGCCGGCCTCGACCGCCTCGGAGATGGCCCGCGAACTGTCCAGCAGGCGTTCGGAGGACTGCCGGACGTTTTCGATCACCATGTCGTTGAGGTCCTCGAGGCCGGCACGCCGGGCGGCCAGCACCGACGGGGTGATCCGTTCCACGAGGTCCCGCAGGCCGCCGCGCGGCATTTCGCCGGTGTCAATCGTGTTCTTTGCCGCCGTCACGGCGCCGCAGCTGTCATGGCCCAGGATGACAATCAACGGAACGTTGAGCACATCCACGCCGTACTCAAGCGATCCGATCACCGCGTCACCGAGGACGTGGCCGGCGGTGCGGACCACGAAGGCATCGCCGAGTCCCAGGTCGAAAATGATTTCGGCGGCCAGCCGGGAGTCGGAACAGCCGAAGATGATGGCGAACGGATGCTGCTCGTTGACCAGCGAACTGCGCCGGGCGGCGTCCTGGTTCGGGTGGACTGACGTGCCTGCCACAAAGCGGGCGTTGCCGTCGATGAGTTTTTGCCAGGCCTGGGCGGGAGTCAATGAGGTGGGCACGAAGCAACCTTACTGCTTCGTGCGTCCCTGCCCGTGCACCGGTTTCCGTGTCGGGGCGGGATTACTTGCTGTCCAGGTCTTCCGCGATCGCGGTGGCCAGGACATCGAATTCGTCCAGCTCCGCGGTGCCGGTCAGGATGACGGTGAATCCGCCGTGCTCCAGCACGAGGCTGCGCTCGCCCGCGCCTGCGTCGCGCAGTTCCCAGGTGGCACCCGCTTCGCGGTCGCCGGTGACCGGCGCGTTGTCGGTTGCCTGGCCGACCCAGGTGGGGTTGGCTTTGTCGGTCTGGATCAGTCCGATGTACTCCTCGCCCGGCGTGATGTAGCCGACCTCCCACGCCGCCACCTGCGCGGTTCCCCCGGTATTCCACCGGGCGTAGTTGGATGTCCAGCCCGCCGGGAGGTCGACGGCGAGCGGCAGGTAACCGGCCGTGGACTCCGCCTGCAGGGCGACCCCCGGGACGTCAATATTACGTTCGTAGACTCCGGGCTTGCTGCCCGGATTCAGGAACATCACCGGCAGCAGCACGGCGAGGGAGAGCCCCACGGCCATCAGCATGCCGACCACCGGAGCCTTCGCGCGGTTGGCCTGCTTGGCCGTCAGCACTGGCTTGACGGGCAACTCGGTCGATTCTTCGGGACGCGCTTCACTCACGGTTCCATGATCTCAGATGCCCGCCCCTGCGCGCACACGCCCGCGACGCCGGAACGAAGGGCGGGTCGGCCGGTCCGCGCGCTGGCCCCCGGGGCGGCGACGACTATGATCGAAAGCAATGGAAGATGTCCGCACCGCAGATGCATCCATCACGGCACCGCAGCCGGTGCTGTCTGAAGAGCTACTCGAAGATGAGGTCGAAGTGTCCCACGAAGCCCAGGCTGACCCCTTTTCCAACTTTCCGCCATCCATGCGCGTCGGCGACAACGAGCCGGACCGAAACCTGGCGCTGGAACTGGTGCGCGTCACCGAAGCCGCGGCGATCGCCGGCGGCCACTGGGTCGGCTACGGGGACAAGAACGGTGCCGACGGCGCCGCCGTGGACGCCATGCGCGCGTTCCTGTCCACCGTCAGCTTCAACGGGGTGGTCGTCATCGGTGAGGGCGAAAAGGACGAGGCCCCGATGCTGTTCAACGGCGAAAAGGTCGGCGACGGCACCGGCGCCGAGTGCGACGTCGCCGTGGATCCGATCGACGGCACCCGGCTGACGGCGCTGGGCATCAACAACGCGCTCTCCGTGCTCGCGGTCTCCGAGCGCGGCACCATGTTCGACCCCTCGGCCGTGTTCTACATGGAGAAGCTGGTCACCGGCCCCGAAGCGGCGGATTTGGTGGACCTGCGGCTGCCCATCAAGCAGAACCTGCACCTGATCGCGAAGGCCAAGAACAAGAAGATCAACCAGATCAACGTGATGATCCTGGACCGCGACCGGCACAAGCCGTATGTCGAGGAGATCCGCGCCGCCGGCGCACGCACCAAGTTCATCATGGACGGCGACGTCGCCGGCGGCATCGCGGCCGCCCGCGAGGGCACCGACGTCGACGTCCTGATGGGCATCGGCGGCACCCCGGAGGGCATCGTGACGGCCTGCGCCATCAAGTCCTTGGGCGGCGTGATCCAGGGCCGGCTCTGGCCCACCACCGACGATGAAAAGCAGAAGGCCATCGACGCCGGCCACGACCTGGACCGGGTGCTGACCACCGATGACCTGGTCACCAGCGACAACTGCTTCTTCGTGGCCACCGGCATCACCGACGGTGACCTGCTGCGCGGCGTCCGCTACAAGAACCACAAGGTCCTCACGCAGTCGATCGTGATGCGCTCCAAGTCCGGCACCATCCGCTTCGTCGAGGGCGAGCACCAGGAATACAAGTGGGACCGCTTCGAGCGCAAGCTCTAGCCAGCCGCAGCGAAAGAAAACCCCGCACCGGCCCGAGCCGGTGCGGGGTTTTCCTCTGGTCGTTCCGGGACGGACCCGGGGGCGGTCAGCGGGGGAGCGTGCCGCGCAGCTTGCGCACGGCCGGCACGACGGCGGCGCGCGCCTTGCGGGCGGCCGGCAGCACCGCGGCGCGGACCTTGTGCACGGCGGGGGTTACGGCCTCGCGGCCCGTGCGCGAGAGCAGGTAGGCCCGGTACATGAGCTGGTTGACGGGCAGGTCCCAGCTGCCCGGATAGCTGACCTCGTAGCCGCCGAAGGAACGCTTGAACCGGGAGAAACCGGCCCACGGGTGGTCGGGCTCGTCCTCGGGACTGACGCCCCACATATCGAAGTGGCGGATGCCGGCGGCGCGGGCGTCCATCATCATGGTCACCACCAGCGGAATCCCGGCGTTGAGCTTGCGGTGGGCGTCGTCCGCCGCGGCGTGCGCGTACACCCGGGTGGCCTCCGTGTCGTAGGACAGCGCGGCCGCGATCGGCTGCCCGTCCAACCGGGCGATGAACAGTTTGGCCGCGCCGGCCGGGACCAGGGTCCGGGCTGCGTTCCGCAGGTAATCGTCGGACTGGGCCTTGAACTCCGCGCGCTCGGAGACGTCGTGCAGGAAACCCAGCAGGATTTCGATGTCCGCCGGGTCGGTGGAGACATCGAAGGTGACGCCCTTCTTGTGGATATTGCGGTACAGGTTGCGGCTGGTGCTGCGCATGGCGGCCAGCAGGTCCTCTTCCGGCTGGCTCAGGTCCAGCATCCAGGTCAGTTTCGGCTGGACGTCCACCGGTGCCTTGACCAGGCCCAGCGACTGCAGCGCCGCCTGCGGCCGCTGGCCGAGGTCGGTGCCGACGGGTTCGATCCGCACGTAATGGGCGCGTTGTTCCGCGGCCAGGGACTGCAGGGCGGCCAGCGCGCGGATCAGGGCGGCGTTGTCTGCCGCGGCCGGGCCGTACGGGACGTACAGGAACCGGCCCAGGGGCGTCTTTTCCGCGATGGCCAGGAAGTTCCAGCCGTCGCCGCTGCGTTCGAAGACCTGTTTGCCCAGGCTGCGTTGAAAGTCGGCCCAAGGCGCAGACTGCAGGATCGAAGCGGTCAAAGTGTTGCTCCCGTTCGTTGTTGATCGAATTCATGTGTGCCGCCCGAGGTGGTCACCGCGAACAGCACCGCGCCGGTTCCGGTGTCTCCGGCCGGGTGCACGTTCACCGGTTGTTCCGTGTCGGGGATGAACGCGGCATCGCCGCGGCCAAGCATCAGGTCGGACTTCGGGGAGTCCAGCAGCACGCTGCCGGACACGGCCAGCACGATCGCGGGGCCGTGCTGGGCCAGCGGCACCGGGCTGCCGCCGTCGGCCAGTTCGATGCGCTGGAGCTGGAACTCGGCAAAGGGCGGGCAGTACAGTTCCTGGCCGGCATCGGTGATGGTCGGTTTCACCATGGGCGGGGCGATAGGCCGGAAGTTCGTAATCTTCAGCAGTTCGGGCATGTTGACGAACTTCGGGGTGAGGCCGCCGCGCAGCACGTTGTCCGAGGCCGCCATGACCTCCACCCCGAGGCCCTGCAGGTAGGCGTGGATGTTTCCGGCGGGCAGGCACAGTGCCTGGCCGGGGGAGAGTTCGACCAGGTTCAGCAGCAGCGAGATTAACGCGCCGGGGTCGCCCGGATACAGTTCGCCCAGGCGGGCGACCGCTGCATATTCGGTGCCCAGGCTGCCGGCCGGTGTGGCCGCCAGCAGGCGGGCCGTGTCCGCCGCGAGCCGGGTGGAGCGCTCCCCGCCGTCCAGCAGCGCCACGAAGGCACCGCGGAGGGCCGCTTCCTCGTCGCCGCCACCCAACAGTTCCAGCACCTCGTCCAGGAGATCCAGGGCCGCGCCGGCGTCCGCCAGCCGTGGTTTCAGCCCGGCCAGCAGCCGCGCCGCGTCGCGCGGGGGGCGGAAACCGCACAGCGCCTGGAAGTCGCTGAGCGCGAAGATCATCTCCGGCTTGTGGTTGTCGTCCCGGTAGCTGCGCTGCGGGTCGTTGAAGGAGATGCCGGCCGCATTCTCCGCGGCGAACCCTGCGCGGGCCTGCTCGAGCGTGGGATGGACCTGGAGCGACAACGCGGAGTCGGCGGCCAGGACCTTGGTCAGGAACGGCAGCGTGGCGCCGAACAGGCCCAGGACCGTCTCGCCCAGGGCGGCGCCGGGGTTCTCCTTGATGAACTCATCGAGCGGCCGTTCGCCTCCGGCCAGCTGCACCCGTGACGGGGAGTCGGGGTGCGCGCCGATCCAGAGTTCGGCTTCCGGCCCGCCGGACGGTTCCCGCCCGAACAGCTCGGCAATCGCCGTCGTCGAGCCCCAGGCATAGGGACGCACTACATTCGTCAACCGATACATGTAAAGCCTCTTCCTCGTCCTTGTTCCCACGATCCTCTCAGACCCCGCGCCGTTGCAGCATTCCGGCAGCATCCGCCGCGCACCGGGGGGACGCCGCCGGACCGGCGTGGCAGCGGGCCGGGATCAGGGGACCGAGCACTTGCCGTTGTTGGCCACCAGGGCGCCGAGCGTGGCGGTATCGCCGATCTCGGCCAGCTGCTGGAGATACTCCGCGGTGACCTGGGGCTCCGCCGGCGCCTCCGGGGCGTCGGCCGCATCCGGTGCCGCCTCGTCCGCGGGGCCCGCCCCGCCCTCGCCGGCGGTGGTCTCTCCGCCACCGGAGCCGGGGTCGCCACCGGCGCCGCCGCCGTCGTCCTTGGGATCTTTCTGCCGAGTCTGCTCTTCCTGGGTGAACATCTCCTGAACGCGGGGATGAATCGCCGAGAAGTCGGGGTAGGTGACAAAATTCTCCGCGGCGGTGCCGAAGTCCGGCGGTCCGATGGTCAGGCGCTTCACCTTCTGGTCTTTGGCCTTCAGCGCCAGCGAGACGAAGCTGCCCAGCTGCGAACTGGGAATGTCCGTCTCGACGACCTGTTCGCCGGCCTCGGCCAACTGCTGGAAGCGGGTCAGCACCGTTGCCGGGTCCAGCTGCTTGACCATCGCCGACATCACGCACTGCTGGCGCTGGACGCGATCATAGTCGGTGGCGAATTCGCGGGAGCGGGCGTACCAGAGGGCGTGGTAGCCGTCGAGCTCCTGGACGCCCGGGGCGATCCAGCCCTTCGGCGGGTAATGCTGATTGGTGCCGGGGATGGTCCTGTTGGAAATAGGCACCCAGCCGCCGGCCTTGACCGTGATGCCGCCCATCGCGTCCACCAGGGCTTCGAAGCCGTCCATGTCCACGAGGGCATACGCCTGGATCTCGATGCCCAGGATCCCGCTCACGGCGTCCTTCATGGCCTCCGCGCCAGGGTTCTTGGCATCAGGGTAGCGGTCGGCGTGGTTTTGCTCCACGTCGACGTAGAGGGCGTTGATGATGCACTCGTCACCGCAGCTGAAGCCTTCCGGATACACCTCGTGCATCGGGGAGTCCGCCGGGAACGGGGCGTTTTGGAAGTTGCGCGGGATGCCGAACATGACGGTCTGGCCGGTCTTCGCGTCGACGCTGACCACCTGGATGCTGTCCGGGCGCAGCCCCACCCGCCCGGCACCGGCGTCGCCGCCCATGAGCAGAAAATTGTAGCGGCCGTCCACCGGGTCGAACGCGGGCCGGGTTTCGAAGATGGAGCTGAAGGCGTTGCGGCTCACGTTGAGCAGGTAGGCGGCGTAGCCCAGGCTGCCGCTGGTGAGTACCATCAGGGCAACCAGCGTCACCGCCACCGCCGGCTTGGCGCCCGGGGCCAGCAGGTTGGGCCTGATGATGCGCAGCGTGTTCAGGAACAGGAACGCCCAGAACAGCGCCAGCGCCGCCAACACCACAACGAGGGCCAGCGAACCCCAGCGGTCGGTGGCCAGGTTCACCAGCAGCGGCCAGTTCACCAGGGCCATGACGGCCGCGGCCACAACGGCCGCCCAGGCCAGCAGCGTCACGGCCAGGCCGCGCCGGCCCAGCCGGCGGTCCCCTGCCACGATCTGGGCGCTGCCCGGGACGAGCAGGGTCAGCAGCAGCAGGACGAAGGCGCGCTTGGTGCGCACCGGCGCCGGAGCGTGCTGGGGGTAGCGGACCGGATCGGTCACCCCGCGCGCCGAAGACCCCGACGGCTTCCTCGGCGGCTGGGGACCCACCGTCCTAGGCCTCGCCGGAGCCTGCGGCGCGTTCACGCAGCGCGGCTCCCTTGTCGTAGGCGGACCGGCGCAGGCCGGACGCGAACTCGAGCAGGGCCGGCTGCAGCCGCCCGGCCAATTCGTCGCCACCGGCTGCCAGCATCCGCACGGCCAGCAGCCCGGCATTGCGGGCTCCGCCGATGGACACTGTGGCCACCGGCACCCCGGCGGGCATCTGCACGATGGAGAGCAGGGAGTCCATGCCGTCCAGGTACTTCAGGGGCACCGGCACCCCGATCACCGGCAGCGGGGTTACGGAGGCGAGCATGCCGGGCAGGTGCGCGGCACCGCCGGCGCCGGCGATAATGATCCGCAGTCCCCGGGAGTGAGCGTCGCGGCCATAACCGATCATGTCCTCGGGCATGCGGTGCGCGGAGACGACGTCGGCCTCGTAGGGGACGCCGAACTCCTCCAGCGCCCGGGCGGCGGCCTCCATGACGGGCCAGTCGGAATCCGAGCCCATCACCACGCCGACTATCGGCTTGTTGCTCATGGTTTGCCTTCCTGGGGGTCCACGCCGTCGCGGACGATCGCCGCAACGCGGTCCGCGCGCCGGCGCAGTTCCTCCACCTGGGACGCGTCGCGGCCCACCACATTGACGTGGCCGATCTTCCGGCCGGGACGGACAGACTTGCCGTAGCCATGCAGCTTGACGGACGGTTCGGCGGCCAGCGCGCGCGGATAGGCCGAGAACAGGTCGGTATTTGCGCCGCCCAGGTAGTTCTTCATGACGACGGCGCCGCCGAGCAGGGACGTATCGCCCAGCGGCAGATCCAGGATGGCCCGCAGGTGCTGCTCGAACTGGCTGGTGACCGACCCGTCCTGGGTCCAGTGGCCGGTGTTGTGCGGGCGCATGGCCAGTTCGTTGATCACGAAGCCTGCTCCGCGTCCCGGGGTGGCGAACAACTCGGCGGCCATCACGCCGGTGACGCCCAGCTCGTCGGCCAGCCGGAGCGCCGCCTGCTGGGCCGCCTCGGCGACGTCCGCCGGCAGGTCCTGTGCCGGCGCGATCACTTCGTCACAGACGCCGTCCACCTGGATGGTGTGCACCACCGGCCAGGCCCGTGCTTCGCCGGACGGAGTCCTGGCTACCAGCGCGGAGAGCTCCCGGCTGAAATCGACTTTTTCTTCGACCAGCAGCGCGCCGCCGGTGAACCAGTCGGCCGCCTCGGCGGCAGCGTCCGCATCGCGGATGATCCGCACTCCCTTGCCGTCGTAGCCTCCCCGCGGCGTCTTCAGCACCACCGGCCAGCCAATCCTGCCGCCGAAGGCCACCAGCTCGTCGACGCCCGAGACGGGTGCCCACACCGGGTTTGGCAGCCCCAGCCTGTCCACCACCGCGCGCATGACCAGCTTGTCCTGCGCATGGATCAACGCGTCAGGATGCGGCTGCACGTTGACGCCCTCGGCAATCAGGGCCTGCAGATGTTCGGTAGGGACGTGCTCGTGATCGAAGGTCATCACGTCCAGGCCCTTCGCGAACCCCCGCAGCGCCTCCAGGTCGCGGTAGTCGCCCACGGGAGCCGTGGCCACGGCGGGGACCGCGGAAACATCGGCGGCCTCGGCCAGAACACGCAGTTCAAAGCCGAGCTCTACCGCACAGGGTGCCATCATTCGGGCAAGCTGGCCGCCGCCCACTACGCCGATCACTGGAAAACTCACCTAGTCAGGGTACCGAACAGGCTCCGGACGAGTCGCATTGCACTTCGCGCGGCGGGTACGTCCTAGGTAACGCCCAGACTGGCGCAATACAATAGTGCGTCGGCCGGCTCTGCTCCGGCATCCGAGCGAAAGGGATCCACCTTCGATCATGAACCGAACTATTTCCGAGCGCCTGCGCGCCATTGTTTCCCTTTTTTGGCGGGAAGTGGCGAAGTTCGGCACGGTCGGCGGGATCGCCTTCATCGTGGACAACGGCGTGTACTGGTGGCTGATCAACGGGCCCATGGACGACAGCGTGGTGAAGGCGCGGTTCGTTTCCGCCTCCGTGGCAACACTGTTCTCCTGGGTAGCCAACCGCTATTGGACGTTCCGTCATCGCCGCCAGGCGAACGTGTTGCGCGAACTGGTGCTGTTCATCGTCATCAACGTCATCGGCATGGTGGTCTCCGCAGGCTGCGTCTGGATAGCCCGCTACCCGCTGGAGGTGACGGACCGGACCATGCTGCTGTTCGCGGGCATCGTCGGCACGGTGCTGGCCACCGTCATGCGCTTCTTCGCCTACCGGTTCCTGGTGTTCAACGTTGAGCTGGACGCCGAGCCGGAGTTTGCCGAGGACCGCAAGATCTTCGAGCGCCACCCCGAGGACAATGCCGACCAGCCTCCCGCGGACGCCGCGCCGGAGGTCGACGGCCCCCAGGCATCGGGCACGGCGCGCGGCTAGGCGGGGTCCGGGCCGGATCACCGGTTCACAGTTGTACGGTGACCCGTTCGCTGTCCAGCAACCGCTGGGTCACCCCTACCTCCGGGTGCACCAGCACTACCGTGCCGCCGCCCTGCCAGGTTGCCAGGGCTTCGCGAAGCACGTCCGGCCAGGGGGTGTGCGCCGGCACCAGCAGGTTCCTGGCCGCTGTCGGCCGGTCCAAAAGCCGGGCGAAGGTCAGCGCTCCGCCGTCGTCCTCCAGGGCCAAGCCGTTTGCCGCCAGGGAATCGATTCCCAGGTACTCATCCGCGTAGGAGCGGACCTCGGCCGCGTAGTCGAGTACGCCGTCGGGCAGTTCCCCGGGCCAGCGCAACTGGAGCGCGCCCAGGGCGACCAGGACCTGGTGTCCGCTGCCTGCCCGCACCAAAAGGGCCGGATCCGCGGCCACCACCACGTCGGCGCTCCGGGCGGCCTCGCCCAGCCGGACGGTGGCGCCGGCCTGCCACGCGGCCAGCGCCCAGACCAACGACCGCCAGTGCGGGTCCATCAGAAGACCCACGCTCGTACCCTCGGCGGCGTCCAGTTCCTCGGCCAGCAGGTTCGCCGTCTTGGCCACCCAGTTGTCCAGCACGCGCCCGGACAGCTCGATGCGTTCGCCCTCCGGGCCGTACCAGACCAGGCAGGGGGACGAGCCCGGGCGCATCCGGGCCAGCAGGTCGGTGATCGTGGCGGGGGTGCTCACGGTGCTCCTCAATGTCGGGTTCGTGGCCCAGCCGGAGGCCGGCTGACGCCTGCACGCGGTATTTGTGACGCACATCACGGGGGCGGGCCCTCGCGTGGCGTACGCGGATTTCGCTGCCGGGTCTCTAAGATTCCCGCCGGCGCTTGACTTGAACGTATTACACCCATGTAATTAGTTATTAAACGTGTAACAGCATGCTTGTGTCCGGCGCTGAGATCCAGCGCTGCACATGAATCTAGCACCATGCTGGTACAGGAACTCCGGGAGGGCTGATGGGGCAGGCAGAACGTAGTGCGCACCGGCGGGAGCTCGAAGCGCAGGCTTCGGCATCGCACGGATCGCGCGGCGTACCGGCAGACTGGTATGTGGATCCGGCAGATCCGACGGCGGCAGAACGCTTCCGCGAATCCAGCCAACAGACACTCGAGGACGCGGCCACCGCCTTCCTCGCCGCGCACGAAGCGTTGGCGGAGGGACCCGGGGCCGAGGTATTGGAGCTGACTGCTCCGCGCCTGCTCCGGGAACCGGCCGAGGCCGACCCGGCGCCGAAACCGCAGTGGATCGGGCTGCCGGGCTTCGGCGCCGGCTATGAGGACGAGGGAGAACTCGGCTGGCAGGCCGATGCCCTGTGCGCCCAGACGGACCCGGAAGCGTTCTTCCCCGAGAAGGGCGGATCCACCCGCGACGCGAAGAAGGTGTGCGGCGCGTGCACGGTGCGCTCGCAGTGCCTGGAGTACGCGCTGGCCAATGACGAGCGTTTCGGCATTTGGGGAGGCCTGTCGGAGCGCGAGCGCCGCCGGCTGCGGAAAAGAGCGCTCTGATTCAGCAGCAAGTTCGCGTCACCGCCGTTGTGGTAGCCCACGACGGCGCTTCCTGCCTGCCCGAAACCCTGGCAGCCCTGGCCCGGCAGACGAGACCCGCCGATGCCCACGTCGGGGTGGACACCGGATCGTCCGACGGGTCCGCTGACCTGCTGCGCGCGCAGCTGCCCGCCGGCAGCCCGGTGGCCGCGGCTTCCCACCGCGCCGGGTTCGGCGCCGCGGTCCGGGTGGGGCTGGCCGAGCTGCCCAAGCACGCCCCGGACGACGGTCCGGCCCAGGAATGGCTGTGGCTGCTCCACGATGATTCCGCCCCGGAGCCTGATGCGCTCGAGGAACTGCTGCTCGCCGTGGAAACGGCACCGTCGGTAACCATCGCCGGCTGCAAACAGGTGGACTGGGACGACCCGCGCCGACTGGTCGACGTGGGCCTGACCGTGAGCCGCTGGGCCGAACGGCTGACCATGATCGACGTCGACGAGATGGACCAGGGCCAGTACAACGGCCGCAGCGACTTCTTTGCCGTCAACTCCGCCGGCATGCTGGTGCGCCGCGATGTCTTCGACCAGCTGGGCGGGTTCGATCCGGCCCTGCCCGGGACCGGTGACGACGTGGACCTGTGCTGGCGGAACCGGCTGGCCGGCCACCGCGTGGTGGTTGTCCCCACCGCGAGGGTTCGCCACGCCGCCCGGACCGGCGACCACGGCACCGCAAGGGCAGCCCGCAAGGCTCAGATCCACCTCCGGCTCAAGCATGCGGCCTGGTGGCAGGTGCCGTTCCTGTGGATCGGGGCCCTGCTCGGCGGGCTGTACAGCTTCCTGGCCTCGGTGGTGGCCAAGGACCCCATGCACGGGCTGCGGCAGCTGGGCGCCACCCTTGCCGCCTTGTTCCGACCCGCGGGCCTTTTCGCGTCCCGGCGGCAGGCCGCCAAGACGCGCAGGACCTCGCGGGCCATAGTGCGCCCGCTGATGGTCCCGCGGCGCGAGGTCTGGGCCTACCGGCGGTCACTGGCCGAGTCGCTGCGGCCCGAGCTCGCCGTCGGCGTCGTGGGCGACGGCTCCGGATCGGATGCCGGCGGCAGCGACCAGCCCACCGGCGGATCCGACGACTTCGCGGCCCTCGCCGCGCCCGCCCGGACCTGGGTGGGTACGGGACTGGTGGCCGCCGCCGTCGTGCTGGCCCTCGTCTCCACGGTGGGCATGTTTGACTTCTTCGGGGCGCCGGCGCTGGTGGGCGGCGGACTGCTGCCGGTCTCGGCCACCGTCGCCGAAATCTGGCACAACGCTTCGAGTTGGTGGATCTCGCTTGGCTCCGGCGTCCCCGGGCACGGCGACCCCTTTGGCTACGTGCTGGCGGTCCTGGCCGTGCTGGGTCTGGGGAACGGTTCCGCCGCCGTCCTGACGCTGGTGCTGCTGGCCATGCCGTTGGCCGCCGCCGGCGCATGGTTCGCTGCCGGGGCCTTCACACAGCGGCGCGGCCTGCGCTTCTGGGCCGCGATGTTCTGGGCGAGCGTTCCCGCGTTCCAGGTCGCGTTGGGCACGGGCCGCCTGGGCGCGCTGATCGCCCACCTGCTGATCCCGTGGGCCGTGCTCGGCCTGCTGCGCGCCACCGGCTCCGCCGTCCAACGCGCCGACGCCAACCGGCCCCTGCTGCCGCACGAAGCCGTGCACAAGCCCGGGATCAACGGGAATCCCTCCTGGACGGCGGCGGCAGCGGCGGGACTCTGCCTGGCCGGCATCACGGCGTCGGCACCGGCGCTGCTGCCGGTGGTCGTCGTCTTCATCGCCGTCCTGATGCTGGCCTTGCGCCGCCGGGCCAAGACCGTCTGGTGGGCGCTTATCCCGCCGCTGGCACTCGCCCTGCCGATGCTCGTCGCCGGGCTGGACCAGCCGCGCGCGCTGCTGGGCGATCCCGGCCTGCCGCTGGCCTTCCACGCCGCCCCGCTGTGGCAGCAGCTGATGGGCTTCCCGCTCGCCTTCGGCCCCGCCGACGGGCTGGCCGGGGCCGGGATGCTGGAGAAACTGGCCCAGGGTCCGTGGGCGCTCGCCTACGCGCTCGTCGTCGCCGTGCCGGTGCTGGCGCTGGCCGTGGCCGGGGCGGTCACGGGCAAGGGTGCCGGCCGCGCACGGTTGCTCTGGCTCGGCGTGTTCCTGACCCTCGCGGCCTCCTTTGGTTCATCGCTGCTGGCCACCGCCGTCGCACCGGGAGCGGTGGTGACACCGTTCACGGGTCCCTTTGTCTCGCTGGCCCTGTTCCTGCTTTTGGGCGCGGCACTGATCGCCGGGGACCGGCTGCGGCACGACCTTGCCGCAGCCGGGCGCCCGGCCTCGGGCCTGCGGCGCACCGTGGCCGTGGCCGCCGCCGTCCTGATGGCGCTGGGCCCGGCGGCGAGCCTGGCGCACTGGCTGGTGCCCCAGTTCACCGGCTACACACCGTCCAGCGAGGCGCGGACCCTGACGGACTTCGGTACGCAGCTGAAGGTAACGCCCGGGGCCGGCCGCACCCTGCCGGCCACCTCTGCGGACAGCGGGACCGGGCCGGAACAGGCCCGCGCGCTCGTGTTGACGGCGGGAACCGGCGGCGCGGTGACCGCTGCCGTGATGCATGGCAGCGGCACCACCCTGGACCAACTCTCGGCCATTTACTCGGCGCGGGCCCTGGCCGGTCCGCTCACCGAAGCCCAGGTGCGCTCCGACGACGACGCCGACGCAGAATTGCGGAACACCGTGGCGGTCATCGTTGCGGGCACCGGCGTGGATCCGCGGCCGTCCCTGGTGAGGCTCGGCGTGGACTTCGTGGTGCTGCAGGAGTCCGATACGGCGGCCGAACTGCTTGCCGGCCGGATCGACGCCGTGCCCGGACTGACCTCCGTGGGACGCACCGACTCCGGATGGCTCTGGCGGGTGGTCGGAGCGACCGGTAAGGACGGCACCGCGGCAGGCCAACTGACCGCCCGGGTGCGCCTGGTCGATGCCAACGGCGACCTGCTGCAAACCGTGCCGTCCGGCTGGACCGCGGCGGCCGGGGAGATTCCCGCCGGCGAGCCCGGACGTCGGCTGATCCTGGCCGAGCGGACGGACCCGGGCTGGACCGCCACCCTGAACGGCCGGCCGCTGGAATCCTCGCAGGACGGCTGGGCCCAGGCGTTTGAAGTGCCGGCAGCAGCGGGTACCGTAAAGATCGGTTATTCGAGCCCGTGGTCGCCGTGGATCGGCATCCTCCAGGTGCTCGCCATCGGACTGACCGTCCTGCTCGCCATACCGATCCCGGCCCGGCGGCGGTTCGTGCCGCGCCGCATCGACCACATCAAGACCACCGGGGCGGATGCCGGCCCCGCGGAACTGCGCGGGGCGGCAATCGAAGACCCGGCCGACGGCGGCGCAGTTGCCCTGGCCGGAAAAGGACAGCAACTATGACCGAGACGGGTGGCCGCGGCGAGGAGCCGCGGGCGACAGAGGCGGCGATTGGGCCAACGGCCGCTGCCGCATCCGCACCTGATGGCGTGCAGCCGGACCGGGACAGCGCGGCCGAGCCCGTGCAGCCGGACCGGGACAGCGCGGCCGAGCCCGTGCAGCCGGAGCGGGACAGCGCGGCCGGGCCCGTGCAGCCGATCGACCGCAAGGCCGCCAAGCGTGCTGCGCGGCGGGACCGCGCACGCGATGCCGCCGCGGGCAAGCCTGCCGCACGCTCCGGCAGTTCCACCGCCGGCGGCACGCCGAAGCGCGGCGGCCGGCGGATGCTGGGCGCCGTCTCCGGGGCGGGCCTCCTGCTGCTGACCGGAGCCGCGGTAGCCGCCGGCAGCCTGGCGGACGTGCCGGGCGCGGCCGCCGAGCGACCGCCCGTGTCCGCTGCCGTTCCGGCCGGAGACTACACCGCTGTCTGCCCGGAGCCTCTGCGGCTGCTGGACAGCGCCGCCGAAGACACCGATCCGCAGTTCAGCCCGGTCTCCACTACGGCGCAGACCAGGGCGCGGGCCCTGGTGTTCAGCGACCTCGGCGGCAATGTCCCCGGCAGCGAGCTGACGGAACTGGGCGCGGGCACTCCGCTCGCGCGCATCGCGGAACCGACGGAAAAGTCATCCGGCGAGACCAAGATGGTGGCGTCCGTGGTGTCCGGACAGGACCTGTCCGCTCCCACCGTGCTGCGGGCCGCCCCGATGGGGGAGACCACCGCGCTGGCCGGCGCGGCGATGACTTACCGGGCCTCCGACGGCGACCTGCGCGGACTGGCCGCTGCCAACTGCATGGCACCGGCCAATGACTTCTGGCTGCTCGGGGCGTCCACCACCGTGGGAACCACGTCCGTGCTGAAACTGCACAACAGTTCCCAGACACCCTCCTCGGTCGACCTCGAACTGGTCTCGTCCGAGGGGCAGGTCCAGGCTGCCGGCACCCGCGGGCTGCTGGTCGCTCCCGGGGAGTCACGCTCCATCGTGCTGGCGGGAGTGGCCGCAAACCAGGAATCCCTGGCCGTGCGCGTACAGTCCTCCGGCGGCCCGGTGACCGGCTTCATCCAGCAAAGCGTCCTGCGCCAGCTGACCCCCGGCGGCGTCGAGTTGCTGCAGGCGTCGGCCCCGGCCGGCACGCGGCAGGTGGTCACGGGAATTACCGTCCAGGACCAGAAACCGGCACGGGCCATCCGGGACCAGGACGGTTATGAGGACGCGGCGCCGGCGCTGGACGTGGCGGTGCCCGGCGTGACCGACGCGGTCTTGGAAGTGCGCGTCTTCGGTTCCGACGGCCCGGTCAGCCTCCCGGGCGGCGGCGTCGTCACCGCGGCGGCCGGGAGCGTCACCAGGGTGCCGCTGGAGTCGTTGCCGGCCGGCACGTATTCCGTCGAAATCAGCGCCGACGTGTCCATCGCTGCCGCCGCGCGGGTCAGCAGGGGAACCGAGGCGGGCGAACCGGTGGACTTCGGATGGTCACCCGCGACCGGCCGCCTCGGCAGCAATCATCTGGCGGTCGTGCCGGGCGGTGTCAGCTCCCGCATGGCCTTCAGCGCGCCGTCGGGGGACGCCCGGGTGGAAATCACGCCGGTGGATCCGAAGGGCAGACTGGGGGAGAAGCAGGCGGTGACCGTGCCCGCCGGAACCACCGTGACCCTTGATCCCCGGGCAGACGGCGCCGACGCTGCGGCCCTGTTGATCAGCGCGTCCGGCGAAGCCGTCTACGGCGCCCAGGTCCTGACCGACGGCGGTGCTCCCGACGTTGCGGTCCTGCCGGTGCCCGCGGGCACCCAGGCGCAGACCGCGGTGCCGGTCGATATCGGGTACTAGGGAAGAAGCGGCGTCGGGACCGGAACGCCGGTCAGGGGCGGGTCCGGCCGTAGCCGGGGTCAACCGCTTCCGGGGCCATGTTCAGCAGCTGCGCGGTCTGCTCCACTACCACATCGTGGATGAGCTCCGGCAGTTCGGCCCGCAGCCGGGCGGCCGCCTGGACCGGCTGCCGGAAGACGGTCACCACGGCCGGGCGGCCCGGCGCGGCCGGCGTGAAGCTGCCCAGGGGCGCGGCCTGACCGCGGGCAAGCAACTCTTCGAGTCGGGGCGGAATGTCCTCGACCACGAATTGGGCTGCTTCGACCCGCTCCCCCCAGAAGTACGCCAGCCGCTCGGCGGACTCCGCGACCCACGCCTCGAACTGTTCGGACCTGGTCAGATGCCCGGGCAGGTTGGCGGGCAGCAGGTCGCCGCGCAGCCCGCGGCCGCGGCGGTTCCGGCGTCGTGCGGCAAACGGACGGCGCCAGCCACCGCCGTCGCTGTCCAGCGAGAGGGTCAGTGATGGTCCGTTTTCCATATACCGACTTTAAGCCCGGGGACCGGAATAAGGCACCCGGGCCCCGCGGCGGTGCGCCGAAGCGTCCCGCGGCGACCCACCCGGCCCCGGCAGCGTCGCTCCGGAGCACCCGGCAGCGGTGCGCCGTCCGGCGGGCCGCGTCTGCGCGACCCGATTGTGACCTAATCTTCGACCACCGGCCCGCGCCGGTGGTCGGGAAGGAGGGAGGCCCGGAGTAGGATGCATTCTCGTGGGATCCATTCGTCAATGTTCACGCTCGGCCTGTCAGCGGTCGGCCATCGCTACTTTGACGTACGTATATGCCGATTCCACCGCCGTGCTGGGCCCGCTGGCAACCTATGCCGAGCCCCACTGCTACGACCTGTGTGCCGAGCACGCCGAACGGCTGACCGTGCCCCGCGGCTGGGAAGTCATGCGGCTGGCCCTGCCCGAGCAGGCGCCGGTCCCCAACCCCGACGACCTGTTGGCCCTGGCCGACGCCGTGCGGGAGGCGGCCCGCACTCCCGAGGTGCCCGACGAGGCGCCCCAGCCGCGCGGCCAGCGCGAGCCGTTGGAACCGCCCGCGGGCGCCGCGGGCACCCGGCGCGGGCACCTGCGCATTCTGCGCGGACAACCCTAGGGCGATACGCTGGGAGACGGGCAGCGCGCCGTGCCGGCAACCTGCCGTCCGCGGCGAAGCCCCGCGCCGCCGGCCGCCGGAAGCGGACGCAGCCGAAGCTGCTGGAGATCAAAGGACACCATCGCATGGCACATCTGACCCCCGAACTGCTGGCGGTTTTGCGCTGCCCGGCTACCGGTTCATCACTGGTCCAGGAGGGCGACGAACTGCTCTCGACCGGCCGCACCGCCGCCGGAGACCGGCTGCACTACCGGATCGAAGACGGCATCCCGGTGCTGCTGCCGCAGACCGCCCCCGCGGGCGGCGCCCTTGATTCAACCAACGACGGCGCCGCTGCCTCCCCCAACGACGGCCCCGCTGACCACGCTTAGGAGCATTACTGTGACGTTCGATTACAAGGTCAAGGACCTCTCGCTGGCAGCCGCCGGCCGCCACCAGATCCGCCTGGCGGAGCACGAGATGCCGGGCCTGATGGCCCTGCGCGCAGAATTCGGCGAGGCCCAGCCCCTGGCCGGTGCCAGGATTGCCGGTTCCCTGCACATGACGGTGCAGACCGCGGTCCTGATCGAAACGCTGACCGCGCTCGGAGCGGAGGTCCGCTGGGCCTCCTGCAACATCTTCTCCACCCAGGACGAGGCCGCCGCAGCCGTCGTGGTGGGCAACGGCACGCCGGAGGACCCGCAGGGCGTTCCGGTCTTCGCCTGGAAGGGGGAAACGCTCGAAGAGTACTGGTGGACGGCCGAGCAGATCCTGACCTGGCCCGGCGCCGACGAAAATCCCGAGCTGGGACCGAACATGATCCTGGACGACGGCGGCGACGCCACGCTGCTGCTGCACAAGGGCGTGGAATTCGAGGCCGCCGGCGCCGTCCCCTCGGCCACCGCGGAGGACCCGCACGAGTACACGATCATCCTGGACGTGCTGCGCGCCTCGCTGGCCAAGGACCCGCAGAAGTTCACCCGGGTCGCCGCCGGCATCCGCGGCGTCACCGAGGAAACCACCACCGGCGTGCACCGGCTCTACCAGCTGGCGGAGCAGGGCCAGTTGCTGTTCCCGGCGATCAACGTTAACGACGCAGTGACCAAGTCCAAGTTCGACAACAAGTACGGCATCCGCCATTCGCTGCCCGACGGCATCAACCGGGCCACCGACGTTCTGATGGGCGGCAAGACGGCGGTTGTGTGCGGCTACGGCGACGTCGGCAAGGGCGCGGCCGAGGCGCTGCGCGGCCAGGGCGCCCGCGTCGTCGTCACCGAGATCGACCCGATCTGCGCCCTGCAGGCCGCGATGGACGGCTACCAGGTCACCACCCTGGACAAAGTGGTGGGCGAGGGCCACATCTTCATCACCACCACCGGGAACAAGGACGTCATCATGGCGTCCGACATGGTGAAGATGCGCGACAAGGCCATCGTGGGCAACATCGGCCACTTCGACAACGAAATCGACATGGCGGGCCTGGCCGCCGTCGAGGGCGTACAGAAGGTGGAGATCAAGCCGCAGGTGCACGAATGGGTCTTCGATGCCGGGCTGGCGACCGAGCGCTCCATCATCGTGCTCTCCGAGGGACGGCTGCTGAACCTGGGCAACGCCACCGGGCACCCTTCGTTCGTCATGAGCAACTCGTTCGCCAACCAGACCATCGCGCAGATCGAGCTGTTCGCCAAGCACGGCAAGCCGGCCGAGGGTTCGGCCACCGGCGAGCCCGAGTACGCCAACCAGGTCTACGTGCTGCCGAAGGTGCTCGACGAGAAGGTCGCCCGGCTGCACCTGGACGCGCTCGGCGTCGAACTCACCGAACTGACCAAGGAACAGGCCGAGTACCTGGGCGTGGACGCCGCCGGCCCGTACAAGCCGGACCACTACCGCTACTGATCCAGACCGGGAGGGCCGACGGCGGGCGTACGTCCCGCCGTTAGCCGTCCGGTTGAATGGTTACCGGATTGTTGGGCGGGCTCGCCCGCAATAACCCGTCCCTTCGGCGCCGCCCGCCCTACGATGGAGGCAGGGTGCTGTTGTGCCCTGCAGCGGCGGTTACCCGCCGCGGGGGTCTCGTGAGTTGGGTTGGGATGACTGAGGAAAAAAAGAAGCGCAAGGGCCTTAAGATCGCCCTGCTGTGCATCGTCGGAGTGCTGGTGGCAGCCGCCGCGGCCGTCACTGCGGCAACCATGGCGTCGCCCACGTTCGCTGCCCAGTTGGGACGGGTGTTCGCCGCCGCCCCGGCCGAGCGGCAGGGTTTCTCCGAGCCGGTCGTCAAGGCGATGTCGGTCGGTGTCACCCCGGCAGACAAAGCCGTGGAGGTCAATCCCGCCACCGTGGCCACCATCACCGCCAAGAACGCCTCCATCAAGGATGTGGCGTTGGCGCCGGCACAGGGCGGCGAACCGATCGCCGGGGAGCTGTCCGCAGACGGCAGCGTCTGGAAGGCAACGGAACGCCTGGACTTCCTGACCGAATACGAGTTCAGCTACACCCTGGTGGACCGCGCCGGCACCGAGACCGTGAAGCAGCAGACCTTCACCACCGTGCTCGCTCCCAACCAGGCCGACGGCTGGATGTACCCGCTGGACGGGCAAAGCGTGGGCATCGCCCAGCCGCTGGAGTTCAACTTCAGCGAACCCGTGCTCAACAAGGAAGCGGTGGAGGAGGCCATCTCCATCACCACCTCCGCCGGGCAGAAGGGCGAGTTCTACTGGTACTCGGACACGAAGGCCCGCTTCCGCGCGGAAAGATACTGGGAGCCGAACAGCACCGTGACCGTGGACATGAAACTGTTCGGCGTGGAGTTCGGCAACGACATGATCGGCATGAACGACGAGAAGATCACCGTCAACATCCTTGATGACCGCCGGGCGATCGTGGACAACAAGACCAAGACCATGAAGATCTACGTGGGCGGCGACCTGGCCAAGACCTTCCCGGTGACGCTGGGCGACCCGAACTGGCCGTCCAGCAAGGGCATCCACCCGATCATGGACATGCATGAATCGCTGCCGTTCAACCCGCGCAGCATCGGGCTCAAACCGGGAGACCCGGACTGGTACGAGCCGTTCGACGCCAAGTACGCCAGCCGGCTGAGCAACAGCGGCGAGTTCGTCCACACCACCCTGGACCCCTCCGCCCTGGGCGTGCGCAACATTTCCCACGGTTGCGTGGGCATGTCCGAAGCCGGCGCCCGGTACTTCTACGAGACCATGCGGACCGGGGACATCGTGGATATCCGCAATACCGACGGCGGGTTCCTGGACCCGACGGACGGTTTCGGGGACTGGAACGTGGACTGGAAGACCTGGACGTCGCAGGACAAGGGGTAGCTGTCCCGCGGCCGGCGGCTCGGTGGCCACCGGGCGGACCGCGCGGCCGCGCCTAGTCCCGGAAGGGCAGGGAATGCAGCCGGGCGCCACGCCGGGCGGCGCGCTCCTGCTGTCGGGACAGTCGGACGAAGTCGCGTTCGCGCCGTTCGGCCATCACGGCCAGCAGGTACATTTCCGGCGGCGTGCCGGCCGGCGGCGGGGGAGAGACATAGCCGGACGCCTCGTTGGCCAGGGCCGTGGCCAACCGGGCACGGGAGGCCGGAATCATCTTGGGCGCCTGCGAGAGGAACTGGATAATCCGCCGGGCCAGCGGCTCCGGCAGCCGCCCCATGTCGGCGAGCTTCACCCAGGGGGCCAGTTGCGGGGGGATTTCCGGCAGGATCTTCGGTGCGACCGCGACGCGTTCCCGCATGCTGTAGGTGCCCGCCAGCAGGTCGCCGAGCCGCTTGGACCTGTCATTGAACAGGGCCACTATGAAGGCCACCGAACCGAGCAGGATGTACAGTTCGAAGACCGCCACGAGGCCGCGGATGAGCGCATGCCGGAACCGGATGGCACCGCCGTCGTCGCGCACGATCCGCAGGCCCATGACCCAGCGGCCCAGCGACTTGCCGCGGGTAAGGGTCTCGACGGCTATGGGCACCCCGACCAGGAAGAACAGCACCACGGCGATGACCAGCGCGCGGGCGGCCGCGGCGTCGAACCCGACCTCGAGGGTCTCCGCCAGCAGCACGAAGGCGGCGATCAGCAGGATCACGTTGGCCACCACATCGATGATCGAGCTCAGCGCCCGGACGCCGAACGACGCCGGCCGCAGTTCCAGCACTACCGCCTCGCCGGTGATGACGTTGCTCATCGGATCCCTTTCCCGGGCGGTCTGTGCCGCCCGGTTCCACTCTATCGATCCGGGGCGGCGGGCCGGGCGGCGCCCCGGATCTTCCGCGCGCGGCGGCTAGGCTAGGAGCGTGGATATCGATGCCTTCGCCGCGGTGCATGAGCACGATTGGCAGCGGCTGGACGAACTGAGCGCCAAACGCAGGCTCACCGGCCCCGAGGCGGATGAACTGCTCGTGCTCTACCGGCGCACCTCAACCCACCTGTCGATGATCCGGTCGGTGGCCGCCGAGGGCCAACTGTCGGCGGCCCTGTCCACCCGCCTGTCGCGCGCCAGGACGCGGTTCACGGGGGCCCGCTCCAACTTCGCCCGGGACGTGGCGGAGTTCTTCGTGTTGTCGCTGCCGGCCGCGTTCTACCGCCTGCGCTGGCCGACCGTGGTCATCGGTGCCCTCTTCGTCCTGGTCGCCTGGCTGTTCGGCGCCTGGGTGGCGGGAACCCCCGAGGTCATCAAAGCGATGGGCTCCGACGAGGACATCCGGCAGTACGTGGAAGAGGACTTCGTCAATTACTACTCGGAGAATCCCAACGCCTCCTTCGCCGGCATGGTGTGGACCAACAACGCCTGGATTGCGGCGCAGGCGGTGGCCTTCGGAGTGACCGGACTGTGGGTGCCGTACATCCTGTTCATGAACGCCCAGGGGGTGGGCATGGCCGGCGGGATGATGGCCGCCTACGACCGGCTGGACGTCTTCTTCCTCTACATCCTGCCGCACGGGTTGATGGAGATGACCGCCATCTTCATTGCCGGGGCGGCCGGACTGCGGATCTTCTGGTCCTGGGTCTCGCCCGGCCGGCTCACCCGCACCGCCTCGCTGGCCCGGGAAGGCAGGTCGCTGATTACCGTCGCCCTGGGGCTGGTCCTCGTCCTCCTGATCTCCGGCCTGGTCGAGGGCTTCGTGACCCCCAGCCAGTTGCCGGACTGGCTGCGCCTGGGCATCGGTGTGCTGGTGCTGGCCGCCTACTGGATGTACACCCTCGTCGTGGGCCGGCGGGCCTACCTGGCGGGGGAGCGGGGCGACCTGGACCGGTTCGATGCCGGCGAGGCCGCCGCCACCGGGTAGCTGCCGTCCGGGCAGGCGACGGGGTAGGCAGCCGGCGGGGCAGGCAGGCGACGGCCGGGCGGGCCGCCCCCGGGGTGGCAACCGTGAAGCGCCGCCGGCCGGCGGTAGTCTCATAGGCAGAGAGGCCAGCGGCACAGAAAGAGGCGACGGACGTGGCAGTCGAAGACGTGAAATCCGGCGGAGACGAACGCAGGGCACGGACAGCGCCGGGAGAAGCCCCTGGCGCTGAACCGGAGCGCGCCCCCGCGCCTCCGGTCCCTGCCGTCAACGGCCGGTTCCGGGACGGCGCCAACCCGCTGCCCATGCGCCGGCCCAGCCGGCTGCCGGATTTGAGCGCCGTGGCGACCGGCCTCGGCACCGAGCGCGACGGCGGTGCCCCGGACAGCGCCGGAACGCGGCCCCGCAGCGACGGGTCCACGCAGCCCGACGCCGGGGCGCGGGCCGCCGGCGGAGCGGGCGCTGCCGCCGAAGCCGCCCGGGTCGGAGCCCCCGTGCCTGCCGGCCGAGCCGCCGGTGGCCCCGCGGCCGGACTGCCGGATCCGGCCGGAGCAGCAGACGCCGCACCGGGCGACGGCCGCCGGGGGACCGGCACGGCCGCCGCTGCCGACCAGGGCCCGGCGGCCCCGAAGCCGCTGCCGGCGCGCCCGCCCATGCCGCCCGGTGGGACGGCCGCAGCCGCCGCCGGCAGCGACGCCAACCCGGCGACCGGTGCGCTCTCGGTACGCCCGCCGCGCTCCGAGGTGGTCCGGCGCACGACCGAGCGCGACGAGGCAATGAACGCCAAGCCGCTGGCCGGACGGATCCTGCAGGTGGTCCTGGCGGTGCTGTTCCCGCCGCTGCTGATCATCGGTGCCATCCGGCTGGTGGCCACGCCGTTGTTCCTCTGGGCGGAATACCACCGCCCCGGGTTCCCGGCCGACAGCTTCGGCTTCAGCACGGAGGAACGGATGACCTACGGCTCCTATGCGGTGGACTACCTGCTGAATTTCGCCGGCCCGCGATACCTGGGAGACCTCTCCGGACCCCACGGCGGCAGCCTGTTTTTGGACTCCGAGGTCAGCCACATGGCCGACGTGAAGGGCGTGTTCCTCGCGACCATGCTTGCCGGGGCGGTCATGCTGCTGCTGGCCGTCGTCGCAGTGGTCTACCTGGCCCGCCGCTACCACGGGGGGATCCGGCGCGGCCTGTTCGCCGGTTCCGCCGCGACGCTGATCCTGGTCCTGCTGCTGGGCGTCCTGGGGGCGCTCAACTGGCAGCAGTTCTTCACCGAGTTCCACCGGATCTTCTTCGCCGACGGCACCTGGACCTTCTTCGTGGACGACACCCTGATCCGCCTGTTCCCGGCCCAGTTCTGGATGGACGCCGGAATCGTCATTGCCCTGCTGGTGCTGATGGTCTCCTCGCTGGTGCTGGCGCTGACCTGGCCGACCCGCGCCCGGCGGAACCGGAGCGCCGCCGCCGCCGAAGAACAGCGCCGCCGGCACGAACTGCTGCTCGCCCGCGAGCAGGACTAGGCGGGCGGCTGCCGGCCAGGGCCTAGCGGTACAGGGAATCGATCTCGCCGGCGAAGTCTTCCAGCACGGTGACGCGCTTGAGCTTCAGTGACGGCGTCAGGTGCCCGGAGGCCTCGGTGAGGTCCTGTCCCAGGACCGCGAACTTCCGGATCTGCTCGGCCCGCGAAACCAGCTGGTTGGCCTGGTCCACGGCCTGCTGCAGCTCGGCCAGGACCGCCGGGTCTTCGGCGGCCTCGGCCAGGCCGACCGGCCCGCGGCCGGCCGAGGAAAGCCAGCCGGCCAGGCCCTCTTCGTCCAGGGACACCAACGCCCCGACGAACGGGCGTCCCTCGCCGACCACCACCGCCTGGGACACCAGCCGGTGTTCGCGCAGCGCGTCCTCCAGCGGACCCGGAGCGACATTCTTGCCGCCCGCCGTTACCAGCAGCTCCTTTTTCCTGCCGGTGATGGTGAGGTAGCCGTCGTCGTCCAACGTCCCGACGTCCCCCGTGCACAAGAAGCCGTCCCGAAAGTACTCGGCATTGGCGTCGTCGTTATTGTGGTAGCCGCGGGTGATGCCGATGCCCTTGATCAGGACCTCGCCGTCGTCGGCGATTCTGATGGTGGTGCCGGGCAACGGCAGTCCCACGGTGCCGATCCGGTTGGCGCCGGGCAGGTTTACCGCCGCAGGGGCAGTGGATTCGGTGAGCCCGTAGCCTTCCAAGACCGGCACGCCGATGCCGGTGAAGAAGTGCGCGAGCTTTGGATTCAATGCGGAAGCGCCGGAGACGGTGTACTCCACGTGCCCGCCGAACGCCGCGCGCAGCTTTCCGTAGACGAGCCTGTCGAACACGGCATGCCGGGCCTTGAGGGCCAGCCCGGGCCCGGCGCCGGTGCCGCGTGCCTGCGCATCCCGTGCCCGGGAGTAGGCGACCGCTGTCTGCGCCGCGGCGTCGAAGATCCTGCCCTTGCCGCCGTCGTGCGCTTTCTGCCGGGCAGAGGCGTAGACCTTTTCGAACACGCGCGGAACCACCAGCAGGAAGGTGGGCTGGTAGGTGCGCAGGTCCTCGATCAACTCCGCCATGCTCGATGTGTGGCCCATCTTCACTCCGGCGGTCAGGCAGATCACCTGCACGGCCCGGGCCAGCACGTGCGCCAGCGGCAGGAACATCAGCGACTTCGCGTCCGGGCGCTTGAGGATGTCCGCCAGGAACTCCACGGTGTTGACCGCCAGTTCCGCGAAGTTGCCATGCGTGATGATGCAGCCGCGCGGCCGGCCGGTGGTGCCCGAGGTGTAGACCAGCGAGGCCGCGTCCTGCATGCCCCGGGAGGTCCGGCGCAGTTCAAGTTCCTCGTCGGTGACCACGGTTCCGCGGGCCTCCAGCTCAGCCAGCCCCTCGGCCTTCCCATCCAGCTGCCAGACCGGAAGCGCGGCCGGCAGCCCGGACATGGCCTGGCGCACCACGGCGGCCTTGGCGGCGTCCTCGGCGAACACCAGCTTCGCCGCCGAGTCCTGCAGGATCCACTGCACCTGGTGCGGGGACGAGGTTTCGTAGATAGGAACCACCACCGCGCCGGCGAACCAGCCGGCCAAGTCCACCACCGTCCACTCGAACCGGGTCTTGGACATCACGGCAATGGTGTCTCCGGCTTCGATGCCGGAGGCCATCAGGCCCTTCGCCACGGCGCTGACCTGGGCCAGGAGTTCGGCGGCCGGAACATCGGACCAGGCGCCGTTGCGCTTGACCGCATAGAGCGCCCGCTGCGGGTCGCGCTGATGCTGGGCCACCAGGATGTCCGTCAGGTTGGAGCCGGCCGGCATCGCTGCCAGCACTTCGGTTACTGCTTCGCGCACGTCGTGCCCACTTTCTGAATCCGGTAAAAGTCGTGTTGTCCGGCCTGCATCAAATCCAACTTGGCATCCACATCCGCCAGCGCCACTGGTCGTAGCCGATCATCTCTGCGGTCCACACCGGCAGGAAGAATGCCGACACCGCGAGTGCGGCCGCCACGAAGAGCCCGACCACCAGCACGCCTTGGCGCCGGCGCCACGGCGGATCCGTCGCCCGGCCCAGCGCCAGCCCGAGCACGTAGGTCAGGGCCAGGACCAGGAACGGCTGGAAGGCGATCGCGTAGAAGAAGAACGTGGTCCGGTCGGGGTAGAGGAACCAGGGCAGGTAACCGGCCGCGACTCCCGCCAGAATCGCCCCTGCCCGCCAGTCCCGCCGCCCGGCCCAATAGAAGAGCAGCACCAGCAGCGAGGCGGCCGCGGCCCACCAGATGAGCGGGTTGCCGACCACCGTGACCGCCTCGGAACAGCGGGTGGCCGCCTCGCACCCGCCCTGGCCGGCTTCTTCGGCATGGTAGTAGAACGACGTCGGGCGGCCCATGAACAACCAGGTCCAGGCATTGGATTCGTACGGGTGCTCGGAATCCAGTCCGTTGTGAAAGGTGTAGGCGCTGCGGTGATACTCGGCCAGCGAGCGCAGCCAGTCCGGCAGCCACCCCAAGGCCGCGGACGGGTTCGACGCCGCCCAGTTGCGGTCGTAGGCATCATCGGAGCGCAGCCAGCCGGTCCAGGACGCCAGATAGGTCACCGCCGCGGCCGGAATCATGGTGAAGAACGCCGGCACCCCGTCCCTGATCACGCCGGCGGAAAACCACTCCCTGATCCCCGCGGCACGCCGGGCGCCAAGGTCCCAAAACACGCACATCAGGCCAAACACCGCGACGAACGCCAGCGCCGACCACTTGGTGCCCACGGCCAGCCCGAGGCAGACCCCCGCAGCCAGCCGCCACGGCCGCCAGAGCACCCAGGGACCATACAGCAGCCGCGAAGGGGGCGGCACCCCGGAGGGACCAGCCTGCCGGGCGATTTTCGCGGCCAGCCGCCGTCGCCCGTCGAAGCGGTCCAGCAGCAGCGCGCCGAAGGCGGCGACCACCCAGAACATGAGGAAGACGTCCAGCAAAGCCGTCCGGGAGTGGACCAGATGGTGCCCGTCGATGGCCGTCAGCAAACCGGCGACCCCGCCCAGCGCCGGCGACTTGAACAACGACTGCGCGATCAGGGCGATCATCAGGATGGACAGCGTGCCGGTAAGTGCGGCGCCGAAACGCCAGCCAAAACCGTTGTCGGAACCAAAAAGCCACATGCCGGCGGCGATCATCCACTTGCCCACCGGCGGGTGCACCACATATTCGGGGGTATCGAGGAGGACGTCCGGACTGCCCGCGTTGAAGGAGTCGTTGGCGTCCTTGGGCCATTCGCGTTCGTAGCCGGATTGCAGGTAGGAGTAGGCGTCCTTGACGTAGTAGGTTTCGTCGAACACCAGCGAACCCGGTTCACCCAGGCGGTAGAAACGCAAAACCCCGCCGAGGACGGCCGTGAGCACGGGGAGCAGCCACGCCCAGGGCCCGAACCGGGCCGGAAGACCGAGCAGTCGGCGGCGCAGCACTGCCTCGCTGAAGGCCCGTCCCGGCGATTCCAGCCAGCCGTGGCGGGGGACAACCGCCGCCGGCGGAGGTGTGGTTCGGGTCACGGCCATCATGTTACCGGCCGGTAGGTGCAGGGGTGTGCGGCGCCACAGGCCGGGACGTCGGCTGCCGGACGGCGGTCCTCGCTGCAGTGGGGCACATACCGACTCTATATAAGGCGCCGGTGAAAGAGGGCAACGCCGCAGGTAGGGTTGTCCATGTGAATGAGCAGGAACGGGGCGTCCCGGCAGGGGGGCAGCCAGGACAGATCGTGTTGGCCGGAACGCCGATCGGCAACGTCGGGGACGCCTCCCCGCGGCTGGTCGAGCTGCTCCAAACGGCCGATGTAGTCGCTGCCGAAGACACCCGCCGCCTGCACAAACTCCTGCAGCGGCTGGGTATCACGGCCGCCGGCCGGATCATCAGCTACCACGAACACAACGAGGCGACCCGTACCGCAGACCTGCTGGAGCTGGTCCGTGCCGGCAGCACCCTGGTGATGGTGACCGACGCCGGCATGCCGGCCGTCTCGGATCCCGGTTTCCGGCTGGTGGAGGCGGCCGTGGCGGAGGGCCTGCTGGTCACTGCCGTGCCCGGGCCGTCGGCCGTGCTCACGGCGCTGGCGCTGTCCGGCTTGCCCACCGACCGCTTCACCTTCGAGGGCTTCCTGCCCCGCAAGCAGGGGGAGCGCGCCGGGCGGCTGGCGGAGCTCGCCGCCGAGCGCCGGACCATGGTCTTCTTCGAGGCGCCGCATCGGCTGGCGGCCATGCTGCGGGCCCTCGACGCCGGATTCGGCCCGGGCCGGCGGGCGTCGGTCTGCCGGGAGCTGACCAAGCTGCATGAAGAAGTGCTGCGCGGTACGGTCCGGGAACTGCTGGAGTGGGCCGAAAGCCATGAGGTCCGGGGCGAAATCGCCGTGGTGGTTGCCGGCGCGACGGAAACAGCGCCCGAACAGCCCGAAGACCACGTGGACGGCGTCAACGCGCTGGTGACGCAGGGTGCCCGGCTCAAGGACGCCGTCGCCGCCGTCGCGGCCGATGCCCGGGTGAGCAAACGCGAGCTCTACGCCGCGGTCCTGGCCGCCCGTGCTCCCGGCGGGCGCTGACTCTCAGCGAAGCGGGTGCCGCCGGATGTCCTGGATGTCGTCATCTGCACGCTCTGTGACCCTCACCCGGCCGCCGGATTGGTATTGTCGATCTGCACAGTAGGTGCCGTGGAACGTAGTGCACCCTCGCATTTACACCCGTGAAGCGGAGCACCTACCGTGAAGGAAAACGGGCAACTGCGCCCACGGACACAATCCCGAACACTTGGAGGCACCGCCATGGCTGAAACCGCAGCCCGCGAAGCAGAACTGCTCGCCAAAGTACCCACCGGCCTGCTGATCAACGGCGAATGGCGCGACGCATCCGACGGCGGGACCTTTGACGTCCATGACCCCGCCACCGGCAAGGTGCTGGCCACCCTGGCCTCGGCCACCAGCGAGGACGCGCTCGCCGCCCTCGACGCCGCCGACAGCGCGCAGGCCGCCTGGGCCCGCACGGCTCCGCGCCAGCGCGCCGAGATCCTGCGCCGCGCCTTCGAGCTGGTGACCGAGCGCTCGGAGGATTTCGCCCTCCTGATGACCATGGAGATGGGCAAGCCGCTGGCCGAATCCCGCGGCGAAGTGGCCTACGGTGCCGAATTCCTGCGCTGGTTCTCGGAGGAGGCCGTCCGCGACTACGGCCGCTACCTGACCACGCCGGAGGGCAAGAACAAGATCCTGGTCCAGCGCAAGCCGGTCGGCCCCTGCCTGTTGATCACCCCGTGGAACTTCCCGCTCGCCATGGCCACCCGCAAGGTCGGTCCCGCGGTAGCGGCCGGCTGCACCATGGTGCTCAAGCCTGCCAAGCTCACCCCGCTGACCAGCCAGCTCTTCGCCCAGACCATGATCGAGGCCGGCCTCCCGGCAGGCGTGCTGAACGTGGTCTCCTCCAAGAGCGCTTCCGGCATCTCCGGGCCGCTGATGCAGGACTCCCGCCTGCGCAAGGTTTCCTTCACCGGCTCCACGCCGGTGGGCAAGCAGCTGCTCAAGGATGCGGCGGACAACGTCCTGCGGACCTCGATGGAGCTCGGCGGGAACGCCCCGTTCATCGTCTTCGAAGACGCCGACCTGGATAAGGCCGTCGAAGGTGCCATGGCGGCCAAGATGCGCAACATGGGCGAGGCCTGCACGGCCGCCAACCGCTTCCTGGTCCAGGCCTCCGTGGCCGAGGAATTCACCACCAAGTTTGCGAACGCCATGAAGACCCTCAAGCCGGGCCGCGGCACCGAAGCGGACACCACGGTGGGCCCGCTGATCGACGGCGGCGCCCGCGACGACGTGCATGCCCTGGTGACCGCGGCAGTGGAAGCCGGAGCGTCCGTCAGCACCGGCGGCGGGCCCGTGGAAGGCGACGGCTACTTCTACCAGCCGACCGTGCTGTCCAACGTTCCGAACGACGCCGATATCCTGCAGAGCGAGATCTTCGGCCCGGTTGCCCCGGTGACCACGTTCGAAACCGAAGAGCAGGCCATCGCCCTGGCCAATGCCACCGAGTACGGCCTTGCCTCCTACATCTACTCGCGCGATGTGAACCGCATGTTCCGCGTCTCCGAGCAGATCGAGTTCGGCCTGGTCGGCTACAACGCCGGCGTGATCTCCAACGCCGCCGCCCCGTTCGGCGGAGTGAAGCAGTCCGGCATGGGCCGCGAAGGCGGCGCGGAGGGCCTGGACGAGTACACCACGGTCCAGTACATCGGCATCGCGGATCCCTACGCCCGGTAGTTCCGATCCGTCGGCCGGCTGTCCCCCAGGGGCGGCCGGCGGCGGAACAGCGACGCCGGCCACAACAGCCCGGCCAGGCGGCGCCGCCATCCGGCCCGCTCCAGGAGCCTGTCCCTGACGGTTTCCACATCGGACCACCGTGCGGCGCCGGCGCCGCCCGGTGGCGGCGCCTCCGGAGCCGCATACGCGGCCCGCTCATAGCCAGCCCGCAGCCGCGCCAGGGCAACGGAAGACTTCCCGGTGACCACGCCGGCGTCGTCGAGGCGTTGCTGGAAGGCCCGCGGTGTTTCCGTTGCCGCGGCCGGCCAGCCGAGGTCTTCCGCGGTATCCACGGCTTCCGCCCAGGTGACCAGGGCGGCACCCCCGCCGCCCCCGGCCATCGCTGCCCGGCGCCAGCCGGTCCGGCGCCGGCGCAGCACCAGCGGCAACAGGAGGACGGCCAGCACCAGGGCCGCGGCCGCCGCCGACCACAGCCGTTGCGAGAGCATGTCTTCCTCCGCCAGGCCGGAGGAGCCGGAGGCAGTGGAATCCCGGGGAGTGTCGGTGGCGGCCGGCGGCGGCCCCGCGGGCCTGAGCGGGTCGTCGTTGGGAAGCACCGGGCCGCCGGCGGGTCCGGTCTGGGCGTAGGCCGGCAACACTCCCCGCGACGGCGTGGGCTCGAAGGCGACCCAGCCGATTCCATTGAAAAAGAGTTCCGGCCAGGAATGCGCGTCCCGGGAATCGATCTCGAACTCCTCCAGCTCCCTGCCGGTATCGTCTTCAAGGACCGCACCGGTGGGACGCCCGGGCGCATAGCCGACCGCCATCCGGCTGGGAATGCCCGCTATCCGGGCCATGATCGCCATCGTGGCGGCGTAGTGGATGCAGTAGCCGGACTTTTCCTCCAGGAATGAGGCCACGACCTCGAAACCGCTCTGGTCGTAGCCGCCGTCGACCGGAGCCTGTTCCGAGTACACGAATCCGGACGTCCGCAGATACGTCTGGATGGCCATGGCCTGTTCGTACGGATTCTCCAAACCCGCCAGCACGGTCGCCGTGGTGTCTGCAATGATGTCCGGCATGTCCTCCGGTAGCTCGGAGAAGACAGGATCGACGACGGGGTTGTTCGACGGTTCCGATGCCCGCAGCGCTTCCCTGGTCAGCGCCGGCCTGACGCTGCGCACCTCGTACTCCTGGTTGGCGGTGGTGGTGCCGGACTCGCCGCGGATGTTGAGGGTGCGGGGATCCCAGCTCCACGTGCCGCGGACGCCCGTGACCCGCGCCGGAGCGTAGGGGGCCAGCAGCCAGGGGCTGGTGAAGGATGCCGTACTGATCCTCGTGGTGGTCACCTCGCCGTCTGCCAGCAGGTTCCGCACGCTGGGCACCTCGAGTTCATCGATGCCGGTGCGGCGGTGGCCGTCGAAGTCGCTCGGGCTCCAGCGCGCGCCGGTCAGGTTTTCCAGCGTGACCGAGCGCAGATAAAGCGGTTCCCCGGCATCCGTGGCGTAGGTCATCCTCCCGAAGGCCCCGGGCCGCCGGAGGTTGTCGCCCAGGCTCACCACCGGGTTGAGGCCCGTCGGCGCGCCCCAATTGAGCCTCGAGCCCTCCGGGAACAATCCGGACGTGAAGCCCGGGATGGCCAGCGGGAGCACCAGCGAAACCGCGAGACCGGCCGCCGCTATGCTCACGGCGCGGCGGATCTGCTCAACGGAGGCCAGTCGACCCCTGCCGCTGCCGCCGGCGGCAAGCCACTGCGCGCAGCCCAGCACCAGCAGGTAACCCGCCGCGGCGGCCAGGAAACCCGCCGCTCCGATACTGTTCGGCTTGATGATGGCTGGAACGATGGCCAGGCCAAGCAGGCCCAGGCCGCTGATGGCCGGCATCTGCAGCGGAACGGCCAGCGTATCCACGAGCAGGGCGATCAGCCCCACACCAACGCAGGCCGCCAGCGCGATGCCGTCGTTGACCAGCACCGGAGCGACCTGCGACACAACGGTGTCCCGGGCTTCCTCCAACATGGGATCAAGGGCAGCGAACGTGCCGGGCCCGGGGATCACGCCCAGGAGACCGGTCGGCGCCAGGAACATCGCCGTGACCGACATGACCAGGCCTGCCAGTCCCAGCAGCGCCCCGGCCAGCGGCGACCAGTCCAGCCGGCGGGCCAGCCCCGTGCCCGCCTCGGTGCAACAGACAGTCACGGCGGCTTGGAACAGCCAACTCCAGCCCTCCAGGACCCCGTGCAGGCTGGCGGCCGTGAGCAGGACGGCGAGTGCGACGGCGGCGCTCATTAACCATGGCGCGACGCCGGGGGAGGGCGGCCGCCCGCCGCTCCGGCCGGGTGCGTCCGGGCCGCGGAGTTCCGCCTGCTTGTCGACCGTGAGGGTCACGTGACCGCTCCTGTTCCCACCGGATCGATCCGGCCGACCAGGTCGAAGTGCGCCCAGGCCGCCGGCAGCGAGGCCTTGGGGCTGACCGCCACGGTCCGCCAGCCGCCCGCACGCAGCACGTCCATCGTCGCCCGGGCCTGTTGCGGCCGGTCGGTGATGATCAGGGCGAAGGCGTGGGAGCCGAATTCGGCGGCCGGGGCCAGCAGGCGCGCTTCGCCGGCGCTGATCTGGCCCAGGACCGCGACCAACGGCCCCTTGTACTTATGTGCCGCAAGTTTGTCCATCAGCCGGTCCCCGAACGCCGGTTCTCCCGGATGCCGGTCGGACTTCCGGTGGTCTTCGGCCAGCCCCAGCGCGGCCAGCCCCTCGGCGAGGTCCTGGTAGCCCGCGGGCCCGTCGAATTGCTCTTGGCCGGGCGACGGGGCCGAGGGGGACTCCAGGACTGCCGCCCGGGCATGGACGTCCAGGAACCGGACGGTGTAGTTGCGCTGCAGGAAGTCGTTGGCGGCCGAGGCCACGGCAGTCACGGCCCACTCGAAGGAGGGCGAGGTGTGCAGCAGGTCCCCGTGCGGGTCGGTGCCATCGCCGAAGGAGGGCAGCAGTCCCGTGCCGTAGGCCGCGGCCCGGCGGTCCAGCACGATGGTCGCCTGCGGCGTGGTCACCGATTCCTCCTGGCGGACCATGAGCTCGCCGTGACGGGCCGTCGCCGCCCAGTGGACCCGGCGCATCGGATCGCCGTAGCGGTATTCGCGGGTCATCACGTCGTCGTCGCTGGGATTGGCCTGCCGCCGGGTGCTCGCCGTGCCGTCCGAACCCCGGGCGCCGGTCAGCGAGGTGGCCGGCAGTTCCACGGGGGACGGGGTCACCACCAACGCGCTGGTTTCGCCCAGCTGATGCCGGTGGTTGGCCAGCCCAAACGGGTCGGAAAAATCCGCCGTCACCGGCCCGATGGCGAACATCCCGCGCTTGCTGGATCGGAGCTTGTACTCATACACGCTCGCCCCGGAGCGGGACGGGTGCCGCGCCGGGAAGCGGAAGGACGGGGCCTTGCCGAAGCGCAGCGGCAGCTGCTCTTCCATGTACACCAGCCCCGTCAGGCCCCCGTTGCGGCGCACCGACAACCGGACCTGGACCACGAGGCCGGTTTCGACGGCCGCGGGCCGAAACTTCCGCTCCACCGTGAATTGCGGCTTGAGGAGCACCATCGCCGCCGCGGCCAGCAGCGGCAGGCCAATCAGGAACACCGCCAGGGTCAGCAGGTCCCGGCGGCCCAGGATCTGCGCCAGCAGCAGCGCCAGCACGCCGGCCGCCAGCACGCCCCACCCGCGCAGGGTGACATACCTGGTGGGGAGCCAGCCGAACGCGTCCATGGCCGTCAGGAAGAGGCGCGGCGGGATTCGCCGCCCACGGGAACCTTGGCCAGCACGGACGCCACCACGCTGGAGGCGTCTTCGCCGGCCGTCATCGCCTTGCGGTCAAGGATCAAACGATGCGCCAGCACGGCCTCGGCAACGGAGGCCACATCGTCGGGCAGGACGAAGTCGCGGCCGTCCAGGGCCGCCGTCGCCTTCGCCGCGCGCAGCAGCTGGAGCATGGCCCGCGGGCTGGCTCCCAGCCGCAGGTGCGGGTGTTCGCGGGTGCCCCGCCCGATGTTGACCGTGTATTCCTTCACCGCCGGCGAAACGTAGACATCACGGACCATGGCCATCATGCTGCGTACCTCGCCCACCGTGACGACCGGGCGGACGCCCTCCAGCGGCGAGACGGACTGGTGGGTCTCCAGCATTTCCATCTCGGCGCGGGGATCCGGGTAGCCCATCGAGATCCGGGCCATGAAACGGTCGCGCTGGGCCTCCGGCAGCGGGTAGGTGCCCTCCATCTCGATCGGATTCTGGGTGGCGATCACCATGAAAGGCGTATCCAGCGGATAGGTGTTCCCGTCCACCGTGACCTGGTGTTCCTCCATGCACTCGAGCAACGCCGACTGGGTCTTGGCCGAGGCACGGTTGATCTCGTCGCCGATGACGATGTTCGCGAACACCGGTCCGGGGCGGAATTCGAACCGGTGCATGTCCTGGTTGTAGATCGAAACACCGGTGACGTCGGAGGGCAACAGGTCCGGCGTGAATTGGATCCGGTGCACGCTGCAGTCGATGGTCTTGGCCAGCGTCTTCGCCAGCATGGTCTTGCCGACGCCGGGCACATCCTCCAGCAGCAGGTGCCCCTGGGCCAACAGCACCGTCAGCGCCAGCCGTGCCGCCTCCGACTTGCCGTCGATGACGGTCTCGATCACGGCCCTGATCCGGCCGCAGGCGTCGTGGAACTCGGTCAGCGCGAGGCCCTCACCCGGCCCCGAACCCGTTGGATCGGAGTGGACGGTCCCGGCCTCTGCCATGTGCTGCTGCGTGTCCATGAAGTACCTTCCGGTGTGCCTTCCCCGAGGGCCGGTTGATCCAACCCTACTTGCTGGCTGTGTGATGCGGTAGACACGCGGACCCCGCCTGGCGGGCCCGCCTCCCTTCACGGCGGAACCGGACCCGGCGCTTCAGTAGGCTGGAAACATGTCCCATCCTGTAGCCGCCGTTGCCGGCGAAACTCCTCCCGCCTACACCGCTGACAGCACCGCAGCCCGGACGACGGCGGTGCGGAGCCCCACCGAGGGGGACGGCCGGCGTCGTAATCTCAGCTATCCGCCGGCACCCGAGCCGCTGCCCGTGCCGGTGATGGACAACCACACGCACCTGGACTTCCGCGACGGACCGGTGGCGGTCACGGTCCGGCAGGCGATGGACGCCGCCGAGGCGGTCGGCGTTGCCGGTGCCGTCCAGGTGGGCTGCGACCTGGAATCCGCCCGCTTCACGCTGCAGGCCGTCGAGGCCGAGCCGAGGCTGCTGGGAGCGGTGGCCATCCACCCCAACGACGCACCCCCGCTGGCGGACGCGGGGACGCTGGAGGAGGCCCTGGCGGAGATTGAGGCGATAGCCGCGCACCCGAGGATCCGGGCGATCGGGGAGACCGGACTGGACTACTACCGGACCGGCGGCGGAGGCCGGGGCGCCCAGCAGGAATCGTTCCGCCGCCACATCGACATCGCCAAGCGGTTGGGCCTCGCCCTGCAGATCCATGACCGGGACGCGCACGACGACGTGGTCCGCGTCCTGCTCGAGGAGGGAGCCCCCGAGAAAGTTGTCTTCCACTGCTTTTCCGGGGACGCGGCGCTGGCCGGGACCTGCAACGACAACGGCTGGCACATGTCCTTCGCCGGAACCGTCACCTTCAGGAACGCCGACGGCCTGCGTGAGGCCCTGGCGGTTGCGGAACCGGCCCTGGTGCTGGCCGAGACCGACGCGCCCTTCCTGACCCCGCATCCCTACCGGGGCCGGCCGAACGCCAGCTACCTGGTGCCCTACACCATGCGCGCGATGGCCGAGGTCCTCGGGAAGGACCTGGCGGAGTTATGCACGGAGGTGGCGGAAAACACGGAGCGCGTTTACGGCTCCTGGCAGCAGGAATAACACGCGCGTAACTTCCCCCGGCCGGACCGAAAACGAGCATGCAGGGCTGCCCGAACGGGGAAGCGACGCGCAGTGCCCGGTGCCGCCCGCAGCAGGCGCCGCTTGTCGGCATGTCACGTTTCGATTACGGTAGGTAGCTAATGGCCGGGGTCGGGGAAGGCAACCGGACATTGTGACACCTGTGGCGGTAGCCGTTGGACGTTCCGTTCGTACGCCCAAACAGCCGCCGCGGGTGCAGCCTGCACTCGCACCGTGCCGTGAAAACCGGCACGTCCCACGCGCGTGTCTTAATGTCCCCGTGCCCGGAAACTGCAACAGATTCGGGAACCGTGACAAACGCACTGAAGAACCGCTGGGTGAAGATCGCCGGCCAGGTCGTCGTCATGACCGCCTTGGTCCTCGGGCTGGTGGCTTTTGTGGGCAACAACAAGTCGGTCACGCTGACCGTGGACGGGCAGGCCAGCACCGTCACCACGTTCGGTTCCACCGTTGCAGACGTCTTGGCCGAATCCGAGGTGCAGGTCGGCGAGCTCGACGACGTCACCCCTGCGGTGGGCGAAGAGATCGCTGACGGTGCCAGCATCGAAGTGGTCACCGCCAAACCCGTAGACGTGAACGTGGACGGCAAGGCCTCCACCGTGCACACCACCGCCGCCACCGTCGAGGAACTGCTGGACGAACTGGAAGTCAACGAAAAGTCGGCCCTGTCCGCCCCGTTGACTGCCGAGCTGGCCTCGGTGGGCGGCGCGGTGACGATCTCGACGCCGAAGAACGTCACCATCGCTGTCGACGGCAAGACCCGCAAGGAAGTCACCACCGCGACCACCATCGGCGACCTGCTCCAGGAACAGAAGATCAAGCTGGGCAAGGAAGACAAGCTCTCCGTTGCCGAGGCCGAGCCGGTGACCGAAGGCACCAAGGTCAAAGTGACCCGGATCGACCGCGAACGCGTGGAGGAGGCCGAGTCCGTCCCGTTCGAGACGGCCACCACGACCAACTCCGCCATGTACGAAGGCGAAGAGAAGGTCACCCGGGCCGGGGAGCCCGGCGAACGCGTCAAGGTCTACGAGGTCGTCCTCACCGACGGCAAGGAAACCGACCGGAAACTCGTCAGCGATAAGGTCACCCGCGAACCGGTCAGCCAGAAGATCACGGTGGGCACCAAGAAGCGTCCGGCCAAGGTCAACAACGCCAACGTCGGCGGGACCTGGCAGGCGCTCGCCGAATGCGAGTCCGGCGGCAACTGGTCCATCAACACCGGCAACGGCTACTCCGGCGGACTGCAGTTCAGCGCTAGCTCCTGGCTCGGCGCCGGCGGCGGCAAGTACGCGCCCTACGCCTACATGGCCACGCCCTCCGAGCAGATCGCTACCGCCGAAGTGCTGCGCAGCAACGGCGGCTGGGGCCACTGGCCGGCCTGTGCCGCCAAGCTGGGACTGCTGTAAGGCATCCGCCTGCTATCCACCGGGCCCGGGCTTCGCTGCCCGGGCCCGGTGTGCGTTAACCGGGCGGCGCCGCCACGGCCGCTGCCGGCGGCCCGATACGATGGCACAGTGACAGAACCCCAATCCGCCTCCGGTACCGACTCACGGCACGACGCCGGGGGAGCCGCGCCCGCCCCCACCCGGCCCTTGCTCGGAGCGGCCGACGTCCGCCGGCTCGCGGCCGAACTGGACGTGCGTCCCACCAAGACCCTCGGGCAAAACTTCGTGATCGACGGCAACACCATCCGTCGGATCGTGGCTGCCGCCCATGTTGTCCCCGGCGAGACAGTCCTGGAGGTCGGGCCCGGCCTGGGGTCGCTCACGCTCGGGCTGCTGGACGCGGCCGGGCACGTGGTCGCCGTCGAAATCGATCCCAAACTCGCCGTCCGCTTGGAACGCACAGCGGCCGAATGGCGTCCCGATGCCGCCGGGCGCCTGGACGTGGTGCTGGCGGACGCGCTGCGGGTCAGGGAACTGCCCAAGGCCCCGGATGCGCTGGTCGCTAACCTGCCCTATAACGTGGCCGTGCCGGTGGTACTGCACCTGCTGGAGCACTTCCCATCGCTGCGGCACGGACTGGTCATGGTTCAGGATGAGGTGGCCGACCGGCTCGCGGCCAAGCCCGGCTCCAAGATCTACGGTGTGCCCAGCGTCAAGGCCGCGTGGTACGGCACCATGCGCAAGGCAGGGGTGATCGGCATGAACGTGTTCTGGCCCGCACCCAAGATCGCTTCCGGGCTGGTGGAGTTCACCCGCGGGCAGCCGCCCGTGACCCGCGCCCCGCGCCATGAAGTGTTTGCCGTCATCGACGCGGCGTTCGCGCAACGCCGCAAGACGCTGCGCGCCGCGCTGGCCGGCTGGGCCGGCAGCGCCGCCCGGGCCGAGGAAGCGCTGCGGCTGGCAAATGTGGACCCCGGCGCCCGCGGAGAGGTGCTGGACATTGCCGCCTTTGCCCGCATCGCCGAGTTCAACCATCGGCTTGTCGGCTAGGAAGGTGGCGGCATCGATATGACCAGAACACGTCCCGTCCGCGTCATGGCGCCCGGAAAGATCAACGTCTCCTTCCGCGTCGGCGGCCCGCGACCGGATGGCTACCACTCGGTGGCCAGCGTCTATCTGGCGCTCTCGTTGTATGAGGAGGTCACCGCCACCGCGCGTGAGGACGATGCCATCACGGTCAGCGTGCGCAACGGGCCCGGGCTGGACTTCGATCTGGACGGCATCCCGCTGGACGCTTCCAACCTGGCGGTGCAGGCCGCCGACCTGATCCGCGAAACCTCCGGACACGCCCAGGGCGTGCACCTGGACATCACCAAGCGGGTGCCGATTGCCGGCGGCATGGGCGGCGGCTCCGCCGACGCGGCCGCCGCCCTGGTTGCGTGCAGTGCGCTCTGGAACACAGGCTACTCCCGCGACGAGCTGATCGGCCTGGCCGCCGGGCTCGGCGCAGACGTGCCGTTTGCGCTGCACGGCGGAGTGGCCGTCGGCCTGGGCGTCGGCGACCGGCTGACGCCGGCGCTGGCACGCAGCGAAATGCACTGGGTCCTGGTGCCCGCCTCGTTCGGTTTGTCCACGCCCAAGGTCTACGCCGTGGCCGACGACCTGCGCGCCCGCCGCGGCCACGTCCCGGACGAGCCCGAGCAGGTGGACCCGGCGATCCTGCAGGCAATGCAGTCCGGCGACGTCCACCAGCTGGCCGGCTGCCTGCATAACGACCTGCAGGAGGCCGCCATCGAGCTGGCCCCCGAACTGGCCGATATCCTTGAACTGGGCGAGGCCGAAGGCGCGCTGGCGGGCTTGGTTTCCGGGTCCGGGCCGACGGTAGCCTTCCTGACCGCCGGACGGCGCGAGGCGGCCGAGCTGGGGCAGCGGCTCGCGGATGTCGCCGGCGTGGTTGCCCTGCCGGTCCGCGGACCGGTGCACGGCGCCCGCATCATGGCCTGACCGCCCCGCCCCGCCCCTGGAACGACAGCGGCGCGTCCGCCTCCACCAACGCAACAGAAAGCAGCATCCTTGGTCCACCTGCTCGGCGCAGAAAACGTCAGCGTCTCCTTTGCCACCCGCACCATCCTGGACTCGGTGTCCCTCGGCCTGAACGAAGGGGACCGGATCGGCATGGTGGGGCGCAATGGCGACGGCAAGTCCACCCTGATGCGGCTGCTGGCGCACCGCGCCACGCCCGACGACGGCCGGGTCACCAAGCGCGGCGACGTCAACGTGGGCTACCTGGACCAGCAGGACGTGCTGGACGGAGACCTGCCGGTCGGCGTGGCGATCGTCGGCGAAGCGGCCGAGCACGAGTGGGCCTCCAACCCGCAGATCCGCGAAATCATGAACGGCCTCGTCGGCGACGTCGACTGGCACGCGACGGTGTCGTCCTTGTCCGGCGGGCAGCGCCGCCGGGTCGCCCTCGCCAAGCTGCTGATCGAGCCCCATGACGTGATCATGCTCGACGAGCCGACCAACCACCTCGACGTCGAGGGGGTCGCCTGGCTGGCCCGGCACCTGCAGACGCGGTGGCGCCCCACCGAGGGGGCCTTCCTGGTGGTCACCCACGACCGGTGGTTTCTGGACGAAGTGTGTACCCGGACCTGGGAGGTCCACGACGGCACCGTCGACCCGTTCGACGGCGGGTACGCCGCCTACGTGCTGGCCCGTGCGGAACGCGACCGGACGGCGGCCGTCGTCGAAGGCAAGCGGCAGCAGCTGGTGAAAAAGGAGCTCGCCTGGCTGCGCCGCGGTGCTCCCGCCAGGACCGCGAAGCCGAAGTTCCGGATTGAAGCGGCCAACGAGCTGATCGCCGACGTGCCCGAGCCCCGGGACGCGGTGGCCCTGAACAAGATGGCCACCGCCCGGCTCGGCAAGGACGTGCTGGACTTGGAGCAGGTTTCCTACACCCCGCCGGCCCGGCCCACGGACGGCGACGGCGGGCCCGCCGCGCTGTTCGACAACATCACGCTGCGGCTGGCACCGGGGGAACGGCTCGGCCTGGTCGGCGTCAACGGGGCGGGCAAGACCACCCTGCTGCGGTTGCTGAACGGCGAGATCCAGCCCACGGCCGGCAAGGTCAAGCGCGGCAAGACGGTGCAGACGGCCATGCTCACGCAGGAAGTCCGCGAACTCGACGATGTCATGGACCTCCGAGTGGTGGAGGTGATCCAGCGCGAACGCCAGGTCTTCAACATCGGCGGACGCGAGGTTTCCGCCAGCCAGCTGGTGGAACAGCTCGGCTTTTCCAAGGAGAAGCAGTGGACGCCGGTGCGCGACCTGTCCGGCGGGGAGCGGCGGCGGCTGCAGCTGCTGCGGCTGCTGGTCGGGGAACCGAACGTGCTGATGCTGGACGAGCCCACCAACGACCTGGATACGGACACGCTGGCGGCCGTGGAGGATGTGCTCGACGGCTGGCCGGGCACGCTCGTGGTCGTCTCGCACGACCGCTACCTGTTGGAACGGGTGACCGACCATCAGGTGGCGCTGCTGGGCGACGGCAAGCTCCGCGGGCTGCCCGGGGGAGTGGACCAGTACCTTGAGCTCCGCGAAGCGGCGCTCGCCGGCCGGCCCGCGCCGTCCCCGGCCGGCGCAAGCGCCACCGCCGCACCATCCTCCGGCGCCGTGCACAGCGAAGCGGACAAGCGCCAGGCCAAGAAGGACCTCAACCGGATCGAGCGCCAACTGGGCAAACTGGGCCAGCAGGAGGACAAGCTCAAGGAGCAGATGCACGCGGCAGGCGCCAAGTCCGACGTCGACTTCGCCGGGCTGGCGGAGATGAACCGCAAGCTGCAGGAAATCGCCGAGGAGAAGGAAGGCCTGGAGCTGGAGTGGCTGGAGGTCTCCGAAATCCTGGAGTGATCCCTCGGCTCAGGACGACCTGCCGCTGTTCCCCCAGAGGCCCGCGTCGCGGATGGACCGCTGGATCTTGGCGGTTGCCGAGAGCAGCGCCTCGCGCTCCGCGGCCGAGAGTGGATCGAAGACGTTCTCGCGCACGAAGCTGACATGCCCGGGGGCGGCCTGCCGGATGGCCTCCCAGCCGGCTGCGGTCATCGAGATGTTGAAACCCCGCGCATCCGTGGCACAAGCCACCCGCTCCACCAGCCCGCGGGCTTCCATCCGCTTGAGCAGGTGGGACAGTCGGCTGCGCTCCCAGTCCAGCTGCTGCGCGATGTCCCGGGCCCGCATGACGCCCTCGTCCGCCTCCGACAGGGACGCCAGGACCGAATACTCCACGCCGGACAGGTCGGAGTCGCGCAGCAGCTGGCGGTCCATGGCGGACTCGAAGCCCCACAGCAATTCCCGGAAGGCGCGCCAGATCTCTTGCTCGTGATCGTCCAGCCAGCGGGTGTCGGAGTTCACGACTGTCACTTCCTCGCCTTTGGTTGACAATTCAAGTTTCCGCCCTGCATAATTGACGTGTCAACAAAACCATGACGCGTCGACAATGTTGGCACGTCGGGACCAGACCTCGAAGGGGTTATTTATGACCAAGATCGCTATCGTTACCGGCAGCACCCGTCCGGGTCGTGTCAACAAGCAGGTTGCCGATTGGGTTCTCGCCCAGGCCGCCGGCCGCACCGACGCCGAGTTCGAGGTCGTCGACATCGCCGACTTCAACCTGCCCCTGCTGGACGAAGCTTACCCGGCCATGTACCAGAACTACCAGAACGACCACACCAAGGCGTTCTCGGCCAAGATCAGCGAGTTCGACGGCTTCATCTTCGTCACCGGCGAGTACAACCACACCGTCACGCCGGCCCTGACCAACGCCCTGTCCTACCTGAACGTCGAGTTCAACAACAAGGCCGCCGGCATCGTTTCCTACGGTTCCATGGGTGGCGCCCGTGCCGCTGAGCACCTGCGCAACATCCTGTCCGAACTGCAGATCGCCCACGTGCGCAACCAGGTCATGTTCTCGCTGTTCACCGATTTCGAGAACTTCGCCGACTTCAAGCCGACCGAGCAGAACGCCGGCACCCTGGCTCCGATGATCGACCAGCTCATCCCGTGGACCAAGGCCATGGAGTCCGTCCGCGCCGCAGCTGTCGCCGCCAACTAACCTGCGGCCCCCGGCGGCTTCGCGCCGCTTAACGCTCCGCATCGCAGGGCGCTCCGTACCTCCCGTCAGGGAAGCCGGGGCGCCCCGCGCCGTTAAGGCGGGGACGGCCGGAACGATGGCACCGGCGGGTCGGGTTTCGTTGGTACCGGGAGAAGGAGGGACGCGTCCTGGACGCAGGAAACGCTGCGGCCGGCCTGCGGGGGCGGACCCCCAGCCGCCGCGGGATGCTCGACCATCTTGAGCAGGCCGCCTCGGCAGCCGGCTTCCGCCTCGATGAAGACCAGCAAAAGGCCGCCCGCCTGCTCGCCGACGCCGCCGCGCGGCTCCGCGCCGGACTGCCCGCTTTTTCGGGCACGCGCCGCGGGCTGTACCTCTGGGGTCCCGTCGGACGGGGCAAGAGCTGGTTGGCCCGGGCGTTCTTCGAGGCCGTCGACGTGCCGGGCAAGCAGCGCTGGCACTTCCACGACCTGTTCCGACAACTGCACGCCCTCCGCCGCGACGCGCAGGATCCAGAGGCCCGGCCGCCGGGCACCAGCGCCATTGAGGTGGCCATCGACGGCTTGCTGCGCGGCTGCGCCCTGCTGGTCCTGGATGAATTCCACGTCCACGATCCGGGGGACGGCCAGTTGCTGGCCCGGCTGCTGCGCGACATCCACCGCCGCGGCATAGTGCTGGTCACCACCTCGAACTATCCGCCCGAGCAGTTGATGCCCGGCGAGGCTTTCCATGAGCTGTTCGAGCCCACCATCGCCCTGATCCGCCGCACCATGCACGTTGCCCCCGTCGCCGGCCCGGTCGACTACCGCACGCAGCCCGCCGATTGCGCCGACGGCCGGTCGGACGACGGCGGTGCCCGCCCCGGCCGGTTCGGCGACGGCGCCATGGTCGTTGCCCCGGACGGTCCCGGCGACCCGCGGGTTGCCGAGGCGGGCCTAGACTGGCCGTCCGCGGCAGAGGCGCGCGAACTGCGGCCGGGGAGCTGGCCGCTGCCGGTCCTTCGGAGCACGCCGGCCGAATTGTGGTTCGATTTCCGCGACCTGTGCGAAGGGCCCACCGCCGCCTCCGACTATTTGGGCCTGCTGGCGCACGCCGCCCACTGGATCATCTCCGGTGTGCCGCCCCGGGAAGCGATCAGCATGAACGGCTGGCAGCGCTTCAGCAATATTGTGGACATCCTCTATGACACCGACGTGCCGTTGACGGTCATCAGCGCGGAGCCGCTTGACCTGGCCTCGTCAGCCAGCCCGTCCGCCGTCGACATCTCCCGCATTGCCAGCCGGTTGGGCACCCTCGGCCGGGTGGGTGCCGCGCCCTGACTGCCGTTCCCGCCGGTCGCGCCGGCGGGACAGCGCAACGCCCAGCAGGCACACCCCGCCGCCGATGACGGCCAGCAAGGTGGGCGTCTCGCTCAGGAACAGCCACCCCAACACGATGGTGACCGGAGGAACAAGGTAGGACGAAACGCTCAGTTGCCCGGCCGGCATCCGGGCCAGGGCATAGGCCCAGGTGCTGAAAGCCAGGGCCGTGGGCACCAACCCCAGATACACCACGCCCAAGGTCGCCGCGGCCGGGGCGGTGCGCAGTTCCGCCAAAAGGTCACCGGCAAACGGCAGCGATGAGAGTGCACCGATGCTGCAGGCCAACCAGGTGACCTGCCCGGCCGGCACGCTGCCCAGGGCCGGCTTCTGGAGCAGCACCCCGGCGGAGTACGTCAACGCCGCTGCCAGCGCCCAGAGCAGCCCGACGCCGCCGGCCGCGCCGTCACCGGTGCCGAAGCCGATCATGACGACTCCCGAGAAAGCGACTCCGGCGCCGATGGCCAGCCACCTGGGGATGCCTTCGCCCAGGAACAGCCCGGCGCCCAAGGCCGTGAGCACGGGTGCGAGATTGACGATCATGGCGGTGGTGCCGCCGTCGAGCGATTGCTCCGCGGTGTTGAGGGCGAAGTTGTAGACGCCGAACCACGACAGGCCGCAGCCGGCGATCAGCAACCACGCCCGGCGGCCCGGCCTGACCCACGGCCGCCCGACCAACAGCAGTGCCAGTGCGGCCGAGCCGATGGCGAGCCGCATCAGGCTGAGCGGACCGGGCCCGAAATGCGGCAGCACGCCGCGGATCACGACGAAGGCACTCGCCCACGCCAACACCGTCACGATGATGGCCGCAAGGACCGAAAGCGGGACGGCGGCGATCCGCGGGACGTGTGTCATGGTGGCAACGCTAACCCAAGCGGCAGTGCACCGGCCGGGGCCGGACCGGAATGTCTGCTTCCCGCGTCTGGTGCCGGGCCTGCACCGGTCCTGATCGGGGGACGGGTGCGCGCCGGAGGCAGGACGGAACCTCCCGTCGTACCGGTGAGAGCACTGCTACTCTTCATTCATAACGTCGGGGGGCCGGGACGACACCGGGCCGCGTTCAATGCAGGAGGAATGCAGTGCGGACCGTTGCAGGTGAGCCCGGGGCGGCAGCGCGCCCAACCGTCCTGGTCGGCGCCGTGGACCCTGCGACCCGCGGGTTCCTGCGCAGCGTCCTGAGCGATGCCGGCATATCGGTCGCTGCGTTGACTTCCGCGGCCGAGGTGTTGGCCGAGGTGCAGCGCAACCCGCCCGACATCCTTTTGGTGGACGCCGCCGATATGTCCCTGGCCGGGATGGAAGCCGTGCGACGGCTGTCGGACAGCCAGCCGGGCGCGCAGTGGCGGGTGATGCTCATGGCCACCGAGGACGAGCTGCACTTGGTGGAACGCGGCTACGAGCTGGGCGTCTCCGACTACCTGATCAAGCCGCTGACGGCCGCCAGTGTGGTGAACCGTGTCCGCGTGACCCTCGCGAGATCGGAACACCGGCGACGGGAACGCAACGGGGTGGCCGTCCTGCGGGAGCGGATCCGGAATGTGTCCGACGGCATTCGCAGTACGAATGACCCGGACGAAATGATCAACCTCGCGTTGAGTGGCATCGGCGAGGCCTTCGAAGCCGACCACGTCTGGGTGCGTACCCTGGCGGACGAACGAGTGCCGCATACCACCGCTCAATGGATCAGCGAATCCACCCAGGGCTCCATGCCCTACCGCAGCGACGAACAGGTGCTGGAGCTGTCCTCGGCGCTCTGGGCCAAGCACAGCGTGCTCACGTCGGCCGACGACGGCGGCATCGATATCGCCGCATATCCCCATGTGGCCGAATGGCTCGCCACCCCCCGGGGCAAATTGTCCCTGCTCGCGCCCTTGGGGCAGGGCCCGCAGGCTTTCGGCTTGCTGTGCCTGATCCGCACGGGGCAGCCGCGGCCATGGTCGCCTGCCGAGATTTCACTGCTTCAGCACGTAGCCGGCAACCTGGCCCACGGTCTGATTCAGGGGCACCTGATTACAGTTCAACAACAGGTCGTGGAAAAGCTTCGCGAGCTGGACCAAGCCAAGTCGAACTTCGTGGCAACGGTCAACCATGAGCTCCGGACTCCGTTGACCTCTATCGCCGGGTACCTGGAGCTGGTGCTGGACGGAGACGCCGGTGAGGTCCCGGAATCAGTGGCGCGGATGCTGAAGATCGTGGGTCGCAATGCCGCGCGGCTCCGCGAGTTGATCGAAGACATGCTCACCCTGTCCAGGATGGATTTCCAGAGCAGCGGGTTGAAGACGGAACCGGTGGACCTGCCACGCCTCCTGCGCACGGTTTCCACCGCGCTGGAACCGGTGGCGCAGGCCAAGAACGTAAAGCTGGTCAGTGAGGGGCTGGACACCCGGCTCGCCGCCGACGGCGATACAAAGATGTTGGAGCAAGTCTTCACCAACATCCTGTCCAATGCCGTCAAGTTTACGCCGCAGGACGGGGAGGTGCGGGTCACGGTCGGCCTCGGCGGCAAGAACGACGACGGCGTCCCCTGCGCCGTGGTCAAGGTCGCCGACAGCGGGATCGGCATCCCGGAAGAAGACCTGCCCCAGCTCTTCTCGCGTTTCTACCGGGCATCCAACGCCCATGCCATCCAGGGCACCGGTCTGGGCCTGGCCATCGTCAAGGGGATGGTCGACCAGCACCGCGGCGATATCTCCGTGGAGTCGAGGGTCGGCATCGGCACGACCTTCACGATTACACTTCCGCTGGATTCCGGACCGAAACAGCAACCCGCCGACGCCTCCGACGCCGTCGCTGTCTCTTAAGCCACAAAGGCCGTGGCATGCGTCCGAAGATGCATGCCACGGCCTCAGCCGGCGAGCGGGATTCCCGCTCTATTTACTTAGTGCGGCCAGTTGCCGGTCTGAATCGAGAAGCCGCCATCGACAGACTTGACGGTCGTGATGGTGGTGTAGCTGCCGTCGGCGGCTGAGGCAGCCGTCGCGCCGGTGATGGCCAGAACTGCAGCAATGAGTACTGATGCCGAGAACTTTTTCATTGGGTGCTCCCTCGTTTTTTATGCATAGACTCGCAAATCGATGCAGTGGTGATGACACTGTTTAGTGTACAGACAGGTGGGTGTTCCAACTACCGGTTAAACGACACATTCGGGGGTTCCCCAGTTAGCGCGCCGGGCCTAATAGGATGATGCAGATGGGACCACTTGCCTGTCTGAATAAACTTCGATGCATGGAGGATAGGCACCATGGCTCCTGATCCGTCCGGAGATAGTTTCCTAATCGAGCTGCGCGCGCGGGAGGCTTTCGGCCGAAGGGACTTTCTGCACGGGCTGGAGCTGGCACTCCAGGCCGCGCGTCGGGCGAAACAGGCGGGTGATGAAACGGCTTGGTGGCAGATGACTTTGTTTCAAGCCGAATGCCAGCGGGGCATGGGTGACATACGATCTTGCATTGAGACGGCGGAAGTTCTCCGCAAGCATCCCATCACGCTTGGGTCGAGAGAGCTCGAATGCCGTGTTCTCACCCTGCTGTCGGATGTTTGTCAAGCAGCCGGCGAGCTAGACCGAGCTGTTCAGTTCGGGGTCAAAGCGGTTCACATTTCCTCGGACATAGACGTAGGTGAGAACCTGAGAATAGGTTCTTTTCTTGCCTTGATCGCTTCCCTCGCGGAGAGCGACGAATTGGAGCAGGCTTGGCAGGAGTGCCTGAAGCTTGTCGGAATCTTGGGGTCAGGCATCGATTCACAGGCTACAGGCAAGGGCTACTGGGTCATCGGCAATGTGGCCTTCCTGCGGCATGAGGCCGAGGACGGGATTAGGTACCACAAGCTCGCAGCTGAGTACCTGTCGCCCTTGAATGATCTGGCTCTGTGGGCTTGGTTCAATCGCGCTTCTGCGTCAATGCGGTTGTCGGCAGGTGTGGCAGACGCCGAAACAGAACATTGCATGGAGCGTGCTGAGTTGGCCGCGTCGATTATCGGTGAGGATGGCAGCGACCGGTTTAAAAACCGTTTGAACCGCGCCAACTGGCACGTTTTAAACCAGGAATTGGATCAAGCCGTGGCGATACTCGTTGGCATCTGCAGCGAGTCTGAGGCAATGGGCCACCAAACCGCGGGAGAAGCGAATCTTCTCTTGGGGCGGGCCCTGCAGGAGCAGGGCGACTTCATGAATGCGCTGCGTTGCCTTAAGGAGAGCCAAGCCTATTTCAGTCAAGCGGGTGCCAAGGATCGGGCGGCGCAGGTTGCGGCTGCAATCGCCGAGTTTCCGCGGGCTTCGTAACATGCATTCTTCATCGTGTCATTGAGCGTGTCATGAACTCCGTTCGTTTACGCTGTGAACGATTGGCAGTTCTGAAGCAGTAGGTTCTGGATTTGTTGGACGGGAGCGAAAGCTTCCACCGAATCGTTGGGGAGCGGATGCACGTGCTAGGTCATGGCTGGCCCGAGAGGGTTGCAGGAGCGGTATCCAATAACGACGCGGCCGCATGAGGCGCGTGGTTGACCCGGCCGATGCCGTTGCAGCCGACGTGATCAGTGCCGGCGGCGGCATCATCAGCGTCGATCTTCCGAACGGATCAGCCTTCACCGACGAAGTCGCGGCCCACACGTCAACACAGCTTCGCGTTCTTTCCGGCGGCCACCCGTGCCGTGTCTTGATGCGGATGACGGGCATCACATCAATCTCCCGCCTGGCCCGGTCCATGCTGGGCCGGCAGACGAATGCATCCGCCATCGCCCTCGTGGGCGAGTCTCCAGTGGACCGGGTGATCGCCAACTTCGTGCTGGGAGCCGAACCGTCCGAATGCCCTGTCCGCTACTTTGACTCCGAACCACAGGCCCTCGCGTGGCTGGAACGGGACAATGCCGCATAATGCCGATCCTCGGCTCCAGCAGTTGGTCGACGGGATGGTCCGCCTGGCCGGAGGCGATCTGTCCACCAGGATCGACCCCTCGCCGGCACGCGACGATATCGACGCCGTCATCACGGGCGTCAACCTGTTGGCCGAGGAGCTGCAGCTTAGCTACATGGAACTGGAACAGCGCGTCGAGCAACGGACGGCTGAACTGCGCCAGGCACATCGGGACATGAGCCGGATGGCCCTCACAGATGCCTTGACCGGGCTGGCGAACCGCACGGCCTTGGCCAAGGACATGGACGCCGCGCTCGACGATGCGCGGTCCGGCCAGCGGGCCCCGGCATTGCTCCTGCTGGACATGGATTCCTTCAAGCAGGTCAACGACAGTTTTGGCCACGACGCCGGCGACCGCGTACTCACGGTCGTGGCGAACAGGCTGAGGTCCGTCGTGCGCGACGGCGACACGGTGGCACGGCTGGGCGGCGACGAATTTGCGGTCCTGCTTCCGCGCGCGACGACGGACCTCGCGCTCCAGGTGGCCCAGCGGATTCTGGGCGTGCTCAATGACGAAATCCAACTGGACGAAGTCACCGTCTGGCCCCAGGCCAGCATTGGCGTCCGGGTGGCAGATGCGGGACAGACCGCGCAGAGCCTGCTGCTGGACGCGGACACGGCAATGTACGAGGCGAAAAAAGACCCCCAGAACCGCACCAAGGTCTTCCAGTCCCATATGCTTCAGGCGCGCCAACTGCACAACCAGATGGCGTCCGAACTCCGCGGTGCCATCGCGACCGGCGGCTTCGAGCTCGAGTACCAACCGGTGGTGGATCTGTGCACGGGCCTGCCGATCGGGGTGGAAGCGTTGATCCGGTGGAATCACCCGGTGCGGGGACGTGTCATGCCGGCCGACTTCATCCCCATGGCAGAACAGACCGGCCTGATTGTTGACCTGGGGCGGTGGACCTTGTGGGCGGCCGCGCACCAGTTCGCCCAGTGGTCCGCCGAACTGAACCTGGATCCGGCGTTCCAGATCCGCGTTAATCTCTCGGTAGCCGAGCTCCAACGCATCGACCTGGTAGAGCACGTTCGGGGCGTCTTGAGGGATTCCGGAATGCCGGCCGAGTCGCTGGTGCTGGAGATCACGGAGACCGGTCTGGTTACCGGGGGAGAAGTGGAGACCTACTCCTTGCTGGCCCTGCGCAAGCTCGGGATCGGCATCGAAATCGATGACTTCGGAACCGGCTACTCATCGATCAGTTACCTGCGCCGGTTGCCGGTTGACATGGTCAAAGTGGACCGGTCCATCATTGCTACGCATTCTGCCGACGGTTCCCAGCAGGACTTCATCGGTGCCGTCCTTCAGCTCATTCGTGCTGCGGGGCTGGACGCGATCTTCGAGGGCATCGAGACGCGGGAACAGGCGGAACAATTGCGCGATCTTGGCTGTAGCGGTGGCCAAGGGTTCTATTTCAGCAAGCCGGTGTCGGCAGCAGTCATGGCCCGGCTGTTGCGCAGCGGTGCCAGCCTGCCGGCGGCCGTCGAGCCATCCTTTGAGGACGCACCCAGCTTGGCGACCGCGGTGGAGTGACCGGCACGGATGCCATGTGTCGGCGGCCCGTGCCGCCGAGTCGCATCGGGGTTGGCAAACGTGGCAAAATGGACACTTGTGCCGCCGGGTCAGTGTTCTTGGCGGCACGGTCCGCCCTGGTGTAATGGCAGCACCCCGGCCTTTGGAGCCGTGGAGTATAGGTTCGAATCCTATGGGCGGAACGACCACCGGCCGGTAAACCGGAGGTGCTGCGGCAGGTAGGATGCCGTTAACCCAAATGCACCGGCCACACCGGAATCAGCGCAGCGAGGAGTGCCACTTAGTGAGCCCCCAGGACGTCCCTGAACAAAACGTCAAAAACGCTTCAACACCGGCAGCGGTCATCGTCCTGGCCGCGGGGGCGGGCACCCGGATGAAGTCCAAAAAGCCCAAGATCCTGCATGAGATCGGCGGCGTCTCCATGGTGGGCCACGCGCTCGCCGCGGCACGCGGCCTGGCACCCACGGTGCTCGCCGCCGTCGTACGCCATGAGCGTGACCGGGTGGCGGAGCATATCTCTTCGCTGGATCCGGACGTACTGATCGTCGACCAGGACGAGATCCCCGGTACCGGGCGCGCAGTGGAGGTGGCACTGGATGCCCTTCCCGCCCAGCCGGACGGCCCCGTGGTGGTCACCTACGGCGACGTTCCGCTGCTGACCACGGCGCTGCTGAAGGAACTCGTGGCCGAGCACGCCTCCAGCGGGAATGCCGTTACCGTACTGACCGCAGTCCTCGATGACGCCGGCGGATACGGGCGGATCATCCGCGCCGAGGACGGCAGTGTCCAAGGCATCGTCGAGCACAAGGACGCCACGGACGAGCAGCGCGCGATCCGTGAGGTCAACTCCGGAATCTATGCCTTCGATGCCGGAGTCCTTCGCGCCGCCCTGTCCAGGATCACCACGGACAACGCCCAGGGCGAGAAGTACCTGACCGACGTGCTGTCGCTGGCCCGGGCCGACGGCGGCCGGGTGGCCGCCGTCGTCACCACCGACCGCTGGCAGGTGGAGGGGGCCAACGACCGGGTCCAGTTGGCTGCCCTGGGGGCGGAGCACAACCGGCGGGTCTTGGACGCTGCCATGCGGGCCGGCGTCAGCATCGTGGATCCGTCATCCACGTGGATCGACTCGACGGTGACGTTCGGCACCGACGTGACGCTGCTGCCCGGCACCCAGCTGCACGGCGCCACGCATGTCGCCTCCGATGCCGTGGTGGGGCCGGAGACGACCCTGACGAACGTAACCGTGGGCGAGGGCGCCTCGGTCATCAGGACGCACGGCACCGATTCCGAGATCGGGCCCGGCGCCACCGTCGGCCCGTTCACCTACCTTCGCCCCGGCACGGTGCTGGGCGAGAAGGGGAAGATCGGCGCGTTTTACGAAACCAAGAACGTGACCATCGGCAAGGGCGCCAAGCTGTCCCATCTGGGCTATGCCGGGGATGCGGAGATCGGTGAGTATGCCAACATTGGCTGTGGCAATATCACCGCCAATTACGACGGCGAAAAGAAGCACCGTACAGTCATCGGCTCGAACGTGCGCACCGGCTCGAACACCGTCTTTGTGGCTCCCGTGCACGTGGGCGACGGTGCCTACTCCGGCGCAGGCGCGGTGATCCGCAAGGATGTGCCGCCCGGAGCGCTCGCGGTCAGCGTCGCGCCGCAGCGGAACCTTGACGGCTGGGTGCAGAAGAACCGCCCCGGCAGCTCATCTGCAGAAGCTGCCACCCGAACTTCCTCCACGCAATCCCCAACTGCAGAAAGTGATCCTTCATGAGCGGAATCAAGGCACAGGGCGAAAAGAGGCTGGTGCTGGCCTCCGGACGCGCCCATCCCGAGCTGGCGCGGGAGATCGCCAAAGAGTTGGAGATCGACCTCCTGCCGACGTCCGCCTACGACTTCGCAAACGGCGAGATCTACGTCCGGTTCGAGGAAAGCGTGCGCGGCACCGACGCCTTCGTGATCCAGGCGCACCCGGCTCCCATCAACGAATGGCTGATGGAGCACCTGATCATGGTGGACACGCTCAAGCGGGCCTCCGCCAAGCGCATCACCGTGGTCGCTCCGTTCTACCCGTATGCCCGGCAGGACAAGAAGCACCGCGGCCGGGAACCGATCTCGGCCCGCCTGGTGGCCGACATGTACAAGACGGCCGGCGCGGACCGGCTGATGTCCGTCGACCTGCACACGGCGCAGATCCAGGGCTTCTTCGACGGTCCGGTCGACCACCTCATGGCCATCCCGCTCCTGGCCGAGTACGTCCGCACACGGGTCGACCTGGACAACGTGACCGTGGTGTCCCCGGATACCGGCCGCGTCCGCGTTGCCGAACAGTGGGCCGAGCGGCTGGGCGGGGCTCCGCTGGCCTTCGTACACAAGTCCCGCGACGTGAACGCGCCGAACCAGGCCGTGTCGAAGCAGGTCGTCGGCTTGGTTGAGGGCCGCACCTGCGTGCTGATCGACGACATGATCGACACCGGCGGAACGATCTCCGGCGCCGTTCAGGTCCTGAAGAACGCCGGCGCCAAGGACGTCATCATCGCAGCAACGCACGCCGTGTTCTCGGATCCGGCCGCCCGCCGGCTTTCCGAGAGCGGTGCCCGGGAAGTGGTGGTCACCAACACGCTGCCGATCCCGCCGGAGAAAAACTTCAAGGAATTGACCGTCCTGTCGATTGCTCCGCTGGTCGCCCGCGCGGTCCGCGAAGTCTTCGAAGACGGCTCGGTCACGAGCCTCTTCGACGGCAAGGCCTGACAGCGGGGCCTGACACAGTTTCAACCAGTCTCTAGCGGTTCCTGAGCGGAGCCGGCGACGGGTGACGGCCTGACGATGTGGCCGCCCCCTCGCCGGCTCCTTTTCCGTCTCCGGAGGCTTCCCGTCTCAGACCGGGACTGTACCTTGGCCGGCGTGGATCATCTGCCGCAGCCGTTCCCGGCCCACCCGCCTGCTACTCGTGTACAAGGCCGGACTCGCTGGCTATGGTTAATTTCACGTCCGATGGGGGTCGGGCGTTGGGGGCAGGGGAAGAAAGACGGTCTCGCCATGAAGGCTGAGAGTTTATTCAGTCATGCGCTTGTGCCCGGCCCGGACACGGTTCTGATCGGCCGGGTGGAGGTCGCAGGAGCGGTTCTTAAAGCGCTGACGGACAGGGGATCCGCGGGCGCGGTCGTCGTCGCGCCCTCTGGATACGGGAAGACCCTGCTGGCACGGCATGTGGTTAACCATCTTGGGGAACGCGTCCTGGTCGTCCAACTGCGCGGAACCGCGTACGCGCGCAGCCGCTCCTACGGGGCGCTGACATACTTGCTGGCCGAGTTGGATGACTCGCAGCTGGCGCACCCGATGTTGGTTCTGGACGGATTGTCACAACAACTGAGCCAGGCAGCCGGCGGCAGAGACGTCGTCCTGCTGATCGACAACGCGGAGCATATCGACGGCGACTCCGCGACACTGCTCGGCCAACTGGTCACGAGGGGAGATGTACGAAGCATTATTCTCGCCCGGGATTTTTCGGCGGTTCCACCGGCCTTCCTGAGCCTGGGCCACGACCCGCGAATGCGGCGGATCGACCTGCCTCCCCTGAACCAGTCGGAAGTTGGCGAGCTGGCTGCGACCGGGCTGGACGGACGGCTTTCACGCGAAGCGGCGCGGGTGCTGCAGGCACATTCCGGCGGGAATCCAAGGTTGGTTCCGTTGCTGGTCAGGGACTACGTATCCTCAGGTACTCTCCGGGAACGGAACGGCGTATGGGTCCACACCGGCAAACCGGTCCGGCTGGGGCCGCCCACGGTGAGCACTGTGTGCGCGACCCTGAGCGGTTTGGACGACGACGTTCTGGAGCTCGCCCGCCAACTCGCGGAGTCCGGCGGTCTTCCCCTGTCCGATCTGCAGGCGACCGGGCGCGGTGGTGCCTTGGACCAGCTTCAGTATCGCGGGATAGTTGGTATCGGCTACCATCCGGCCCCAGTGGTCAAAATCGCTGACCGGCTCATGGCAGAGGCCCTCCGCGCAACCTCGCCCGACGGCCACTATCGGTCCCGGCCACCGGCCGTGCCCCGGACGACCCTCCGCAGCCGCCCGGAACCGGTCCGGAACGGCTTGGTGCCGCCGCTAAACACGGCCCGGTCCATGGTCTTTCAGGGTGAGTACGCTGGCTCGCTAGACCTGCTTCGGCGCTGTGCAGAGGATCCCTTTGTCCCGACGTGGCAGAGGCTGCTCAGCCGGGCCCTGCTCTGCGAGTCCTTGGCAGTCACCGGGCGCAGTGATGATGCGCTGGCGGTTGCCGACGAGCCGTGGCCCGACCTTGCAACGGTGCCTGAAGAACGCCGCCGGGAGATCCAACAGCACCGGGCCGCAGCCTACTTGCTGTCCGGCTCCTGGTTGGACGGCGCCGGGCGTCTCCGCCAGTGCGGCCGCCGTGGTGATCCCGGCGGTACGTGGGAGGAACTCGTTGACGGCATCGTGCTGGCCTTAACCGGTGATCTGCACCGTGCAGCGGGCCTGCTGCGCTCTGCCCGCGCCCAGTCGTCGGAAGCGGATCCCGACGGATTGGCACCATTGGCCGAAGCGGCCTTGGCTTACTGCCGGGCCATGCTCAATGAAGCCGGCGGAGAGGCAGGAACAGAACCCCCCCGCGGCGGGGCAAGTCCCTGGCTCATCAACCGCCTGGAACGGCACTTTCGCGCCATGGCACGGGCGGCCAGCGGCGACGTCGATGGTGCGCTGCGACTGCTGCGGCAGCAGGCGGCTGCGGACCGGTCGGCGGCGGTCGGCGCAATGGAGATGATGGCGCTGGCGGCCATGGCGCGTCTGTGCGGGGTGGACGAGGATGGCCGACTGCTGGAACTTGCCACCCGGTGCCAAGGACCTTTCGCCGATGTCTGCGAAACGTACGCGAAGGGCCTCGCTTCCGGAAATGCCAGCCTGCTTCTCCAAGCGGCCGAGCAAGCGGCTAGAGCCGGTCAACTGACCTTTGCCCGCGACGTAGCCGGCCAGGCCGAGGCGGCCGCAGACAGATCGGGACGGGCCGATGTACTCCGCAGGGTCAGGCGCAAGGTTCGTACACTCCTTGAGGCCGGGACGGAATCAGGCTACGAGGCCGCCTGGCGCGGGCGCCTCACTGCGCGTGAACAGGCTGTTGCCAGGTCTGTTGCCGAGGGCCGCAGCAATCACGCTGTCGCCCGGGAACTTGGTGTCTCGACCAGAACGGTCGAAGGCCACTTGTACCAGGTGTTTTCCAAACTGCTCATTCGCAGCCGTCAAGAGTTGGCCGAGATGCTGGCTCCGGACTCCCCTGGCCCAACCGCATGAACGTTTCCGGCTCCGGGGGCGGGCGCCGGGACCTCGTCGATGCGGTGACCGCTTGCCTCGCCGGCCAGGCAACCGGCGGAGCGGTGCTTTACGGGGACGCCGGCATAGGGAAGTCCACCGTCGCGGATGGGGTTGTCCGGAACCTTGGGGACACGGTGCGGGTGCAGCGGGTACGAGCCGAACCAACCCTGGCGCACGTGCCCTACGGTGCGCTCTTTCCTTATCTGAGGGGAGTGACCCCCGCGGAGTTGGAATCTCCGCTGGCGGTCCTGCGGACGGTGCGCACCTCCCTTGCCAAGGGCCCCGCGGGCGAGGCCCGTCCCCTGTTGCTGATGGTCGACGATGTCCATGATCTGGACGACGCGAGCAGCCATCTGCTGGCGCAACTGGTCATGGCGCGCTCACTCAAGATCCTTGCGCTCTGTAGAAGCTGGAGCGCGCAGCCGCGGGAGCTCCTGGAATTGTGCCAGGACGGGATCCTGGAAGCCTTCGAAGTGCGCCCGCTCACGACGGGGGAAGTCCGCAACACCCTTGAACAGATGTTTGGAGGGGCCGTAGCCGGCGGGACGGTGCAGATGCTGCAGCACAAGTCTTTGGGGAATCCGTACCTCCTGAAGGCCTTGGCCGCCCACGCTGCTGCAGCGGGCAATGTGGTGCAGCACCACGGAGTGTGGCGGATGATCCAGGAACCCACTGGCCTGGATCCGGGCGCACTTGATCTGTTCAAGGGACTGGTCAATGGGCTGGAGGCACCTCAGCGGCGTGTGGTGGACATCGCCGCACTGGCCGGCTCGGTGTCGGCTGCAGCGGCCGGTGCCCTCTTCGACAGTATGGCGGTCCGATCCTTGGAGGAGATGGGGCTGTTGGCGGACATGCGCACCGGAAACCTCGCCGTGCGGCTTCGGTTCCCGCCGTACGCGGACGTTATCCGATCCATGGTGCCCGCAGGACGCAGCGCGGAACTTCTCAACCAATACCTGGACGTCATGAACCGCCTGGAACCTGCCCCGGAAAGAGCCAGGGTGGAACTGGTGCGCTGGCAGGTTGACGCCGGCCGGCCGCCGTCACCCGAAGAATTACTGCCTGCCGCGTGTGCCGCCAATGACGAGTGTGACCATCAGCTGGCTCTAAGGCTTGCAGATGCCGGCACAAACGGCCAGCCTGCCGCTCTGGTGGAACGAGCGCGCGCCCATTGGGGGCTGGGCGACAGCTCGGAGGCCAAAACGGCGCTGGACCTGATCCATGAGAACGTGGACCATCGGACAATCGCGGCCGCCGCGCTGCTCCGGGCGTCCCTGGTGGAGCCGGAAGCCGGGTACCGGGTTCAGCTTGAAAAGATTTCCTCCGGTTGGATGGAAGCAGCGGCGGCGCAACCCTCGACGGCCCCGGGCGACGCTCCGGTCGCAGCGGCGTGCCTGGATGCAGCAACCGGTGCTTGGTTGCTGCAGGCTTATGCCGACATGTTGGAAGGAAACTTCGGAACGGCCCTCGATCGGCTGGAGAACGCCCCCGCCCCTGGATCTGAGGATGCTGGAGTTACCCGACTGCTTGCCGGTACCGTCAAGGCGCTTTGCCTGGCGGAAACCGGCCGTTTCAGGCAGGCGGCGGAAGCCGGGACAGAGGCCCTGAAGCTGGTCGCGGCAACTCCGTCGCTACGGTCCTTCTATCCCTTTGTCTTCTCCCGGAACGTGGAGTCCTTGTTGATCGCCGGCCGCTACCAGGAGGTAGAACGCGCCCTGGATGAATACAGCAGGACCGCGCCGTGCCGGCACCGTTGGTTTTCAGGTAACGAATCCGCTCTGCGAGGACTGCTTCTCTTTCGAAGGGGCTGGATGAAGCCCGCGGTCCAGTCGTTGGCGGAAGGTATCGGCCCGCTGCGCCACGAGGATCAAGGGATGCTGCTTCCATCCGTGCTCGGAGCCGCAGCAGCCGGAGCGGCTCTGTTGGGCAACGGCGGGCAAGCCAAAGACTTCCGGGTTGGCCTGCAGAAAGAAGCGGGCACCGGGAGCCGCCCGCGCCTGCTTGTAGCCTCTGCCTACGCTGCAGCAGCTGCATCAAGCCGCGCGGGCCCGCCGGGAACAGCACGCGCGAATCCGGTTCTTCTGCTGGACGAACTTGAAGCCTTCGCGGCAACGGCCCGTGCGGCGGGATGGGTCAGCGCAGAGAAAGAGATCTTGGAGCATCAGCTCCTGCTCGGGGACGGTAGCGGGGCGGCACGTCTCGCGGAACTGTGCGCCCCGTTGGATGGGCCCGAAACCCAGGCTTTGGCGGCTGTCGCGTCCAGCAGGGCCTCATCGGATCCGGGGGGTTTGATGGCAGCAGCCGAGATGGCAACGCGTGCGGGCAAAGATTTGCTCGCGGCCACGGCAACGTCCTGGGCATCGGACATCTACCAGCGGCAGGGGCTTCAACGCCAGCACAACGGTGCACTGCACCAATTGCGGGTAACCCTGCGCCGACTCGACGGTGTCACGACTCCTGCAACCGAACGTGCCCGGGGGAGTGCACCGGCACTGACCGCGCGGGAGCAACAAATTGTCCACTTGGTGCGCCGGGGCGCCAGCAACAAGCAGATCGCGGAGTCCTTGACGCTCTCTCCCCGGACCGCCGAGGGACACCTGTACCGGATATACCGAAAACTCGGGGTCGAGAACCGCCAGCAGCTGATCCGGTACGCCGAAGTACTGGATCAGTGAGGGCCAACAGCAAGTATCTGACGCGCAGATCCAAGTACCGCCCGCGAAGCAGCAAGTAGGCCATCGGTCATGCCGCGGCAGGAAACAGCCGAATTGTCGGTCCAAGTCGAGTGTCGGCTACTTGGGCATACATCGTAGCCGCTTCCTAGGCTGAAACTGTCGAAAGCTTCGGTAGAAACCAAGGGGGCGTGAGGCTCTCGACGACTATCGGTTCCGGGACAGTCCGCGGGCATGCGTCGGCGGGCTGTGACATCCATCCCGGCAACCGAATTTGGGGCACGGGCCTCGCCTGGGACACGGGCAGCATCGCGCATCCCCGTAGGAGCACTGCGCGCGCTGGTCGATCGCAGAATCCGTCTGGTGGAACGGATTGGGGACCCGGTTGAACAGATTGGGGAATCGTCATGATCGCAGAACTCGACAAGGTCTCGAGGGCCTGCCACACGCATGTTCACACATGCGGCGGTCCCGCACGGTCCGGCGCAGCAGAACGGGTCACCGGAGCTGTCCAGGCCTGCAGCCCGGGACTCACACGCTCCCCCCGCCCGGAGGAGACGTGCCCGGGGCGGCAGCCAGCGACAGCTAAGGCAGGTTAATGATGGATATTTTTACATCTCTGGAGTCGGAGGTCCGCAGTTACTGCCGGACCTGGGATACCGTTTTCGACTACGCCGCCGGGGACACGCTGCATAGCGAGGACGGCAGGGAGTATCTGGATTTCTTTTCGGGCGCAGGAGCACTCAATTACGGGCACAACAACCCGCTTCTGCTGGAGCCGCTGATTACTTACTTGCGCTCCGGGTCGGTCATCCATTCACTCGATATGAAGACGACGGCGAAGCGACGATTCCTGGAGACGTTCCTGGAACTAATCCTGATCCCTCGCGGTCTCGACTATAAGGTCATGTTCACCGGCCCCACCGGGACGAACAGCGTCGAAGCGGCGCTGAAGCTGGCGCGCAAGGTTACCGGCCGGCACCAAGTGCTGAGCTTCACCAATGCGTTTCACGGGATGACCCTTGGCGCACTGGCGGTAACGGGCAATTCACTAAAACGCCAAGGCGCAGGAGTTCCGCTCAATAACGCCTCTAGCTTCCCTTATGACGGCTACTTCGATCAGCCGGCGGAAGATTTCCTGTGGCTGCAGCATGCGTTGGAGGACAGCGGGTCCGGACTGGACAAACCCGCCGCGGTCATAGTGGAGACGGTTCAGGGCGAGGGAGGGCTCAGAGCGGCCAGTGGAAGTTGGCTGCGGCGACTCTCCGATATCTGTCACCAGCACGGCATGCTTCTGATCGTCGATGATGTCCAGGCCGGGTGTGGACGTACGGGCACGTTCTTCAGCTTTGAGGAAGCAGGTATCCAACCCGATATTGTCTGCCTGTCGAAATCACTGTCCGGTTTCGGACTGCCGCTTGCCGTCATGTTGTTAAAACCCGAACTGGACATCTGGAAGCCGGGAGAGCACAACGGTACCTTCCGCGGCCATAACCCGGCCTTCGTGACCGGGACCGCGGCCCTGGAACACTTCTGGAACGGTCGGGGATTCGAACGAGACATCGCGGCACGGTCCGCACAGTTGCATGCAGCTCTGGCAACGATGGCGGTCGGCATTGAAGGCGCCCTTGTCCGCGGTCGAGGGCTCTTGGCAGGCGTGTATTTCCCGGACCGGACAATGGCACGAAAAGTTGCCGCCGAATCCTTCGCCCGTGGCTTGCTTGTAGAAACCTCCGGGCCGGAGGGAGAAGTGCTCAAAGCCATGCCTGCATTGACTATCAGCGCGGAAAACATGACCCGCGGGCTTGACCTGCTTGCAGAGGCAGTCCGATCGGTTGCCGGTGAATGGCTTGACGGAACGCCGGGCAGCCGCGGTGGGGACGTCCCCAGGCCGCGGGCGTCCAGTTCGGCGCTGCTGCGCGCAGTGAGCACGCCGAGCCGAGCACACATTGGCAAATAGGCGGTTAGCTCTGGACAGGCGCAGCAGGGCAATCCGGAGTGTTTGCGGGGCAGCGACCGCACCCGAGGTGCAGCGGCAGCCCAGCAAGTTTGGGGGTCAGGGTGAAAAACTACAAGCGCATAGATGAGGCCATGGATGAAGCTGCTGTCCGCATGGCACAGGACTCATTCGAGCTGCCGCGCAGCGCCTCGAGGCTCGGCGAGCCGCTGCCGTGGGGCGAACGAGCGGAGGCGGCGGGCACGGCTGGACGCTCAACGAATATCATCGTGCAGAAGTTCGGTGGCTCGTCGGTGGCGAATGCCGACGGCATTCGACGCGCCGCTCACCGAGTGGCTGAGACACAGGCGTCTGGATATCAAGTCGTTGCAGTGGTCTCCGCCATGGGCGACACCACCGACGAGTTGTTGGATCTCGCGGCCAGTGTTTCGCCGCATCCCCCTGCCCGCGAACTCGACACCCTGCTGACGACCGGCGAACTCGTTTCGGCGGCCTTGCTGGCGATCGCCTTGGCCGATTTAGGCGTCGATGTCCGGACCTTCACAGGCAGCGAGGCGGGCCTCATCACCGACGACTGCCACGGCAAAGCTCACATTATCGATGTCGATCCGCGCCAAGTCCGTGCCTGCTTGAAGAACGGTCAGGTCGCCGTCGTGGCAGGGTTTCAGGGCAAAAGCCGTAAAGGGAAGACGGTCACCACTCTGGGGAGGGGTGGTTCGGACTTGACCGCCGTCGCACTCGCCGCAGCACTCGGCGCAGGCGTCTGCGAGATCTATACGGATGTCGACGGTATTTATACGGCAGATCCGCGAATCGTTCCCAACGCGCGCAAGATCGATGTACTCGCCAGCGAGGAAATGCTCGAGTTCGCAGCCGCGGGGGCAAAAGTTCTCCACCTCCGATGCATTGAATACGCTCGCCGCTTCGGTATTCCGATCCATGTCCGTTCTTCGTTCGTGCAAAAGCGGGGCACCATGATCCTGCCCAGTCTCGATCAACCCCGTTCGGATGCGCACGCAGGCGAACAGACTCTGGTTTCGGGCGTGGCAAGCGTCAACTCCGCTGCACAAGTGACCATCGCCGGAATCCCGGCCTGCTCGAGGACTGCCGCGCGACTCCTTCAGGAGCTCGCCGCATCGGGGCTGAACATCGAAATGATCGCCCAGAATTCGCGGGACGCGGGGACCGGAATCGCCGACATCACCTTCACCCTCCCATCTACGGAGGCGTCGGCAGCCATAGCGGCCCTGGACGCGGCCCGGAGCCGCATCGGATTTGAAGCCCTGTACCACAAGGGAGAAGTGGGCAAGGTCTTGCTCACCGGACTCGGGATGCGCTCTTCGCCCACTACCCTCAGCACTTTCTTCAGAGCACTTTCGGACGCCGGGATCAGTCCGGAGATGATCTCGATTTCCGAGCTGTGCATCGCGGCCGTGGCACGGGCCGATGAGCTTGCCGATGCTGTCCGCGCTCTGCAGGACGCCTTTGGTCTCACGCCGCAGGACAAGGAAGCGGCGGGCGACCGTTCGCCGGACACGCTTCCGCAGTTCGAGGTTCAGGCGCTCGCCGCTACCCGGCCGGGATCTTCCGCATGACGTCTGACTGGGGAGGAAGGAGCAGCTTAGGCAATGTGCCGAGCCGGCACAAGGACATCAGCTTTCTGCGCCACGCGAGCAGGGACTGACCCCAGTGACCCATACACCCAAATGCAGTGCAGAAACGGGAGGTACCAATGGCGCCAGCCGAGAACTCGTACCTTGGATCAGAGGACACCACCATGCTGGTCAGGCAGTCCCACGCGCGGACGCCGGCCGGCGCTCATAAAGCGGCGTCCAAAGAATTAGTCGCGCTGGCGGCGCCAACGGACCCCGCCCCGTCAGGAGCCAGCGAACGCACCGGCAGCACAATCCCTCCCGCCTCCGGCGTGTACTCAGGGGGGCCTGCACCGATTCCTCGCACGTTGCTGGACATCCTCTTTCGCTCCGTGGACGAGTACCCGGACGCGCTGGCGTTGGATGACGGCACCACCTCATTGAATTACCTGGCGCTGCTGGAGCGGATCGAGTCCCTGGCCCTGAACCTGCGCGAACGCGGGATCGGTGCCGGAGACCGGGTCGGCATCCTGATGGCCCTTGGTACGGTCGACCTCTACATCGCAGTGCTGGCCGCACTCGTTCGCGGAGCGGCATGCGTCCCTGTCGATCCTGACGAGCTCGGTGACCGAGCCGCTTTGGTATGGGAAGCGGCCGAAGTATGCGCGGTAGTCGGACCCGGGCTTCGGGTCCGTCCCGTCATCGGAGCGCCCGCCCACGGAGAGGCTCGCCCGCCCACCGCCGACGACGATGCATGGATCATCGTCAGCTCAGGCTCGACCGGCCAATACAAGTCAATCGCAGTGTCGCACCGGTCGGCGGCCGCCTTTGTGGACGCTGAAGCGTCGGTCTTCTGCGCCGAGGACCCGCTCGGGCCCCGCGATCGTGTGCTGACCGGTCTCTTCGGCAGGTCCGGCCTGTGCCACGAAATGTGGCTGGCGTGGCGGCACGGCGCCTGCTTGGTGCCGGCACCTCCCGAGGTCATCCGCTCAGGCGAAAACCTGGGCCCGTGGCTGGTGCAACGGGGTATCACCGTGGTCCCAACGGCGTCTGCCCTCGCTGCACTATGGCAGGCGGAATCGCTGCAAGACGTCCGGTTGCTGATCTTCGGCGAGGAATGCCCACCGCATCTTGCGCCGCGGCTGGCCGCCCCCGGCAGGGAAGTATGGCACACGTACCGTCCCATCGAGGCCATCGTCGCCTGTGCTCCAGCCCATGAGTCGACTCCGGCGGGCATCGGCCGGCCGCTGCCCGGCTGGCAACTGGCCGTAGTGGACAGGAACGACCAGCCTGTCGCCTGGGGCGAAGAAGGAGAACTGGTCATCGGCGGGGTTGGCTTAGGCCGCTGCCTCGATCCAGGCGAAGACGTCGAGAAATATGCTCCCCTGGGCGCCCTCGGCTGGCCACGGGCCTACCGCACTGGGGATTTTGTTCGCGCCGATCCTGAAGGCCCGGTGTTTGTCGATCGGGCCGGCGGGCAGGCAGAACCCGCAGGGCGAAGAGTCGAATTGAGCGAGACGGAGCTCAGCGCAGCACCGTACGAGGTGCGCTCGGGCGGTCCGGCAACCGCAACCGACGTAGTTCACGAGCCGATGACGACCGCGATAGACCTGCTGCTGCAGTCCCCGCACCGCCAAGAGGTGCGGTGGTCTCCGGGCGAGCGCCTGGAGGAGCTCTTCGAGAGCCGATGCGACTTGTTGCGCCGCGAAGGCCGGGCAGGCCAGTTGGCGGTCGACTCCGCGGACTCGAGGTTGACCTACGATCAGCTCGACGCGCGGGCCAATCAGCTGGCCCGGCATTTGCTCGATGACGGAGCCCAGGCCGGCGATCGCATTGCGCTGTTGTTCGACCACGCCGTGTGGGCCTATGTCTCAATACTGGCGGTGCTGAAGATCCGGGCGGCGTATGTGCCGCTGGACGCGGGATTTCCGCCGGACCGGATGGGTTACATCATGGAGGACGCCGGGGCCAGCCGCGTGCTGACCTTGAGCCACCTGGCCAGTCTGTTGCCGGAGGACTGCCCGCGCGCCCTGAGTTTGGACACGGCCGCCGCGGACATTGCAGCCATGTCCGGCTCCCGGCTCGCAGACAGCGAGAAGCCCGCCCCTGTCGAGAACCTGGCCTACGTCATCTACACGTCGGGCTCCACGGGCCGTCCCAAAGGGGTGGCCATCGAACACTCCAGCATTTGCAACTTCGTCCGGGTCGCCGCCGAGGTCTACGGATATCAGGGCAACGACCGCGTCTATCAGGGACTGACGATCGCCTTCGACTTTTCTGTCGAGGAGATGTGGGTGCCGTGGATGGTCGGGGCGACGTTGGTGCCCAAGCCGAGTTCGAAGAGCCTGCTCGGGGTTGACCTGGAACGGTTTCTGCTCGACAACCGTATTACCGCGATGTGTTGTGTGCCCACCCTGTTGGCCACACTGGAGCACGAACTCCCTGACCTGCGTTTTCTGCTGGTCTCGGGTGAGGCGTGCCCGCGCGATCTGGCCGAGCGTTGGTACCGGCCCGGCCGGAGATTCCTCAATGTCTACGGGCCCACCGAAGCGACCGTGACCGCCACGTGGGACGTTCTGCATCCCGACAAGCCGATCACCCTCGGCCAGCCGCTGCCGACCTACACGATCATGATCCTGGATCCCGACGAGCCGCGTGCCCTGCCACGGGGAGAGACAGGCGAGATCGGCATCGCCGGGATCGGGCTGGCGGTGGGTTATGTGAATCATCCCGAGAAGACTAATGCGGTCTTTATCCCCGACTTCATGGGCATTTCGAATAACCCATCGGGACGCATCTACCGCAGCGGCGACCTTGGGCGGATCAACGACGACGGGTTGATCGAGTACTACGGCCGAATCGATACCCAGGTCAAAATCCGCGGGTACCGGATCGAGCTGTCAGAAATTGAATCGGTGCTTCTGCAAATCCCTGGGATCGCGCAGGCAGTCGTCGAGACCCATGAGTCGGCACCGGGGATGACAGAGCTTGCCGCGTTCTATACGTTGCGCCAAGGGGTCTCCGAACTCGCGCCCGAGGAGATCAGGGAGGAGCTCCGCGACCGGCTGCCGGGCTACATGATCCCGGCCTTCTATGAGCAGCTTGAGACCATGCCGATGCTGCCCAGCGACAAGGCCGACCGGAAAAACCTGCCGACACCCAGCAACCGGGTGAGCGCTTCAGCCGAGGGCGAGTACTGCGAACCGGCGACGGACGCCGAGGCGGCTCTCGCCGAGCAGCTTGCTGCCGTGTTGGGATTGGAGCGCGTCTCCGTCGAGGCTCACATGTTCGAGAATCTCGGGGCCAACTCCCTGATAGTTGCGCGATTCTCCGCCGCGCTGCGCACGAACACCGACCTGCCGCCGGTTGATCTGCAGGTCATCTACGAGCATCCGACGATCCGAGAGCTCGCCGCTGCTCTTACTTCCCCGACAGCCCCCCACGCTTGGGCAGCACAGGAACCGCACCCCAGGCCCAAACGAGGGCGGGCCGGCACTTTCGACGTCGTGCTCTGCGGTGCCCTGCAAGCCGCACTCGCCATCGGCTACTCCTACACCTTCCTCACGGCGATCACGGCCGGCTTCACCTGGGTCATTGCAGGGGAGGGCGTCCTGGAGACCTGGGGGCGATCGGTCGTCGTCGGATTCAGCTTCTTTCTGGCCCTCAGCATCGTGCCGATCCTGCTGAAATGGCTGCTCCTCGGACGATGGGAAGAGCAGAACATCCGCATCTGGTCCCTGGCCTACGTCAAGTTCTGGTTTGTCCGGGCGCTGGTCAGACTCAACCCGTTGGCCTTCTTCGTCGGGACCCCCATCCTTCCCTTCTACCTGCGGTTGCTGGGAGCCAAGATCGGCTCCAACGTCACCATCCTCACCCCCATCACTCCGGTATGCACCGACCTCTTGACGATCGGCAGCGGGACGGTGATCAACAGGGATGCGTTTTACCTGTGCTACCGGGCCCACGACGGGTGGATCCAGACCGGCCGGGTCACGCTTGGCCAGGACGTCCTGGTGAGCGAGAGGTGCGTGCTGGACATCAACTCCACGATGGGCGACGGAGCTCAATTGGGTCACTCGTCGTCCTTGCAGCGGCTGCAATCCGTACCCGCCGGCGAAAGCTGGCACGGGTCCCCTGCGGTGCCGACCGACGTGAACTACCGGTTCGTCGAGCCGCTGCCGTGCAGCCGGCGGCGGCGGGTCACCTTCAGCGTGCTCCTCCTGCTCAACAACACTGTCCTGTTCGGCCCGTTGCTTCTACTGGCCATTGCGCTGCTCCTGCCGGCCTACGGGGAAACCGGCCATATGGACCACACGAACCCGGGCTTCTACGCGGATCTGGTATTCGCTTCATTCGTCGTGCTGTTTGGTGGCATGTTCCTCGGTCTGGCCGCAATGTTCACGGTTCCCCGGCTGCTCAACCTCCTGATTAAACCGGGGCAGGTTTATCCGATGTACGGGCTGCGCTACGCCGCCCACCGGCTCATCTTCCGGCTGACCAACGTCTTCCAGTTCATGCACATCACCGGGGACAGCTCCCTGGCTGTGCACTACCTTCGTCTGCTGGGTTACAAGCAGCCAAATGTTGAGCAGACAGGATCGAATTTCGGGACGGAACTCGACCATGACAACCCTTACCTGACTACCGTCGGATCCGGAACGATGATCTCCGACGGCGTGTCAATCAGTAACGCCAACTACTCAGGTACGTCCTTCAGCGTCTCCGAGGTGAAAATCGGGGCGAAGAACTTCTTCGGCAACGACATTCCGTATCCGTCCCGCGCCCGTGTCGGCGACAACGTTCTCTTCGGCAGTAAAGTCATGATTCCCATCCATGGCGAGGTTCGGGAAAACGTCGGCCTGCTCGGATCACCGGCGTTCGAGATTCCCCGGTCGGTCAATCGCGACCTCAAAACGGACCGGCGGGAAGAAATGATCCGCCGGCTGCCGGCCAAGAACCGGCACAATGCCGTCTCCCTTGGGCTGTACCTGGCGAGCCGGTGGGTCCTCATCCTCGCCGGCATGCTGGCCTTTTCACTCGCCCTCATACTCTTCCCGGGCGTTCCGGGACTCGGGCTGTACCTGGGCACCGTCAGCTTCGGCGCCTTCATGATCGCCTTCTTCATCGTGCTCGAGCGTGCCGCCCAGGGATTCAAAGCCATGGTCCCGACCGTTTGCTCCATCTACGACGTCAGATTCTGGCGGCACGAACGGTTCTGGAAGTTCATCACGTATCCGCTGTATTTCTTTGACGGCACCCCGTTCAAGCCCCTGTTCTGGCGCCTGCAGGGCGTGCGGATGGGTAAGCGTGTCTTTGACGACGGCTGCGTCATCCCGGAGAAGACGCTGGTGACCATCGGTGACGACGCGACTCTCAATAACTCCAGCGTCGTCCAGTGCCACTCCATGGAGGACGGCGTCTTCAAACTCGACGCGATCGCCCTCGGCCGGGGAGTCACCTTGGGCGTCGGGTCCTACCTGCTCTACGACGTCGTCATGGGCGACGGCTCGGTCCTGGAGGCCGATTCCCTCCTGATGAAGGGTAGCCAAGTGCCGGAGGGCGCGCGGTACGGCGGCAACCCCGCACGAGAGATCGTTTAGACAGCGAAAGAGGAGGACGAACATGAGCCGTATTCCGGACAGGCAGGGACGCGACCCCGGCCCCGCAGACGCTAAATCGATGCAGAAGCGGAGCCGATTGGTCGGCATCGACGCGGCCCGTGGCCTCGCCCTCATCGGGATGATCGCCATTCACATCTTGCCGGACGCGAACCAGGACACCGGCGAGCCCACTTTGGCGTGGATCTTGTTCGCCGGTGACTCCGCTGCGCTGTTCGCCCTCCTTGCCGGAGTGGGTTTGGCCCTGTCCTCCGGGGGGAACAGACCGCACACGGGGCCGAGGATGGCCGGGGACCGACTGGGACTGGCCGTTCGGGCCGTCCTGATCGGAGCCATAGCCCTGGCGATCGCGCCCTTCTTGCAGCAGGAGGATCCTCCTGCCAACGGCATCTTGATCTACTATTCGGTGTTCTTCTTGCTCGCCATTCCTTTCTTGCATCTGCGGCCCAGAACCTTGTTCATCAGCGCGGCCGTCTTCGGCATCGTCTCGCCGATCCTCCTGCAGAAGCTGGATCCATTCCTCCCGACATCGTCGACGTTCAACCCCGCCGTCGGGCATTTCTTCTTCGAACCCGCCGGCGTGGTCTCGGATTTACTGCTGACCGGCTCATATCCGGCGCTGGCCTACATGTGTTACATCCTGACCGGCCTTGGCATCGGACGGCTGGACCTGCGAAGGCCCAGGGTGCAGGGATATATCGCCGGTATCGGTGCAGGCCTGGCGATCTTGTCCAACGCGGCCTCCGCCATCCTGCTGTACGCCATGGGAGGCTTCGAGCAATTGGTGGCCACCAGCGGGATGACGGGGGAAGAGTTGGACAACGGCCTTATCTTCGGGCCCGGGATCATTCCGGACACCTCCGCGTGGTGGCTGGCGATCGCGACGCCGCACTCGAACATGCCCCTGGCCATCGCCAGCAGTCTGGGGCTCGGTCTGTTGGCGGTCGGTGTGTTCCTCCTGATCGAAGGGGCGGCCGCACGCTTGCTGACGCCGCTTGCCGCAATGGGCTCGATGACCCTGACCCTTTACTCCGCACACCTGCTCGCGCTGAGCCCTGAGCTGCACTACGAGGCACCCTTCCTGTGGTTCATCGTGCATTTGACGGTCGCCCTCGCCTTCGCCCTGATCTGGAGACGGTGGATGGGACAAGGCCCATTGGAGAGACCGGTCGCCGCGGGCGCCAAGAACTTCCGGCAAATCGTGGACGACGGATCATCGTCCCCCACGGCTGCTTCAGGAACGGCTTCCCGCTGATTCGGGACCTCCTGGCCCCCGGGGGGAATACTTTGGGCTGCACCGACCATTAGGTAGCCGATTGCTTTTCGGGCCCCGGTTCACTCTGGGGCCCCGTTCATCCCCGCTCATTCTGCCGACTCCAAACCTGCCGTCGGACATTGCCCGGCCCCCGGAGCCGGCAGCTAGAATGCTGTGGTGATGTTGCACTCATGAGGACGACATGAAACTCCACTGGCCCAGGCGCCGGAGATCCCTTGTCCTCGTCGCGGCGCTCGGGCTGGTTGCTCTCCTGGCCGCGCTTGTCTTGGCTTCTGTGCGGGCGGAGCGACCCGGGCCGCAGGCGCAGGCTTCCACAGCGTACGAGCACCTAAAAGAGTTTCAAGCACTCGCCGATGATCACGGCGATCGAGCTATTGGCACCGACGGATATGAGGCAGCGGCTCAGTACGTAGAACGGGAACTCGAGAGTGCGGGTTATCAAAGCACGCGCCAGTACTTTACGTTCGAAACACGTGGCGAAAGCTACGAGTCTTTCAACATCATTGCCGAGACGGCCGGCGGCAGTGACGACAACGTGATAATGCTGGGCGCCCACCTCGACGGGGTGCGGAACAGTCCGGCGATCAATGACAACGCCTCCGGTGCGGCGGCCCTGCTGGAGGCCGCGCAAGAACTCAGCCAACGGGGTGAACCAAATAATAAGGTGCGCTTCGCGTGGTGGGGGGCGGAAGAGTTTCCGGAGGCGTTCGGCTCCAAGCATTATGTCGAAGATCTGGCAGAGCACGACAGCGGCGAACTCGACCACATCGCCGCCTATCTGAACATCGACATGGTAGCCTCGCCCAACTACGTCATCGCGGTCTACGACCCACAGAAATCCGACGACGACTCCGAGTGGGAGGTGCCCGACGGGTCGGAGGAGATCATGCAGTTCTTCACCGACTACTTCGACTCCCGTGCCCAGCCCTGGGTGCCAACGGAATGGAACTTCTATTCCGATCAAGTGGCGTTCATCGAGGAAGATATTGCTGTGGGCGGCCTCTTCACCGGCAGCGACGAGAGAAAAACCGCCCGGGAGAGCATCCTTTTCGGTGGCGCACCAGGGCAGCCACGAGACCCGAACTACCACAAATCGGGCGATGACATTGGCAACGTCGATCTGGAGGCGCTGGGCATTATGACCGACGCGATCACCCATGCCGCCACTAGCCTGGCTGAAGACAGCAGCGCGCTGGAGTAAGCGGGTGCAGGATTCGGGCCAGCGCCTCGACCCTGATAAACTTCTGGCATTGCCTAGGCGAGGGAGAGCCGGAACCGGTTCTCCGTTATCGACGGTGGCTAGCAGCTTCGTTCTCTGCACTGGTATCGGTGCGGCGGGTCGGTCTCTAGGCACCCGCCTCAAAACCACCCAGCACAAGGAGAACGTTATGTCCGACCAGAAGCTTGCAGCTGAAGTCCGCAGCGAATTCGGCAAGGGCGCCGCGCGCCGGGCCCGCCGCAACGCCCAGATCCCCGCCGTTATTTACGGTCACGGGGCAGAGCCGCTGCACGTGCTGCTTCCGCAGAAGGCCACGACGCTGGCGCTGCGTACCTCCAACGCGCTGCTGACCCTGGACATTGACGGGGACGAGCACCTGGCCCTGGCCAAGGACATCCAGCGCGATCCGATCGCCCAGATCATCGAGCACGTTGACCTGCTCACCGTGCGCAAGGGCGAGAAGGTTCACGTCGACGTCAACATCCATGTCGAGGGCGAAGTTGCCCCGGGCGCCATCTTGGATCTGGAAGAGTTCACCGTTCTGGTCGAGGCCGATGCGACCGCTCTGCCGGAGGCGCTGACCATCAACGTTGAGGGCCGTGAGGTTGGCGAGCACGTTCACGCCACCGACATTCAGCTGCCTGCCGGCGTCAGCCTGCTGATCCCCGAGGACACCGTCATCGCCGCGGTTTCCGCTCCGACCGTGGCCGAGCCTGAAGCCGCTGAAGGCGAAGCCGCCGAGCCGGCTGCCGAGACCCCGGCCGAGTAACAACACGGCCTCAAAGCCCCCGGCGACGCGCGTGCGCATTCGCCGGGGGCTTTGGTCTATCCCTAGGATGATCTTGAATCCTTCGCATCTACCGTCCGAGGAGCACCCGTCTACGTGAGCACCGACACCTGGCTGATAATCGGTTTGGGAAACCCGGGCCCCGGCTACAGCGGCAATCGGCACAACGTCGGCCAGATGGCCCTCGACGAGCTGGCCGGCAGGGTCGGCGGTTCGTTCAAGTCGCACAAGGCGCACGCACAGGTTTTGGAAGGGCGCCTGGAAATTGGCGGGCCCAGGGTTGTGCTCGCCAAGCCACTGACGTTCATGAATCTGTCCGGGGGACCGACGTCTGCGCTGTGCCGGTTTTTCTCAATCGAACCGGACCACGTGGTCGCCTTGCACGACGAGATCGACATCCCCTTCAATACGATCAAACTCAAGATCGGCGGGGGAGAGGGCGGGCACAACGGACTCCGCGACATGTCCAAGGCGCTGGCGACCAAGGATTACTACAGGATTCGCATAGGCGTTGGCCGCCCGCCGGGCCGGATGGATACGGCGGACTACGTGCTGCGCGATTTCTCGACGGCGGAAAAGAAAGACCTTCCCTTCCTTTTGGACGATGCAGCAGACGCGGTGGAACTGCTCCTGTCCGACGGGCTTCTCGCCGCGCAGCAAAAGTATCACGCCAACGCCAAGCAGGGGTGAGTGTCAGGAAGACCGCAGGGGTATCCCGCGGGTCATGGGCGCGGCGACCTAACCCAAGAACGAGTGGTGACTACTCGTGTCAGGTCGCCCTCGGCTCTTTACGCTGAGAAGGTGTTGTTGCGCCGTCAAGGGCGGAGTCGCAATACCGTGCGCGTGGAGCTGAAGGGCCCGGGCGCATCCAGCCGACCGGCGGGGTTGGCGAAAGCCAGAGGAACCGCGAAGGCGGAACCTTCCCCCCAGGCCCCGTCGGTCTCTGCTGGATAACGAAGAAATTCGGGCTCGGGAAGAAAGACGGTCCAATGCGGAAGCAACAGGGATCGTCGTAGCGGACGGTCAACTGAGTCGCCGCCTAACGCAGGTCCGCGATGGAGGGCTGGGCGCCGGCGCAAGGCGTCACACAACCGTGGATTGGCACGCCCGCACCAACCGTGCATAAAATCGTTTCAGCCTGAGTGGCTCCCTGAGCGGGGCCGACGATGGGCGGCCTCCGAGACTGGGCCACCCCCATCCCATCGTCGGCCCCTTTTTCATGGCCATTCCGATGCAGGCGTGCCGCGGGCAAACCTCGGGTTGCGCTGCGTCGGGGGCATTTAACGCAGCGCAACCCTTCGGTCAGGGATTCTGCCCGCCTGCGCAGGGCGGGCTCGTCCCCGTCTAGCGGGACTACGGCGGTTCCGGCTCGATCCGGACTGCCGCAGGCCTAGTTTCGAACGACGCGGGGAGCTTTTAACCCCGCGTGCGTGTGGACTTCCCTCTGCCGCAGCGCCAGAAGCTGCCGGATACGGCGAAGCGCAATAGGCCCGGTGGGTGTCTGTTCCAGTTGTTCGACTGCCGCGCCGAGCCGTTCGGCAGCCTCGGCTGCCAAAGAAACGCGCGGCGGCGTACGAACAGACGAGGGGTCGAGCAGCGTCCTCTCGAGTTCGGCGGCCAACGACCGCTGGTCCTGCACGAGGATCGCGTCCCCGTGCTGCGCCATCGTCTCGGTAAACGCAATCTGGTGCCCGTCGACGACCTCCCGCAGTTCCGGCCGCCGGGGCACCGCGATCGGCAGATGGCCGGCCTCACGGGCATCGAGGATGGAGCCTGGCCCGCCCTGGACGACGACGACGGTGGCAGTTCGATACAGTGCCAGCAAGTCCTCGCGCGGCATCCTGGTGACCCCGTCTGCGTGCCGGGGCGGACGGCTGGCTCCGTGCTGCACAAGGCACGACGGTGGGTCGGGCATACCGGCCAGCCAGTCGTCGATCCAGTCGACCAAGCGGTCGAACGTGTGATGGTCGGTTCCCAACGAGACCACGACCTGCGGAGCGGGGTGCGCGCTGTTCACAGTACCGGTCCGATATTCACGGCTTCGGGGTAGAAGCGCCGCTGTTCTTCCCACTGGATGCAGAAGAGCTCGGACAAAGGGTAGCAAACGCGGCCGCTCAGGGTCGGCATGGTAATCCGATCAAAGCACTCTATGTACACCGTGTGGATGCCGAGCAGGCGGGCGACCAGGAAGAACGGGACACTCACGCCGGCGCCAACGGAAACCACCACGTCGGGGCGCTCCCGGCGGAGCGTCGGCCAGGCCAAAAGCAGGTTTCTGATGGCATTGCGGACATTCCTGGTGGTGGGATAAAAGCACCAGGTGACGTTTTCGTTGTGCAAAGCAGCCTCGACCTCGGGCCGCTGGAACGTCACCCAACTGCGGGCGTGCTGGCTCCACCACTTATCCAACGGCAGCAGCTGGGCCAGATGCCCGCCCGCCGACGTCACGAACATGATTTTCATGCGCCGTCCTCCCCCTACCGGGATGCGCCCCAAGGCACCCCGGATCACCGACCTCTGCGGTGATAAAGCGAGCCTATTGACAGGTGGCGGCCGATACACGAGTGGTGCTTACCGGGATCCCGAAGCTGCCCCGGCCTGGGCCGTTTCCGCTACCGGGCTTGCCGGAGAATGCGCGCGAGGATCCAGAATGCTTTCCCGGAGCAGAACAGGAGAACACTCGGCTTTGCGGTGATGGGTACGGGCATTACTTGACCGGGGCGCACGATTGCTACCTGCATGTTGCGCACTTGGAGACACCCCCTCCATAGACGCGGCGCGGAATCGGCTTTAGACTGTGGACCTCACCGGTTGGGGACCGGGCCTTGCGGACCTTGGGGGAACGCAGCCCGTGGCCGGTGCGAACGCGTGGCCGATGCCAATGCATGGCCGCGTCTGAGCGACTTTGGGGGGAGACGCTGATGACTGCTGTTTTTAATGGGCCGTTTAATGGTCCGCTTGCCGACTCTATTTCACCCGGCCGCCGCCGTCTGGCAGAGGACATCTTCGCGGCACTGCAACAAGGCCAGCAGGGGGTGCTGGTGATTGGTGCCGCCGGCATGGGGAAATCCACCATCGCCCAGCAGGTGCTGAAGTGGTTCGGCCCGGAAACACACGTCGAATTTGTCCGGGGAAGCCAGGCCTCGTCCCGCACCAGCTACGCCCCGTTGGGAATCCTGCTCGGGGGAGTGGGCGACGACGGACTGGAGCACCCGGCGCTCGTTCTTGAGGGAATCGCTGCTACGCTGCTGAACCGTGCCAAGGGCAAACGCATTGTCCTGTTCGTGGACAACGCCGAGAATCTCGACGCGTTCACCTCCGCTGCCTTGGCCCAATTGGCGCGCGCCGGAGTCGTTACACTTTTTGTGGCCAGCCAGGACGTTGCGGCCGGCGACCGCGCCTTTATGCAGCTGTGGATCGAGGGAGACCTCCGCCGGTTCGACGTTGCTCCGCTGGATCCGGCAGACAGTGAGGCGCTGCTGACCGAAATTCTCGGGGGCAACATATCTTCCGTCGCTGCACGGTCGCTGTGGCTGAACACCGGTGGAAATCCGCGCTACCTGCGGGTTCTGGCCCGAGACCAGGTGGCAGCACGGACTTTGGTTGAGCAGGGCGGGACGTGGGTGTTGGCGCAGCCGCTCGTCTTCACGGGAGACATTGCAGAGGTGATGCGGCCGCGGTTGCTGCAACTGCCTCCCGGGCATCGGCGCCTCGTCGAGCAACTGGCGCTGGCGGGCGGCGTCACGCTCTCGGCTCTTCAGCGGTTGGCCGACCCGCTGACTCTGGAACACTTGGAGGCCCGCGGTACCATCACGGTCGACCTGGGCGCCGACCCGCTGGTGCGGGTGGGCGGTCACTTCCTGGGCGGAGTCGTCAAGAGCATGCTCACGCCCGGCCGGACGCGTGCACTGTGGGATGAGGTCGCGCACGTGCTGCACCCCGCGGAAGTGCCGGAGCGCTACCTGCCGGATCTCGGCATCTGGGCGTTGGAGGGGGGCGCCGCGCTGAACCCGGAAGAGACCCTGCGGGCTGCTGCCGCCGCCAACGACCAGCTGGAGCCGGGACGCGCGCTGCAGTTGGTCCGGGCGCTGGGCCGGCAACACCGCTGCGCGGCCGGCCTCCGGGAAGAAGCCCGGGCACTGCTGTTGCTGGGAAAGCCGAGCCAGGCCGCAGACCTGCTGGCGGCCCACCTCCCGGAGGACGGCAAGGACCCCATGGCTGCCCTGGTCGCGCTGGCCGGCGAGCGTCTCGCCGTTTCGCGGGCCACGGGCGGAACCATCGACCCCTGCTTGGAGGAGCTGAGGAACCTGCGCGCAAGGCTCGCCGCAGAACTGCAAGCGGTGACGGAGACCAATGAAGGGCACGTTCTCGGTGATGCAGCCCGTGCGAAGGACATACTGGAAACCACGATCGATGAAACCCTGCTGATCGAAGCAGACCAGGCCGCTTTCGACGGCCGGTACGGGCAAGTCTCCAAGCTGGTCAAGCTGCTGCGCGACGACTGGGACAAACCGTCGCAGACCAGGCTCCGCGCCGGAGCCCTTCTCTGCGAAGCATGGGCGGTCATGGGCCGGCAAACGGAAGCGCATAACCTGGGAAACATGCTGCTCGCGGAGCTGGCGGATCGGCGCCTGCCCAAGGTGCTGCGTGACTTCGTGGAAACCCGGATTTTCACGTCCCTCATCGTGGCAGGGCGGCTTGATTCATGCCTCGCCTATTGCCAGACCCCCGCGGCGCAGCGGGGGACGTCCCCGTACAGCAACGGGAACGAGCTTGCCTTGGGGCTGGTCCACGCCCACGCCGGCCGGGCCGAAAAGGCCCTTGCTGCCCTGCTGCCGGCCATCAGCCAACTGAAGGTCGCCGGTAACAGCGGCGGCGCCGGCCTTGCCAACGCCGCTGCCGCCTACGCCTACTCGCTGCTGTCGGATGAGAAGAATGCCCGCCGCCACCTGGCCGCAGCCGCTTCTTCACCGGGACGTCCCCGCCGGGTGACGGCCCGGGCCACGGAATACTTCAGCATCCTTGCGTCCCAGCGGCTGCGGCGGGATGACGACGCAGCAGCGGCGCTGGATCAGACGGGCGCCGAAGAACTGGCCGCCGGGAATTCCGGTGCGGCCATGATTTTTCATGCTGCCGCAGCGCGGGTGGGCGGCAGGTCCTATGCCCGCCAGCTGCAGGCATCGGCTGCCGCCTGCGACGGCGAAACCGCACGGCTCTGCCATGAGTACAGCCAGGGTCTGATGTCCCAAGACCCCGTGATTCTGCTTGAAGCAGCCGAAAGTGCAGCGGCGCTGGGCGACGTCCTGTTCAGCTACGACGCCGCCCGTGCCGCCCAGAGCGCTGCGGTCACAGGAGGCGACCGCGCAGCGGCCCGTAAGGCGCGCGCCTTGGAAAACGCGGGCTACCGCATGCTCCAGGACTCCAGCACCATCGTTGCCATGCTGGAGTCTCTGAGTCCCTTCGAACTGACCTTGGCGCAACTGGCCGCGCAAGGCAGCAGCAGTGCGGCACTGGGCCGAAGGCTGCATCTGTCGCCACGGACCGTTGATTGGCACTTGGGCAAGATGTTCGCCCGGCTCCATGTCTCGGGCCGCGCCGATTTGCGCGAACTGCTGGGAGCGGCGGGGTCGGCGTCATGACTGATACAGGTCAAGGACGCAGGCTGGTGGGGCGGGACGCCGATGTCATAGCTGCCACCGAGAACATCCGCAATGGCAACGGGGCATGGATCGTCGCTGAATCCGGGCTGGGCAAAAGCGCCTTGGCGGCCGCCGTGCTGCAGGAACTGTCGGACGATGTGCGGCCGTTTCGAGTAAATGCGAGCCGCACCTTCTCCTCGGTCCCGTACGGCGCCTTGGCCCCGCTACTCACGAATCTGACCGCACAGCAACTGGGCTCGCATTTTTCCACCATGCGCACGCTGACGGAGCGGCTGCAGGCAGACGCAACCGGCCTGCAGCCGGCCCTGCTCGTGGTCGACGATGCCCACGACCTGGACGCGGGAAGCGCGGAAATTCTTGGCCAACTGGTCGCCTCGATGCAGGTCAAGGCGCTGCTGCTCAGTCGACCCAGCCTGGCCGAACCGCCCACGATCCTGGGAGAGGCGGTCGAGGGGCTGCTGCACCGCCGGTCGCTGGACCCGTTGACCGACAGGCAGGTACACCAACTGTGCAACCAGGTACTCGGTGGGGAAACGGCGGCCAGTGCCAGTGCCGCGCTTGCCCGGGCAAGCGGCGGCAACCCGCTCTTCCTGCTAAGCCTGCTGGAGCAGGCCCGGCAGGCCGGGCGCTTGGTCCGGACCCGCGGCGTATGGCTCATGCGCGATGCGCTGCCGGAGGCGGACGCCCGCCTCTCCGAGCTGATCGAGCGGGAGCTCAGCGAACTAAGCGCCGACGAGCGCGAAGTATTGGATTTCGTGGCTTTGCTCGGGGCAGTCCCCCTAACGGTGATGTTCGAATGCGGGAACGTGCAGGCCATCGACCGGCTGATGGAAAACGGACTCATCGAGATTTCGCCGCCGCCCGAACCGCGTATCTGGTTGCGGAACCCGGTTCACGCACAGGCCCTGCCGACTCTGGTGCCGGTGTTCCGAAGGCTGAGGTTGTACCGGAAATTGGAGGAAGTCCTGCCGGTCAGCGGATCGGGCGAGATGCTGTTCCGGCGTGCAAAATGGGCGCTCGATAGCGGCGTGCAACTGCCGGATGATGAGCTGGTGAAGGCCGCCGCGGCGGCCAACAACGCGGGAGAAACAAGGCTCGCCGTACGGTCAGCCGGCGCCGTTACGACAGGTGGGTTCCGTTGGGCGGCCCAGCTGCAGCGGGCCAGGGCAGTTTGCCCTTCCGATCCCACGTCCGGGCCCCTCATCGAGGGGTTGGTCGCGGCGGCCGGTAATGCGGAACAGGCCCGGGACGCAGCACTGCTGGCAGTACAACGGCCGTATCCCGCCGATATTTGGACGCACCGCAGCCTGGAGGACTGGGCCGCCGAAGCAAAGGGCTTGCCGACGTATTCCGAGTCAAAGCCCGGTATGGACCAGGCTTTGGACCGGAGCCTCCGGCTGCTTGAATTGCGCCATCTTGTTGCCGACGGCGGACACACGGCGGCGAGCGGGCCCCTGACGGTGCTCGTCGCGGAGGCATCATCTGCCCAGGACCTGGATTGCCTGGTGCTGGCGCGCGCGCTGTTGGCACAGGTCTATACGGTCACCGGGCGAGCGGATCACGCGGCAGCGGAAACGACCAAGGCCCTGCAGGCGCTGGAAGTGCACGAGCCGCAGGTAGCAAGCCGGACGTTTGTCGTTGCCCGCCATATCGCGGCGCTGCTGACGGCGGGGCGCTGGGGCGACGCCGCGGAAGCAGTGGATGGATTCCGGGCCGCAAGGCCGAACGAGCTGGTCCATTACGGCGGAGCAGTCGATGTGGCGGCCGGGATCATCCTCGGGCGCCGGGGCGATTATGCCGAGGCTCACCGTATGCTGGCCGGAGCAGCCGGGGAACTGGAGCACCACGACCCGTTGGGCCTGCGCCCAGTGGCGCTCGCTGTCGGTGCGTATGTGGCGATGTTGAACGGGCAGGATGAGCCGGCCGGGCAGTACCTGTCCGATTACGCAATGGCCGGGACCGGAAACGCTACTCCATCCGGCCTTTTCAGCGACGGTTTGGCTGCTGCCGCCCGGCTTCTCCAGTTTCCCGGCACCAAGGCGCTGTCCGAACTGCAATCCCTGGCAGACACCGCGGGGAGTCGGGGGTGGAGCTCCCTCGAACTCGCCTTGAGGTTTCTGGCCATTCAGCTGGGTGACATGGGCAGGATCGGCCAGGTCGGTTCGTTGGCCGCTTCCATTGAGGGAAGGGAGGCCGCGTTGGCAGCCCAATACTGCGAGGCTGCCAATATAGGCGGAATCGAGCAATTAGTGCACACGGCCGAGGAAGTGCACTCATCAGGGCTGGTTTCCCTTGGGCTCCACACCTTGTTTGAGGCGCTCCGGATTGCCAAGGCGGAACGCAACAGGACTGCGCAAAGACGCATTAGCGCACTGCTCGGGCAGTGGCAGGAGGCGGCACCCGTCGCCCGGGAGATCCCGTCCTCGATGTCGCTGACACGCCGGGAACGCGACATCGCGGCGTTGGTCATCGCGGGCAAGCGCAATGCGGAGATCGCGGACGCGCTCTCGTTGTCGGTCCGGACCGTCGAAGGCCACATCTACCGCATGTTCGAGAAGCTGGGCATCAACCGCCGGGAGCAGCTGGGGCGCGAACACCTGTAGGAGCGGCCCGGGGGGACGACCACTGCCAGAGGCGAGTATGCCGCCGGTAGTGGTCGTTCCATGTCCGGGTATCAGGCGTCCCGGAACCGGCAAAGCCCTCCTCTTCGCACCCCGCTGGTAACCCCCTGCGCCGAAAAATTGGAAGCAGAAACCTGAGTAGCGCGCCGGACAGTCCAGTAGCCGGTACGCGCACGCACTCCGGCGCGCCCCCGTAGGCTTCTGAGGGTACGGAAAACACCGGTCCTGCAAGGACGCAGGGAGTCTACGGATCGCTGGGGGCAAGTAACCCGTACATGTATAAAGGACGGCTGCGGCATCCGCTGCCGGACAATAGCGGGAAGTGCATTTCTGGGGGGAGATGTGCAATGGGGGATTCTGTAACTCGTGTGCTGCTGCTGGGGGCAGGGGGACTGGCCAGGGAAGTTTTGGCAGCGATGCGCGCTGCAGGTGGGTGGGACGTAGTCGGCGTGCTCGATGAGGACCCGGATGTCCATGGACGTTACGTAGATGGTGTGCAAGTCCTTGGGCCCGTCGAGGCGGTTTACCGGTACCCGGATTGCAGGCTCTTGGTGTGCCACGAATCCCCGGCCATCCGCCGGCAGTTGGTGGACCGGTTGGCAGAGTACGGAGCCGGGCCGGAACGCTACGCGACATTCGTCGGCCTCCGCGCACCGCTTTCGGCGGGTGTCCGGGTCGGTGCCGGCAGCCTTGTCCTGGCGGAAAGTGTCCTGGCCGCGGGAGTAACCCTGGGGGAACACGTCGTCATCATGCCGCGGGTGTCACTGTCGCACGATGTGGCAGTATCCGCATTTGCCACCGTGGGCGCAGGGGCGGCCCTTGCCGACCACGTGCAGGTGGGGCGTGGAGCTTGGCTACAGATGTGTTGCAGCGTCGCCTCCGGTGTTGGCATCGGACGGGACGCGACGGTGGGCATGGGCTCGGCCGTCCTGGGACACGTGCCGCCGGAAGAATGCTGGGCAGGCGTGCCGGCACGGCCCGTAGCCGGCTCTGCAGACCAACAGGCACCCAATCAACTTTCTGTTGGCGAGGGATCGCAGGAGTTAACGTCCAGCCGGAGCGCGCCGGGAAGCGTCGGCCGCTCGGCTTTCGAGCGACTGGCTGCAGCGGCAGCCCTGCTGAAGACGCCATGAAGGCGGCGAAGACCGCGCGTGTCTCCGAGGCCGCCGGCGCAGCCGATGCCAGCCGCCGGGTCTTTTCGCACAGGTCGACGATCACTACGCCGGACTTTCCGGTTCTTGAAGGGAAGCGCTAGCCATGCATGATGCCCAGGTGTCCACGGACAGCTACCTGCAACGCACGGTCGCCCCGCTGGTGGGTGTCGCCGCGGAAACGTTCGGGTTCGAGACGCCGGCTGCGCCGAAACTTTCCATACCGACGCTCCTGAAACCGGCTGTTCCACGTCCGGGAACGCGCGGCCGCACGTCCAAGCCGTGGGCCCGCCGCTACCAGGCCAAATTGCTCGCTACGGACACTGCCATCCTCGTGCTCTCGGTAGCTGTGGCACTGCTGCTCGTTGGTGATCGGGTAACCGGGGCCGGTGCGACCCTTGCGCTGGTCACGGGCGCTGTCATGGCCTGCGCCCTCGCGGTCGGGAGGACCCGGGACCTGCGGGTGATCGGTGTAGGGGCCGCCGAGTACAAGAAGGTGATCAGGGCAAGCTCCGGCGCCTACGGGATGCTCGCCGTCGTCCTCTTGGCCCTGCAGGCGGAGGAGTTGGCACCTCCATTCGTGGCGGGAGTTCCGGTCGGCATCGTCGCGCTGCTGGCGGGACGCTGGGGCTGGCGGCGGTGGCTGACGAAGCAGCGGGAGAACGGACACTACCTCTCGAAGGTCGTCGTCCTCGGTGCCTATGAAGACGTCGTTTACGTGATAGACCAGATCGCCAAGAAATCCGGCGCCGTGTACCAAGTGGTGGGGGCAGCGCTGGATGGCGTCCCGGCCGACAGCGACGCCCTCGCGGCACGGCAGGTCCCCGTGGTGGCCGGGCTGGACGATGTTGAGCGGGCCGTGGACATCCTTGGCGCAGACGCCGTCATCGTTGCGGGACAGGTGGGGCAGCGCAGCGGCTACCTCCGGGAACTCGGCTGGCGGCTGGAGGAGAGCGCCACCGAGCTGGTGGTCGCGCTTTCGCTGACCAACGTTGCAGGTCCCCGGATCCAGATGCGTCCGGTGGAGGGCTTGCCGCTGATGCATGTCGAAAGGCCGCAGTTCTCCGGTTACCGGTACTTGCTCAAGCGGTTCGTCGATGTCGTCGTCTCCGCTGCCGCCCTGCTTGCCCTGCTGCCGGCCTTCGCCGTCTTCGCCGGCCTGATCCGCTGGGACTCGCCCGGCAAGGTCATTTTCAAGCAACGCCGGGTGTGCCGCAACGGACAGACGTTTGAGATGTTCAAGTTCCGGTCCATGACCGCCAACGCTGAGGCTGAACTTGAGGCCCTCAAGGCTATGAACGAAGGCAGCGGGCCGCTGTTCAAGCTGCGGGCTGACCCTCGTGTCACCAAGGTGGGCGCCTGGATGCGCAAGTACTCGCTGGACGAACTCCCGCAGTTCCTCAATGTCCTGCGGGGTGAAATGTCCCTGGTCGGGCCCCGGCCGCCGCTGCCCTCGGAAGTGGCCGGCTACGAGGGGCACGTGGGCCGCCGGTTGTACATCAAGCCGGGGCTGACCGGACTGTGGCAAATCAACGGGCGGTCCGACCTGAGTTGGGACGAAAGCGTGAGGCTCGACCTCTACTACGTGGAGAACTGGTCGCTGACCGGGGACCTCATGATCATGTGGCGCACGTTGAAGGTGATGGTGAATCCAACCGGCGCCTATTGAGGGTCAGCCGTTCACGCGACGGGCGCCCGGTACCGGCAGCAACAAGGGGATTGAGCAGGGAAAGGGGAAGTTGATGGGGGCGGATATACAGGCGGTCAACCGCCTGGACTTGGGACGGTACGTCCCGGACACCGCGCTGGCGCCGGAGCTCGCCGGCAGGGCCGGGGCCATGCTGCGGCAGTTGCAGTGGGACGCCGCGGTCGCGGGATGGACAGCCGACCGGCTGAAAACAGAAGGTGATGCGCGCTCGCATGAACTGCTGGTCGCAGCGCTGCGGTGGTCTCGGCCGCAGGACCTGGTGTTGTCGGAAGAGGGCGAGGATGATCCGGCGCGCCCAGGGGCCGAACGGGTCTGGATTATCGACCCGCTGGACGGCACCCGTGAATTCTCCGAAGGGCGCCGGGATTGGGCGGTCCACGTGGCGCTGTGGTGCAGGGGCAGCCTGCGGGCTGGGGCCGTCGCGCTGCCGGGACTTTCCACGACCCTGGATACAGCCGACCCCGCGGTCCGGTTGCAACCGTCCCGCTTCCCGCCGGGCCGCCGGTTGCGGATCGCGGTATCGCGGACCAGGCCTCCCGCCGTCATTGGCGCGCTGGCCGAGGAAACGGGCGCGGCAGTCCTGCCGATGGGCTCTGCCGGCTACAAGATCGCCGCTGTGATCCGCGGCGAGGTGGATGCCTACCTGCACAGCGGCGGCCAGTACGAATGGGATTCAGCGGCTCCGGTCGCCGTGGCCCGCAGCCGTGGCCTGCATGCCAGCAGGCTGGACGGTTCGCCACTGGTCTACAACCAACCGAGTGCGTACTTGCCCGATTTGCTGGTCTGCCGGCAGGAACTGGCAGGCGACCTGTTGCAGCGGCTCAGCCGGTTGCCGCGGGAATAGGCCGTTACGTGCTGGCTGGCACAAACAAAGGGGGAAGAAAGAAATGAATGAAACAACCAGTGGACCGCGCTATCACGTGAGCCACCTTAAACTTCTCGAGTCGGAGGCGATTTACATCATCCGCGAAGTCGCCGCCGAACTGGAGAAACCAGCGCTCATGTTCTCCGGCGGCAAGGACTCGATCGTCATGCTGCATCTCGCGGCGAGGGCCTTCGCACCTGCGCCGATACCGTTTCCGGTGGTACACGTCGATACCGGCCACAATTTCGACGAGGTCTTGCAGTTCCGCGACTCCTTGGTCAAAGAACTCGGGGTGAACCTGGTGGTCGGCTCGGTGCAGGATGCCATCGACCGCGGGCTGGTGCAGGAGGAACCCAACGGGTCCCGCAACCGCATCCAGACCGCGGTGCTGCTGGAGACTGCCGAAAAATACGGCTTCAACGCCCTCATGGGCGGGGCGCGCCGTGACGAGGAAAAGGCCCGGGCCAAGGAACGGGTTTTTTCATTCCGTGACGAGTTCGGCCAGTGGGATCCCAAGAACCAGCGTCCGGAATTGTGGGGCCTGTACAACCCCCGAATCCACCTGGGCGAGAGCATCCGCGTGTTCCCGATTTCGAATTGGACCGAACTCGATATTTGGAGCTACATCGCGCACGAGCAGATCGCAGTTCCGTCGATCTACTACGCCCACGAGCGGGAAGTCTTCGAACGCAACGGCATGCTCTTCGGGGTGCATCGCTTCTGTCAGCCGCGAGGCAACGAGCGCACCTTCAGGGAAACGGTGCGGTACCGCACCGTCGGCGACGCCACCCTCACCGCCGCCGTCCGTTCCACGGCGACGACGGCCGGGGACGTCATCGCAGAGGTGGCGGCGACCCGCGTCACGGAGCGCGGCGCCACCCGTGGGGACGACCAAGTAAGCGAAGCGGCCATGGAAGACCGCAAGAAAGAGGGGTATTTCTGATGGATCTGTTGCGTTTCGCCACTGCGGGTTCGGTCGACGACGGCAAGAGCACACTGATCGGACGCCTGCTCTACGACTCAAAATCGATCTTCAGTGACCAAATGGAAGCCATCGAACGCACCAGCCGGGAACGGGGCGACGAGTACACAGACCTGGCGCTGCTGACCGATGGGCTGCGCGCCGAACGGGAACAAGGGATAACCATCGACGTCGCGTACCGGTATTTCGCGACGCCGAAGCGCAAGTTCATCATCGCCGACACCCCGGGCCATCTGCAGTACACCCGCAACATGGTCACCGGCGCCTCCACGGCGGACGTCGCGATCGTCCTCGTGGACGCCCGGAAGGGCTTGGTGGAACAAAGCCGGCGCCACGCCTTCCTCGTGTCGCTGCTGCAGGTGCCGCACCTGGTGCTTGCCGTCAACAAGATGGACCTGGTCGACTGGTCGCAGGACGTGTTTGATCAGATCCGCGAGGAGTTCAGCGGATTTGCCAGCAAACTGGAAATCACCGACCTTTCGATCATCCCGGTGTCCGCGCTGCAGGGCGACAACGTGGTCTCGCGGTCCCAGAACATGCCGTGGTACGAGGGGCCGTCGCTGCTGCACCATCTTGAGAACGTGCACATTGCGAGCGACCGCAACCTCGTGGACGTGCGCTTTCCCGTGCAGTACGTGATCCGGCCGCACCAGAACCGCAACCACGACTATCGCGGCTATGCCGGCCAAGTCTCCGGTGGCGTCATGAAGGTCGGCGACGAGGTGATCGTCCTGCCCAGCGGCCTGCCTTCGCGGATCTCCGCCATCGATACCCCGGACGGACCGGTAGACGAGGCCTTCGCTCCGATGTCGGTCACCGTGCGGCTCGAAGACGACTTGGACATCTCCCGCGGTGACATGATCTGCAGGCCGAACAACAAGCCGATGGTGGCCCAGGACATCGACGCGATGGTGTGCTGGATGAGCGACAAGCCGCTGCAGCGGGGGCAGAAGCTTGCGGTCAAACACACCACGCGCAGCGCGCGGGCCTTGGTTAAGGACCTGCAGTACGGGCTGGACATCAACAGCCTGCATCGCCGGCCCGACCCGGACTCGCTCAGCCTTAACGAGATCGGCCGGATCAGGATGCGCACCACGTCGCCGTTGCTCGCCGACGAGTACAGGAGGAACAGGCAGACCGGCGGTTTCATCTTGATAGACGAGGCTACAAATGCGACGGTGGGGGCCGGAATGATCGTCGCCACGGCCTGATACTGCCTCTGCATAACAGCCCTGCCCGTGGGTCCAGGCCACGGGCAGGGCTGTTATGCAGGGTGGTTGGAACGTGAGGGACAGCCGGTTCCGCTGGCTCGCCTAGCGGTTGGCCGCGGCAGTAAGCGGCTTCTGCGCCGCTCTCACCAGGCTGAGGAGCTCCGCGACAGCCTCCTCGATGCCCACCCGGGAAGTGTCGACCACGCAATCGGCGTCCTGCGGCGTTTCGTAGGGTGAACCGATGCCGGTGAAGTCTGGAATGAGGCCCGCCCTAGCCTTCGCGTACAAGCCCTTCCGATCGCGGGCCTCGCAGACCTCCAAGGGGGTCGAGACGTGCACCAGAAGGTAACCGCCCGTCTCCCGGGCCATCGCCGCAACCTCCCGGCGTGTGGCTTCGAAGGGTGCAATCGGTGCGCAGACCGCTATACCCCCGGCCCGTGAAATCTGTGCCGCCACCCAACCGATTCGACGGACGTTCAGCTCACGATCGGCCGGCGAGAAGCCCAGCCCCGCCGACAGCATGCGGCGCATTTCGTCGCCGTCCAGCAGGATGGCCTCGCGGTCATCCAAACCCTGCAAGCGTTCCGTGAACCGGCGGGCCAAGGTCGACTTGCCGGAGCCGGAAAGCCCCGTAAACAGCACGACCAGGCCCTCCGGCCGCGCTCCGGCGGCGGGGGCGGCGGGTGGCGAAGGGGAGGCGCCGGACGCATCAGCCGCCGTGAAATCCATGACAGCCGCGGCGCCAAGCCGCTCCAGCGCATGGCTTCGCAGCAGGGAATGGTCCTGGGCATCCGGTATGACCAGCAGACGCACCAAGGCGCCGGAAACCCGATGGGCGCAGCGGTCCAGGGCGTCCAGCAGCCTCCCGAGGTCCCGGGTGGCGGAGGCGGAACTGCTCACGACGGCGGTCAGCAACAGGCGCCAACCGGCTCCGGAGGCGGCGGCCACCGCCTCGGCGATCTGTGCCGGCTCCGGCGGTACGGCGAAGGCTGCAACAAGGCACGGGCCGTCCGCCTCCGACAGGGGAGCGGTCAGGCGAAGTCTCCGCGCCGGCGGGTGTTCTGCCCGTTGTAACGGCTCCAGGGTGCCGCTCACATAAACGGTACCGTTGCCGCCCGTGCCTGCCGCCGCCTCCCGGTTGTCTGGCTCTCCGCGGTTGCCGCGTTCAGCAACCGCGAGCCGGGCAAGCGGCGTGCCTTCCGGATCAGACAGGAGGAGGGCACCCTGGGCGGCGCCTCGCCGGGCGACATCGGGCGGCACGGGCAGCGTGAACTCGTGCGGCCAGCCGTCCGGTTTGTCGCCCGGCCGGCAGTAGCCGTCCGCTGGCGCGTACAAGCCGCCCGTGAGCAACTCCAGCTCGTCAAGCCTGGCGCCGCACAGCGCGAACACCGGCTCGTGCAAGGAAGCGGACCAGTCACTCATTGCGCCACCTCCGACGCCGGTTGGCCAGCCGCTGCGCGGACCCGTTCGTGCTTCTCGGTCCAGGCCAGGGCGGGGAAGCCCCGGCGCCGGCGGATGTACATCCAGACCAGCGGTGCCACCAGCAATACCACGACCAGGATTATCCCCGTCGTGGTGTTGTCGACACCCAGCATTTTCAGCGAGGAGGCCAGGAGGACGAAGGCCAGCGCCCGCCTGACGAAACCACCGCTGAGCCGGGACGACATCTGGGCTCCGACCCAGACGCCCGGAATACTGCCCAGAATCAGTGGCAGGGCAATTCCCAGGTCCAGCGACCCGAACAGCATATGACCGATGGCAGCGGCCACGACAAGCGGCACGGCTTGCACCAAATCCGTGCCCACCAGCTGGGAAGCCTTGAGTCCCGGATAGATCATCATGAGACCGATGATGATGATCGAACCTGACCCGACGGATGTCAGGCCGACGATCATGCCGCCGACGACGCCGAGCAGCACCGTCGGCAGGATCCGGGCGGCTACTTCCGGTCTATCCAGCGGCAGCTTCGCGCCCAGCCCGTCGCGTGACTTCGCTCGTTCGACCAACCGGATGTAGGCACGGATGACCAAGAGCAGGGCGGTGAGCATCAGGGCGCAGCCCAAGGCGAGTTTGATTCCGTCTTGGACCCGGGCGTCGTCGCCGAGCGCCTTGAGTATCAGGACCCCGCAGAAAGCCGATGGCACGGCCCCGATAGCCAACCACTTAACCAGCTGCAGGTTCACGGTCTTCCGGCGCAGGTGAACCGCCGATCCGACCGGTTTCATGACTGCGCTGGCCAAAAGGTCACTGGAGACGGCCGTCAGCGGCGGGACGTTGAAGAAGAGCACCAGCATCGGTGTCATCAAAGCGCCGCCGCCCATGCCGGTCAGCCCGACGACGATGCCGATGCCGAACGCGGCGAAGCCGATAGTCATGTCCATGAAACGATATTCTGGCAGCCCTGCCGCCGGGGAAATAGAGTATTTTTCCGTGCTGCTACTGGAATAAGTGACCCGGCCCCGCGCGCAGGAGAATTCTCTCTGGAATGCGGGTGCGTCCCATTGTTTTCGCCGGCGAGGCGCACCCGCTGGCTCATTGTTCGTGCGCCAGTCGGCATGCAGAAGGGGAATTCAGTGCGCCGTCTTCGATGAATTCGCGGAAAGCGGCCAAGTCCTCCGGACGCGAATCGATGGAGGTGTCACCCACCGCCAGATGGTCTTCCTGGTCAGGGCCGGAATGGTTCCAATACACCAACGCGCGCAACTGTGGCAGTGCAGCGAGGTCGTCGGCGGCGGTTTGGAAGAAGTCCGCCTTGGCGCCGGCTGGTGGAAGTTCCGCCGCAACACCCCATTCGGCAAGCATCTGGGGCTTGTCCGGGTAGTTTGCCACCGCCCAATCATAGAAACCGGGCCAGGCCCCGCCACTCGTGCGGTTGACGAGCCCCGCCAAGTCCGTGGTGCCGGATTCGGGGTAGGCATAGGGATCCTGCGCAATCCAATCAACGACGTCGTCACCTGGGTACAGGTCGCCGAACCAGTCTTTCATGGCCCACTTTTCGGCACCGGTGTAGTTCATCACCGTCACCACGTTGTCCACACCGTTGGACCGCAGTGTCGACACGACGTGGCGAAAAAACAGGCGGAAATCATCGGCAGTCTGACCGGAATCCGGGTCCGTGTTGACCTCGTCTTCCATCTCCGCGTTCAGCGACAGGAAAAACGGCTGCTTGGCATGCGCGGCCAGATGGCGGGCCAACCGGTTAAGGTACTGATCGGCGGCGCCGTCGGCAACCTGACGCCAGGTCAGCCCGTCCGGTTTCCAGTTGTAGAAAAGAATCCTGTTTTGACCCGATTCGTTGCTGCGTGTGCGTTCGATCTCATCGGGGAACAATTTCTCCTGGCCTCGCTTGTAATAGCGCACCACGTCCACGTTCCGTCCGGCCGCCGCCTCAAAATCGGTCAGGGCGGCATCCCAGTCCTGGCCCGGCAGCGGGTTGGCGGCCACGCCCAGCAGGACGTTGCAGGCCGGCTGCGCCCGCCCATCGGCCTGCGGGAAAGGCAGCGAGCACGAGGGGAGGGACACCGCGGCGGCAACTGATGCAACAAGCAGCACACGACGCCTCATCCGCATCCTCCTCCGGCGTGTGCCTTCACACCCGGTGGGTGGTTGCATTAGTCGGGCTGACAGCGTGCGTCCGGCTGCCCTCTCGGGTGCCTGTCGGTTCGGCGGCGGCCTCCGGAGCTTCCCGCGCCCGCGTCCCGCGCAGCAGCGACGCCCGGCGCCGCCACACCGCCGCCGCATAGAGCACCGCGGCTGCCGCCGGCACCGCCGCCTGGACAGCCGGCGGCCACACCAGCACATGTGCGGCCAGCCACGGCGCCGCACCGAAGACCAGCAACAGGAAGGCGGCCATCGCCACAACTTCCCGCGAGGTCGGCACAATGTGCAGTGTCCGGTGCACCTGGATCAGGCACAAGACATTTTTGAGCACAATCGCCGAGGCCCACGCTGCCGCCGCCCCGAAGATGCCAAGCACCGGGACCAGCAACAGGCAGAGCACCACATCGGCGGCCAGTGCCAGCGCGACGTTGATCAGCGACAGGCTGCTGCGTCCGGCCATCAACAGCAACACGTCCAGCGGTCCCATGGCCGCGCCAATCAGCATGGCGCAGGCCAGCAGTTGCAGGCTTCCGGCAGCGAGGGCGAAGGACGAACCGAACAACAGTTCCAGGAGCCATTCGGCATAGGCAGCGATCAAGAGGTACACCGGCCAGGTCAGCATGACCGCCCACAGCGTCATCTTCCGTGCCACCATCTTGGCCTGGTCCGGCTGCCCGCGCGCGAGGAGCCGCGCAAGTTGCGGTTCGCTGACCTGTTGCATCGCGCTGGTGGCCATCTGGCCCACCACCAGGAATCGCGTGACGGCGGTGTACAGCGCGGCGGCCGACGGCCCGGCGAGCACCGTGACCAGCGCGATGTCCGCCCGCTGCAGCCCGACCTGCGCCAGCCGGGCCAAGCCGCGGGGGATCGTGAACTTCCAAAATGCGGCGCGCGCAGCATTGGCGCTGCTGGGACAGTCGATGACGGCAGCCGGCGAGGTGCCGGTGAGCGAGCCCGGATTCGCCCGCAGGATCCGCAGCAGCCCCGCGGCCGCGAGAACCAGCCCCAGCAGGTAGGGCGCCGTCCAGGCCAGGGCCAGCCCTACGGCGTCGGCACCTGATAAGCCTGCCAGCAGGACGCAGGCAAGCTGCAGGCAGGGGCGCAGCAGACGCTCGACGACGATCGTCGGCCGCATGTGCGCAAGTCCCCGCGAGACGGCCAGCAGAAGCTCGTACGTTGCGCCAATGGGCAGCGCGGCGGCGAAGACCACGATCACGTCCCGTGTCGCCGGCGCGCCTCCGAGCAGCTGTCCGAGCGGCCCGGCCAGCAGCATTCCGGCGGCCATCACGACCAGGCTGGCGGCCAGGGCGGCCAGCAGGCCTTCCACAACCAGCCGGCGGTTGTGCCTGCTCTCGGACCGAGCGTTGTTCCACGCGATGGACCGGATGAGTCCCTGGTCCACGCCGAGTTGGCACAGTGCCAAGGCAATCAAAAACAGCGACGTCACGGCGAACAGGGAACCGGCAGTCTCCAAGTCCCAGAGCCGGGAGACCAGGACAATGAGCACGAAGTTTGCCCCGGCAGAGATCCCGCTCCCCAGGATGTTCACACTGCCGGAGCGTGCTATCCGGCGGACTGCGGCTTGGCCGTCGTCGTCATCCTGCCGGACGCGCCCGTTACCCTTGGCGAACACGGAAGACGCCACCGGTCAGCTGCGGGAGAGCGGCCGGGTGCGCTCGTCGACCCCCGTTGAGCCTGGCCCGTCCGCCGTGCTCCCGCCATCGACGGGTCCCCCTACCGGGACCGGTTCAAGGCTGGCCGCTTCCTGGCGTTGGGTCCCGGGCGGCGGCGGCGTGGCCCTGCGCCGCCTGGAACTCCGGCGGAGGAGCACCGATCCAAGCATGGCGGCACCACCATTGCCCAGCAGTTCGCGGGCCGCCGACGCTTCCATGGCTGTAGACCGGCCCTGTGCCGCGACCAACACCGCCTCACGGCAAGCGCGCATCAGCGAGCCGCCAGTGGCCGAGTCGGCGGTAGGTCCAACAACGAGCACTAGATCCGAGGCGTTCTGCAGGGTGGCCAGCACGGTGTCCAGGCCGCGGTGCTGGACCAGCGCCGACAGGCGTTGCGGCTCCCGCCCCGTTTCCAGCACCGCTACGTGCTCGGAAACCGGAACCAGGAGCGTCCGGGCTTCCGACGGCGGACGTTGGCCGTTCAAAAGCTCGCTCAAGCCATCCCTGGCCGCTGCACCGTCCTGCCCGGGGGCGGACGCCTTGCGATCAAGCGGCGCCGTGCCGTCCGCCATCACCACCACGGTGCGGAGACCGGCTTCCTCGAACGCCTGCGCCAGCCCTTCGGACACCTGCCGTGCCGCCGTTCCTTGCGAGAGACCGGCAAGCAGGACAGTGTTGTTCGGCAGGAACGTCACGCGCTGCAACGCGTTGCTCAGCCGGCGATAGTCGTCCAAGGCGGTCTCCGCGTTCCCCCCTGCCGCGAGCGCTTCCACCGTGCCGAGCACCGGAGCTGTTCCTGCGGCAACAAGATCCGGTCCGTCAAGAATCCGCTGATGCAGATGCTCGCGCAAGAGGGCCAGCCCGACGCCCACTGCCACGGCCAGAAGGACTATCCCCCCGGCAATCAGCAGCGGGTCCACGCCGTCAGGGACGGTGGGGAGGCTGGCCGGATCGATGATGTCTCCGGGATCCAAGGATCCTGCCTGCGCGTCCGAAGCCTCCAGCCTTATTTCCGCAAGCTGGTTGGCGTACAGGGAGACCTGCTGCTCGAGGTCCAGTACGGCCGCCTGGTCTGGTTTTTCCGCGGCCCGCGCCTCGTTCAGCGCGGCGGAGGCCTGGTCCAGCAGCTGCGTCGCGGACGCGATCTGCTCATCGTGCATCGCCGATCGGGCCTCCAGTACGTCGGCGGCCCGGTCGCTGCGGTACTGCAGGTAGGCCTCGGCCAGCGCCCCGGCCACGGACTGGGCCTGGGCCGGTGAATCAGCGGTGTAGGTGATGTGCACTACCTGGGAGTTGGACGGCACCTCCGTGGCGATGAGCTGCCCGGCATCTTCGCCGAGCGCATCTCCGACAGATTCCCTGGCGAGTCCGATCACGGCCTGCGTGTGGACCAGCCCGGCCTCGGTGGTTAACGCGGCGAGCTGCTCGTTTCGCGTCGGCGGCGTCGCCGGCGAGAAGGGATTGCCCGATAACGGTTCCAAGAAGACAACGCTGGTCGACGAATACTTGGGCACGCTGCCCGCAACATAGGCTCCGGCGCCAAGTACCCCCAGCAGCACCACGGCCAGCAGCAACAGCCAATGCCGGCGCATGGCACGGCCAAAGAATGCTGGGCGCGCCGATGAATGGTCCATGATTAAACCCCCAACTTTTGCCGGCCGGCTTCCGCCTCCGGCGTCCCCCAAAAGTTTTCCCCAAAAACGCCCGCCTCATGCCCCAAGCGGTGCGTGGTGCCCAGTCTTGCACAGAACCACAACGTGTGGAATAGCCTGCTGGGGCAAAAATTAACGCTTTCATCAATAGCGCCAATGCTTTCCCCGAAATCCTTGACAGGAATCAACGCCGCCGTGATTATTGGCAAATCTGGGGGCGAACGGCCGGCACAATTGCCGTGCCGCGGGGAACGGCTTCCAGCCATGGGGGAGTCGTGATGGGTATCAACATGTCAAGCGCTCGGCCGGCTGTAAAGCCGCGGGTGGATGCGGCAAAGCGGGAGGACAGCGGCGTGCGCCGCATGGCGCCACTCACCGCGCCGGGGGAGCACGGCGGCGCGCTGCAAGGGCGGCAACATCCGGCGGTCCTGATGCTCGGTGGATTCGGCCGCAGCGGGTCCACCCTGTTGGAACGTTGCCTGGCAGAATGCCCCGACGCCGTCGGCGTGGGCGAAGTGCTTCATCTGTGGGAACGGGGGCTGCGCGACGACGAGCTCTGTGGTTGCGGCCTGCCGTTCAGCCAGTGCGGTTTCTGGCAGCAGGTTGGCGAGGCTGCTTACGGCGGCTGGCCGCGGGTGGATTCCGTGCAGGCGATTCAGGACCGCTTCGCGGTCGTGCGGAACCGCTTCCTGCCGGAGCTGGCGTCCGGGCTGCCGCTGCCGGGCCGCAGGAAGGCCCGGGAGCGCCTCCTGCACCGGCTTGACTCCCTGTACGGGGCGATTGCCCAGGTCAGCGGTGCCGGTCTCATCATCGACTCCAGCAAACATCCCGCGTACGCATACTTGCTTCGTGCGGCCAACGTGCGGCTTCGATGCGTGCTGGTGGTCCGGGACCCGCGCGGGGTGGCGTACTCATGGGCCAAAGTTGTGAGGCGTCCCGAGAGCACGGGCGCGGAGGCGCTGATGCCCCGGTACTCGACCGCTGCCGCGGTCACCCGCTGGACCCTGTATGGAGTCCTCTTCCACGCTCTGACCCTGCTGCGCGTACCGGTCATGACCGTGCACTATGAGGATTTCATGGCCAGGCCGCGCGAAACAGTCCACGATGTCCTCCGATTCGCCGGCGTGAACGCCGGTGCGGCGATGGAACACATCAGCCCCGCGGAAGTGCAACTCGCTGCCCATCACACCGTGGCCGGCAACCCGATGCGGTTCCGCACCGGCGCGCTGCCCATCCGTTTGGATGAGGCTTGGCGGCGGCAGATGCCGGTGCGGGACCGGCGGATCGCCGCCGTGCTCAGCGCCCCGCTGCGCGCCGCCTATGCCGCGGCGCGCATCGGAGCGAAGCTCAGATTCCGCGGCCGCGGGCGTTGAGTGCCCGGACCACCACCGGCGCCTTGACCAGCTTCAGCACCAGCGCCAGCGCAAGGTAGGCCCGCGGCTCCAGCAGGCTGCCGGCCAACGACCCGGCCGCCGTGCGCACGGCCTCCCTGCTGTTCCCCTGGGCAGCCAACGCGAACGCCCTCTGGCCCTGCATCCACGCCCGGCCGCGGCGGTCTGCCACGATCGCCGGATGCTTGGCCATCAGATACTCCAGGCCGTCTGCCATCGCGTCCCAGCGTCGGGAAAAGTACGAACCGTCGGGGTGCCACAGCACGTCGGCCCCCACCTGCCCGAGTACTGCCACTTTCCCGTGCTGGGCTGCGCGCAGCAGCAAGTCATAGTCCTCGCCGTAGCCGTAGGGCAGATCCTCGTCCACCAACCCGACTCTCTCGAGCAGGTGCTCGCGCAGCAGGAGATAGGTCGACGGGTGCGCCCCGGTCAACCTGCTGCCGGTGAGCTGCCCGGCCGTGATCTCCCGGACGTTGGGGATGCGGACCAACCGTTTCTCCCCGTAGTGGACTTCGATGCCCGTGACGCAGGCGGTGGCGGCCCGGTCGACCATGGTCTGCACCTGCCGCCTCAGTTTCTCCGGACGCCAGGCATCGTCGTCGTCGCAAAACGCCACCAGCGGTGCGTCGGCGGCGAGCAGGCCGGTGTTGCGCGAGCCGGCCAAGCCGGGAGTGCGCCGGTTTGACATCACCCGGACTTGGCGACGGGGTTCGGTTCTGGCCAGGGCCGGGTCCTCGGCACACCGGTCGTGGACCACGGTCACACGGATGGCGCCTGGATAATCCTGGGCCATGACGCTGGCGATCGCCTGGCGGAGCAGTTCCGGCCGGTTGTGCGTGGCTATGACGACGTCGACGGCTGCATCGAGCTCCAGCCCGGTAGGTGTGTTCATGACGTCCTTCCCTCGTGTGGAAACCTTTGTTCGTGCCTACGCTGGCTGCGTGCAGCCACGGCCGCGGCCAAGGCCAGTCCGGCCGCCAAGCTGGACCCGATCGCGGTGGGGAGCCCGGCGCGCTTGCTGCGGTCGGGCAGCACGGCCGGCCGGGAGATGTAGCCGGGTTCCGGGTCGTGGACGCTTAGCGCCGTCAGTTCTGCCTCAAGCTGCGCGTGTTGGCGGCTGAGCGTATTGACTCCCACGGCAGTGTTCGCAGGGGCCGTGCTCGACCGGTCGTGCATGCTGCGCTCGATGACCCGTTTCTGGGCGGCGATCGTTTCCGCCCGGTCCCGGGTGGTCGCCGCGAGCGATTCGCTGCGGACCTCAAGAAAGTTTTCGGCCAGGGCGGCGACGGCCCTGTACGCCGTCCGCGCCTCGGGCGCTGAGACGTAGAGCTGCAGGATCCGCGAGTTGACCACGGGCAAAACCGTGACGTCGTCCAACAGCCCGGCAGTACCTCCCGGGTAGTCCAAGCCGCGCGCAGTCTGCCCCAAGACCCGGTCAGAGAGCAACAACTGGACGGCGGAGTCGATGGAAACATCCACGACCAGGGCGTCGCTGAGGGCCAGGTCCGAGACCGCCACGACCACCACGTCGGTGCGGGCGGTGTATTCGGGTTCCTTGGCGACATGTAGTCCCAGCCCGGCGGCCAGCATGGCGGCAATAACGGCGCAGCCGGTCCGCCAGTTGTCGCGCATCAGGCCGCGATACCTCAGTCCATGTCCACGGTCCGGGGGCCGGAGCTGTGCCTGCCGGTGCGGGTGTCGGTCCTGAATCTTCATGTCGGCCACCGCTATCTGCGCCAGCTAGGAGTGACGCCCAGCAGCCGGGCGAGCCGTTCGTCGTCGTCAACGAAATCGTCGCGGAGCTGCCTGCGCAATCGCTCCGGCATCGGCCGGCTGGGACGGGAATTGGAATGCACGGCCGCGGGAGGGCGCCAATCCGGCAGCCCGAGGTGCTCCAGCAATCTGTCCCACTGCGGCAGCCCCGGCTGGAAAAAGTCGTCGGCGTCCAGCACCAGTACGTGCTCCCGCCCTACGGCGTCGAACATGCGCTCCAGTTGTGCCGCGTACCGGCCACGGGCACGGTAGGCGTGATGCTGGTGCGCGAACGACTGATAGCCCGGGTCGGCGACGATCCGTTCTTCTTCACCGGCCAGGCGCCCCGGTTCGGCTGCCAGCGCTTCGGCGAAGCCAAGGGTCTCGAATCCCCGGCCGTACTCTTGCTTGTGAGCGGAGAACGCCCGCTCGGCCGGGTCGCGCAGCAGCACGATAATTTTCACCGGTCCCAGCTCCTGTGCAATCCGTCCGGGTGCCAGCGGGTGGAAGAGGTAGTACGGGCTGGCTTCGCCGGTGATCTCCTGCCCACGCGCGCGGCGCAGGGGAAAATGCCCGGCGTAGAATCGCGTCCCGCGCCGGAACCGGTCCGCGGTGTCGAAGAAGTGAATGCCCTTGTTGAGCAGCGGCGGGCGCACGCCAGGGTGCTGGGCCAACATGCGGAACAGGCTGGTGGTCGCGCAGCGTTGGGCGCCGGCGATCAGGAACGACGGACGCATCCGGAAATCGGCGCTGAGCCTCCCCACCGAGGTGGCCGCGGTGCGGGCAGCGTCGCGGGCGGAACCGTTGAGCCGTTCGGTCAGGGTCATCGATCTCTCATTTCTTGCCGAGGGTGGTGAGGGCGGGATGCTCCAGCCGGTCCGCCAGCACCCGCTGGTGCCAGCGTGCCAACGGGCGGACTGCAGCCCCGTCAGGGGTCAGGCTGTCGAGAGTGAACCGGGCCGTGATGGTCAGCAGGTAGCCCAGTACCAGCGCGTCCAGTACCGCGGGGTCGCGGGCGGGGTCCGGCCCGGCGCTGCGGGCGACTGCCTGTGCCAGCGCCGGACGGCAGTCGACGCCGAGAGCGCTGCGCGCGGCGGCCATCTGGTCGACCGCCCGCAACACCGGGTGGGCCAGGTAATGAACGACGTCGCTGCCCAGCGGGACGTCGTGAGCGTACCGTTCCCAGTCCCAGACCAGGGGCGCTCCGGCGGTGGCAGCCAGATTCCAGGCGCCGAAGTCGCCGTGCCACGCTCCGAGGGGCACGTCCAGGCCTGCAAAGCGCTCGCCGTAGGCATCGGCCAGCTCCGGCAGCACGCTCTCGCTCGTGCCGTGCAGCGTCGTCAGCTCCCGCCGCAGCCCGGTGAACCAAGGGCCCGACTCGGCGGGGCAGGATCCGATGGTACCGGTTGCAGCGATAGCGGCCGCCGCCGCAACCGGGACCCCGTTCTGTACCCGCCGCCTGTCGGCGCGCAGGGCGGTCATCAGCAAGACCGCGTTGCCGCGCCAGTTGCCGTGGTGAATCACCTCGGGCACTGCAAAAGAGGCCGACCGGTGACTGGCCAAGGCGCGCAGCGCGCTGTGCTCATGGTCCACGAGGGCGTTCGTCAAGCCGTTGAGTCCCACCTTGGCGAATCCAATCTCCCGCCCGTCTGCCGTGTGGACGTTCAAGACCGGTTTCCGGTTCGCCCTCGCGGAGCCTACGGAGAGGGACAGCATCACCGGGGCGCCGACGACGTCGGCCAAGTAGTCGCTGATGGATCCGGACCCGGGAGTGACGTTCAGCCCGTAGGGCATCAGTGTCCCGCCGACCGATGACGCCAGCAGCTTGGCGAGCAGCCACCGCTGCGCCGAACGGCTGAACGAGTCATTGGCGCTGGGGCGGTTTACCGCGTCTGCTGCCGCCGCCCTGGAGTGGGCCGGCACCAGCAGGCGCGGCCGTCGCGGGCCGGGCACCAGGCGGAAGGCGTGCCGTCCGGGCCCGACGGGGCCGGCGCTGACGCTGGAATCGGGGAACAACTGCTCCACGGTGGACATCAGGTCCTCCAGCGCTGGGCTGTTGCGGATAGCTTTCATGAAACCGGCTCTTTCGTTGGCTGCTTCCGGCGGGTGGCCAAAGGCTGGTGGGGCGGAGGCTGCTGCTCCAGTTCCCGCCGCCACAGCAGGCCGATGCCGATCATCAGGGTCATCAGCGGGGCGGCGATGGTGTCGTAGAACGGCAGCACGCAGAGGAAAAAGAGGAAGACGTAGAGCATGGCCGCCGAGTCCCGGTCGCGTGTCCGCAGCGAGGGCAGATACCTCCGGAAGATGAACCATAGGAACAGGAACGCACCGAGTACCCCGGTGCAGAAGATGAGGTACCAGAGCGCACCTTGGGTGCCCAGCTGCGGCGGCGAACACTGGCTGCAATCCGCGGTTGCGCCGGCCGCGATGGAGTAAAAGTTGTTCTGTTGGGTCCGCGGGGCGCCGAAGCCTATGACGGGCGAATGTTCCAGCATGGTGGAGATGCTTCGCTTGGCCAGATTGAACCGGCCCTGGTTGCTGTGTGGATTTTCCAGGCGTGCCTGCACCAGGTAGCCCAAAGGAGTCAGCAGCACCGCCATCAAGGCGGCCACGAAGGCGGCGGCCATCGCGATAAGAACCACCACTTTGCCGCGCACCGCCATCCGTATGCCGGCCGCCAGGGCCAGGACGGCGAGACCGAGCCACAGCGCTCGGTTGAGCGAAAAGACAACCGGCGGCACCGAAGCCACCAATACCGCGGCCCAGAGCGCACGCTGCCACCAATTCCGCACGTAGGCGTAGGAGAGCATAAAGAACGGCAGGAACATGCCGAAGTTTGCGCCCCAGGAATTCGCATACTCGAACGGTGCCTTCGGCCGCGGGTTGTCGAATCCCAGAATGCCCTGCACTTGGGCCAGGCCGGGGTGGATCAGGCCGTTCAGGAACGCGTTCGAGGCCAGCTGGGCCGGCAGTACCGCCTCCAGCAGTGACGGAAAGTCCAGCCGCGACAGGAACTGTCCGGCATATCCGCCGAGGACGGTGATGACGAACATCCATGCCATCAGCAGCACGATGCGCCTGCGGGGAAGTTCCCGCTCGGAGGTGTTGCCGATGTAAAGCATGACGATGGTTACCGCCACAAACCACGCCATGCGGTAGGCCCACGGCAGCAGGCGCACGGGTCCTTCTTCGGGCAGCAGCCCGGGGACAGGAATCCAGAGCACGACGACGCCGATGGCAGCCACCGCCAGGAACAACCACCAGATCCCGAAACCGTGCGGGAGCAGCACTGCGCGCCGTCGCAGCAGGTGATAGCCCAGGGGAGCTGCCATCAGCAGGAAACCCAGCACCCCGAATCCCAGGAGCCACCACACGGGAAAACCGGCAAAGAACAGCACGAAGGGCCACGCATGCAGCGCCACCCGATTTTTTGCCCCCAACATCACGATGCCCCCTGTGCCGTTATTTACCAGGACCATTCCCAGCCGTAAGCGCCCTCGAAGCCGCCCATCCGGAACGAGGCCGAGCCGTTGCCCTCCGGGACATCCAGGATGATCAGCCCCTCGGCGTCACCGCCGGGATTCACCGGGTTGGGCAGCAGATCGGCCTCGGGCACGCAGCCCGCGCTGTTGCCGACTGGATCCACCACCTGTTCGCCGTCGCCGTCCCAGGCACGGAAGTCGTGCACCGACATGGCGAAATAGGGCCAGCCGGATTCCGGCAGCTCGGGGTGGGCCTTCACCGAGAAATGGATGGCAACGAATTGCCCGTTGATGCTCGGCAGGGCGGTGTCCGCCGTGCAGGTGAAATCGGCTTGGATTTCACTGGCCTCCATCTCGGCGAACTTCTTGCCGGTTGGTTCGCCGAGCACTCCCGCCTCGCCGACTTCCGCCGGCAGGTTGCCGTGGTCGTTAAGGTCGAGTTCAGCCAGTAGATCCTTTGAGGCGGCAGCGTCAGGCTTGTCCTTCTTGGCGGCTGGGTCAGGCGTTTTTTTCTTGGCGGCATCTGCCGTGGCCGAGGGCGACGGTTTCGCCGTCGCCTCCTTCTTGTTGCCGCTGCCGGGCTGGGTTGCCTTGGCCGGAGTCCCGCTTGCCCTCCCGCCCACAGTGGGCAGGTCGGCGGCCGCTGGATCGGCACCACCGCTGCAAGCGGACAAGGCCACAACCAGGCCGAGCGCGGCACAGCCACGGGCCATCGTTCGTTTCATTCTTCCCCCCCAGATGAACCTCAAGAACGAGGCTGGCGTACCCCGGAGCCAACGCGCCGGGGAACGAAGCTGACCCGATCGTATGGCCTTCATGTGGGAAGAAAAAGGTTTCAAATACCCGACTCTTCCCCACACCGTTACCGGGGTGGGAAAGACCGGGTATTCGACCCGTAGCGGACAAGGGGAATTCGAGTAGTGCGAAAGAAGAACTGGTAGCCGCAGGCCCCCGCCGAGTGTTTCCCGTTTGTTTGATCCCCGGCAATATTGGTGCAGCCTAGGGTCTTTTCTTTGATCCCGATTTGCATGTCCGGGATACCGAATGAGGGGCCGCAGCTATTCCGCCGCGAAAGCGGAAACGGGGGAGAACAGGAATAAACAATGCGAAGACTCTTATCCATATTTACGGGACTACTGCTGGTCGCCGGCATGGGATTGGCAACGCCCGGGGCGGCCGTGGCCGCCGACGTTAGCCACACCCAGGTGGTGCGGGCGAACCCGGTCAACTACACGCCGCACGTGCTCGACGGCATCGTGTTCTCCATCGCGGAAGCGGGGGACATGATCATCCTTGGCGGCTCGTTCACGCGGGTGCAGGCGAGCACGGGAGGCCCGGAACTGGTCCGCAACCGCATCGTCGCGTTCAACAAGAACACCGGCGCGATCAGCAACTCGTTCGCACCGGACTTCAACAGCACGGTCCGCAGCGTGGTGGCATCCGCGGACGGGCAGTCCGTGTACGTCGGCGGGCAGTTCGGAACCTTGAACGGGGCCAGCGTGCAGAAGGTCACCAGGCTCTCGGTGAGCAACGGGGCCCGCGTCACCGGCTTCAATCCGGGGCAGATCAACTCGGTCGTGCACGACATGAAGTTGGTGGGGAACCGGCTGTTCATCGGGGGTGAGTTCGACAGCATTGGCGGGCAGCAACGCAGCAAGCTAGCCGAGCTGGATGCATCGTCCGGCGCGCTGCGTCCCACCGTGAACTTCGAATTCGTCGGCGGCGCGACAGGCACCGGCGACGCCGGGATCAACGTCTTCGTGCACAAGTTCGACACCACCCCGGACGGGAACACCATGTTCATCACCGGGCACTTCGCCACCGTCAACGGGGCGGATCGAAACCAGATCGCGAAAATCAATCTCGCCGGTGCGACTGCTACGGTGGACCAAAACTGGCACACGGACCGCTACGATGCCCGCTGCAACTTCCAGCGGGCTTACTATGTGAACGATCTGGACTTCGCCCCGGACGGGTCAAACCTGGCAGTCTCGACATTTGGCGGCTATGGCTCCGGTCCGCCCAGCCTCTGCGACAGCATCGCGCGCTGGGACAGCGCCGCCTCCGGCCAGCAGCTCGACCCGACCTGGATCAACTGGGTCGGCGGCGACAGCATCTATGCCCTGGAGCATGTCGGCGCGCACATCTACTTCGGCGGGCACAACCGCTGGATGAACAATCCGTTCGTGGGTGACGCGGCGGGACCCGGTGCGGAAGTCCGCGAAGGCATTGGCGTCATCAGTTCCGCCAACGGCATGGCCTTGGCGTGGAATCCCGGACGTGACCGCGGTCGTGGAGTCTTCGACCTGCTGGCCACGGCCACCGGCCTGTGGGTCGGGTCCGACACCGATCGCATCGCCAACTCCCAGTACCGGGCCAGAATCGCGCATTTCCCGCTGGCAGGCGGCTATGCGGCGGCTACGGCAAGCGCACCGCGGCTTCCCGTGGATGTCCTGAAGTCGGGATCCGGCGCTGTCCAGCAGGTCTACTTCGACGGCCGCAGGGCCACTCCGGTCACCGGGGTGCCCTCCGGCAACGTGGACTGGGCCAATGTCCGCGGCGGCTTCGTGGCCGGCGGTTCGCTCTACCTGGCCATGGCCAACGGGACCATGGAAAAGCGGTCCTTCAACGGAACGCAGATCGGCGCGGCCGAGCAGGTCAACCTGCGGAACCTGGACAGGACCGACCTGGCCACGTTCGGCCGGCAGACCTCCAGCTACAAACTGGCCAACCTGGGCCAGGAGCTGCAGGGCATGACCGGCCTGTTCTACTCCAACGGACGGATGTACTACACCGTCCAGGGCCAGCCCAACCTGTACATGCGGTATTTCGAACTGGACACCGGCACCATCGGCGCCCAGCAGCACGTCATCACCGGCGCAGCCGCCGGCGTGGACTGGCGCAACGTGAGCGGCATGTTCCTGGCCGGAAACACCCTGTACTGGGCCTCCGCCAACGGCAACCTCAATGCGGTGAACTGGACCGAACCCGTCGGCCGCGATGGCCGGGTGTCCGGCACCACCGCGGCGGTCAGCGGCCCGGGCCTGGACGGCGCCAACTGGGCCGCCCGGTCGCTGATCGCACGAACCAGCACGTCCGCTCCGCCGCAGAACCAGGCGCCGGTCGCGTCGTTCACGGCGGAGTGCAACGGGTTGAGCTGCGTCTTCGACGGCTCGGGGTCATCCGATCCTGACGGTACGATCGCATCTCATGCCTGGCGGGTCGCGGGCGGACCTTCGGCCACGGGCGAGGTGTTCTCGCACACCTTCACCGCGGCTGGCAGTTACGGGGTGACCCTGACGGTGACGGATGCCGCCGGTGCAACCGCGTCGGTGACCCGGACGGTGACCGTATCGGGTTCCTCGCAGCCGCCTCCCTCTGCCAGGGTTGCGTTCGTGGGTTCGGTGGCAAGCTCCAATACCGGATCGGCCATGAACCACAGCGTCCAGTTGCCGGCGCAGGTAGCGGCCGGCGACGTGCTGGTCGCGGCGTTCTCGGCGAACTCGGCCACGGTCGGCCTGACGCCGCCGGCCGGGTGGACCCTGGCTGCGGAGGTAGGGACGACGTCCATGCGCTCGGTGCTGTACTCGAAGGTTGCCACGGCGCAGGATGCCGGGGCGACGGTGACGGTACGCACCGCCGACTGGGCGCGTGGTTCGCTGGCGGTCTCGGCCTACCGCGGGGCACAGATCAGTGCCGCGTCCTTCGGGTTCGAGCGGGAAACCGTGAGCCGGGCAACCCACACCACTCCGGTGATGACTGCCGCGGCCGGTGACTGGGTTCTGTCGTACTGGGCGGATAAGACCGCTTCGACGACGTCCTGGACGGCACCTGCCGGCGTGACGATCCGCCAGACCGGCGCCGGGACGGGCACCGGACACCTGAGCTGGCTGGTCGCCGACAGCAACGGCCCGGTGTCCGGTACCAGGGCCGGTGGCCTGACCGCTACCGCTGACAGCGCCACCGCCAACGCCGTCATGGGCACCATCGTCATCCGCCCGGCGACGCCGTAGCAACAACTGGCAGCAAACAGACCCCGCCGGCTCACCAGCCGGCGGGGTCTGCCTATGTCAATAGGCCGTCGTCCGCCTCGATGGCCGAAAGGGCGATGTCCTTGTAGCCGACCGATTCGAACAGGATCGTGATGCGGTCCGGCTGGGTGCCCATGACGATGCCGGGCCCCCACTCGCGGTGCTTCACCGGACGCTGGATCTCGTAGCCCTCCGGCATCTCAGCTTCCCGCGCTTCAACCTCCGTTTCGGACGTGGCCTCGCAGTTGTCGCAATTGCCGCAGTAGCCGTCCGTCTCCTCGCCGAAGTAGTTCAGCAACCAGTCGCGGCGGCAGTGATCCGTCTCGGCGTAGCCGCGGGCCATTTCAATCCGCGACTCGTCGATCCGGTGCCGCGCGTCGGCTTCTGCCAGTGCCTTTTCCGCGGCGGAAGCGGGGTCCGCGCCGCCGACCGCCCGGTAGCCCTTGCGGTTCACGGTGATGCTGCCGCTGTGCTCCAGGAAGTTGAGCAGGCGGGATTGTTTCCGCTGCGACAGGCCGGTGTGTTCGCGCAGCGCCGCGGGCCGGAGGGGGCCGTGGTCCCGGACGGCGCTGAAGACACCCGCGAGCTCATCGGGGTCGGGGGCGCCGCCGGCGAAGAACCGCTGCAGGCCCAAATCCTCGGACCGATAGTGCAAGATGGTCCGCGCCGGTTCCCCGTCCCGGCCTGCGCGGCCGATCTCCTGATAGTAACTGTCCAGCGAATCCGGGATGTCGGCGTGCACCACGAACCGCACATCCGGCTTGTCGATCCCCATGCCGAAGGCGGAGGTAGCCACGACCACGTCCACCCCGTTCGCTTGGAAACGCTCATGGATCGCCTCCCGGTCCGCGGCCGTCCGGCCTGCGTGGTAGGCGTCGGTCCGCAGGCCGCGCTCGGCCAGCTCGGCGGCGTATCTCTCGGTGTCCCTGCGGGTGGCCGTGTACAGCAGGCCGGGCCCGCCGAGTTCTGCCACCTGGTCCACCACGGCCCGCCGCTTGCCGCCGTCCTCGTGATGCCGCAGGACCTGAAGGTGCAGGTTCGGCCGGTCGAAACTCTGCACGTTGATGAACGGGTCGTGCATGCCCAGCCGGTCGACGATCTCCGTCCGCGTGTGCGGTGATGCGGTGGCGGTCAGCGCGACGACCGGCGGGTGCCCCAGCCGCTTCACCACCGAGGTCAGCATCAGGTAGTCGGGCCGGAAATCGTGTCCCCAGGACGAGATGCAGTGTGCCTCGTCCACCACCAACAGCGAGATGTCCTGTTCGGCCAACCGCCGCAGGGTTTCTTCACGGGCCAGTTGTTCGGGCGCCAGGAACAGGAACTTCGCCTCCCCGCCGGCCACCGCGTCCCACGCCGCCCGTTCCGCGGAGGACCTCACGTGCGAATTCACCGCGAAGGCCCGCTGCGCGCCCAGATCGGCGTTGATGGCATCCACCTGGTCGTGTTGCAGCGCAATCAGCGGAGAAATCACGACGGCGGTGCCCGGCAACGCCACGGCAGGAACCTGATAGATGGCGGACTTTCCGTGCCCGGAGGGCATCACGGCCAGGACGTCCTCACCGCGGGCGGCCGCCGCCATGGCGTCCAACTGCCCCTCGCGGAGGACGTCCCAGCCGAAGGATTCTTCGGCCACCTTGCGCAATTCGTCGTGGTCGGGCGTTTGGGAATGTTCGGGCATCAGGCTCCTGCAGGTCGGGTCAATGACGGGGTTCCAGTTCGTTTCTAACGAATCCGCAGGGGTTTGTATATAGCCGATAAGGGCGGACCGACGACAGTTTCGCCGCCGCCCGCGGTGACCGGGGCCCGCGGGTAAGGCATGGCTCAGGTGACCCCGCACCCGCTGAAGTGGGATGATTAGCGCAGACTTGTCTTGCGTATTGTCGGCCAATAGCGGGACAAACCGGTTCCAGCCATCGATCCAAGGAGCACCTCAGGTGTCTGTGGTATCCACCCCCGCAACCCTCAAGCATGCCGCCGGCATGATCGACAACGCTGAAGCGCGGCGCATCCGCAACGACTTTCCCATCCTCGACCAGCAGGTGAACGGTTCGCCGCTGGTGTACCTGGATTCGGGCGCCACCTCGCAGAATCCGCTCTCCGTCATGGAGGCCGAACAGGAGTACTACGAACAGCGGAACGCCGCTGTGCACCGGGGTGCGCATATGCTGGCCGTCTCCGCCACCGACGCTTTCGAGAACGCGCGGGAAACCGTCGCCGGTTTCATCAATGCCGGCATCGACGAGGTGGTCTGGACCTCCAATGCCACCGAAGCCATCAACCTGGTCGCCTATGCCTTTTCCAACGCCAGCGCCGGCCGCGGCGGGGCGGCCGCGTCGCGTTTCGCGCTGGGGCCCGGCGACGAGCTGGTGGTTACCGAGATGGAGCACCACGCCAACCTGATCCCCTGGCAGGAGCTCGCCTTCCGCACCGGCGCCACCTTGCGCTTCATCCCGGTGGACGACGCCGGTGCGCTGCGCCTCGACGAGGCGGCGCACGTCATCGGCCCGCGCACCAAGGTTGTGGCGTTCACCCATGCCTCCAATGTGCTGGGGACCATCAACCCGGTGGAGGACCTGGTGAAGCTTGCCCGCAAGGCGGGCGCCGTCGTCGTGCTCGATGCCTGTCAGTCAGTGCCGCACATGGCCGTGGACGTGAAGGCGCTGGACGTGGACTTCGCCGCCTTCTCCGGGCACAAGATGCTCGGTCCCACCGGCATCGGCGTGCTGTACGGCAAGGCGGAGCTGCTCAACGCCATGCCGCCGTTCCTGACCGGCGGCTCCATGATCACCACCGTGACCATGGAACAGGCAGACTATCTGCCGTCCCCGCAACGCTTCGAAGCCGGGACCCAGCGCATCTCGCAGGCGGTGGCGTTGGCCGCGGCGGTCGACTACCTCCAGGAGACGGGCATGGACCGGATCCATGCTTGGGAGGCCGAACTGGGGCAGCGGCTGGTGGCCGGACTCTCCGCCGTCGACGGTGTCCGGGTGCTCGGCCCGGCCGCCGGGGCCGAACGGATCGGTCTGGCCGCCTTCGACGTCGAGGGGGTCCACGCCCACGATGTCGGCCAGTTCCTGGACGACAAGGGCATCGCCGTGCGCGTCGGCCACCACTGCGCGCAGCCGCTGCACCGGCGCCTCGGCCTGGTGGCCACCACCCGGGTCAGCACATATCTGTACAACACCACCGACGATGTCGACGCCTTCCTGGACGCCGTCGCCGGGGTCCGCCCGTTCTTTGGAGTTAACTGACGTGAGTGCTGAACTGCAGCAGCTGTACCAGCAGATCATCCTGGAGCACGCCAAGAAACGGCACGGGGCGCCCCTGGCGGATCCGCCGCCGGGAGACAAGTCCGGCGAGTCGCACATGCTCAACCCCACCTGCGGCGACGAAATCACGCTCCGCGCCGCCGTGCACGAGGACGGCGCCGCGACCATGCTCTCCGACGTCAGCTGGGACGGGCAGGGCTGCTCCATCTCGATGGCCTCCGCGTCGGTGCTGAGCGACCTGGCGCAGGGCATGGAGCGGGAGGAGCTGCTGAAGGTGGTGGACAGCTTCCGCGAACTGATGCGCTCGCGGGGGAGTGTTGAGGCCGACGAAGAAATCCTCGGCGATGCGGCCGCGTTTTCCGGCGTCTCCAAGTATCCGGCGCGGGTGAAGTGCGCCATGCTCGCCTGGGTGGCGCTGGAGGAAGCCTTGCTGGCGGCGAACTGACCGGATGCACAAGGGGCCGGGCGGCGCGTCATGCGCCGCCCGGCCCCTCCTGTGGCCTCTAAGCGTGGTGCCTAGCCCGCCAGTCCGCGGGCGCCGATCACCAGCGTGGCGATGCCCAGGATCATGGAGGTGGTCGCCTTCATGAATTCCATGGTGAAGTAGCGGGTCATGGCGCCCTTGTCGTCTGTGGAGCGGGGATCCTTCCACACACGGACAAGATGCGGGGCCCAGACAAGCAAAGCCCAGACGCCGGCAAGGATCAGCACCCAGGCCAGGACAGCCGGAATATTCACTGCAGCGGCTCCCGGATCAGGCGCGGCCGGACAGCCAGGCCTCGGCCTGCTGCGCCTGGATGTTCAAGGCCTTGCCGAGCATCGGCTCGGCGGCGGCGGCGATCTTGCCGCCCAGGAACGGGATCGAAGACTTCACGTCTCCGCTGAGGTCCACCCGCGTGGAGCCGCCGTCGGCCACGAGCTGCTGGACCGCGGTGACGTCCACCGGGGCACCGGCCACCTTCATGCTGACGTCGGCGGTGCGGGAACCGTCGGCCGCCGGCGCCTGCCACCGTTCGGTCTGGGTGACGGTGAGCGAGTCACCGAGCATCTTCTTCGCGATCTCCGGCAGCCGCGCGCTGGGAACCTTGCGGACCACGGTCAGCGTGAAGGCGCCCGCAACATCGCCGTCGCGCTGCACGGACTCCAGCGTGCCGCCGACCAACTCGCTGATGTGGCGCAGGAACGCCTCGTCGGTGAAGGTTTCGGTGACCTTGGCTGCGGGATAGGGCAGGGTGGTGGAAGCGCTGAGCGCCATGAAGACTCCCGGTTTGTCGGAACTGGTTGGGCCAGCATCCATCCTACTGTGCGCGGTAAAGTTGGTCCCTGACCCTCAGTTGCGCCGGATCCAGGTGCGCCGAACTGGAGGGTATTCGTGTTGCGCCCGACCGGAAGAAGATGGAACACAATGAGCCTGAACGGACTGCGCACAGCCCTCGCCCAAGACGAATCGTTCGCGAAGGTACGGCTGCAGTCGGCCCGGCCCGTGGCAGAGCGCAGCGAGGATCTGCAGATCGGTGCGCCGCCCGGGCTGCGGGCCGCCCTGCTGGCCGAAATGGTGCAAGGGCTGGAGGCGGGCGCCGGCGAGGGGGCCGCGCCGGGCGACGGGTCCGGGCCCGGCGTCGTGCTGGCGGTGACGGCGACCGGGCGGGAAACCGAAGACCTGGCGGCGGCGCTGCGCAGCTACTTGCCGGATGAGTCGATCGAGGAGTTCCCCAGCTGGGAGACGTTGCCGCATGAGCGCCTGTCGCCGCGGTCGGACACGGTGGGCCGCAGGCTATCGGTGCTGCGCCGGCTGAAGCACGACGACGGGGCGGCGCCGCTGCGGGTGGTGGTGGCGCCGGTGCGCGCGGTGCTTCAGCCGCTCGTGCAGGGACTGGGGGATTTGCAGCCTGTCTCGCTTACGGTGGGCGACGAGGTCGCCTTCACCGACGTGGTCCGGCGGTTGTCCGAAGCCGCCTACGCCCGGGTGGACATGGTGAGCCGGCGCGGGGAGTTTGCCGTGCGCGGCGGGATCTTGGACGTCTTTTCGCCCACCGACGACCACCCGGTCCGGATCGAGTTCTTCGGCGACGAGGTCGAATCGATGCGCTGGTTCGCCGTTGCCGACCAGCGCTCCCTGGCCGGGGAGAACGTCAAGCACCCCGCCCAGCTGTACGCGCCGCCGTGCCGGGAGCTGTTGATCACGCCTTCGGTCATGAGCCGCGCCGCCAAACTGAAGGGGCAGATGCCGGCGGCGGCCGACATGCTGGAGAAGATCGCCGGGGGCGTCGCCGTCGAAGGCATGGAATCGCTGTCGCCGGTGCTGGTGGACGCCATGGTGCCGTTCATCGGGGAGCTTCCGCCCGGTTCCATCGCCGTCGTCATCGAACCGGAAAAGGTGCGCGGCCGCGCCCATGACCTCGAGACGACGAACGACGAGTTCCTGGCCGCCGCGTGGGCGACGGCTTCCGAGGGCGGGGACGCACCGCTGGACCTGGCGCTGCAGGGGGATCTGGAGCAGGCCGGCTTCCGGTCGCTGGGGGACACCCGGGCTGCGGCCGCGGAACAGCAGGTGTCGTGGTGGTCCATCACTTCGTTCAATCCGGACGACGAAACGGTGCTGGACATCGACACGTTGACCATCGCGGCCAGGGAACCCAGGGGCTACCAGGGCGATGTGGCCGAAATGATGGAGTTCATCGGTTCCCGCGTGCGCGACCAGTGGCGTGTGGTCGTGGCGACCGAAGGCCCGGGCCCCGCCGCCCGCATGGCCGAACTCTTCCACGATGCCCAGATCCCGGCCTCCCGCGTCGAATCGCTGGAGAACGAGCCGCAGCCCGGGATCATCGAAATCACCACGGCCAGCACGGGCAAGGGATTCGTTTTCGACGGGCTGAAGCTCGGCCTGCTGACCGAAGCCGACCTGCTGGGCCGGGCCACCGCACGCTCTACCAAGGACATGCGGAAGATGCCGTCGCGGCGGCGCAACGCCGTGGATCCGCTGCAGCTGACCGAGGGCGACTATGTGGTGCACGAGCAGCACGGCGTGGGCAAGTTCATTGAACTGGTGCAGCGCTCCACCGGTGCCGGACCCACCAAGGCCATGCGCGAATACCTGGTGCTGGAATATGCCTCGTCCAAGCGCGGCGCCCCCGGGGACCGGCTGTTCGTGCCGACGGACCAGTTGGACCAGGTCACCCGGTACGTGGGTGGCGAGACCCCCGTCCTGTCCAAGATGGGCGGCTCCGATTGGGCCAAGACCAAGAGCCAGGCCCGCAAGGCGGTCAAGGAGATTGCAGGCGAACTGATCCGGCTGTACTCGGCCCGGATGGCCTCCCGGGGGCACGCCTTCGGACCGGACACCCCGTGGCAGCGCGAGCTGGAAGAAGCCTTCCCCTACATCGAGACGCCCGACCAGTTGACCACCATCAACGAGGTCAAGGCGGACATGGAGCGGGAAGTCCCGATGGACCGGCTGATCTCGGGCGACGTGGGCTACGGCAAGACCGAGATCGCGGTGCGGGCCGCGTTCAAGGCGGTCCAGGACGGCAAGCAGGTCGCCGTCCTGGTTCCCACCACCTTGCTGTCCCAGCAGCACTTCGAGACGTTCAGCGAACGCTTCTCCGGGTTCCCCGTTAGGGTCAAGGCGTTGTCCCGCTTCCAGACCCCCAAGGAAGCCAAGGACACGATGGAAGGCATCAAGAACGGCAGCATCGACGTCGTCATCGGAACGCACCGGCTGCTGTCCAAGGAGGTCCAGTTCAAGGACGTGGGACTGGTCATCGTGGACGAGGAGCAGCGCTTCGGCGTCGAGCACAAGGAAGCGTTGAAGAAGATGCGCACCAACGTGGACGTCCTGGCCATGTCCGCGACGCCGATCCCGCGCACCCTGGAGATGTCCCTGACCGGCATCCGCGAGACCTCCACGCTGGCCACCCCGCCGGAGGAGCGCCATCCGGTGCTGACCTATGTCGGCCCGTACACCGACAAGCAGACGACCGCTGCCATCCGGCGCGAGCTGATGCGCGAGGGCCAGGTCTTCTTCGTGCACAATCGGGTGTCGTCGATCGAGCGGCAGGCGGCGCGGATCCGGGAGCTGGTGCCCGAGGCGCGGGTGGAAGTGGCGCACGGGCAAATGAGCGAGTCACGGCTGGAGCAGATCATTGTTGACTTCTGGGAGAAGCGCTTTGACGTCCTGGTCTGCACCACGATCATCGAGACCGGGCTGGATATTTCCAATGCGAACACCCTGATCGTTGACCGGGCGGACCGGTACGGCCTTTCCCAGCTGCACCAGCTGCGCGGGCGGGTGGGCCGCGGACGGGAACGGGCGTACGCCTATTTCCTGTTCGACGCAGAGAAACCACTGGGCGAAGTTGCCCTCGAGCGGCTGAAAGCCGTGGCCGCGCACAACGAGCTGGGCGCGGGCATGCAGCTGGCACTGAAGGATTTGGAGATCCGTGGCGCGGGCAACCTGCTGGGCGGGGAACAGTCCGGGCACATTGCCGGCGTCGGTTTTGATCTTTACATCCGGCTGGTCGGCGAGGCGGTGGCGGATTTCCGCGGCGAAACGGAGCAGAAGGTCGCCGAAATGAAGATCGAACTGCCCGTCAACGCGCACCTGCCGCACGATTACGTGCCGGGGGAGCGCCTGCGCCTGGAGGCCTACCGGAAGCTCGCCCAGGCAAGTACACACGAAGCCATCGACGAAGTGGTGGCCGAGCTCACCGACCGCTACGGCGAGCTGCCCGAGCCCGTCCGGAATCTCGTGGCGGTGGCGCGCTTCCGCGTCGAGGCCCGCGCCGCCGGGCTGACCGACGTGGCGGTGCAGGGCAACTTCATCAAGTTCGCGCCCGCGGCGCTGCCGGAGTCCAAGGTGATGCGGCTGAACCGCATGTACCCCGGGTCGCAGGTGAAGCCGGCGCTGGACTTCATCCTCGTCCCCAAGCCAAAGACCGCCCGGATCGGCGGCAAGGACCTGGCCGACCTGGCCATCCTTGAATGGGCGCAGGGCGTCATCGACGCGGTGTTCAAGGAGTAACGGCGCGGGTGGCTAGGCCGCCAGCGCCGCATACCGGCCGTCGGCGTCGAGCAGGGACTCGTGCGTTCCCTGTTCGACGATCCGGCCGGCCTCGAGGACGGCGATCTGGTCGGCATTCCGAACAGTCGAGAGCCGGTGGGCGATGGTGATGGTGGTGCGGCCGGCGGCCAGCCGGTCGAAGGCCTGCTGGACAGCGTGTTCGGTCTGGGTATCCAGTGCGCTGGTTGCCTCGTCCAGCACCAGCACCGGGGGATTGCGCAGCAGGGTCCGGGCGATGGCAATCCGTTGCTTCTCGCCGCCCGAGAACCGGTGCCCGCGGGACCCGACGACGGTGTCGTAACCATCCGGCAGCGCCGCGATGTGGTCGTGGATTTGGGCGTCCCGTGCGGCCTGCTCGATGTCGGCATCGCTGGCATCCGGCTTGGCGTAGCGCAGGTTCTCCCGCACCGTGGTGTGGAGCAAATAGGTGTCCTGGCTGACCACTCCCACAATGGCGGCCAGGTCGGCCAGGCGCAGGGAGCGGAGGTCGACGCCGTCGATGGTGACGCGACCTTCCGTCGGATCCTGTAGGCGGGCCACCAGGGCGGCCAGGCTGCTCTTTCCGGATCCGGTCGGGCCGACCAGGGCCAGGGTGGAACCGGCGGGGACAGTCAGGTCCACATGCTCGATGGCCGGTGTCCCGCTGTCCGGATAGCTGAAGCTGACGTTCTCGAAGCGGACATGGCCGGCGACCTTCGACGGATCCACCGGGGCGGGGGAGGCTGGCTCGGCGATCTCCACCGGCAGGTCCAGATACTCGAAAATCCGGGCGAAGAGCGCCAACGAGCTGGTGACGGTGATCGTCACGTTCAATAGTCCGAGCAACGGCCGGAAAAGGCCGCCCTGCAGCGCCGTGAACGCCACTACCGTGCCGATGCTGATGTTCCCTGCCGCCCCCGGCAGGCCGGCGGCGAAGTAGATGACGGCGGGGACGGCGGCAAAGATGATGCTCATGGTTGCCATCCGCCAGCGCCCGGCCAATTCGGAACGAAGTTCCAGGTCGGTCAGCCGCTCCGACGAGGCGGAAAACCGGGCGGCCAGGTCGTCTGCGGTGCCCAGCGTCTTACTCAGCTGGATTCCGCTGACCGAGAGCGATTCTTCGATGGTCACATTCATGTCGGCCAGTTCCCGCTGGCGGCGCGCGGTCAGCTCCCGGCGCACCTTGGCCACCTTGCGGGTCAGCACAACGGCCGGCGGCATGACCAGCAGCGAGATCAGTGACAGCTGCCAGGACAGCGCCGCCATGGCCACTGCCGTGGCGACGACGGTGGTCAGGTTGGTGGCAATCCCTGTTGCGGTCGAGGTGACCACCGATTGCATGCCGCCGATGTCGTGTGTGATGCGGGACTGGATTTCCCCGCTGCGTGTCCGCGTGAAGAAGCCGACGGACTGGCGCTGGAGGTGCGCGAAGACCTCGGTCCGCAGGCTGTGCATGACGCGTTGGCCCACCCGGGTGGCAATCCACGTCTGCAAAACGCCGAACAGGGCCGTGACCGCAGCGACAACCAGCATCCCGGCGGTCAGCCAAGCCAGCAGCGGGAGCTGCTGGCGGGGCAGGGCCGTGTCGATCACCGCGCGCAGGAGGAACGGCGAGGCCATGGCGGCGGCAGAGGAAGCGACGATGATGCAGGTGACGAGGGCCAGTTGTCCCCGGTACGGGCGGAACAGGGCGGCGATCCGCTTTAGCGGTACGTGCCGGGCTTGTTCTTTTTCTGCGGCCGTCGGCTCCCTTACGGGCCCGCGGCCGGCGGGCATTCCGAAGGTTTCCGTCGGAACCACCTCGATCCGTGATGAAGGGGGCAACGTGCGCCGCCCGCATTGCTGAGGTTACCTCAATATGAGGTTACAACAGGAAAACTTGGTAGCCTATTCCCGTGGCAGATGAAAGTTTACTGGACGCGTTCTGGGCAGTGTCGCGTCAACTCAGGAGGGGCGCCCGGGAGGGCATGGCCCCGCTCGGCGTCGCCCCGTCACAAGCGAGGGCACTGCGCATGCTCCGCCAGCACGGCCCGCTGCGGTTGGGTGAACTTTCCGAGCGGCTTCGGATAGCACCGCGGTCGGCGACGGACATCGTCGATGGCCTGCAGGAGAGGGGCTGGTGCTCGCGGGAGCCTGATCCGGCGGACCGCAGGGCCACGGTGGTCGTCCTGAGCGCGGCTGGGCGGGAGATAGGACAGGCCATCCGGGAGGTCCAAGTGAGGCATGCGGAGAAGTATTTTGGCGCCCTGACGGCAGCCGAGCGCTCCCAACTTGCTGCACTCCTGGCCAAGCTCACGTCGGGGGAGGACTAGGAAGGGCCTACCGCAAGAACGCGAACCACAAGACGGCGACGGCAGCCAGCACGACGACGGTGCTGGCGACCCAGGCGGTCCTGACCGTCTTTCGGGGTGCTTTGGGGCGCTGCGCGGACCGAATACCGGACTGCGGCTTCTCGATGCGCACATACTTCGCAGGACCGGCCGCTTGACCGTCCGCCGGTGCCACTACTTGGATGAGGCCGGTGCGCAACTCCCGCCGGGCGGGATACGGGTCACCGGACGGCTTGGACACGAGCGGGATCACCGGAATCATGCCCGTCGGCGGCGCGGGCTCGGCTGCCCCCGTGCGAACGTCGCGCCGGCTCGGCAGTTGAGTGTCTTGGGCAGGATTAGGCATTACTGGCCTTTCAGCCATCAGGAACGGGTGTGGTACGCACAGACGTGGCATAGCCATCTTAGGTAGCCGGCGCGGAAATCCGGGCATCTTCCTTTGTCGTGTCGGGAAGCCCGTCGGTTCGCCCGCGGTGTGAACGGCCTGCCGCCTCGTTCAGCTTTCCTTTGGCCGATCTTCGGGCTGCGCCGCCCGGCTTCCTGAGCTGCCGGGGCCAGACTGGCACCTATGAGTTTTCCTGACCAGCCCCGCCTACGCGAGACGGGCCCTGGCCGACCCGCGGTGTCCCTCCTCTTGGCCGCCTGCGAACTGCCGGTGGTCTCGATGCCGGTGCTGCATGCCCTGGCGAGGGACCTGAGGGACGAACACGCCTGCCGCAGGTTCGTGGCCGACTACATTGACATGTGGGATTTCCGGAGGACGCGGCTGGCCCAGGCGGTCCAGGAACAGGATCTGGACAAGGTCATGGATGTTTCCCTGAGCCTCAAGACTGCCAGCAGCGTAGCCGGGGCACTGCGGCTGTCGTTTTGGGGCCGGCAGGTTCAAAGGCTGGCCACCGAATTCGCGGAGGGAAACCGGCTTGGCTTGGCGACCGCGCGGGATCTGCTGGACCCGATCGGAAGCTGCGGCGACGAGACGATGCGGCGCCTTGCTGCCGATTACCTGGCGACAGCCGACGGGGCCATCCGATAACCGAATCCGCGAACGGTCTCCAGCCACCGGGGCGAACGCGGATCATCTCCGAGTTTGCGGCGCAGGTTGGCCATGTGGACCTCGACGGCGCGTTCGTCGGCCTCCGACACAAAGGAGCCCGTGTCAAACTCCTCAAACCGCAGGCGCCGCACCAAGTCCTGCTTGCTGCGCACGGTGCGGCCGCCGTCCATGAGGGTCAACAGCAATTCGAATTCCGTCCGGGTCAACTCCACCGCGGCCGCGTCCACGGTTACCGTGCGGGTCGGATAGTCCAACGAGAGGCCGTTGTGGTCGTACGTGCCGAGCGCAACAGCGCTTGCGGCACAGCCGTCCTTTCCTGTGGCCGGCCGAAGGGCGGGGGCCGCGGGTTGCTCGGCAGGGACAGCCGTCGGTACTGCAAGGGCCGCGGGAGGCTGCGTTGACAGCGGCCCGGTATTGCGGGCCCGGCGGAGCATGGCCGAAACCCGGGCACGCAGTTCAAACGGTCGGAACGGTTTGTTGATGTAGTCGTCCGCGCCTGATTTAAACCCCAACACGGTGTCGATTTCGTTCGACCGCGCCGTGAGCATGAGGATGTAGGCATCGCTGAAAAGGCGGATCTGCCGTGCGGCCTCGAAACCGTCGAAGTCCGGCAGCCCCACGTCCAGGGTCACGATACTGGGACAGTACTTCCTCACCGCAGCTACGCCCTCCTGGCCACTGGCGGCAGCATGAACCGAAAAACCGGATTGGGTGAGGACACTGCTGATGAGCCGCCGGATGTCTTGGTCATCTTCTATGACAACGGCTACTTGCGGAGTGTCCATCTATCCCATTTCTTGTGTGTCTGCCGATTCCTGGGGTGCAGTCGAAAGAACGTCTGAGCCGCTATGTGGGCCAGCTCACAGGCTCCTTCCTAGCTACGATGCCCTGCTCCTTTGTAACGTTCAACCCCTCGCGTGGCCGATGGTGCCTGACAGTCGTAGGACGGCGGCGTCGTTGTTTTGTTGTCTGCAGCGTGTTCCGATCCTCTTCCGACTGCATGATCTTGAGGTTGGAGGTGATTCTTGAGGTTCGCACGGCCGTCCAGCCACGAATTTCGAGAACCTTTGGCTCATGCAACCGTTCATCTTTGGTTGTGCCGATGAGAGTTGAAGCAGCGGGAGGAACGTCCTACCGGGTCAGCACAGCATGAGGTCGAAGATGAACAAGATGGTTAAGGGCACTATTGCGATCGGCGCCGGCGCGCTGTTGCTCCTCGGCGGCGGCGGAACGCTGGCAGCCTGGAACGCGGACCAGACCGCACAAATGGGCACGATCCAGGCCGGTAACCTCAACCTGAAAGCGGGGCAGGGTATCTGGACGAGCAACCTGATGGAAGCCCCCGTGGACCTCGCAACCCACAGAATCGTTCCCGGCGAGACCCTGACTTACAAGCAGAACCTGGACGTTGTTCTGGAGGGCAACGCTCTCAAGGCAAAACTCAGCGTGGACGGGAAAAACGGGAAGAACGTTCTCGACGCAGCCTTCGTCGACGGGACGATCAATAAGCCGGAAGTCACCCTGGCCAAGGAAGGCGTTGACCTGACCAACGTCCTCTCGAAATCGGTCGAGGGCATCACAGCGTCCGTGAGTTTTACCTTCAACGCGGACACTGCTCAGAGGCAGAGCGTGAACGCGAAGTATGACTTCAACAACGTGGCATTCAAGCTTGAGCAGGTTACGCCTACGCCCGTGAGGTAGCGGGTGCCGGTTGCCTGGTTTGACCGTCAGCAGGCGGCTGGGCATCGGCTCCAGCCAAGTGGGAGGCAGGGGGGGAGTTGGATGCGGCGTTTTGCGACGGCAGCGGCGCTGATGTCAGGTGCGGTTTTTCTGGGTTTACTCGCCGTTCAAGTTACTTATGCCCTCTGGAATGCGAGCGTGTCGGCCGATGCCGGCACCGTCCAGGCCGCCGACTTCACAGTCACCCTCAGCGGGGACGAAAGCCGGCACATGGATATGACGCTGGCCAACGGTGCTCCGGCGACGCTGGCACTGTCCACGAAGACAGCGGGCGCCCTGCTCCCGGGCGGAACTGTCTATGCCGGCATCGTCATGACGAACGAGACCAACGCAAGTGCAAATTTCACTGTCGAGGCAAAGATGGCGGTAGCGCCGATTATGGAATCGCAGGAGCTCGGCAGATTTCTCAAGGTCCGATCCGCGGCTGCGGGAAATCTCGCCTCCTGCTCGGATCCCGCCCTTTTTACGGCCGCCCCCGAAGTGCTCCCTTCATTCCGCCTGGCCAAGGGGCAAGCGGGCGCCTTTTGTTTCCAGGTGAAACTCGCCGATGACGTGCCGGCCGCACTGGAGGGTTCGTCTACAGCGATTTCCATTCCGTTGTCTGCCGCTCAGATGTGAGAGAGAAGCCCATGCATGTTGTTCGCCTGATAGGCAGGGGACTTACCTACCTGGCCTTCCTGACGGTAACCCTGGCAGCACTGGTACTGGTCGTTATACCTCTGGTTACCGGGTCTCAGACATACACGGTGCTGACGAACTCCATGGCGCCCAAATACGCGCCCGGCACGTTTCTGGTGGTGAAGCCTGTCCCTTTCGCAGAGCTGAGTACCGGCGACGTCATCACCTACCAGGTGGAATCCAACAGCCCCGTCGTCGTCACCCACCGCGTCACCGCTGTCATCACGGCGCAGGACGGTGAGCGGCTGCTGGTGACAAAGGGGGATAACAACTCCCTGGAAGACGAAATGCCCGTCATGGAAGTGCAGGTCCGCGGCAAACTGTTCTATGCCGTGCCCTCGGTCGGCTATGTTGCCAGCGCCATGGGACAAGGCGGGCGCGGCAGCCTCGTTCAGATTGCAGCCCTCGCGCTCATTGCCTATGGCGGCTTTGCGATGCTTCGCGGGCTCCGCCAGCGGAGACAACAAGGCAGCTCAGATGCGGTCGCCGGGGCCCCGTCCAATCCGGCAGGAGGGGACAACGAGCCGGAGACGGACGCGCGGGACAACCTCCACGCCCGCGCCGGCACCACTGCCGTGTCGCAGACGGAAGCGCTGCCGACGCGCCGTTCGCTCAGGGAACAGAACAGGATTTAGCGTGATGACCGGACGAAAGGATCCACGGCCCTGTGTCTGGCGCGCCTCGGTTTCGGTCCTGTTGATCCTCCTGGTTCTGGCGCCGGCCAGTCCGGCATTCGCGGGCGATGAACGTCTGCAAATCAGCTTGGACGGACGGGATTTCGCACCGCGGCTTCAGGCACCGTTGTTTGAACAGAATGCGCCGCTGGTGCCCGGCGGATCCATGACGGCCGGCCTGTGGATTCGCAACAACGGCAGTGACGCCGGAGCCCTGACCGTGGCCGGCGTCGTCGGCGACGCCGACGTGCAGATCGCCAGGAATCTGGTCCTGCAGGTCGAGTCAGGCGAGGAACCTGCCGTCGAAGCCTCGCTGACGGGGCCGTGGTCTTGTTCCCGTATCAACACCGTCTGGATTCTCGAGGCGGGGGAGATCCTGCACCTGGACATGACACTGCGCCTCGACCAAGAGGCTGCGAACGAAACCCGGCTCAAGACCGCCGACGTGGATGTGGCCGTGACGTTGCAGGCGACGGCGGGAGGACAGGCGGCCCGTGCCGCCTGCCCCGCAGGCACCGGATCCAACCCGAGCATCCCGCCGCCGGACGAGGCGGCTGCCGGTCCCGTCAGCGGGCCCGGTCGCGCGGGCGCCGCCGGCTTGACCGGAAACGGTACAGACGCCACCCGCCCCAGTGAGCCGCACGGCCAACATGCCCTCGACACCGTCGTGACTGCCGATGCCGAAGACCAGGAGTTCCCGTTGCCCGGTACCGAGGCGGGTGCGCCGGCGACTGAAACAGGTCGCGCAAGTCAGCCGGCCACCTGGATTGCGGGCAACGTGTCCGCCAACAGCCGCGGGTGGCTGGCGGTGGCTTTGGGCCTGATGGGAATTCTGTTCCTGGTCCTGATGAAACGAGGGAAGCGTTCATGAGCACACCTCGAGACCCCGACGCGCCGGATTCCGCTGGAGGCCCTAATTTTCTGATGCGGTTGATGGCTGTGCCCGGTTTTGTGCCGGCCTTGGTGGCATTTTTCCTGGTCATTCTGCTCGGCGCCGGCGTGCCCGTCGCCGCGGCCAAGTGGCAGCAGACGGCCACCGCCACCCTGAACATCACGGTGGGGCCGGTGCCAGGGCCGCCGCCTGGATCCGGGGCTGCCCGTGTTGTGGCCGGCGCCCAACTAAAGCCCCGCCCCATAGGGCCGGGAAGGAAATCCGTGCAATGCGTGGTGGGGAAAACCAAGGCAGAGTTGGAGAACCGCGACAAGGTCGACGTCACCTTCAGTTGGAGCCGAGCCTCAAGCGTCACGCATTACAACGTCACGCTCACCTCGGACGATCCGCGTTACAACCTTGCGGCCGAGGTCAAAGGGGAATCGGTCACCTTCAGCAGGCCTCGCATTCCTTCCGACCGCCTGGGCAATCCGCTCGACGGTGCCGGGACAAAAGCACCCTATTACAGGCTTTACAGCCTGCGGGTCCAGCCGATGAACGGGACTTCCGCCGGCGATGCTGCCTACTTGGCGTACGAGTACCAGCACTCAAACGTGGAAAACTGCTACTACGACGCCAAACAGCATCCGCCCCTGGGGCTGTTGACGAGTGTGAAGCACGCAGTCAGGGCGCCCGCCGACGACCGCCGGCACGTGTCCTTCAGCTGGAACGAATCGGCCGGCGCGACCTCCTACGAGGTGTCCCTGCAGGGCGCCAACGGCTGGGGCGCTGAAACGAGGGTGCAGGCGACCAGCGCCGACTTTGAGCTGCCGTTCTCCCAGACCGGCGGTGAATTCTTTGCAGATTACCGCTTGCGGATCCAGCCCATGAACGGAACTGTTGCCGGCGATCCCGTCTACAAGACCCTGAAGTATTTCCCATGGGGCACGACACTCCATGAGGCTGCCTCGCCGGAGTAGGAATGCCCCCGGGCTTCGGAATGTCGGCCTGCCAAAAACCCTGAAGACAGGCGGCGCTTCGGTGTACCCGTCCCTGTTGGTTGTCGGACCGGACGCGTATCCTGACCCTAGGGGAACGGAGTAGAAAAGCCATCGTTCCGTCGTGATCGAAGGGGTGCTTTCATCATGGTAGATATGGGCTTGGCATGGCTGTTTGGGCTGCTGTTGTTGGCGATTGTGGCGTTGCTGGCCGTCCTGGTGATACGTGCGTTCATGGGGCTGAGACCGCGCGACGTGGAAGATGCTTTGGCAGCAGCAGGCGGTCAAATACAGCAGTCGCACCGGCGGAGCACCGCCCGACAGATCCTCGACCAAAGGTTCGCCCGCGGCGAGTTGACGGCAGATGCCTACCGAGAAGGCCTGCGCGTCCTCGGCGAAGACCGCTAGCAGCAGACGGCTAGGCGAGGACCGTTAGCCGGAGACGGCTAGCCGGTGAATGGAGTCGCTGACAGGTGGCTCCCGGCCTGCCCTCCGCGACGCCTTGCCGCTACAAAACCCCTGGTTTCCCAGCCGTCGATACAAAGGCCTTGAAGAGTGCAGCGAGGTCTTTGCCAGTGACATCCTCGGCCAGCTTTTCGAAATCGACCGGCTTGCCCGATCCGTTCCGGACCCAGGTCTTCAGGAGCCTGAAAAAGTCTCTGTCGCCCACGGTTTCCCGCAGTGCATGCAGCGCCATGGCGGCCCGGGTCTGGACATTACCGGCGAAAAGTTGATCGACGCCAGGATCCGACACCCGCACCTGCCAGAAGTCGTCGTCGGCCGGGATGCCGGCGTAGAAATCGAACGTGTCATCGGCGCTGCCCAGGTCTTGCTGTTCGTTCCAGAGCCACTCGGCATAGGTAGCAAGGCCTTGGTTGAGCCAGCTGTCCTGCCACCGCGGTGGAGGCAATTGCGAGTCGGTCCACTGGTGCGCCAACTCCCGGGCGATCATGGCATTTCCGCTGGCCTCGCTGTAGAAGCCGTCCACGGGGTAGACCGGCCGACCCTGCATTTGAACGGCGAAGCCAAGGTCCTCGGCACGGTCAATGATGCCGCCGGCGCTCTTGAGCGGATACTTGCCGAACACGGTGGACAGGAACTGCATGATCTGCGGCTGCCTGTCCAGCGACTGCTGGATCCTGTACGCCTGCGACGGCGGAGCAGCGGACCCGGCCGTCCAGCCGTTCGCGTTCTCCGGGCTGCCGTCCGGTGCAGGCTGCGCTTTCCAGCCGTCCCAGCGGTCGCCGTCGCTGTCGAAGGACGTGGACCCTCCGCCGCCCGGCACCTTAATGTCTTCGACGAAGACCCCGTCGTTCTGTCCCGTGATGTCGCTGGCGTAGGTGATGGACAGCTCCACATCCTGGCCGGCGTAATCTGCCAGGTCGAACTCCCAGTGCTCCCAGCCGTCGCTGGCGCCGGTGGCCGCCCACCATTGGCCGGTGGCGCCTTCTGCGGTGCAGGAACCGCCGCCGTCGTCCGTCTGGTAGTGCTTCAGGAAGGGGTGCACGTGATGCCACGCGGGACAGGAATGGCCGGTGGACTCCCGAGCGTGTCCGGTGGTGTCCTTCAGCGTGGTCCAATCGCTGCCGCCGGGCGTGCGCGCCTCCACGAAGGCATAGTCCCAACCGGGCTCCGTGTCCCGCAGCATCCAGAACGAGAGTTCACCGCCGGCATCCGGCACCCTGATGGTGCGGGTGAGCCGCTTGTAGCTGGCATTGTCGCTCTGCGACCAGGCAAGCCCGTCGCCGTTGCGCGGGACCACCGCCTTCTTCAGCGCCGGATCCATGGCGTCCACGTAGCTGATGCCGCCCTTGGTGCGCTCCGCCACGTCAAAGTGCCCGACGGCGATGGTCGCCAAATGCGGAGACAGCGGCTCGTCGGCCTTCCAGGTGTAGACGGTGCGGCCGGACTCGGCCTCCCTGCCGTCCGGCAAGCCGTTGGCCACCGCCTGCCAGCCGTCGGGCACCGAGATGCTGAAGGTGTAGCCGGCACGGTCGCTGGGATGGTTGTTCACCGGAAACCAAGTTGGCGCACTCAGCGGATGGCCGGTGACGAGGGCGCCGTCGTCGGTATGGATGAACCCGGCGGGACCGGGGAGGGCGAGGGTTCGGGGGGTGCCGGAGTACGCCACGACCACGGTGAAGCGGTCGCCGTTCGGGACACCCCGGATGGGGGTGACGGCGAGCTTGGCGCCGGTCCGGACAAACCGTGCGTCCCGCCCGTCGACGCTGACGGAGTCGACGGCCAGGCCATCCAGGTCCAGACTGAACGCCGAAAGGTTCTGCGTGGCCTGTGCCGTGATCGTGGCGGTGCCCTCCAGCCGGTCCGTGGGCGGGTCGTACAGCAGATCCAGTCCATAGTGGGACACCTGGTAGCCGCCGTTCCCGGCGTCAGGGAAATACTCGTCATGCAGGGTGGCGGAGCCGGGTTCGAAGACGTGCCGGCTGGGATCGGGTGCTGCTGCGGCCGGGGCGACAGACAGGCCCACGCCGGACACACCAACGAGCGCGGCCGCAACCAGGGCAAGACCCCTCCGAGCCATCATGCAACGTCCCCCCATCGGCCAATGCTGCACGGACCCGTGGATATGCGGGGTCGGCGGCTTCACGCGCTGGCCATCTACATAAGATGCTCCTGTTCGGGGCCCCTGTCAACGGATACGACTATGGGCCCGCACAACCTGGCTGTACGGGCACATTCTGGAAGGCCGGACTTGGGAAAACGCTAGGGGCGGCCGATGCCCTTGAAGGCCCAGCCGGCCTGGCGCCACGTTGCCGGGTCCAGCACGTTGCGTCCGTCCAGGATTTTCTTTTCATCCACTTGGTTTCCGACGGCGACCGGGTCCAGCTCGCGGTACTCGTTCCACTCCGTCAGCAGCACGAGCGCGTGGGCACGGGCGATGGCCGTTTTGGTATCCGGTTCGTAGCTGAGCTCCGGGAAACGCTGCTTGGCGTTGGCCAGCGCCTCCGGATCGGTGACGGTTACCGTGGCACCCTGCAGCTGCAGTTGCGCGGCAACCGATAGCGCGGGGGAATCACGGACGTCGTCGGACTGCGGCTTGAAGGCGGCTCCGAGCACGGTGATGCGTTTGCCGATCAGCGACCCGCCGCAGAGCTCTCGGGTCAGTTCCACCACGCGCGTGCGCCGGCGCATGTTGATGGCATCCACTTCACGCAGAAATGTCAGGGCCTGGTCCGCGCCGAGTTCGCCCGCCCGGGCCATGAAGGCCCGGATGTCCTTGGGCAGGCAGCCGCCGCCGAAGCCGACGCCGGCGTTGAGGAATTTGCGCCCGATGCGCTCGTCCATGCCGATCGCGTCGGCCAGGGCGGTGACGTCGGCGCCGGCGGCTTCGCAGACTTCCGCCATCGCGTTGATGAAGGAGATTTTGGTGGCCAGGAAGGAGTTTGCAGCGGCCTTGACCAGCTCTGCGGTGGCATAGTCGACCACCAGCCGCGGAGTCCCGTCGGCCAGCGGCGTCGCGTAGACCTGGTCCATGGCCGCGGTGGCGGCTTCACCGGGTGCACCCGAAGGCACACCGTAGACAAAGCGGTCCGGAGTCAGCGTGTCCTTGACGGCGTGGCCTTCGCGCAGGAACTCGGGGTTCCACGCCAGGATGGCCCCCGGGGCAATATCCCGGATTTCCTCTGCCAACCGTGATGCTGTTCCCACCGGCACGGTCGACTTGCCGACGACCACGTCGTCCGGGCGCAGGTGCACGGCCAGGGACGTGAAGGCGGCATCGACATAGCGCAGGTCGGCGGCGTTCTCGCCTTTGCGCTGCGGTGTGCCCACGCACACGAAGTGCACCGCGGCTCCGGCCGCGTCGGCCATCTCGGTGCTGAACGTCAGCCGGCCGGTCTGCTGAACCTCAGCGAGCAGTTCGGGCAGCCCGGGCTCGAAGAACGGGGCGCGGCCGGCTTGGAGTTCGGAGACCTTGCGTTCGTCCACGTCAATACCGACCACGTCATGCCCGAGTTTGGCCATGGCCGCGGCATGCACGGCCCCCAAGTAGCCGCAGCCGATGACGGAGATTCGCATAGTGGTCCTTTACGCGTGCCTGAGTAGAGACTACTTCGACTTTAGCGCGTTACCGGTGCCGGTTTTGCCGGAATTCCAGCCAGGCATAGGCCAGCACCGTGCCGAGTGCCGCGCCCAGGGTGTTCGTCCAGACATCCTGCAGCGAGGCATAGCGGCCGGGGAGGAACTCTCGTTGCGCCCACTCCATGGCACCGGAAAGGAGGAAGGCTCCGGCCGGGGTCAACCAGCGCCAACCGGTCGGCATCAGGAGGGCGGCCAGCAGACCGAGCGGCACGAACATCAGGACGTTGGCCCCGGATTCGACCAGGTTGTAGTCGACCCAGCGCGGCCCGCCTGCGTCATGCAGAGCCGCGAGAACTGCCTGGAGGGTGCTGTTCGCGCCGGCATCAACCGGGGTAGGCCACAACATTGCGACGGCGACCAGGAGGGTATAGCCGGCCAACAGCCAAAAATGCAGCAGGCGGGACGGCTCCCGGGACGTGCCAAGCCGCATCGGTCTTCCTCTCGGGTGTGGGCGGCCGCGCTGATGCGCGGGCGACGGAATGCCATGGTACCGGTGCGCCACCAAGCCCGGCCGCCCGCCCGCTCCAGCCTGCCGGTGTGGGACACTGCCTCGGCGACGCGAGACCGGCCGCTTGCAAGGCTGAAATGGTTCTTTCAGGTGTTTGTGAGGGATATCACGAGCTGGGTCTGTCGCTTTCCGGGGCCATGGGGTAGCTTCCGGGCAGGATCCTGCTGCGGGGACAGCGGGATTCTTGCATCCACACCTTATGGAGGAACCAGCATGCAGACCCACAGTTTCAGGCGGGGTGCGGCCATCGCTGCCGCCACCGCATTGGCGTTCGGAACCGGGTTGCCCGCCCAAGCCGCTATCGGGACAGACACCAGCACCCTGCGGGACGCGGTCACCGTCGAGAACATCGTCAGCCACTTGCAGGCCCTGCAGGACGCGGCCAATGCCAACGGCGGCAACCGCGCTGCGGGCACGCCGGGCTACGAGGCATCGGCCCAATACATCGAGGCCCAGTTGTCGGCCGCCGGGTACACGCCCGTTCGGCAGGCCTTCTCCTATGAACGGTTCGTGCTCCACGGCGCAGAGTTCGAGCAGGTCGCCCCGACGCCGACGATCTACACGGCAGGGGAGGAGTTTCTGGCCATGGATTACTCCGCCTCCGGCGACGTCACGGCACCGGTGACCGCGGTGGATATCAACCTCGTAGGCGACAGGGCATCCACCAGCGGCTGCGAGGCGACCGACTTCGCAAGCTTCCCCGCCGGAAACATCGCCTTGATCCAGCGCGGTACGTGCGATTTCGCCACGAAGGTCTCGAATGCCGCGGCAGCAGGCGCCGCCGGCGTGGTCATCTTCAATCAGGGCAACGGAGGAACACCGGACCGGACGGACCTGTTCGGCGGCACGTTGGGGACGCCGCAGGCCATCCCGGCCGTCAGCACCAGCTTCGACCTGGGGGCCGAGCTCGCCGGGACCGCCGGCCTGGAACTGCGGATCGCGGTGGACGCCGAGATCGTCGTGACGGAGACGTTCAACATCCTCGCCGACACGGCCGGGCGCGCGGACCGCACCGTCGTCGTCGGTGCGCATCTGGATTCTGTATCCGAGGGCCCGGGCATCAACGACAACGGTTCCGGCAGCGCGGCGATCCTGGAAACGGCGCTTCAGATGGCGGCATCGGGTGACGCCCCGGAAAACCGGGTGCGGTTCGCATTCTGGGGCGGTGAAGAGGACGGGCTGCTCGGCTCCGACTACTACGTGTCCCAGTTGAGCAAGCGCGAGATCAAGCAGCATGCGCTCAACCTGAATTTCGACATGGTCGGTTCGCCCAATGCCGTTCGCTTCGTGTACGACGGCGACGGTGACGCGTTTGGGCTGACCGGGCCGAAGGGTTCGGATACCATCGAGCGCGTCTTCGAGGACTACTTCGCTTCGCAGGGACTCGCCACGGAACCGACGGCGTTCGACGGGCGCTCGGACTACTTCGGCTTCATCAACAACGGCATTCCCGCCGGCGGCCTGTTCACCGGCGCCGAGGAAATCAAGACCGAAGAGCAGGCGGCAATCTACGGCGGCACCGCGGGCGTGGCCTACGATCCCTGCTACCACGAGGCCTGCGACACGCTTGCCAATGTGGACCTTGTGGTACTCGATCAGATGGCTGATGCGATTGCGCATGCCACGCTGACCTTCGCCGAAACGACCTCAGCGGTCAACGGCACGGCCAAGGGCAAGGGAACGGGCAGCACCAAGATGCCGTTCAAGGGGCCGCACGCCGTTCGCTGACCCCACCGGACCGGCGCTGTCTCCTACGGCAGCAGTTGGCCCAGGGAGGCCGTCTCCGGACGGCCTCCCTCTTCGCTGCGCTGCGGAATCGCGACGCTGAAGGTCGTGCCCGCTCCCAGGACGCTCGTGAAGGTCAGCGTGCCGCCGTGGGCTTCTACGATCGACTTGCTGATGGCCAGCCCCAACCCCAGCCCTGGAATGGCCGCTTGACGGACGGCACTGGTGCGGAAGAACTTGGTGAAGATTTCAGCCTGATCCGCTTCGGACATGCCCATGCCGGTGTCGCTGACCTCCAGGAGGACGGCGCCGTCGGCCGCCAGGGTCCGTACCGTGACGCGTCCGCCGTCGGGGGAGTACTTGATGGCATTGGAGAGCAAATTGTCCAGCACCTGACCCATCCTGTTGGGATCGATCTCTGCTTCCAGCCCGTCGACGGCGTCGATGACCAACTCCACGCCCGCGTGTTCTGCCCGCGGCATGGCCGACGCAACGCTGGTAGCGACGAGGTCGGCCAGCGCCGTGCGGCGGGGCTCGATGCTCAGCGTTCCGGAGGCGGTGACGAGCAGGTCTTCCACCAGTTGCAGGAGGCGTTCGGAGTTGCGCATGGCGATGCCGAGGGAAGCGGTGACATGTTGCGGCAGCTGGTCGGCGTCCTCGAGCGCGAGGTCCAGGTAGCCCATGATGGAGGTCAGGGGAGTGCGGAGCTCGTGCGAGACGCCGGCGACGAACTCTTCCTTCACCGTCAACGCATTGACCAGGTCGGTGACGTCGCTGAAGGCCATCACGGTGCCGTCGAACTGGCCGAGGTCATTCTGCATGGGGCGTGCCGTGCACAACATGGCCCGTTGCCTGTCGCCGTCGCCGATCCACACCAGCCGGTCGGAAAAAGACTCCCCCTGAATGGCACGGCGAATGGGGCGGTCTTCGGGGACCACCGGGGTCACCCGGTCCGGTTCGAAGACCAGCAAATCGGCCTCGTCCGGATTGTCGATGCCTTGGGGCATGGCCAGCAAACGGTCCCGATCCTGTTGCACGTTGCTCAGGATGTCACGGCCGTCTGCATCGGTGACGAGCACCCCCACCGCGACGGCGTTCAGGACGGTGTCCAGCCGTCGCACGTGGACCTTGCTTTCTTCCAGCAAGGCCCGCAGTTCGCGGTCTTTGCCGGCCAAGGCTTGCTGCTGCGCCGTCATGCTCAGGGAGAAAACGGACGCGGTGATGGAGACCCCCAGGGTCACGATGGGGATCAGGATCGGGCCGAACAGGGTTTCCGGCGTTACCGGCTCCGGGCCGGTGAACACCGGAATCCAGACGATGAGCATCGGCGCGGCGAAGCTGACGATGCGCGCGGCGGCGGGGGCGATCTCCGACCAAGCCATCCAGAACACCGGGAAAACCGCCAACAGGGCCACGCCGGCCAGTTCTGTCCCGGCGCCCTGGTGAAGGGCCCCGATGGCGACGAAATCCAGCAGCGGGATCACCCAGTACGACGGATAGGGCAGCCGGTCCCACGGGATGGCGGCGCCGAGGATCCACAACACGGCAATGCCGATGAGTCCGCCGGTGAATTGCGCGTTGCCCAGCAGTTGGGGGAAGAATGCGGCGGCGATCACCGCAGTCAGCGTCACCGAAATGCAGAGCGGCAGATGGCTGAGGAAAACGCGTGCGCGCAGGGGCAGCTCATGGAACTGACGGCGTCCGGTCAGCCAGGACAACAACGGGCTTGGTGCGGCAGACATGATCGAAGGTCCCCTTACTCCGGGCAGCCCTCGTTGTCGGTTGCGTTGCGGAGCCGGGCTGGCCATGACTGGTTCAGTATGGCACGCGTGTTGGCCCGCGCCGTGGAACTATGCGGTCTGTGACGCAAGTCGCAGCGGTGCGGGGTGGGTGTGGTGGAGACGGGTTGGCGGATCAGTCCGCTGCGCGCCGGTTCCGTTCGGGCCCGGGCGGGTTTGCCCTTAACTACGCAGGGCGCCCTGCCATGGGAAACAGGACCTGCCTGCCTCCTGGCTGGGCGCCCGCGAAAGCCCGCGAAAAACGTCAGGCGTTGTGGTGCGTGTCGGAACGGCCCAGGAACTGCTTGGGAATGAAGAACGCCAGCGTGAACAGGCCGAGCCCGATGGCGAAGGCCGGGATGGGGCCGATGACCGGCTCCAGGCTGAAGGCGTACAGGGAACCGAAGAACATCAGCATGATGACCGCGAAGGTGACCAGATTGCCGACCAGGTGTCCCTCGCCCGAATGGGTGCGCTGCTTGGGGTGGGCCATGGGGTGTTTCTCCTCAATAGTGCGATGCGGCGTCAGTAGCCGCCGGCGGCTTGCTCGCCTTTAACAATAGCCACTGATGAGCTGGCGCCAATTCGTGTTGCGCCGGCCCGGAGCATGGCGCGCGCGTCGTCGAGGGATCGCACGCCGCCCGAGGCCTTCACACCCAGGCGCGTCCCGACGGCGTCCCGCATCAGGGCGATGTCCTCGACGGTGGCGCCGCCACCGCTGAACCCGGTGGACGTCTTGACGAAGTCCGCCCCGGCCTCGGCGGCGGCTTCGCAGACCATCCGCTTTTGCTCGTCGGTCAGGAAATGGGTCTCCAGGATGACTTTGAGGATGGCGCCGCCGGCGTGGACGGCTTCGGCCACCGCAGCGATGTCATCGATGATCGCGGCGCGGTCGTTTGCCCGGGCCGCGGCGATATTGATCACCATGTCGATTTCGTCGGCGCCGTCCAGGGTGGCGCCGCGGGCCTCGTGTACCTTCACATCGGTGGGAGTGGCGCCGAACGGGAAACCGACGACCGCGCAGGTCTTGACCCCGGAGCCTTTTAGCGTGCTGTGGACCAATGCTGTCCAGACAGGATTCGCACACACGGCGGCAAAGCGGTACTCGACCGCCTCCTGGCAGACCTTGAGGATGTCTTCGCGGGAAGCTTCCGGCTTCAGCAGTGTGTGGTCGATGACCGAAGCGATCGACGTCGGATCGTGATAGGTCGCGCTCGGAGCGGATCCGGATGTGATGTCTTCAGCCATGGCCATCCCTTTCATCTGCTGGGGTTCGAAGGAACTTCTATCCTTGCATACCGGTCAGGCGGCCACAGGACCGGCGCACCGGCCTGCACGGCCGCCGGGAGCGTTCCCGGACAGGGCAGGGGTCAGTGCGGGCCGCCAGTGGAGTGGCCCTCTTCCTCGGCCGCACGGCGGTGCTCCTCAAGCTTCTCCTCGGCCTCCTGCCGGCGGCGCGCGATGGCCCGGGGGTCGTCAGCCGGAATGTGCTCCTCCGAGGCCTTGTGCGCCGGCTCTTCGTCAGGGCTTTGATGCCTCGCCCCTGCGGAACGGGGCAGCTGTTCTTCTATGCCCATGGCTGCATCGTCCCACATGGCACCAGCGTCGAAAAGGTGCGGAAGGTGATCAATCAGCGGAGGTTGTGCCCCCTCCGGCCCGGCCCTTCCCGCGGAGGGCGCCCGGGCCGGCCGGCGCCTCGGCCAGCGGATTTTTGTTAGGCCCGCGCCGGCCCGGTCTATGCTCCGCTTTGGGCGCCTCGCCCGCCGAACCATTTGCGGGCGGGGTGGGCGCGTGTCCCGTCAGGCGGCCGGGGGATGATTTTTCAGCCCTGACGTTCTGCTCGCGGCGCGGGCCATGGCTTCGGCGAGCCGGCCCCGGAATTCGTGAGGCCGGCTGAGCTGCGCCCAGTCCACACGGATGAAGTTCCAGTGGATTTCCGATAAGGCGTTCTCCCGCTGTCGTTCCTCGAGCAGCACTTGTCCCGTCGGCCTGTAGTCGAAGTATTTGCTCCTGCCATCGAATTCCAAAATCAGCATGATGTCCTCCCACGCGAAGTCGACGCGGTGCTTGCCCAGCCTCGTGGTCAGTTCTACCTGCGGCACGGGCATCGGAATACCGAACGTGCCTAGCAACAGCCTGGTGCGGGTTTCTCCCGGTGACTCGGCCCGACCATCCAGCAAGGCGACGGCAGTTCTGGCGCGGTGCACTCCCCGTGAACCCGGCATCGAATCGAGGATCTCGTTAATCCGCCCGAGGACCGCGCCGCAGCGGAGGGCGTGATCGCCGATAATGGCAGCCCGGTCAAGCTGCATGGTCCTGGCACAGTCCACAACTGTCCGTTCCAAGCTGGTGACGGGCACCGGCTCGCCGCGCGGACCACGCAGAATCGTGACTTCATCCGGCGGCAAGACAGAGCGGTGCGGGCTGACGTCCGGGCTTCTGGTGTGCCGGGTGGTGGGGAATGGCTGGGTTAGATGGACAGTTGCCGGAACATCCCAAACATGCAGCCCGTGTGCGCGCGCAGCGGAAGCGTGGCTGTAGGTGCCGGCGGGACCGGTCACGAGGGATGGGCCTGGATGCGGAGCAGATTCCGTTGCCGGGAACTGCTGGCCATCCACCGCGAACCCAGGATCCGTGCCGATGAACCGGGCCGGGTTTCAGGGCGGCCAAAAGTCGACACAGACCCGTCGGTTAAGGCCGTTCTCGCACAGCTAGGCCGCCCTGGAGATGGGAGCACTTTCCCTTGTGAACACCGCGGTCTTCGGGCGGCAGCGATCCGTGGCGGTTATCCGGGCACGCCGAGGCTGGTGCGGATGTCGGTTTTGATGGCCTCCAGCAGCCGGGCCGCTTCCGCGCGTTCCTCCGCCAGCCGGTCCACGCCGGCAACCGGCCGGATGACCTCCAGATAGCACTTGAGCTTGGGCTCCGTACCGCTCGGCCGCACGATGACGCGGGTATCGTCCTGGCCCAGAAACAGCAGTCCGTCGGTCGGCGGCAACGCTTCGCTGCCGAGGGACAAGTCCGTGCTCGTCACCACCGGGGAGCCGGCCAGCGACGACGGCGGCCGCTCCCGGAGCCGGTACATCATCGTTCCCATCAGGGCGAGGTTGTCCACTCTGATGCTCAGCTGGTCCGTAGCGTGGAGCCCGTACTTCAGCGAGAGGTCATCGAGGACGTCGAAGACCGTCCGGCCCGCGGCTTTGACGTCGGCGGCGAGCTCGGCGAGCAGCAGGGCGGCGGACATCCCGTCCTTGTCCCGGACCAGGTGCGGTGCCACGCAATAACCCAAGGCCTCCTCATACCCGTAGGCCAGGCCGGGGACGCGGGAAATCCACTTGAAGCCGGTCAGTGTCTCCACGTGGGCTACCCCTGCGTCGGCCGCGATCTTGCCCAGTAGCCGGGAAGACACGATCGAGTTGGCGAAGACCCGGGACGCAGCCGCGCGCTCGCCCGCACCTGCATCGATCGGATCGGGTGCGGCGTCCTGGTCCGCGCGCAGCCGCTCCTGGCCTTCGAAACGAGCCGCCATGTGGGCGCCGAGCAGCGCACCGGCCTCGTCGCCGCGGAGCATCCTCCACGCCCCGGTCAACGGATCCTTGGCAGCCAGCGCCGCGCGGTCGGCGTCGGGATCATTGGCAATGACCAGGTCCGCGTCGATTTCCGCTGCCGTCTCCAGGGCCAGGTCGATCGCTCCGGCTTCCTCCGGGTTGGGGAAGGCCACGGTCGGGAAGTCGGGGTCCGGCTCCGCTTGGGCGGCCACCAGCGTCACTTCGGTGAATCCGGCCTGCTCAAAGACCGCCCGCATGGTCGCTCCGCCGACGCCGTGCATCGGTGTGAGCACGATCCTCAGGTCCCGCTGCGGGAACAGCCGCGGGTCGGTCAGCGCGGTGACCGCGGCGACGTAGTCTTCGGCGATGCCCTCCGGGAGGACGTTCCAGCCTTCCTCGGCGAGCGGGATGGAGTCCAGGGGCGTGGTGTAGTCAATGCCGGCGGCGATATCGGCGTCGTAGGGTGCCACAATTTGCGCTCCGCGGCCGCCTTCGTCCACGGCATGTCCGCCCAGGTAGACCTTGTACCCGTTGTCGTGCGCGGGATTGTGGCTGGCGGTGACCATCACGCCCGCTTCGCAGCCCAGCGCCCGAACGGCGTACGCCAGCACCGGCGTTGGCAGGGCGGAAGGCATGAGGAACGTCTCGATGCCGGCGGCGGTGAAGACGGCCGCGGACTCGGCGGCGAAAACATCCGAGTTCCGGCGTGCGTCGTAGCCGATCACCGCGCGCGGCGCATAGGCGCCGGCGGCGGTGTCCAGCAGGAAGCGGGCCAGGCCGGCGGCCGTGCGGCGCACCACCACACGGTTCATCCGGAAGGGCCCAGCACCCAGCTCGGCCCGCAGCCCGGCGGTACCGAAGGCCAAGGTTCCGGAAAACCTGTCCGCAAGTTCGGCCCGTGCCGCGGCGGCTTCCGGCGCGCCGCCCTCAACCGCTGCCAGCAGGTCTTGCAATTCCCGGCGCGTCTGCTCGTCCGGATCGGCCTGCAGCCAGGCCTCGGCTGCCGCCTTCAGCTCCTGGGGCGTTGCCGTTATGCCGCTCCCGTTCACAGCTTGGCGACAATTCCGGCCAGCAGCCGCGAGATCCGCGGCCCCGCGGCCCGGCCCGCCTCGATGACCTCGGCGTGGCTGAGCGGAACGTCGCTGATGCCGGCCGCAAGGTTGGTCACCAGCGAGATTCCGAAAACCTCCATGCCGGCGTGGCGCGCGGCGATGGCCTCCAACGCCGTGGACATGCCGACCAGGTCGGCGCCGATCCGCTTGGCGTACTGCACCTCGGCCGGAGTCTCGTAGTGGGGGCCGGGGAACTGTGCGTACACGCCTTCGTCCAGGCTGGGATCCACCTCTCGAGCCAGGGTGCGCAGCCGTCCCGAATAGAGGTCGGTCAGGTCAACGAAGGTTGCGCCTTCCAGCGGGGAGGCGGCGGTGAGGTTAATGTGGTCGCTGATCAGCACCGGCGTCCCCGGCGCCCAGGCCGGGTTCAGTCCGCCGCAGCCGTTGGTCAGCACCAGCGTCCCGCACCCGGCCGCCGCCGCAGTCCGGACGCCGTGGACGACCGAGCGTACGCCCTTGCCCTCGTAGTAGTGGGTGCGGGCGCCCAGCACCAGCACGCGCTTGCCGTCGGGCGTCCGGACGGAGCGGATGGTGCCGACGTGGCCTTCGACTGCCGGGGCGGAGAACCCGGGAATGTCCGTGGCCGGGATCGAGTGGGTCGTCTCGCCGATGAGGTCGGCGGCCTCGCCCCAGCCGGAGCCGAGCACCAGCGCGACGTCATGGGCGGCGACACCGGTCTGCCGGGCGAGGAAAGCGGCTGCCTCGGCGGCCAGTTCAAAGGGGTCTGTAGTCACAGGACCTAACCTACCCGCTGCCGAACTGCCGCCGAAAGCGTCGGGCGGGCGGCGCCGTCGTCGTTCCTGGCATTGGGGATGTCCGCGCGGGTACTGGCGGCGGCCGTGCGCGGGGCCGCCGGCGCCTGCTTCATGCCGTGCCGGCAGGTTGAGGCGTTGCGGGGCATGCGACAGAATGAAGTCCGTGACTAGCCAAATAGATTTCAGTGCCCCGCGTCTGGCGATCCTGGGCGGGGGCCCCGGCGGGTATGAGGCGGCCATGGTGGCCAACTCGCTCGGCGCCAAGGTGACCATCATCGAACGGAAGGGCCTCGGCGGCTCGGCCGTGCTGACCGACGTGGTGCCGTCCAAGACCCTGATCGCGACCGCCGATGCCATGCGGCGGGTAGCGAGTGCCCATGACCTCGGGGTCCGCTTCGATGAGGACTCCAAGGCCGCCTACGCCGACCTGCGCACGGTCAACGACCGCCTGCTGAAGCTGGCCGAGAGCCAGTCGGCGGACATCCACCACGGGTTGGAGCGTGCCGGGGTGCGCGTCATCCTGGGCGAAGGCAAGCTCTCCGGCCCGAACACCATCGCCGTGTCGACGGAGACGGGGACGGAGACGATTACAGCGGATGCCATCCTGGTGGCCACCGGCGCGACACCCCGCGAACTGTCCACGGCCAAGCCGGACGGCGAACGCATCTTCAACTGGACGCAGGTTTACAACCTCACCGAGATCCCGGAGCACCTGATCGTGGTCGGTTCGGGCGTGACGGGAGCCGAGTTCGCCTCTGCCTACCGCATGCTGGGCACCAAGGTCACCCTGGTCTCCTCGCGGGACCGCGTGCTCCCGGGCGAGGACGCCGACGCCGCCGAGGTGCTCGAAGACGTTTTCGCCCGCAGCGGCATGACCGTGCTGTCCAAGTCCCGCGCCGCCAGCGTGGAACGAACGGACGACGGCGTGCTGGTCACCTTGGCCGACGGCCGGGTGGTCGAGGGCTCGCACTGCCTGCTGGCCGTGGGCGGCGTGCCCAACACCGCCGGCATCGGGCTCGAAGAAGCCGGGGTGGCCCTGACCGAGGGCGGGCACATCAAGGTGGACGGCGTCTCGCGCACCACCGCGTCGAATATTTATGCTGCCGGCGACTGCACCGGCGTGCTGGCTCTGGCCTCGGTGGCCGCGATGCAAGGCCGCATCGCCGTGGCCCACCTGCTGGGCGACTACGTCAAGCCGCTGAAGCTCAAGCAGGTGGCGTCCAATATCTTCACCAGCCCGGAGATCGCCACCGTGGGGGTGACCGAGGAGGAAGTCGCCGCCGGAAAGTACCAGGGCGACATCATCAAACTCTCGCTCAACACCAACGCGCGGGCCAAAATGATGAACGTCTCCGACGGCTTCGTGAAAATCATCGCCCGGCGCGGTTCCGGCACGGTCATCGGGGGAGTGGTGGTGGCCCCGCGGGCTTCCGAACTGATCTTCCCCGTTGCGCTGGCGGTGAGCCAGAAACTCCACGTGGACGATCTCGCGAACACGTTCACGGTGTACCCGTCGCTGACCGGTTCCATTTCCGAGGCGGCGAGGCGGCTGCACGTGCATCTCTAGGCGGCGGATCCCGCCGTCATTTCCCCGCTGATTATTTCGCCACATTGTCCGTTTCTGGGTCTATGATCATCAAATAGCCATGTAATGAAACGATGAACCGAAGTTAGTCAGTTGGGGGATAAAGGATGAGCGAGCAGCGTACTGCCGTCATTGTGGAGGATGACCTGGACATCCGGGAGTTGATCTCGACGGTCCTGTCCAGTTCCGGGTTTACGGTGCACACCGCCTCCTCCGGGATGGAAGGCGTTGCCGCCATCAAACGCCACAACCCCGATGTCGTCACCCTCGACCTTGGCCTGCCGGACATCGATGGCTTCGAGGTCGCGCGACAGGTGCGCCGTTTCAGCGACACGTACATCATCATGCTCACCGCGCGCGCCGAAGAACTGGACACGCTGCTGGGCCTGGAGACCGGCGCGGATGACTACCTCACCAAGCCGTTCCGCCCCCGGGAACTGCGCGCCAGGATCACCGCGATGCTGCGTCGCCCGCGTACTACAAAGGGCAACGACGGCGGTCTGCCGGAGGACGTCGGGGCCCGCGGGGGTGCCCCGACGGGGCCGGCCCTGGCCGGCGCAGCTGCGGCAACTCAGGTGCCCGAACCCGTCCTGCAGGGAGCGGGGGTGGGTGCCGGAGGGCATCCCGGCCTGTCGCTGTCGACGTCCGGTGCCGTTTCGGCAGCGGCGCTCGCAGGAGGCGGCGGGGCACCGGCCTTCGCAGCCGAGACCGGCGCCGGGGCAGCGGCTGCCGCGGCCGGGGCGGCGAGCCCGGCCGGCGACGGCGTGCTGGAGCACAACGGCATCGTGGTGGACCACCGTGCCCGCACGGTGATCCGGTCCGGGCGCGAGCTGGAACTGACCCGCAGCGAATTCGACCTGCTGTACGCCCTGATGGAAAGCGGCCGGGTGGTGCGGACCAAGGCGGATCTGGTCCGCCGGCTTCGCAACGAGCCCTACAACACCGGCGGCTACATTTCGGACTCCGACGAACGCACGATCGAAGTGCATATGGCCAACCTTCGCCGCAAGCTCGGGGATGACACCAAGTCCCCGCGCTGGATCAAGACAGTGCGCGGGGTTGGCTACAGCCTGGCACCGAAGCGGTGACGCCGCGCGGGCGCGCATTTCCCGCCTGACGGGCGGGCTACTGCAGATGCAGGCTGCGCAGCTGTGACGTCGTCGCCATCCCGCAGGTGCGCAGCTCGTCCAAGAGAGCCGTCGCGGCGTCAAAGAGCCGCCCGTTGACCAGGCCTTCGAGATGTTCCGCCATCTGGCCGAGGCGTCCGGCCCCCACCATGCTGCTGGAGATCTTCAAACTGAGGATCGCGTCCATGGCGTCTTCGGCGTCCCGGGCGAGAATGGCGCTCGAGACCCTTCCGAAGCGGTGTTCCCACAGCCCCACGTAATTGCCGATGAAGCGGCGGCGCATGCTGCCGTCGTGGTCGTCGAGGTCGGTTGCCAGTTTTTCCAGTACTGCCGTTAATACCAGAGGAATTTCCGGCGAAATGGCCGTCACGAGAACGCCTGGGGACCGGCTGCGGAGGACTGCCCGGAAAAGAGCATCGGGCGGCGCCCCTTTCAAACTTGTTGCGACTTCGAACTACTTACATCGTAAGCGACTGCTGGGGCCCGCCCGAGGCGTGCAGGCGCAACCTTGGGTAACTCTTGAGCACCAATCTCGATTGAGGGGTGCACGCCCGGGCGGTCCGAACAGGTGACGTGCACGGCGCCGCCGGTATCGGGCAGAACCTCCGCGCGGACCTGGCGGTCCCCTTAGGCCAAAGCTGAGCAAATCTTCAGCGAAAGCCTCCGCGCCCTTAAGCGGCATCGGTCACAGTGTTGTCTGTGGTTTCAAGCCCCGTGCCCGGGGCCGGAGGCACAGGCTCCATTAGTCCACCATCCGGTGGGAACAGCCCCAGTACCCTGCCCTTGTCCGTCCGGAGGGAGTGCTCCGGACCCGAGGGAGGTGCTGGGGCTGTTTCTGTGCTGTGCTAGCTGCCCAGGCCCGCCCGCCGAAGCGCCTCGGCCATCGCCGTGTCGGCGGAGCCGCCCGGGCCCGGAATGCGGCCGTCACTGCGTCCGGGCTTGCCGCCGTCGCCGCGCCCCGGCTTCCCCCCGTCGCCGCGCCCCGGCTTCCGGCCGGCGCCCCGCCCGGGCTTCCCGCCGTCGCCGCGCCCCGTTGTGCCACCGCGGGCATCGGGACGAGACCCGCCCTTTCCGCTGCGGGTTTCGCTCGCGCGGCCCTGGTGGCCGGACCCGGGCTGGCGCCGCTCGCCGACGGGAGCCTCGTCGTCGAGCCGCAGCGTCAGGGAGATGCGCTTGCGCTCGGGATCGGCTTCGAGCACCTTGACCTTCACGACCTGGCCGGACTTGACTACGTCATGGGGATCGGAGACGTACTTGTTCGACATGGCGGAGATGTGGACCAGCCCGTCCTGATGGACGCCGACGTCGACGAAGGCTCCGAACGCGGCGACGTTGGTTACGGTGCCTTCCAGCACCATGCCCGGCATCAGGTCCGAAATCTTTTCCACGCCCTCGGTGAAGGAGGCGGTGGTGAAGCTCGGGCGCGGGTCGCGGCCCGGCTTCTCCAGCTCGGTGATGATGTCCACTACCGTCGGCAGGCCAAAGTGCTCGTCGACGAACTGCTGCGGGTCCAGTACCGCCAGGGACTGGACGCCCCGCCCCGCCGCCGTCGCGGTTGTGCCGGCGGCGGCAAGGATTTTCCGGGCCACGCCGTACGCCTCCGGGTGCACGCTGGAGGCATCGAGCGGCTCGGCACCACCGGTGATGCGAAGGAATCCGGCGCACTGTTCGAATGCCTTCCCGCCCAGCCTCGGGACCTTCTTCAGCTCGGAGCGCTTGGCGAAGGGGCCGTTGGCATTGCGGTAGGCCACGATATTCTCGCTCAGCTGCGTACCGAGGCCGGCCACGCGGGAGAGGAGCGACGGGGAGGCGGTGTTCAGGTCCACCCCGACCGCGTTGACGCAGTCTTCGACCACCGCGTCCAGGGACCGCTCCAGCTTGCTGGCCGTGACGTCGTGTTGGTATTGCCCCACCCCGATGGACTTCGGGTCGATCTTGACCAGCTCGGCCAGCGGGTCCTGCAGCCGGCGGGCGATCGAGACCGCACCGCGCAGCGAGACATCCAGTTCGGGCAGCTCCGCCGAGGCCAACGCCGAGGCCGAGTAGACCGACGCCCCTGCCTCCGAAACCACCAGCTTCTGCAGTTTGTGGGCGGGCTCCATCAGTTTGATCAGCTCGGTGGCCAGCTTGTCGGTTTCCCGCGAAGCGGTCCCGTTGCCGATGGCGACGAGCTCGACGGCGTGCTGATCCGCGAGCCTGGCCAAGGTGGCGAGCGAGTCGTCCCATTTCCTGGCCGGAGCATGCGGATAGATGGTATCGGTGGCCACCACCTTGCCGGTACCGTCGACGACCGCGACCTTCACTCCCGTGCGCAGCCCCGGGTCCAGCCCCAACGTGGCCCGGTTGCCGGCCGGTGCGGCCAGCAGCACGTCCCGCAGATTGGCGGCGAAGACCCGTACTGCTTCGTCTTCGGCTGCCGTGAACAGGCGGACGCGGAGGTCGATGGCCAGCTTGACCAGGATCCGCCGCCAGCCCAGCTGCGCCGTTTGCAAGAGCCAGCGGTCGGCCGCCCGCCCGCGGTCAGACACGCCCATCCGTGATGCCACGGCGTTCTCAAACCGGCCGCGCGCCTCGGCGAAGTCCTCCGGATCAGCCGGATTGCCTTCGCTGATATCAAGGTTCAGCACGCCCTCCTTCTCGCCCCGCAGCAGTGCCAGCACCCGGTGCGACGGCAGGCCGGCAGGGTCTTGGGCGAAGTCGAAGTAGTCGGCGAACTTCTGGCCGGCTTCCGACTGGCCCTCGCGGACCTCGGCCCGCACCAGGCCCTGCTGCCACAGCCGTTCGCGCAGCTCGGAGACCAGGTCGGCGTCCTGGCTGACCCGCTCCACCAGAATCGCCCGGGCGCCGGCCAGGGCGTCGGATGGCTCGTTGATGGCGTGCCCGGCATTGAGGAACCCTTGCGCCGCTGCCAGCGGATCCTGGGACGGGTCGGCCACGAGGCCATCGGCGAGCGGCTCCAGGCCTGCTTCCCGGGCGATCTGCGCCTTCGTCCGCCGCTTGGACTTGTACGGAAGGTAGATGTCCTCCAGCCGCGCCTTCGTCTCGGCTCCGTTGACTGCCGCCTCCAGCTCGACGGTCAGTTTGCCCTGCGCGGCGATGGCCTCCAGCACGGCACGACGGCGGTCTTCCAGCTCCCGCAGGTAGCGCAGCCGCTCCTCGAGATCACGCAGCTGCGCGTCATCAAGCGTGCCCGTGGCCTCTTTACGGTACCGGGCGATGAACGGGACGGTGGCACCGCCGTCGAGCATTTCCACCGCGGCCTTGACCTGCCAGGCCTGGACGCCGAGCTCCCGGGCGAGCTGGGCATGGATCCGGGCACTGAGCGCGGCCGGGTCGAGAGGCGGCAGGTTTGCAACGGAGGCGGGCGGGGCAGGCGCGGATGATTCGGTCACCGATCCATTGTGCCGTATTCGAGGCTTGGCCTAGGCGCCGGGATAGTAAAAGGCGTAGTCATCATAGGGGTCGCGCCAGCTGGACTCGTCACGGTGAATGCGCCGGACCTCGCTGCCGGGAACCCAGGCGGTACGGGCGGATCCGTGCGCATCCATCCACTTCACCTGCACGCTGGTCCGGTCCCAGGAGATGGCCTTGGCGTCGAACGTCTTCCCCTCATGGCGCACGCGGACATAAGGTTCGCGGCCGTAGGGCTCACGAGTGGCCCCGGGCGGGCGCCCTTCGGCGCGGGGGCCGGGTTCGCCGCGATCCCGGGCGTACCTGCGGGCGGTCATGACGTCTACTTTGTTCATGCGGAAAGCCTGCCATCCGGCCCGGACGGTACGGGCGGCAACTGTCTCGATCCGGGGTCGCCGGCGGCTTCAGTAGCCGTAGCCGCCCGATTCCTTGGCATTTTCGGCTGCGGCTTCCCCCTGCACATCCTTGGAATCGGGGCCGGACGTTTCCATCGGCTTCTCGGATTCCGTGCTGTTTTCGTTGCCCGCCCCGGGATCTGCGGGAGCTGTTGCTTCCTCTTCCCCGGAATCGGAATATTCGTTGCCGCTGCTCATCATGGATTCCTCCCGCTAGGGGCGGCGGACCCGGTTTGGCGCAGTCCGCACTGTGCCCGATGCCAATCAGAGTAGGCTGATGCTCAGTATGCTGTCTATGGCGGGGTCGAAGCTCGGATGGCTTGCCGGCTGACTGACAGAGATGCTGGAAGCGGTGCGCAGCGGGGCAGCGTCACGGGGGAGGAGTCGGCGGGCATGCGGGATGTTGGCACGGCGGCCGGTCGTGGTCTGGCCTTTGTTTTCTCGGCGCTCAAGAGGCTGCGGCCGGCCCGGCCCATCCATCCGATCGGGCTCCACCTGGAAGGGCGGCTGGAGAGATCGGGGAACTCCCTCGCCAGTGGCATTTCCTGGCTGGACGAAGCGGGGAACAACGACGTCGAGGCCCGGCTGTCGAGGTCAGCGGGCCTGCCGTCGCGGCTCCCCGACATTATCGGGCTCGCGCTGCGGGTCACCGCGGAGGACGGACAGGCCGACATCCTGCTGGCTTCCAGCGGTACCTCCCGGGCCGGCAGGTACCTGCTCCAGCCTCGACGGGACGTTCGTGCTGCGGCGCTGACCACGGTGATGCCCTACCGAGGGGCACACGGCCCGGTCCAGCTCGCAGCCCGCACAATCCGGCCGAACGTGCCGCTTCCGGCGGATCCGGCGGGATTCCGACGGGCGCTGGGCAGCGAGGACTGGGTGCTCTCGCTGTCCCACGCGCAGCCGTGGGGCCCGTGGCGCCGGTTTGGTACCCTCACACTGCGGCTTGCGCAGGGCGGGGGAGACACCGGCCTGCGTTTCGATCCGATCGTGCACCGGCTTCCAAACGCGGATACCTACCGTTGGATCGAGAAGCTGCGCGCGCCGTCCTACGCGGTGTCGCGCCGGTCGCGCCCCCGGGGATAGGGGATAGGCGGACCGGCTTCGGGCGGAACCTCAAACCCCCGGCAGGTCCGCAATCCAGTTCCTCACCATCCGTGCGGCTGTTTCTCCGGCCTCCGCGGGCCACCAATGGCCTGCATCCACTTCAACAATTCTCAGCCGCGGCACCCAGTCCTCCAGCCCCTCCACCAGATGGGGCGAGAGGAACGGGTCCCGCCGCGGGACTATCACCTGCACGGGAACCCGGCAGCGGGCCGACAGGGTTTGGGGCCGGAACCAGTTTGCCCGGTACAGGGCGAGGCCGCGGACACCGTTGTCGCCGATCCTGCGGCCGGAGAAGCGCTCGTACGGACGGGTCAGGAGCGTCCGCCACGCAAGTTCCGGCAGTACCGGCAACTGGAACCCGGCGACGTACAGGCTGCGCACGGCCTGTCCTGCCGCCTGCGGCCAGAGCGCGGGCCTGCGCAGCCTGCGCCCGAACCAGCGGTGAAGATGGCCCAGGTCCGGTCCCGAAATGCTGGTGAAGCTGAGAATCCGGCCCTCGGCACGAGCATCCTGGGCCGCCGCCCAGCCTTGGATCGATCCCCAGTCGTGTCCCACGAGGTGCACGCCCTCTGCCCCGGAGGCATCGATCACCGCAAAAAGATCGTCCACCAGGACGGGCAGGCGGTAGGCGCCGGGACGGGCGATGGGGGTTCGGGACGCCCCGGCATTGCGGGTGTCATAGGAGATGACGTGGCTGTCGGCGCTCAGGTGGGCGGCGACGGAGTCGAAGACCGAGTGGTCATCCGGGTAGCCGTGGATCAGCAGGACGGCCGGCCTCCCGGGCCCGTGCGGCGGGCCGTACGTATAGACGGCGAGTGTCGCATCGGGGCGCGCCAGCATCCCGTGCCGTTCATCGGCCTCCATCGGGGCCCTCCCTCGCAGCGCCGCGTGTTTCCGTCCGCCCAGCCTACGGCGGCATGGCGACCGTGGCGAGCACGGTGGTCCGCACCGGGAAACAGCAAGAGCAGGGCGGTGCGCATAACACAGCTGTCCACATGTTGAAACAATTGTCCGGATCGCGGACACATCTGACTAGAATTCATAAGTTATTCATTCGAGCGAAAGCCAACACTTCAATGTCCAAACCAGCATCAGTTACCGCGGGGGCGCCTGCCGCGCCGGTGAACTCCCGCGGCCGCGTCATCGTTGCCAGCCTTGTTGGCACGTCCATCGAGTTTTATGACTTCTACGTCTACGCCACGGCCGCCGTGCTTGTCTTTCCGGCGCTGTTCTTCCCGAATGCCAGCGGAGCCGTCGCTCTGCTGAGTTCGTTCGCGGTGTTTGGCGTGGCCTTCATCGCCCGCCCGTTGGGGTCCATTATTTTCGGACACTTCGGCGACAAGTTCGGCCGCAAGGGAACGCTGGTGGCCTCCTTGCTCACCATGGGCATCGCCACCTTCCTGATCGGCTGCCTGCCCACCGCCCAGGTTGACGGCTGGTCCTTCTGGGCACCCGCCCTGCTGGTGGTCATGCGCTTCGCCCAGGGCTTGGCCCTCGGCGGCGAATGGAGCGGCGCCGCCCTCCTGGCTACCGAGAATGCGCCGGCGAATAAGCGGGCCATCTACGGCACCTTCCCGCAGTTGGGCGCCCCGATCGGCTTCATCATCGCCAATTCGCTGTTCCTGGTGCTGAGCATCAACCTCGCCAACGAAGAGTTCATGGCCTGGGGCTGGCGCATTCCGTTCCTGGCCAGCGCCGTGATGGTGATCATCGGCCTGTGGGTGCGCCTGAAGCTGGTGGAAACCCCCGCCTTCCAGAAGGTCGTGGACAAGGGCGAGGTCACCAAGCTGCCGCTGGGCCGGGTCTTCAAGACCAGCTGGCGCCAGCTGATCCTGGGTACGTTCATCATGCTGGCCACCTACGTGCTGTTCTACCTGATGACCACCTTCACGCTGTCCTACGGCACGGCGGCAACGAACGCCGAGGACGCCGCCGCCGCGGCCGAGGCCGCCGGAAAGCCGTTCGATCCGGACACCTTTGCCGCCGGGCTGGGCTATGCCCGCAACGACTTCCTGCTGATGCTGATCATCGGCGTGGTGTTCTTCGGCATCTTCACCCTGGTGTCCGGCCCCCTGGCAGAAAAGTACGGCCGCAAGAAGACGCTGATTGCGGTATCCCTGGGCATCATGGCATTCGGCTTCCTCTGGGTGCCGCTCTTCGCCGGCGGCTTCGCCGGCACCATGGCGCACCTGATCATCGGCTTCACGCTGATGGGCCTGACCTTCGGGCCGATGGGCGCAATCCTGCCCGAGCTGTTCCCGACGAACGTGCGCTACACCGGCTCGGCCGTGGCCTACAACTTCTCCTCGATCCTGGGCGCTTCGGTGGCTCCGTTCATCGCCGTCGCGCTGTGGCAGGCCGCCGGGGGCAGCACGGTCCTGGTGGGCCTCTACCTCAGTGGCGCCGCCGTCCTGACTCTGGTCGCCCTGCTGCTGACCAAAGAAACCAAGGACATGGACTACGAGAACCAGTCGAGCTGACCTTCCAGCCGGACGATCAGAAAGACCCGCGGCCGTGGCCGCGGGTCTTTTTGATGCCTTGGCGCAGGTGTGCCGCCGCCATGCAGGGCAAGCAAAAGGTTGCAGGCAAGCAAAAGGCCCGCCCTCCCCGGAGGGGCGGCGGGCCAGATGCCACTAAAAGGAGCAGTTTAATCGGCCAAGATTAAGCGGTTGTGCTCCTCCTCTTCGTGATGAAGCCCCAGATCACCAGCACGATCAGGGCGCCAATAATGGCCCAGATCCACGATTCGAGGCTGAAGAATTCGTTCATATCGGCGCCCATCACAGCACCGCCGATCCATCCGCCCAGGAGGGCACCGATGACACCGAGGACGAGCGTCGCAATCCAGCCACCGCCCTGCCGTCCGGGAAGGATCAGCTTGGCAATGGCGCCTGCAATAAGTCCAAGTAAGAGGAATGCTAGGAAGTTCATGAGGTGCATCTCCTTTGTTAGGTGCTACGTCAATTCTCCCGGTCAGGCCGGGTTCTGCTCCTTGGTAGGCATCACGCTACCGCATGGACAGCGTGCTTAGTAAGTTCCCGCGCCCACTTGGTACCTAAAACGTGACATGACTACAACCAGTGATACAGTCCGGCCTTAAAAGTGTGCGCCCTAATCCGCAATGGTAGCCAGCACGGCGCCGGCTGAAACGGTGTCCCCGGGCTTGGCGGCCAGCCCCAGGATGGTCCCGGACTTGTGCGCGGTGAGCGGCTGCTCCATCTTCATCGCCTCCAGTACGACGACGAGATCGCCTTCCGCAACCGTGTCGCCTTCGGCGACGGCGACCTTCACGATGGTCCCCTGCATCGGGGAGGCCAGCCCGTCGCCGCCGGCCGCGGCGCCGGCTGCGGAACCGGAACGGCCCCGTCCGGCGCGCTTGGGCTTGCCGTTGGACTTGGCGGGCGTGCCGGTACCGCCGCCCAGGCCGGCCGGGAGCACGACCTCCAGCCGCTTGCCCCCGACCTCGACGGTGACCCGCTGGCGTTCGCCGTCGTCGTCGGATCCCGCCGCCGGGACGGACTGGAACGCCGGGATGTCGTTGACGAACTCGGTTTCGATCCAGCGGGTATGGATGCTGAACGGCCCTTCCACGGGGGCGAAGGCCGGGTCGGCCACCACGGCGCGGTGGAACGGCAGCACGGTGGGCATGCCGCCGATTTCCATCTCGTCCAACGCGCGGCGGGCGCGCTCCAAGGCCTGGGCGCGCGTGCTGCCGGTGACAATCAGCTTGGCCAGCATGGAGTCGAAGTTGCCGCCGATGACTTCGCCGGCTTCGATGCCCGAATCCACGCGGACGCCGGGACCGGTGGGCAGGCGCAGGGTCTCCACCGTCCCGGGCGCCGGCATGAAGTTGCGGCCGGCATCCTCGCCGTTGATGCGGAACTCGAACGAGTGCCCGCGCACGTCGGGGTCGTCATAACCGAGTTCTTCGCCGCGGGCAAGGCGGAACTGTTCGCGGACCAGATCAATGCCGGTGACTTCCTCGGACACGGGATGCTCCACCTGCAGGCGGGTGTTGACCTCGAGGAAGGAAATGGTCCCGTCCTGGCCGACGAGGAATTCGCAGGTTCCGGCGCCCTGGTACCTGGCTTCGCGCATGATCGCCTTGGACGCCGTGTACAGGCGCTCGTTCTGCTCGGGGGACAGGAACGGGGCCGGGGCCTCCTCCACGAGTTTCTGGTTGCGGCGCTGCAGCGAACAATCGCGGGTCGAAATGACCACCACGTTGCCGTGCGCGTCGGCCAGGCACTGGGTTTCCACGTGCCGCGGCGAGTCCAGGAAACGCTCCACGAAGCATTCGCCCCGCCCGAACGCCGCCGTGGCCTCGCGCACCGCCGACTCGTAGGACTCGGCGATGGCCTCGCGGTCACGGACCACCTTGATGCCGCGGCCGCCGCCGCCGTAGGCCGCCTTGATGGCCAGCGGCAGGCCGTGCGCGTCGGCGAAGTCCAGGACTTCCTGCACGCTGCCCACCGGATCGGGCGTGCCGGGCACCAAGGGGGCGCCGACCCGTTCGGCGATGTGCCGGGCCTGGACCTTGTCGCCCAGTTGGGAGATGGCGTCGGGGGAGGGGCCGATCCAGGTCAGCCCGGCGTCGACGACCCGTTGCGCAAACTCTGCGTTCTCGGACAGGAAACCGTAGCCGGGGTGGACGGCGTCGGCACCGGCGGCCTCGGCCACCTGCAGGAGCTTATCCATCATCAGGTACGACTCGGCGGCGGTGCTCCCGCCGAGTGCGTAGGCTTCGTCCGCCAGACGGACGTGCAGGGCATCCCGGTCCGGGTCGGCGTAGACGGCGACCGAGGCAATGCCTTCGTCCCGTGCGGCGCGGACTATGCGAACGGCAATTTCACCACGGTTGGCGATCAGTACCTTGGTGATGCGCTGGGTCATTCAAAGCTCCTTCTATCCTTGAGGAGCCTAGCCTGCTTTTGCGGGATTCGCTCATGAACCATGCCGTTTCTGCGTGTGAGAGGGCGGTTCTTTGTAGGGGTCCTACAAAGCGGCCTGCGCTCAGCTCCAGAGGTCGGTGATCTGAACGCCGGCGCTGGACAGCAGCCGGCGCAGGGTGGATACCGAGAGGCCGACGACGGCATGCGGGTCCCCGTCCACCCGCTCGATGAAGGCGCCACCCAGCGAGTCGATGGTGAACGAACCGGCAACGTGCAGCGGTTCGCCGCTGGCCACGTAGGCGTCGATTTCGGTGTCGGTGAGCTGGGCGAAATGCACCGCGGCGGAGGCGACCGCGCCTACGGTGGCACCCGATCCGGCACCGGAAATTTCCTGCCCGCCGGCTTCGAAGGCGGTGGGGCGGCAGTCCACCAGCCAATGACCGGTGTGCAGCACCCCGTGCCGCCCGCTCATCCGATGCAGGCGTTCCCGGGCGACGTCCGGCTCATGCGGCTTGCCGTACGGCGCGCCGTCGAGTTCGAACACGGAGTCGCAGCCAAGCACCAAGGCGCCTTCGGCCGCGGGGAGCGCCGCAACAGCCTCGGCCTTGGCCCTTGCCAACAACAGCGCCGTGTCGTGCGGGTCGGTGATGCCGTAGCCCGCTGTGACCGCGTCCTCGTCGACATCCGAGACCAGGACCTCGTGCGCGATGCCGGCTTCGGCCAGGAGCTTGGTGCGGGCGGGGGAGGCTGAGGCGAGTATCAGGCGAAGATCGGTCATCCGACCAAGCTTATCCGGCGCCGCAAAGCGAACCCTGCTTAGGGTGTTTCCGCGCCGTGACCTGAGCGTAAAGAAGCGCCGCGTTGGCCCCTGGACCGGTTGCCTGACCGTACGATTTCGGCGGGAGCTTCTCCCGCCGGAGAGTACGCCCCGTTAAGGGCCGAAGGGACCCGGCACAGATGAGGGCCGGTGCACCGTTGGGGGATGCATCGGCCCTCCTGTTTGTCCGCGCCTTGTCCGACGTCCGGCCGGAACCGGCCCGGGTCAGCCGGTGGCGGGCACCGGGTCCTCGCCCAGCAGCGCGCGCCGCAGGGTGTCCAGCCCGACCGAGCCGATATTCAGCGCCTGGCTGTGGAAGGCCTTAATGTCGAATGCGTCGCCCTCGCGCAGGCGTCGCTCGTCGCGGATTTCCTCCCAGAGCTTTTGGCCCAGCTTGTAGGCCGGCGCCTGTCCCGGCCAGCCCAAGTAGCGGGCAAATTCAAAGTCCAGCTGGCCCTTGCTGATCGCGATGTTCCGGCGCAAGAACTCGTAGCCCTTCTCCGGCGTCCAGGCACCCGAGCCCCAGCGCTCCGGGATCTCCAGCTCCAAATGGACGCCGATGTCGAACACCACCCGGGCGGCCCGCATGCGCTGCGCATCCAGCATGCCCATCCGGTCGCCCGGGTCGGCCAGGTAGCCCAAATCATCCATCAGGCGTTCGGCATACAGTGCCCAGCCTTCGCCGTGGCCGGAAACCCAGCAGATGTTCCGCCGCCAGTTGTTCAGCAGCTCGCGCCGGTAGGTGGCCGTCGCGATTTGGAGGTGGTGGCCCGGAACGCCTTCGTGGTAGACCGTGGTGGTTTCCTTCCACGTGGTGAAGCTGTCTTCGCCTTCGGGCACCGACCACCACATGCGGCCCGGCCGGGCGAAGTCGTCGCTGGGGCCGGTGTAGTAGATGCCTCCCTCATGCGTCGGGGCAATCATGCACTCCAGCCGGCGCATCGGTTCGTAGATCTCGAAGTGGCCGGCGAGTTCCTCAACGGCCTTGTCCGAGAGGCGCTGCATCCACGCCTGCAGCTCGTCGGTGCCGTGCAGCTGCCGCTGGGGATCCGCATCCAGCAGTGCCATCGCTTCTTCGATGCTGGCCCCGGGCCGGATCTGCTCCGCCACGGCTTCCTGCTCCGCGATGATGCGGTCCAATTCCGCCACCCCCCAGGCATAGGTGGCTTCCAGATCCACCGCGGAGCCCAGGAAACGGCGCGACATCAGGGCATAGCGTTCGCGCCCGACGGCGTCCTTCTCCGGTGCTGACGGCAGCAGCTCGGCCTCGAGGAACGAGGCCAGCCGGCCGTAGGCGGTCGCCGCGGCACCGGCGGCTTCGGCCAGCCGGTCGCGCAGGTCCTGGGACAGCTCGCCCTCTTCCGGGGCAGCCTGCCCCGCCAACGTGCGGAAGAAGCCGTCCTCGGCCGCGTACGCACGGGTCTGCTCGATCACGATCCGCACCTGCCGTTTGGCGGCGACCAGCCCGTGGTCCTTGGCCTCGCGCAGCGACGTCACATAGCCGGCAATCGCGTCCGGAACGTGCGCCATGCGGCCGGCGATGTTGTTCCAGTCCTCGATGGTGTTGGTGGGCATCAAGTCGAAGATGGCGCGGATGTCCTGCGCCGGCGAGGCGATGTTGTTCAGGTCCGCCAGGTCCCAGCCGGTCTCGTGGATTTCGAGCTCAAGGCCCAGCCGCTCGTGCATCGCATCGAGGGTGACACGGTCCACGTCGTCGGTCGGTTCCAGGTCCTCCAGCCGCCGGAGTGCCTCCCGGGTGGCCTCGGCGAACGCCTCGGCGCCGGCAGGGGAGTAGTCCGGGTACTCGGTTTCATGGCCGGGGATGCCCAGGGAGGTTGCCAGCGAAGGATCCAACTCCAGCAGCTCCGCCGTGTAGGCGTCTGCGACGGCATCGATGGCGGACGGGATGCGCCAGGTTTCCGGGCTCTTGGTCAGTTCAGATGTCTGCTCAGTCACAGGGAGAGCCTACCGGCAACCCGCAGACCCGGCCACGCCAGCGCGCCTGTCCGCCGTCCGGCACCGGGCGGCCGGCCCAGCGGCAATCGTCATGGAATCGTAGTGTGCTGCCTCTGGCACTGAGGTCCTGCCGCCCCATAGGTTGGGGGGTCAACGGCGAGGAGGGCAAAGTGCGCAAGAGGACGACGGCGGCGCTGGCGGCACTGGGGGTGGCGCCCGCCATGATGCTCGGCGCCTGCGCGGCGCCTCCGGAACTGCTGGCCGCGGACGGAGTGGCCCGGGCGGACGTGGCAGCGGGGGACTTTCCGGCCGAGGTCGAAGCGCTGCGGCGTTCGGCCTACAAGCTGGGAGCAGCCATGCTCGCGGCGGCGCCGGAGAAGAACCAGGTCACCAGTCCGGTGAGCCTGCTCTACGCCGTCGCCATGCTCCGCGCGGGCGCCGGCAGCACCACGGCCCGCGAGATGGATGCCGTGGTGGGGCTGCCGGACGCGCATCTCGAAGCCGCCATGAACGGGCTGTCGGCGGAGTGGGAAGGCTTCGACGGCGATCCCACCTCGGTCGACGAGGAGGAGCCACCGGCCCGGCCGCTGCTGCACCTGGCCAACGGCGTCTTCGTGGACGAAGGGACGCCCACCGGCGAAGACTACCTGCACACCCTGGCCCGGCATTACGGCTCCGGCGTCTACCCGGTGGACTATTCGGATCCAGCGACCAAACAGGCCATGGATGCATGGGTGGACCACCACACCGGCGGCCGCATCACCGAGGCGCCCGGCACCTTCGACCCGGGGAACACGCTGACCCTGCTCAACGCCGTCTACTTCGCGGCCGCCTGGGACCAACCGTTCGACCCGTCGGCCACGGAGGACGGCGGTTTCACCACGGCATCCGGCGAGTCGGTCGAGGTACCCATGATGGGCAATCTGGTGCAGGCGGCGTACGGGCGCGGGAACGGCTGGCAAGGCCTCGACCTGCCGTACAGCGACGGATTCGTGATGCGCCTCGTTTTGCCCGACGACGGTGCACCGGTCAGGGACGAGGCCGGACTGGTGGAGGTGGCGACGGTGATGGACAGTGCCGACGAGGCCATGGTCGTTCTCGAGCTGCCCCGCTGGAACCACACGCACCGGCAGGACCTGCTGCCCATCCTGCGCGGGCTCGGACTCGCCGAAACCTTCGGCCCGGATCCCGATTTGGAGGCCATCCAGCCGGACGCCTCGGTGACCGGCGCAGCCCAGCAAGCCAACATCACCGTCGGCGAAAAGGGAACCATCGCCGCCGCCGTGACCGAACTGGATGTGCTGTCCGGTTCGTTGCCGCCGCAGCCCGACGTCGAGCTTTCGTTCGACCGGCCCTTCCTCTACCAGATCATCCACCTGCCCACAGGTTTTCCGCTTTTCCTCGGCACGGTCCTGGACCCGCGCTGAGCGCCCGGAGACCCGTACCGCGCCCGTCCCCGCAGTGAAGCGGCAGCAGTACCAAGCCGGCCGGGAGTCCGTGACCCCCGGGCCGCGGCGGCATTACCGCAGGGCGTGCCCTCTGGGGAGCCGGCTACCGGAAGGTGTGCCGCCAAGCGCCGGGGCCGTGCGAGACGAACGGGCGCAGCAGCGGCCGGCGGTTTCGCCGGGGCTTGCTCTGCGGCGAGCTGGACACCCCGGATGACTGCAGGGCGGCGACGACGGCGGTCAGCGCGGCTAGTTCCTCGGCATTGGGATTGCCCTTGGCCACGGTCAGCAGCGGATGCGGCCCCATGGCGTCATCGGCCTGCGGCACCGCGGCGGTGCCCGAAGACTGTGTTGTATTCATGTCTGACCACCGGCTCATAGCGGAATGTTCCCGTGTTTCTTGTGCGGCATGGTCGCCCGCTTGTCGCGCAGCGCCCGCAGGCCGCGCACCACTTGAAGGCGGGTGTCGGACGGTGCGATCACGGCGTCGACATAACCGAGTTCGGCAGCCTGGTACGGGTTGAGCAGCTCTTCCTCGTACTGTGAAATGATCTCCTGCCGGCGGGCCTCGACGTCGCCGCCTTCGGCAGCCACTGCGGCCAGGTCGCGGCGGTAGAGGATGTTGACCGCGCCCTGGGCGCCCATCACGCCGATCTGGGCGGTGGGCCAGGCGAGGTTCAGGTCGGCACCGAGCTTCTTGGAGCCCATCACAATGTAGGCACCCCCGTAGGCCTTGCGGGTGATGACCGTAAGCTTCGGCACCGTGGCCTCGGCGTAGGCATAGAGCAGTTTGGCCCCGCGGCGGATGATGCCGTTGAACTCCTGGTCCTTGCCAGGCAGGAAGCCGGGCACGTCCACCAGCGTGAGGATGGGAATGTTGAAGGCGTCGCAGTGACGGACAAAGCGGGCGGCCTTTTCGGAGGCGTTGATGTCCAGCGTGCCTGCGAACTGCATGGGCTGATTGGCCACGACGCCGACGGTGTGCCCCTCGACGCGGCCGTAGCCGATGATCACGTTCGGCGCATACAGCGACTGCATTTCCAGGAAGTTGCCGTCGTCGACGATGTGCTCGATCACCGTCCGCATGTCGTACGGCTGGTTGGCCGAATCCGGAATCAGTTCGTCCAAAGTCAGGTCGTCGGCGGTGAGGTCGAGTTCCTCCTCGAAGTCCAGCGGCGGAGCCTCGGCCAGGTTGTTCGAGGGGAGGAACTCGAGCAGCTCACGGACGAATTCGACGGCGTCGGATTCATCGGCGGCCAGGTACGTGGCGGTGCCCGTCGTGGCGTTGTGCTGGCGCGCCCCGCCCAGCGTTTCCATGTCCACTTCTTCGCCGGTGACCGTCTTGATGACGTCCGGTCCGGTGATGAACATGTGGCTGGTCTTGTCCACCATCACCACGAAGTCCGTCAGGGCGGGGGAGTAGGCGGCCCCACCGGCGCACGGGCCCATGATCAGCGAGATCTGCGGCACCACGCCGGAGGCGGCAACGTTGTTGCGGAAGATGTCAGCGAACATCGCCAGCGACGCCACGCCCTCCTGGATCCGGGCGCCGCCGCCGTCGTTAATGCCGATGACGGGGCATCCGTTGCGCAGGGCGAATTCCTGCACCTTCACGATCTTCTCGCCGTTGACCTGGGAGAGCGAGCCGCCGTAGACGGAGAAGTCCTGGCTGTACAGCGCCACCAGCCGCCCATCGACGGTGCCGTAACCGGAGACGACGCCGTCGCCGAGCGGCTTCTTTTTCTCCATGCCGAAGGCGGTCGACCGGTGCGTGGCAAAGGCATCGAACTCGACGAAAGATCCTTCGTCCACCAGCATTTCGATCCGTTCCCGCGCGGTGTTCTTGCCGCGGGCATGTTGTTTCTCGATCGCCTCGGCGCCGGAAGGCTGCAGGGACTGCGCCTGGCGGCGGCGGAAGTCCGCAATCTTGCCTGCAGTGGTCTGCAGATCAAGGTCTTGATCGAGGCTCATGAATTCTCCGGATTCTGCCGAGGGTGTCGGATGCGGCGCTCTGCAGGCTGCTTAAGTAGGTTTCGCACAAAACAGCAGGGCGCAGGCGCGCCGCTGAACCAAGTCTAGTGAGCATGGGCGTCAGGCCACGTGTAGGAACCCTACAATTTCGCCGCAAGTGCTTTTGCCCGGGGAACCCCGCGGATCGCGACCTGCCGGCAGCCCCCGTGCGGTCGGCGGTCAGTAGGATGGGACACATGAGCCCGAGTTTTTCCGACGTTGACCGACCGGCCCTGGATTTCGACGGCCTCAGCGACGCTCTCTGCGCACCCCTGGGCCCGTACCGGAGGCTCGAACTGGTGGAATCCACCGGCTCCACCAACAGCGACCTGGCGGCCAAGGCGGTCGCGGACAAGGTGGGATGGTCGGACCTGAGCGTCCTGGCCGCCGAGATGCAAACCGCAGGCCGCGGCCGGCTGGACCGGCAATGGAGCGCTCCGGCCCGCTCGTCGGTGATCGTGAGCATCCTGCTGCGCCCCTTCAATCACGCCGGCCGGCCCGTGCCGACCCAAAGCTACGCCTGGTTCTCACTGCTGGCCGCCGCCTCGCTGGCGGAGGCGCTCGGCGAGTACGCGCAGCTGAAGGCCGAGGTCAAATGGCCCAACGACGTCCTGGTCTCCGGCCGCAAGATCGCCGGCATCCTGGCCCAAATCGTGAGCTACCCCGACGGCTCGCCCCCCGCCGTCGTCCTCGGCACCGGCCTCAACGTGACCCTCTCCAGGGATGAGCTGCCGGTTCCCACCGCCACCAGCGTCGCGCTGGAAAAGGGCCGGACGACCGACAGGAACATCCTGCTGATGTCCTACCTGCGGGTCTTCTCACAGCGCTACCGGCAGTTTTGTGATGTCAGCGGCGACCCGGCGGCTGAGTGGGACGACGGATCCAGCCTGATCGGCCGCTTGCGCGACGTCATGGTCACCCTGGGACAGCAGGTGCGCGCCGAGCTTCCGGACGGGAAGCACATCATCGGCGAGGCCTTCGGCCTGGACGCTTACGGTGCCGTGAAAATCCGCGACGCGGAAGGCACAGAGCACGTCGTGACGGCCGGCGACGTGGTGCACCTCCGGCCGCACGAAGGTCCCTGAGTTGCTCTGGAGGCCCTGCGGGAACCGGGAGCCGCGTTGCGGCTGAAACTGGATCCGGGGGAGCGCGTGATCGTGGTGACCCGGCCGCAGGCACGGAAGCTTTCCTGGCCGGTGGCGGCGGCGCTGCTGGTGCTGGGGGCCGGCTCCTACCTGCTGGGCAACCTGAGCCGTCCCGGCCCGCCGGACTGGGTGGTCGAGTCGCGCCCCTTGCTGCTCGCCGGGCTGGCCGTGATGGTGGCGGCGCTGCTGTCGCGACTGTTCCTCCTGCCGCTGCTGCGCTGGATGAGCACGCGCTATGTGCTGACCAGCCGGCGGCTCATCATCCGCGAGGGCGTCGGGCGGCGGCATGAACGCCAGCTGCTGCTGGTGGCCATCGCCGAAGTCCGCAGCGAGCAGTCCATCATCCAGCGCACCCTGCGCAGCGGCAATCTCACGGTCGACCTGGGGCACGGACGGACCAGCACGCTGGTTGACGTACCGGAGGTCCACCGGTTCAGATCGTTGGTGGTGGAGGCCATTGAGGAGCTGCCACGCACCGCCATGTTTGATGGTGTAGACATGGAAACGGAAACAGAGTGGAACAGCTGGGACAGCTGACAGGGAGGAAAGCACAGGATGGACATCAGCAGCGGGCAGGATGAACCGCGCCGGCCACCGGTTCCGCGTGATCCCGAGCTGCCCCATCTGCTGCGCCGCGAAGTGCCGCCGCCGCCCGCGGACGAACCGGACGAAGGGCTGGAGGAAACCCGCCCGGAGGACCCCGAACCTGTGCTGGAGCCCGAGCCGGCACCGGAAGGGCACCAGGCCGCCGGCGGCCACCCGACGGGGGAGCCCGAGCCGCTGACCTTGTCCATGCCCCGGGTGCCACTGCCCACCCCCGCGCCGGTCGCCGAGTCCAACGGAAAGGTGGACCGGCAGGCCATCAAGGATCTCGAGATCCGGCTGTTGGGTTCCGAACGGACCATGAAGCGCCGTGAAGTGGCTGCCGGGGCAGGAGTGTCGCTGCTGTCGGCCCGCAAAATCTGGCGTGCCCTGGGGTTCGCGAACCTCGGGGACGAAGACCTGGCCTTCACCCAGGCCGACCTGGAGGCCTTGACCACCATCATCGACCTGGTCCGCGAGGAGCGGCTGACCGAAGAAGCGGCGATTTCGATCACCCGGTCGGTCGGCCAGATGACGGACCGCATGGTGGTCTGGCAGGTGGAGGCGTTGGTGGAGGAGATGGTGCACCAGCGGGGGCTCACTGATGCCCAGGCCCGCCAGCGGCTGGTCCATGAGCTGCCGAACCTGATCGATTCCCTGGAAAAGCTGTTGCTCTACTCCTATCGGCGACAGCTCAACGCCGGGGTTGCCCGCCTGACCGTCCGGTCCGAGGCCGCCCTCCGAGCCGGAGCCGGGGCAGGTGGCGACGCCGATTCGCTGCCCCTGCTGCGGGCCGTGGGTTTCGCGGACCTGGTGTCCTACACGAGCCTGTCCCGCCAGATGAACGAGAAGACCCTCGCCCAGCTGGTCCAGCGCTTCGAAAACCGCTGTGCCGAGATCATCTCCGTGGGCGGCGGGCGCCTGGTGAAGACGATCGGCGACGAAGTCCTCTTCATCGCGCCCTCCCCGCAGGCCGGGGCCGAAATCTCGCTGGCCCTGGCGAAGGCCATAGGCGACGACGACCTGCTGCCCTCGGCGCGGGTGGCCATGGTGTGGGGCAGGGTCCTTTCCCGGCTCGGCGACATCTACGGCCCCACGGTCAATCTCGCCGCCCGCTTGACCACGCTAGCGGAGCCCGGCACCGTTCTGGTCGATGCGTCCACCGCGTCCACGCTCGCCGGGGATGAGAGATTCGTGTTGATCCCGCAGAAGGTGCGCACCGTCCGTGGATTCGGCGAGGTCAACCCGGTCACCGTTGCCCACGGCACCGGCCAAGGGCTGGTTGTCGACTAGGTCCACGCTCACCGGACGGTACCGCAACGAGGCCCTCGACGCCCGGGCACGGCACCGCCGCCGACGCCCGGGCAGGGCATCGCCGTCGTCGTTCCCGGGCGAATGGCCGGCAGGGGAGTCTTCCCCATGCCTTCGGGTTTACGCTCAGTGGTTATACGTGCAATAGTCGATAAGGGCCCTTGTCGCACCAAGGGCCGTCTTTGGGTGCCTTATCGGCGTGTTCTTCCGGAATTTCCCGGGGCGCCGACGGGGAATCGGCGCGGGATCACAAAGGAATCAGGGCATTGCGGGGAAGAATGTTCGGGCGGACGCGGCGGCGCAAGACGCTCGCATCGACGACGACCTTCTCTGTGGCGACGGCGCTGGTGGTCGGCGGGGCCATCTACTACCAAGGGTTCCCCACCGCCGACGTGGATTTGAATGACGGCGGGGTGTGGGTCACCAACAACAGCCAGGGGATGGTAGGCCACCTCAACTATCAGTCCCAGGTGCTCGACGGCGGTTTCAGGGCCAACAGCGACGGTTTCGATGTCCTGCAGAACGCCGGCACGGTGTTCATGGAAAACCAGGACCAGTCGATGCTCAGCCCGGTGGACGTGGCGCAGATGGAGCGCGGGTCCGAACAGCAGTTGCCCGGCACCGCCGACGTGGCTTTCGGCAACACGCTGCTGTCCATCACCGACACGGCCAAGGGCCAAGTCTGGATCAGCCCGGCCGACGAGTTGGGGTCGTTCAACGAGGAAACGGCCGAGCCGCTGCTCACCGACGCCAAGGGCAGCGTGGCCACGGTCTCGAGGCAGGACACCATCTTCGTTGCCGATCCGGCTGCCGGCGAGGTCGCCCGCTTCGAAGTCAACGACGAAGGCGTGCCCGAACGCACCGGCGGGCACCGGGTGGAGTCGCTGGCCACAGCCGGGGATCTGCAGATAGCCGCCGTGGGGGAAGAAGCGGTGGTCTTCGATACCGACTCGGGCCTGCTGGTTCTCCCCGGCGGCCGCGAGGTCACCGTGCCGGACGCCCGCGGCGGCGCGCTTCAGCTCAGCGGCGACGAGAGCCCGTTCGTGGCGGTGGCAACTGAATCTGCCCTGGTTAAGCAGCCGCTGAACGGATCCGACGCAGCCATCGTGCCGCTGGAAGGCACCGGAACACCGGCCGCACCCGTCCAGCTCGCCGGATGCCTGCACGCGGCCTGGGCCGGCGTCAACCACTACCTGCGGGACTGCAGCGACGACGCCGATGATCTCGCACAGCCGATCCTGGGAATCGGTGCGAACGCGTCGCTGGTCTTCCGGGTGAACCGGGACATCGTGGTCCTCAACGACGTGAACGCCGGCAATGTCTGGCTGGTGCTCGAAAACATGCAGCTGGTGGACAACTGGAGCGATCTGATTCCGCCGGAGCAGGAGAACGAGGAAGACGAAGAGGACTCGGCGGACGAAAACCCAGTCAACACGCTGCCCGACCGGACCGAAGAAAACCAGCCGCCGGTCGCCCAGGACGACACCTTCGGCGTGCGTGCCGGCCGCACCACCACGCTGACTATCCTGGACAATGACTCCGACCCCGACGGCGATGTGCTCACCGCCCGCGTGATCGGCGACGGCCCGGTCGTCGGTGAGGTGCAGGGCATCTACGACAGCACCGGACTGCAGATCGTGGTCAACGGCGACGCGGGGCCCGGCCGGCACACCTTCAATTACGAGGTGGACGACGGCCGGGGCGGCACGGACACGGCGCGGGTAGCGATTGACGTGCGCGCCGAGGGCAGCAACCTGCCGCCGGAAGCGAAGCGGAAGACCACCATCCTGGTGGAACAGGGCCGGGAGATCAGCCAGAACATCCTCAGTGACTGGATCGACCCGGACGGGGACGACCTGTTCCTGGTCGGCGCCGACAACACCGCCGACGGCGACCTGGTGCGGACCCGGCCGGACGGGCTGCTGACCTTCCAGGACGTCGGGAAGACGTTCGGCAAGAAGGACGTCACGGTGCGGGTGTCCGATGGTTCCGAAACCACCGAGGACGTGGTGGTGTTCGACGTCCGCCCGCCCGGCGCGCTGCCGCCCTTGGCCAACGCCGACCACTTTTCCGCGACCGTGGGCCAGGAAATTCAGATCGCGCCGCTGAAAAACGACCAGGACCCCAACGGCGGGGAACTCCGGCTGGCCAAGACGGGCTCCGCGGCGAACACCTCGATCGTGCCCGACTACGACGCCGGCACGGTCAAGTTCACGGCCGATGCCGCCGGCGCCCACTACTTCACCTACCTCGTCACCAACGGGCCCTCCAGCACCACCGGCCTGATCCGCATCGATGCGACCGAGGACGACGGCGGCGGCGCGCCGGTGGCCGTGCGCGACGTTGCGCTGCTGCCGGAGAACGGGCAGGTGCTGGTGGATGTGCTGGCCAATGACACCGACCCCGCCGGCGGCGTCCTGGTCGTGACCTCGGTGGACGCCGACGGTGCGCCCGTCGCCGTCGAGGTGCTGGACCACAACATCCTGCGCCTCTCCGACGTGAAGGGGCTGCACGAGCAGACCACCATCCGGTACACCGTGTCGAACGGCTTCGCCTCGGCCACGGGCGAGGTCAGCGTGATCTCCGTGGCCGGCCAGGACAAGCCGCTGCCGCCGCAGGCCGAGGCCGACACCGCCACCGTGCGGGCCGGCGACGTCGTGACCGTGGAGGTGCTGGCGAACGACACCGATCCGAACGGCGACACGCTGGAGCTGGTGGAAGAGCTCGCGGAGACCCCGGATCCTGCCGACGGCCGCATCTTCACTGCCGAGAATACCGTGCGCTTCATCGCCGGGCAGCAGGCCAAAACGGTCTACGCGGTCTACGAGGTGACTGACCCCACGGGACAGAGGGATTCGGCCCAGCTGAGGATCAACATCCTCCCGCGCGACGACGAGTCCAACTCCCAGCCCGCTCCCAAAAACCAGGAAGCCCGGGCCATTGCGGGGTCGACCGTCCGGATTCCCATCCCGCTGAACGGCATCGATCCGGACGGCGACTCGGTCTACCTGACGGGCATCGGCAAGGCCCCCGCCCAGGGCGCGGCCGTCGCCGGGCCCAACTACATCGACTACACGGCATCGGCGCAGGGCGCGGGAACCGACACCTTCACCTACCAGGTCAAGGACCGGCTGGGCGCCGTCAACACGGCCACGGTCCTGGTTGGCATCGCCCCCGCGCCGGAGAGCAACCAGAACCCGGTGGCACTCGACGACGGGATCGAGATCCGGCCGGGCCGGACGGTGGCCGTCGACGTGCTCAAGAACGACTCCGACCCGGACGGTGACCCGCTCCAGCTGGCCCCCGACAAGATCGTCGGCACGCCCCAGTCGATTGCGGCCAAGGCCGAAGACGGCCGCGTCTATCTGACCACCCCGGCCCAGGAGGGCACGGTCAACGCCCGGTACACCGTGGGCGACGGCCGCGGCGGCTCCGCCGTCGGGACCGTGACGGTCCAGGTGAGCGGGGACGCCCCGCTGCAGGCGCCGCTGGCCCGTGACGATCGGGTGGAATCGGCCGACATCAAGGGGCGCACCGCCGTCGACGTGCCGGTGCTGGAGAACGACGAGGACCCGGACGGCGTGGCCAAGGAGCTGGACGTCCTGGTCGATGGTGGCTACCCGACCGCCCGGGCGGTCGCCGACGGCCAGGTCAACGTGGAGCTGACCGACGCGGTCCAGCTGATTCCCTACACCGTCCGGGACGTGGACGGGCTGCAGGCCACCGCGGTCATCTGGGTTCCGCCGCTGGGCGAGCAGTATCCGGTGCTGCGCGACAACACCCCGCAGGACGTGACGGCCGGCGAGGAACTGCGGCTGGACCTGACCGAACTGGTGGAAGTCCGGCCCGGCCGCACCCCGCGGATCACGGTGGCGGAGAACATCCGCGCGATCGGCACCAGCGACGACGAATGGATGGCCGACGCGAGCACGCTCAGCTACAAGGCGGACCTCGACTACGCCGGCCCCGGCTCCATCACGTTCGAGGTGACCGACGGATCGGGCCCCGACGACCCCGAGGGCCTCAAGTCCACGCTGACCATCATGACCAAAGTGATTCCGGCCGCCGACCGGAACTTCCCGCCGGAGCTGACCACCGGCACGCTCGAGGTCGCCAAGGGCGAAGACGCCGTCAGCTACGACCTGCGCCCGCTGGCCAGCGACCCGAACCCCGAGGACCTGGAGAAGCTGCAGTTCGCCGTCGAAGGCGGGACGCCGGAAGGATTCGACGTCAGCCTGGAGGGCAGCGTTCTGCGGGTGGCGGCGGATGCCGCGCTCCAGACCGGAGCCACCGGCGTGGTCAACTTCTCCGTGACCGACGGGCGCTCCGACAAGGTGACCAGCCGGGTGGGTGTGCGGGCGACCGCCTCCACCCGCCCGCTGCCGGTCGCCAACGACGACGAGGTGCCCGACGCCGTGCAGGGCGAAGCGCTGCCGGTAGACGTGCTCGCCAACGACGTGAACCCGTTCCCGGAAACCCCGCTGACGATCGTCAGCGCCGTGGCCGGCAACGGGGGCACCGCGGAGATCGACGGGGAGCGGATCATCGTGACGCCCGGCGCCGACTTCTCCGGCACCATGACCGTCGAATACACGGTGGAGGACAAGACCCGCGAGGGGAGCCGGCAGGCGACGGCGAACGTCTCGCTCGTGGTCAAGGGCCGACCGGAGACGCCCGGCACGCCGCTGGTTGACTCGGTCCGCAACCAGAGCGTGGTGCTGTCCTGGACGGCGCCCAGCGACAACGGCGCGCCGATCACCGGCTACACGGTGAACGCGGTCGGCGGGGGCTTCAGCCAGCAGTGCGCGACCACCACCTGCACCCTGACCGGCCTGCAGAACGACGTCGAATACACCTTCACGGTGACGGCGGAGAACAGCGTGGGCACGTCCGACCCGTCCGCGGAGTCAGCGGTGGCGCGGCCGGATGTCCGGCCGGCGACCCCGGCCGCCCCGCAGCTGAAGTTCGGCGACAAGTCACTGGACGTGAGCTGGGCCGCCCCGGCCAACGAAGGCTCGGCCATCGAGAGCTACACCCTGGAGATTTCGCCGGCGCCGCCGAGTGGCCAGCTGCAGAAGAACGGCCTGACCGGCACCAGCTACAGGTGGGAGGGGCTGGAGAACGGCCAGGCCTACGAGGTCCGGGTGCAGGCGCACAACCGCGCCCCGGAACCGAGCGAGTTCAGCGCCTACTCCGCAGCGGAGGTGCCGGCCGGTCCGCCCGCCGCTCCCACCGCTCCTGCCACCGAACGGGTGAAATCCGTGGGTGACCAGAGCCAGCTGAAGGTGAGCTGGGCCGCGCCGGCCAACAACGGCGGCGAGATTCTCGACTACACCGTGCGCGAATACCAGGGCGGAGGCCTGACCCGGACCTTCCCGGCGGTGAGCGCGACGTCGCAGACCGTGACCGCACCGAACTCGGAGACCGCCTACACCTACACCGTCACGGCCCGGAACAAGGCCGGGTCGGGCGAGGCCAGCCCGCAGTCCAATGCGCGGCGGGCGGTCGGCGCACCTGCTGCCCCGACCGGAGCCTCGCTGAGCGAAGCGGAGACCGGCGGGGCCGGACGCGCGGTAACGGTGTCCTTCAACGAACTGACCGCCGCGCAGCGCAACGGCGCCCAGGCCGGCGAAGTCAGCTACCGGGCCCACTTCAGCGACGGCCGGACCATGGCCATCGCAAACGGCCAGAAGGTGGGAGGCTTCACCAACGGCAAGGCCGTCAACGTGCGCATTACCTCCGTGGCCAACAGCGACGGCGCGAGCTACTCGAGTGCGCCGAGCGCCGAGTCCAACAACGCGACTCCGTATGGGGCTCCGGGCACGCCGAGCGTTTCCGGACAGAACGGCGCCAGGGAACAGCAGGACGTCACGTTCAGCTGGAGCGCACCGGCGGCGAACAGCCATGACGTCACCCAAATCCGGATCCGGATCGACGGGGGCGCGTGGCAGAATGTGGCCAACTCGGGAAGCAAGACCGTCAACACCCGCGCGTACAACAAGCGCGTGACGTTCGAAGCGCAGTCGATCAATTCCCGGGGCACGGCCGGTGCGATAGCGTCGACCGCGGCCAGCTCCGGCGACGCTCCGCCGCCGCCGCCGCCGCCGAAGACGCAGTGGACGGTGACCGTTGGCGGAGGCAATACGGATCTCGATGATGGACACCGGACCTGCATGGAAAATGCCGACGGCAGCAGCGACAACTTCAACAACGGGTCTTGCGCGGGCAACCACTGGGCCATTTGGGGCAGTGACATCGTTGTCCAGTGCTACGTGCAGTGGAGCAGCGGAAAGTGGTACAAGCAGATCGGCGGCGGCCAACCGCAGAACCACAACATGGTCGTCAAGGGCCTGCACATCCGTGAGGCGGGGACTAACGGGCATCTTGCCAACTCGGCCCCGGCAGGGATGGGCAGATGTTAGGCCGCCAGCGGGAGGGGCGGCCGGATCCAGACGCAGGGCGCCTGCACGCTCCTTAAGCAACTAGAAGTTTTGACACCGAAGCAACACGAAGAGAGACCGGGAACAGCATGACGATGACTTCCGAGCAGGCCGAGTGGTTCGCCGAGACGTTCGGGAAGCTGGCCGCCAATGTCGGCCAGGCCGTGCTTGGTAAAAACCAAGTGGTGCGCTTGGTGCTCACCGCCATGCTGGCCGAGGGGCACGTGCTGCTGGAGGACGCCCCGGGAACCGGCAAGACGATGCTGGCCCGGTCGCTGGCCGCCACCGTGCAGGGCTCGAACTCGCGCATCCAGTTCACGCCGGACCTGCTGCCCTCGGACGTCACCGGCATCACCATCTACGACCAGAAGACGCAGAAGTTCGAGTTCCACAAGGGCCCGATCTTCGCCACCGTGGTGCTGGCGGACGAGATCAACCGCGCCTCGCCGAAGACGCAGTCGGCGCTGCTGGAAGTCATGGAAGAAGGCCGGGTGACGGTGGACGGCGTGACCTATGACGCCGGGCGACCCTTCATGGTGATCGCCACGCAGAACCCGATCGAGCAGGCCGGCACGTACCGCCTCCCGGAAGCCCAGCTGGACCGCTTCCTGATCAAGACGTCGATCGGCTACCCGGACCGCGCGTCCACGGTGGAATTGCTGGCGGGAGCCGGCACCCGCGACCGGTCGGCGGCCCTGACGCCGATCATCACCCCGCAGGCCGTGCGGGACATGGCTGATCTCGCGGCCGCCACCCACGTGGACGTGTCGGTACTGGAATACGTCTCCGCCCTGTGCGAGGAAACCCGCAACGCGGCCGAGTCTCGCCTCGGCGTGAGCGTCCGCGGCGCCTTGGCCATGGTCCGGGCGGCCAAGGTCTGGGCCGCCTCCCAGGGGCGGAACTTTGTGCTGCCGGACGACATCAAGGAACTGGCTCCGGTGGTCTGGAACCACCGGTTCGTGATGGACCCCGAGGCGGAGTTTGCCGGCGCCACCCCGGAGGCCGTGATGTCACGCGTGCTGGCCGGCGTGCCGGCGCCCCAGCAGCGAGTGACGGTCTAGGGCCGTGCCGACGGAAGATCTCCGGCCGGAAGCGGCGGCATGACCGAGACGACGACGAAGCGGGCCACGGAGCAGACGAAGCGGTTCGCCGGCCTCGGCGAAACCATCCGGCGGGTGGCTCCGGACGAAGGCAGCACGCTGCATCCGGCCTCGCTGGCGGCCCGGGCCGGTTCGCTGGCAGGGCTGTACGTGCGGCCGGGCTGGCAGCGGGCCCAGGACGCCGCCGAGCGCTACCTGCGGCCCGTGCTGGAAACGGTGAGCCCGCTGGGCTGGGTGGTTGCCGGCAGCACGGTCCTGCTGTTGGTGCCCGGGATGGCCTTCGGCTGGCAGGAAGCCAAGATCGCGGCACTCACGGGACTGTTTCTGCTGTTGCTGGCGATAGGTTTTGTTTTGGGCCGTTCCTCGTATGGCGTGGAACTGGACCTGGCCCGCACCCGGGTCGCGGTCGGCGACCAGGCCGTGGGGAGCATAGCGGTGACGAATACCGCGGACAAACCCCTGCTGCCGGCGGCGCTGGAGCTGCCGGTCGGAGCGGCCACCGCCGTGTTCCAGCTGCCGCGCATGAAGGCCGACCAAGTGCACGAGGACCTGTTCACCATCCCGACGCAGCGCCGCGCCGTCATCGTGGTGGGCCCGGTCCGTTCGGTGCGCCAGGATCCGCTGGGCCTGCTCCGCCGCCAGATGATGTGGACGGAACCGACCGACCTGTTCGTCCATCCGCGCACCACCGCGCTGGGCAGTTCGGCCGCCGGGTTCATCCGCGACCTCGAGGGCCTGCCCACCAAGGAACTGGCCAGCGCCGACGTCTCCTTCCACGCGCTGCGCGATTACGTCCCCGGCGACGACCGCCGCTACATCCACTGGAAAACCACGGCGCGCACCAACACGCTGATGGTGCGCCAGTTCGAGGAAACCCGCCGCGCGCATCTCGCCGTCGCGGTCTCGACGAACACCGAAGAATACGGTTCGGAGGAAGACTTCGAACTGGCGGTCTCCGTCGGCGCCTCGATCGGGCTGCAGGCCATCCGGGAGGAGCGCAACCTGAGCGTCCTGACCCAGCGGGGCCCGCTGCGCAGCGAAACCGGCCGCATCCTGCTCGATGAAATGACCCGGATCGAGGGCAAACCGCAGCGCTCCACCGCGGTGGAACTGGCCCGCAGTACCGCCGACGCGGTTCCGAATGCGTCCGTCATGTTCCTGGTCGTCGGTGATCACGTGTCCGCCACGCAGCTGCGCCAGGCATCGTCGGCCGTTCCGGTTGGCATCCGTGCGTTCGCCATCCGCTGCGGCGGCGGCCTCCAGGCCGCCCGGGCGACCATCGGCGACCTGTCCGTGCTGTCCCTGTCCACCCTGGACGACCTGGCCCTCGTGTTGCGGAAGGCCGCCGCATGAGCGGCAGCGCCAACGCTCCGTCTCCGGGGCAGCAACCCGGGCGGGTGCGCGGCCGTGCCGCCGCAGCACAGAACGACGCCGGCCCTGCCGCCCCGCGGAAGCGGCGCCTGCCGGCCGGCGGCGGATTGTCGACCCGGCTGCCGCGGCCCGCGGGACAGGTGGCCGTCGACGCGGCTGTCCTGGTGCTGCTGCTGGGACTGGGACTGGCCGGATTCCATCATGTTTTCGGCGGAAACGGCCGCTACCTGAGCGCGGGCTTCGGTGGCATCGCCGTCGGCCTCCTGCTCTCGCTGGTCGGCGCGCGCTACCGGCTGGGTCTGTTGTCCACGGCCACCGCGGGACTCGCGGCGTACCTGCTGCTCGGCAGCGCCTTCGCCGCGCCCGGCGAAGCCATCGGCGGCGTCCTGCCGTCGCTGGAGTCGCTGCGGACCGTGCTGACCGGCTTCGTGTTCGCGTGGAAGGACATCCTCACCGTCGCCCCGCCGGTAGGGATCTCCGGCGGGATGCTGGTGGTGCCGTTCCTGGGCGCCCTGGCCGCCGCCCTGCTGGCCGGCACGTTTGCGTGGCGCCTCCGCGGGCCGTACTGGCCGCTGTTGCCGGTACTGGCGTTCTTCCTGCTGGGCATCGCGTTCGGCACCGATGTCCCGGTGCTGCCGGTGTTGCGCGGCGTGCTGCTGGTCGCCGTGGCCGCGGCCTGGCTGGCGTGGCACCGCCACCTGGCCCGGGGAGATGCCGCTGCCGGTGTGGCCACTGCGGCGCCGGCGGATCCCGCCGCACACCGGGCAGGGCCGCGGCGAAGGCTCGGCCTGGGCGCGGGAATGTTGGCGTCGGCGGTGGCGCTCACGGCGCTGGCCGGCCCGGCACTCACGGCGCGGGGCGATCGCGAGGTGCTGCGCGACGTCGTCGTCCCCCCGGTCAATCTCTACGACTATCCGAGCCCGCTGATGGATTTCCGGAGCTACGTGAAGGACCGGGCCGAGGAGACGCTCTTCACCGTCGCGGGGCTGCCCGAGGGCCAGCGGGTGCGGTTGGCGGCGCTGGATACCTTCGACGGCACGGTCTACAACGTCAACCCCGAAAGCGGGGGCAATTTCAAGCCCGTCGGCGACGCCGGTTCGCTCGGCCCGGCGTCCGGCGGCACCGCGCGGCTCGACATCCGGATCGGGGACTACAGCGGCGTCTGGCTTCCCGTGGGCGGGCACATCGACGGGATGGCGTTTCAGGGCGAGCGGGCGGCCGAGCTGGGCGGCTCGCTGTTCTATAACGACGACTCCAAGACGGCGCTGACCACCCGGTACCTGCTGGCCGGAGACAGCTACTCGGTAGAGACCACGTTCCCCGGCCGGCTGGAGGACGCCCAGTTGGCACAGTATGACTTCGCCTCCGTCCGGCTGCCGAAACCGGCCAGGGTGCCGGACATCGTCGCGGCCAAGGCGAACGAGTTTGTCGGCGAAGCGACGGTGCCGATCGAACAGGTGCGCCAACTGGAACGGAACCTGCACGAGAACGGCTTCTTCAGCAACGGCAAAGAAGATGAGGCCCGCAGCCTCTCCGGCCACCACGCGGGGCGGATGATCCAGTTGCTGGACGCCGACCAGATGATTGGCGACGACGAGCAGTACGCCGTCGCAATGGCGTTGATGGCCCGGCACCTGGGCATCCCGGCCCGGGTGGTGATGGGCTTCTACCCGGATCCGAAGGAAGGCCGGTCCGCCGGGGAAGCCGTTCAAATCAAGGGCGAAGACGTGCACGCCTGGGTTGAGGTGGCGTTTGAGCATGCCGGCTGGGTCGCCTTTGATCCGACGCCGGACGAGGACAACGAGCCGACGCCGCCGCAGCAGGAGCCGAAGTCGACGCCCAAGCCGCAGGTTCTGCAGCCGCCCCCTCCGCCGCAGGAACCGGCCGAGCTGCCGCCGGACACCGCCCCGGAGCCGCAGGACGCCGAGCAGCAGGAGAAATCGTTCTGGGAACTGTGGGGCTGGCTCTTCGCGGCCGTGGGCCTGGCCGCCCTCCCGCTGGCGGTATTGCTGCTGCCGCTGATGCTGATCGCCTGGCTGAAGCTGCGCCGCCGCAAGCGGCGGGCCAGCGAAGGCCTGCCGAGCCAACGCGTGGGCGGCGGCTGGCGCGAGGTGATGTCCCTGGCCACCGATATGGGAGCGAGCGCCCCCGCCAACGCCACCCGGCGCGAGCACGCGGCCGCGCTGGCAGGGCAGTTCCCGGCCACCGCGGACGGCACCACGCTGCTGGCACACCGGGCCGACGCGGCGATCTTCGGGGCAGCCGAACCGACGGAGGTGCAGGTGCAGCAGTACTGGGACCAGGTGGACGACTCGCTGGCGAAGATGAAGGACTCGCTGGGTTTCTGGCAGCGGCAGCGGGCAAAGTACACGCCGCGCTCGCTGGTTGCCGACGCCAGGAGGCGGCTGGCGCGGCGGCGGACAACGGCCGCCACTAGAATCCGTACAGTAGACTCACAGGCCGGACGGCCGGAACAGGGCGGGAGCAGCACGTGGCAGCAAGACTGAATCTGGTCAGCGCCCCGGTCGGCAAACGGCTGGGGGCGTGGCTGATCGACAAGATTCCGCCGGCCGTGCTGATGCTGGCCGCCTACGCTGCCAGCGTGCCGGCCGTGATGGAAGCCGCGGCCTCGGGCAGCGCCTCCGCTGCCGCGGAGTCGCTGGGCGGCCTGTTCCTGTGGATCGGGTTGGCGACCGTGCTGTCGCTGGCCTACACCATCTGGCTCTGGGGCTGGGAAGCGACCACCGGCAAGACTCCCGGCAACGTGCTGCTGGGCCTGCGGACCGCGAATGAGGACGGTCACGCGGCCGGCTGGGGAGCCATCTTCCTGCGCGGGCTGATCATCGCCGTGGGCGGACTGGTCTTGGCGGTGGGCGCGGTCGTGGTGGTGGTCTCCAACGTCTGGGACCGGAACCACAGGCGGCAGGGCTGGCACGACAAGGTGGCCAAGACACTGGTGCTCGACGTGGCACAGGGCCGCGATCCGCTGACCACCGGCGGGCTCTACGGGCCGGCGGCCTTCGCCCCGGATGGTACGGACGCCCGCGCCGGGTTTGCCGGCGTGGCACCGGACGGACAAGACCCGCGCCGGCCCGGCGCTGAGCCGGCTTTGCAGCCCTCCGGGGTCATTGCCGCGATCCCGGGATTCGGTCCGGCAACGGGCGCACCGGCGGCCAAGCTGCCGGCGGCCCGCCCCGGCTCCGACGTGTCGCCGGCGCCGGCGGCTGACCGCTTGGGCGCCCCGGGTGAGCCGCCGTCACCGGCCCCGGCTCCGGCACGGATAGCTGCGGAGGCCGAACCGCACCACCACCCGGACGAAGAATTCGCGGCGACCCGGGTCCGCACGGTGGCCCCGCCGTCGGGCCCCCTCACGATTACCTTCGACGACGGGCGCGATGTGGTACTTGAAACGACGGCCCTGATCGGGCGCAACCCGGCCGCAGGCGCCGGCGAGGACATTGACCAACTGATCGATTTCGCGGACATGGGACGTTCCGTCTCCAAGACGCATCTGCTGCTGCGGGTCGACGGCGGCACCGTCTGGGTGACGGACCGCAACTCCACCAACGGGACCGCGGTGACCGGCGGCGACGGCATCCGCCGTCAGCTGGCCCCCGGGGATCCCGTGGCGGCGCAACCCGGCGCGACCGTCGAATTCGGCGACCGCAGCTTTACCATCGGACGGGCATGAGCACGGCGTCGGGAGGGGAGCCCATCCGGCTCACTGTCGGTGCCGGGTCCGACCGCGGGTTGCGGCGGCAGCTGAACGAGGACGCGTATCTGGCCGACGGGACGCTGTTCGCGGTGGCCGACGGCATGGGCGGACACGAGGCGGGCGAAGTGGCCAGCCGCATTTGCGTGGAGACGATGCGGGACTACGTGGCCAGCCACGAACTCGGCGCGCACGAGCTGGAGCAGCTGATCGGCCGGGCGGACGCGCGGATCAGGGCGGCGGCTGCATCGCGGGCGGGCACGACGGTGTCCGGGGCGGCGCTGGTCTCCGAACGCGGGGTGCCGTATTGGCTCGTGTTCAACGTCGGCGATTCCCGCACCTACCGGCTCAGCCACGGCAAGCTTGTCCAGATCAGCGTCGACCACTCCGAAGTGCAGGAACTGCTCGAGGCCGGACAAATCACCGCCCAGGAGGCCCTGGTGCACCCCCGCCGGCACGTCATTACCCGGGCGCTGGGCACCGGCGAAGACAACCAGCCGGATTTTTGGATGGTGCCCGTGGAGCCGGGGGACCGGATCATAATCTGCTCCGACGGGCTGACCTCGGAGGTCAGCGACGACCACATCTACGCCATCCTCACCTCCGTATCCGGTCCCCAGGACGCAGTCGATGCACTGATCCAGGCCGCGCTGCGCTCCGGCGGGCGCGACAACATCACCGTGGTCGTCGTTGATGTAGCCGGTCCCGCAGGCGACGCCGATGACGCCTCGACCGCCCCGCGGCAGGAGGATACGACGACGCTGCCCCGGCTGGACGCCCCGGAACAGGCAGCCGCCGAGGAGGACGCCTGATGGCGGGCATGACGTACAGCCCGGGGCCTTGGCTGGGGCTGGTCAGTGGCGGCACGGCGGTGCTCCTCGAACCCGGCGCTCCCGAGGACCTGGTGCAGCAGTTGTGGCAGGCGCTGGAGTCCGGCGCCACGCTGGAAACGTTGCTCGGAACGGTGGTCTCCGGGTACGGCGCCAACCTGTCAGCCATGCCGCAGTTCGGCATCGTCTCCTGCTCCGGCGGCATCCACGCGGTGCTCCGCGGCGACGTGGTGGTGTCCGCCGACCCGGACGGGCAGGAACTGAGCGGACGCGGCGTCTCGAGCTGGACCGAGGGACGGCTGTCGGCCGGCAATGTGGCCATTGCGGCCGGGCCCGACGGCGCCCGGCCCGAAGGCCGGACGGGACGGTGGCTGCCGCTGAGCGCCGGGGCGGTACAGTTGGGTGCCCTGCGCATGGGCGCGGCACTGGAAGCCGGACGGGAGCCCCGAGTAGGGGGCGCAGCCGATCCGGCCCGAACGGATTGGACGGCCGGCGTTTCTGCACCTGCCTCCGCGCCCGCACCGGCACCGGCTCCCGCATCCGGCCCGGTTCCGGCCGCGCAGCCCGAACCGGCAGGACCTAAGTCCGCCGGCGCCGGCTGGGCCGAAAGCCTGGACCTGACCAGCCTCTACGTGCCGGACGATGAGTCCGAGGGCGCCGCCGCCGAATGGACGCCCGGAGACGAACCGGCGCCCCCAGCCGGACACGCCGCCGGCGCCCCCGCGGAACCGGACCCCGCGGCGGCAGACGATGGCCTGGACCAGACGGTTGTCCACGCCGCCGCGCAGCGTGCCAACCTGCAACCGCCGCCGCCCCCAGCCGCCGCCGGCGATGTCCCGGCCGGGGCCGCCGCCGCACCACGCCCCGCGGCGGCTGGCCCGACCGGGCGGCCCGGCCAGCCGCTGGACCTGATCGATGCCGTTCCCTGGCTGACGCCCTCTGCGTCCGCCCGCGCGGCCGCCACGGCATCGGCCGCGGGAGCGGCGGGGGATTCGGAACCGGCCGCGGCTGCCAACCGCGGCCCTGCCGCCGTCGCTAGCCCACCGGCCGGATTCGACGGCGGCGACCACGATGGCGGAGAACGCGGCGCCGGCGACCACGATGCCGGCGACCACGACGGGCAGACGCTGATGCGCAGCGACCTGCCCGAGGTTCCGGCGGCACCCGCACCCGAGGCGGCGCCGGCGCCGAGCACCGCCCCCATGGTGCTGGCCCGGGTGTGCGCTCTCGGCCACGCCAATCCACCGACCAGTTCGGCGTGTTCCGGGTGCGGCGGGCCGTTGGACGGCGAGGCCCGGGAGGTGCAGCGGCCGGCGCTGGGGCATCTGCGGTTGTCCACCGGCGAAGTGGTGGAACTGGACAGGCCCGTGATCGTCGGACGGCAGCCTTCCGCGAACCGGGTCCAGGGCAGGGTGATGCCTCGGCTGGTGCCGGTGCACAGTGCCAGCGGGGACATTTCGCGCTCGCACGTGGAAGTCCGGCTGGAAGGGTGGCACGTCATCCTTGCCGACTTGAAGTCGACCAACGGGACCTTGCTCCTGCGGGGCCAGCAGGCGCCCCGGCGTCTGGGCCACGGCGAGGCGGTCATGCTGCTGGACGGGGACATCGCGGACCTGGGCGACGGCATTTCCCTGCGCTTTGAGGACCTGCCGTGAGTTTGAAGCGCCCGCCCGCACCGCCGCCCGCGATCGACGGGTACCGCTACGTCAGGCTGCTCGGCTCCGGCGGTTTCTCCGACGTCTATTTGTACGAACAGGATCGGCCCAGGCGCCGGGTTGCGGTCAAGGTACTGCTGTCCGGACTGAAGACCGAGGACGCCCGACGCCGCTTCGAATCCGAAGCAAACCTCATGGCGCAACTGTCCACCCATCCGTTCATCGTCACGATCTACGAGGCGAATCTCACCGCCGACGGACATTCCTACCTGGCGATGGAGTATTGTTCACGTCCCAGCCTGGACGTCCGGTACCGCAACGGTCCGCTGGGGGTGGACGAAGTGCTGGCCCTCGGCATCCAGGTGGCCTCGGCCGTGGAAACCGCGCACCGGGCCGGAATCGCGCACCGCGACATCAAACCCGCCAACATCCTGGTCACCGATTACAACCGGCCGGCCCTGACCGACTTCGGCATTTCCTCGAGCACCGACGGCGGAGATGGCGACACCGGCATGTCCATACCGTGGTCGCCGCCGGAAGCCTTCCGGGGCAATGCCGGCAACGGCACCCGCAGCGACATCTGGTCCCTGGGCGCCACGATCTACACGCTCCTGGCCGGCCGGTCCCCGTTCATCCAGCCCGGCGGAAACAACTCCCAGCGGGACCTGATGGACCGGATTGCCCATGCGCCGCTGCCGCCGCTGCGCCGTGCCGACGTGCCCGCATCATTGCAACTGGCCCTGGCGACGGCGATGGCCAAGTCGCCGGGGTCGCGGTTCACCTCCGCCTATGCCTTCGCGCTGTCCCTGCAGCGGGTCCAGGCGGAATTGAACCTCTCGGTGACGCCGTTCGAGGTGCTGGAGGAAGCGCGGCCGGCTGAAGCGGACGGCGGTGACGACGGCGAGGCGACGCGCGTCCGCGGGATCGTCTCCATCGACCCGGCCGCCGGCACGGTACCGACGTCGCCCGGTTTCGCCTTTCCCGAACGCACCGGGCGGCTGCCCGGGGACCCGCCGCCGGCACCAGGCAGCGCTCCCGGGCCGCGGCTGCCCGGCGCCGAGGGACGGCCCCCTGAGCCGGCTCCGGACGGCTCCACCGTGCTGCGGGACTCCGAACGGGATGCAGCGACGGAACAGGACGGCGCTGCGCGGCGTCGCCCCTGGGCGTGGGTGGCGGGGGCGGTCGCGGCGGCGGCGGTGCTCGCCGGCGCCGCCGTCGTGCTCAACCGGCCCGCACCGGAGGCTGCGGTGGCAGAGGCCCCCGTCAACCGGCCGCCGGCGAATGCCCTGGAGGGCCTGTCCGGCAACGTGGTGCCGCCCGAGGACCTGGTTGGCCGGGTCGAGGGCGGCGAGGCGGTCTTCAGCTGGATTAATCCGGACCCGCGGGACGGCGACCTGTTCATCTGGACGCCCGTTACCGCGTTGGGCCGGGGCGAGCCCGAGCGCACCGGCGAGCCCGAGGCGACCGTGACACTGGCGCAGAACGACCGCACCTGCATCGAAGTGGTGGTGGTGCGGGTCAACGGCCGGGCCTCGGATCCGGTCCGCGGTTGCGCGGATCAGTAGTGTGCCCGGACTGCGTGGCTTTTGCGGGTAGGTTTGGAACGATGAATCACGCGCCGACCCCTGGCCGGCGCAGACAAGGGGGCTAGCGGTGGCGGATGTGAGCATTGAGTTCTGCGGCGAATGGTACCAAGCCACGAACGACGACGTGTTCACCATTGGGCGCGAAGGCGACCTGGAGATCGACGACAACCCCTACCTGCACCGCAAGTTCCTGCAGATTGCCCACTACGACGGCATCTGGTGGCTGGCCAACGTCGGGTCCCTCATCTCCGCGACCATCGCCGATTCGACCGGGGGCATGCAGGCATGGCTGGCGCCGGGAGCGCGGATCCCGATGGTCTTCAGCCAGACGAACATCGTTTTCACGGCCGGTCCCACAACCTATGAGCTGTCGGTCCACGTGAAGACTCCGTCGTTCCGCCAGGAACACCGGGACACGGACGCGGTGGGCGAGACCACCATTGGTCCGGTGGTGTTCACCGCGTCGCAGAAGGCCCTGATCCTGGCCCTGGCCGAGCCGATGCTCAGGCGTGACGGGACCGGGCTCAGCTCGATTCCGTCGTCCTCGCAGGCGGCGGCCAGGCTGGGGTGGCCCCTGACCAAGTTCAACCGCAAGCTGGACAATGTCTGCGACAAACTGGACCGGGTGGGCGTCGCCGGACTGCGCGGCGGCGGCGGAAAGCTTGCCACCAATCGGCGTGCGCGGCTGGTCGAACACGCCGTCACCTCCCACCTGGTCACCGCGGCCGACCTGCCGCTGCTCGACGAACGGCCGGACGCCGAAGACTGAGCGGCCGCCGGTCCACCCCGGGCACGCGGGCACCGCCGTCGTCGCCTGAACCGCGCTTCTCGGGCAAGATAGTCAGGTGAGCACAGTCGAAACACCTGCCAGCGGGATTCCCAGCGACGAAATCCGCCACGAGTACGAGCAGCTGACCGAGGACGTCCGCAAGTACCGCTACGCGTACTACAACGAGGACGCCCCGCTGGTCTCGGACGCCGAATTCGACGGGCTGTACCGGCGGCTGGAGGAAATCGAGGCCCTGCACCCGGAATTGGTGGCCAACGACTCGCCCACGCAGGAAGTCGGCGGCGAGGTTTCGGCCGCCTTCGCCCCGGTGGAACACCTGCAGCGGATGTACTCGCTGGAGGACGTCTTTTCGCTGGACGAGCTGAAGGCCTGGGTGGACCGCGCCACGGCGTCGGTGGCCAACCTAGGCAACGGCAGGAAGCTGCGCTGGCTCAGTGAAGTGAAGATCGACGGCCTGGCCGTCAACCTGCTCTACCGCAACGGTGAACTCATCCGCGCCGCAACCCGCGGCGACGGCACCACCGGCGAGGACATCACCCACAACGCCCTGACCATTGCGGACATCCCGCGCCGGCTCTCCGGCAGCAACATCCCGGCCGAGGTGGAGATCCGCGGCGAAATCTTCATCCCCACCAAGGACTTCCTGGCGCTGAACGAGCGGATGGTGGAGGCGGGCAAGGCGCCGTTCGCGAACCCGCGGAACTCGGCGGCCGGCTCGCTGCGGCAGAAGGACCCGAAGGTGACGGCCGAGCGGCCGCTGCATATGTTTGTCCATGGGATCGGCGCCCGCGAAGGGCTCGACGCCGAGAGCCAATCGGAGACCTACGCCCTGCTGCAGGAATGGGGGCTGCCCACCAGCCCCTACTTCAAGGTCGTGGACAGCTACGAAGAGATCCTGGAGTTCATCGAGCACTACGGCGAGCACCGCCACGACCTGCTGCACGAAATCGACGGCATCGTGGTCAAGGTGGACGACTTCGGCCTGCAGCGCGCGCTCGGCCACACCTCGCGGGTGCCGCGCTGGTCCGTGGCCTATAAGTATCCGCCGGAAGAGGTCCACACCAAGCTCCTGGACATCCGGGTGAACGTGGGCCGCACCGGCCGGGTGACGCCGTACGGGGTGATGGAGCCGGTGAAGGTGGCCGGTTCCACCGTGGAGATGGCCACGCTGCACAACCAGGACGTGGTCAAGGCCAAGGGCGTGAAGATCGGCGACGTCGTGGTGCTGCGCAAGGCCGGCGACGTCATCCCGGAGATCGTGGGTCCGGTGCTGGCGCTGCGGGAGGCGCAGGATCCGCCGGTGCGCGAGTTCGTGATGCCCACCGACTGCCCCTCGTGCGGCACCCCGTTGGCTCCCGGCAAGGAGGGCGACGTCGACCTGCGCTGCCCGAATGCCAAGTCCTGCCCGGCGCAGCTGACCGAGCGGGTGGCCCATCTGGCCGGCCGCGGGGCCTTCGACATCGAAGCGCTGGGCTACGAGGCGGCGTTCGCGCTGACCCGGCCGGCCGAACCCGAACAGCCTCCGCTCACCAACGAGGCCGGGATCTTCAGCCTCAGGCCCGAGGACCTGGCCGACGTGCGGATCCGGCGCGAGAAAAAGGTTAAAGGTGTGCCCACCGGCGAGACCGAGCTGGTGCCCTACTTCTTCACCAAGGGCACCGCCAAGAAGCCCTCGGTTCCCACGGCCAACACCAAGAAGCTCTTCGAGGAGTTGGAGAAGGCCAAGACCCAGCCGCTCTGGCGCGTCCTGGTGGCTTTGTCCATCCGGCACGTGGGTCCCACCGCTTCCCGCGCCCTGGCCACGGCCTTCGGCTCGATGGGCGCCATCCGGGCCGCCAGCGAGGACCAGCTGGCGCACGTCGACGGCGTCGGTCCCACCATCGCGGCGGCGCTGAAAGAGTGGTTCGCCGAGGACTGGCATGCCGGGATTGTCGACGCCTGGGCCGCCGCCGGCGTGCGGATGGCCGACGAGGTGGACGAGAGCATGCCCCGCACCCTGGAGGGGTTGACCGTGGTGGTGACGGGTACGCTGCCGAACTTCAGCCGTGACGAGGCCAAGGAAGCGATCATCATTCGCGGCGGCAAGGCCTCGGGCTCCGTCTCGAAGAACACCAGCTATGTGGTGGCCGGCGAGAACGCGGGGACCAAGCTGGACAAGGCCGAGTCCCTGGGCCTGACCGTGCTGGATGAGGACGGTTTCCGCCGGCTGCTGGAAACCGGCACGGCATGACGGGGGAGCGGCCGGGGCCCGCCGCCAGCTGGCAGCAGTTGCTCTCCGCCCTGGCCAGCGAGCGGCTGCGCGGGCTCTATGCCGCCTTGGTGCTGGGCCAACAGCCGGAGATGACCCCCAAGGAACGGCAGAAGCTGGTTGCCTCCGGCCTGGTGACGGACGACGGCGGTGCCCTCGCCGTCGAGCCGGGCGTCTTCAAGGCCGCGCTGGCCGCGGCCCGGAAACCCGGTCCGGCCGGGCCGGAGAGGTTCCTCACCGGCGGGCTGGTGGTGCTGCCGTCCCGCGCCTCCGACCGGCTGGAACTGCTGGGCCATATCCGCGACCGCGTCATCGCCGGAGGCGAGGTCATGACTGAGAAGGACCTGAACGCCCGGTTGGCCGCGTTCACCTCCGATGTGCCGATGCTCCGCCGTGCCTTGGTCGATGACGGCTTCCTGGACCGCGAGCCGGACGGCAGCGACTACCGGGTCGGCCACCGCCGCGCCACCAGCCCCGGGCAGCCGTAGCCGCGCGAGGGGCGGAACGTATGCTGACGCGGGTTGACCGAGCTGACGACGGTCGACCCCCGACGCGGCGGTTGCACGGGCGTCGCGAGGGCGGCCTTTATCGTCCCGGCGTGCGGCTTTATCGGCCGGTTTCGACGATATACAGCGTTCTCGACGTTATAGGCCGCTCTCAGCGGGGAGATGATACGGCCATTACCGCGCGGGCCCAACCATTCTCCCGCGGCCTGGCGAAACTATCGTGACTGGCATCACCCGCCATGCGACGATGGAGGTGCGAGGTGAGCCATGAACGAGTTCTTTGCCGACGGTTTTCCCTGGTGGTTCATCTGGGTCGGTTTCGCCGTGGTCTCCGGGATGGGACAGCGTGCCAGGCGTACCCGGCGAGGCCAGGGCTGGAACCGCGGCGGCCGGCGCCACGAAAGCGCACGCTCGGAGGCCGCGCGGCGCGAGGCCGACCGGCTGCGTGCCGCCGCAGCCGCCGAACAGCAGCGGCTCCGCGACACCGCGGCGGTGATGGCCGACCATGATGCGGTGAACGCGCGCTGGCTGGACTATGAGCTGGACGTGGCCAAGCTGATCGATTTCCCCATGATGTCCGATGTCCGCGAGCCGCTCACGGTGGCGTTCCTGCGCGCCAAACGCGCCGCGGACGGGCTCCGTCCGGTCACCGCCGCGGAAGTTGCCACCGACGAGCGGCTGCGCGAATACCGCGAGGCCGTGCGGGCCTACGAGGTCGCCTTCGACATCGCCGAACGCGAGGCCCGCCGCATTCAGGACCAGCACTTCAGCGGCCCCGAACGGCTGCGGCTGAACACCGCGCGCCGGCTGCTGACCATCGCGGTGGATAGGGCGGCAACGCCCGCCGAGCGGCAGCTGGCCTACGCGCGCGCCCGCAAGGAGCTCGACGGTCTGTTGGCGCTGCCGGCCGAGGCGGTCGCCGCCCTGCAGCGGCGGGTCAATCCGGAATTGCTTCCGCCCGTGCCCCGTCCGGCGGCCGGGCCGTCGGCGGGACGGCCGGCCGGCGGCCCGTCCTGAACCGTATTGGCGCGCACCGCCCGTGGTGCGGGAAACTGGTCAGGCAAGCCCCGCCGTCGTACATTTACTACCCCGCAAGGACACCGCCCAAGCACATGCAGATCACCATCCGCCCTGCCACCGCTACCGATTTCGACGACGTGGAGCGCCTGACGCGCGAGGCATACCTGGCCGCTGGACACTTCCCGGCAGCCGACCACCCGTATCTGGTGCACGTTTCCGACGTGGCGCACCGGGCCCGGCATGCCGAGATCTGGGTGGCCGAGCGGGGCGGAAAGGTGGCCGGGGCGGTCACGCTGGCCCAGGCCGGCGGAGAGTATGCGGACATCGCCCGGGAGGGGGAACTGGAGTTCCGGATGCTGGCCGTGGATCCGGGGCTGCAGCGCTCGGGCGTCGGCCGGGCACTCGTGGACGCCATCGTGGAGTACGCGCGCACGCTACCGGGCATCAACGCCGTGAGCCTGACCACCGGCAGCGACTGGACCGCGGCGCACCGGCTGTATGAGTCGCTGGGATTCGACCGGGTGCCGGAGCGCGACTGGCCGGTACCCGGGACCGACATCCGGCTGCTGGTCTTCGTCAAACGTCTCTAGCAGCCGCAGGGACGGACGCTGCGGGCAGCGCGTGCTCAGGGTTTCCTGAACGTGAACGAATCGGTGAAGTTTGCGCCGCCGGCGCCCATAAACGTGGCCTTCAGGGAGGCCTCGGTCACCTCGATCTCCACGAACCCGTGCGCGGGCTCGGCGTTTGCGCCGGAGTAGGCGGCGAAGTAGGGCGCCTCGGCGTCGGAGCCGTTGATGTCGCGCAGCGGTTGCCCGCCGGTGCCGACCGTCGCGAAGACCGTGCCGGCACCGGACTCGAAGTCTGCGTCGGTGTCGGAGATGCAGGCATTATCGCTGTGCGCGGGCAGCAGCGACGGGCAGTCCGGCCCCAGGGCGAGTTGGTGTGTCCGCTGGTAGAGGTGTTCGTGGCCGTGCAGCACCAGGTCCACTTTTTTGTCCAGCAGCAGATCCGTCACGGCGGAACCGGGATCGCACTCGTAGGCGCCCGCCGAGTGGCAGGGCTTGTGGGAACCGACCACAACCCACGGGATGTGCGCTGCGCGGGCCGAGTCTATGGCGGCGGCCGTCCACCGGTAATGGTCGGTGCCGGGAAGGTAGTCCCAGCGGCCGGATTCCGGAAACTCTAGCCCCGGCGAAATCAGTATCAGCCGCAGCAGGGGGTCCCGCTGTGGGATGTCCACGAACCATTGGCGCCCGTAGGCGCCGTGGACACCGGGTAAGCGGGGAGGCAGGCAGCGGGCGAATTCGTCGATCGAACCGTTCCGGCCGTCGCTTTCGTGGTTTCCGGCGACCAGCTGCAGGGGAATATCCGGCCCCAGGTGGTTGGTGACGAAACTGCACCACCCCGATTCCGTGCCGGGAAGGCCGTAGGACAGGTCGCCGAGCGCCAGGCCGAACCGGGAGCCGCTTTCCGCCATCGCTTCCAGCACCCGCGCGGCACCTTCGTCGAAGCCGAAGTCCCCGGCCGCCGCGAATTTCACGCTTTCCTCGGAGTTGCCGGCTGTCCGGGGCGCGGGGGCGGCCGGGTGGGAGGCAGGTGGGGACGCAACCGGCGGTGCGGCCGGCGCGCGAGAGGTCAAGGAAGTAGGGCCCGCCGAGGCGTGCGGCGCCGGGGCGGGAGAGCCTTGCCCCGGACTGCTGCAGCAGGGCAGCAGCAGGGCGGTGAGGGCGATGGCAGCCAGCCGAGCCGGACGCATGGGGACCTCCTCGCCGCGAAGGACTTCGGCAGCCGGCCGGAAGCCTAGCGGCCCGGCCTGGGCCCTAGCGCGTGCCACATTCTAGGTGCCCGGTGTCAGACGGTCAACGATAAAGCGGCACGGGAAGTGAGCCGAAACGCTCAAGTCCGTGGTCCCCCCGCTGTGCCTGAGGATCACAAGCCCAAGACCGGACGCCGGGAAGCCGGAGGCAGTCGCCGCTGGATAGTCCCCCGGCATTCCCTGGCGAATTCCGACCCTTCTGCGCCGGTAGACTGAGAAGGAAAAGCATTCCATCCGCGTAGGAGACTCATGTCTGAGATCAATCGTGCGGCGGTGGCGCATTTGGCGCGGCTGGCCCACATTGAGATGACCGCCGAAGAACTGGACAAGATGGCCGGCGAACTCGACGTCATTGTCGATTCGATCAAGTCCGTCCAGGAAGTTGCCAGCCCCGACGTTCCGGCGACCTCGCACCCGATCCCGCTGAACAACGTGTTCCGCGAGGACGTGGTGGGGGAGACGCTGAGCCAGGAACTTGCCCTGGCGAACGCACCGGACCAGGCCGACGGCCGGTTCAAAGTTCCGGCGATCCTGGACGAGGAGTAAGACGCACCCATGAGCGAACTGATCACCCACAGCGCGGCCAAGCTGGCCGAGATGCTGACCGCTTCGGAGGTGTCCTCGGTGGAGGTCACCCAGGCGCATCTGGACCGCATCGCCGAGGTCGACGGTGACCTCAACGCGTTCCTGCACGTGAACACCGACGAGGCGCTCGCGGTGGCGGCGGACGTGGACAAAGCCCGCGCCGCCGGCGAAGAACTGCACGCCCTGGCGGGCGTCCCGATAGCGATCAAGGACCTGATCGTCACCGTTGGCCAGCCCACCACGGCCGGCTCGAAGATCCTCGAGGGCTGGATGAGCCCGTACGACGCCACCGTGGTCAAGAAGATCCGGGCGGCGCGCATGCCGATGCTGGGCAAGACCAACCTGGACGAATTCGCCATGGGTTCCTCCAGCGAGCACTCCGCCTACGGTCCCACCCGCAACCCGTGGGACCTGGACCGGATCCCCGGCGGCTCCGGCGGCGGCTCTGCGGCTGCCGTGTCCGCCTTCGAAGCACCGCTGGCGCTGGGCACCGACACCGGCGGTTCCATCCGCCAGCCGGCCGCAGTGACCGGTTCGGTGGGCGTCAAGCCGACCTATGGCGGAGTTTCCCGCTACGGCGCCATTGCCATGGCGTCTTCGCTGGACCAGATCGGTCCGGTGACGCGCACGGTCCTGGACGCCGCGCTGCTGCATGAGGTCATCGGCGGACACGACCCGGCCGACTCCACCTCGCTGACCGACCCGGTGGGTGCGCTGGTCGAGGCCGCCCGGAACGCCGACGTGCGGGGCATGCGCATCGGCGTGATCAAGGAACTGCAGGGCGAAGGCTACGCGGCCGGCGTGCAGGCCCGCTTCGACGAGGCCCTGGAACTGCTGCGCGGGGCCGGCGCCGAGGTGCTGGAGGTCTCCTGCCCGAACTTCAAGTACGCGCTGGGCGCCTACTACCTGATCATGCCCTCGGAGGTTTCCTCCAACCTGGCCAAGTTCGACGGCGTCCGCTACGGACATCGCGTGCTGCCGGCCGAGGGCCCGATGACGATCGAACGCGTGATGGGTGCCACGCGCGCCGCCGGCTTTGGCGACGAGGTCAAGCGCCGCATCATCCTGGGCACCTACGCCCTGTCCGCCGGCTACTACGACGCCTACTACGGTTCGGCGCAGAAGGTCCGCACGCTGGTTCAGCGCGACTTTGCCGCGGCGTTTGAGACCGTCGATGTGCTGGTCTCTCCCACGGCGCCGACGGCCGCGTTCAAGCTGGGCGAGAAGCTGGACGACCCGATGGCCATGTACCTCAACGACGTGGCCACCATTCCGGCCAACCTCGCCGGAGTGCCTGGCATCTCCGTGCCGGGCGGCCTGACCGACGGGCTGCCGGTGGGGATCCAGTTCCTGGCCCCCGCCCGTGAAGATGCCCGCTTGTACCGCGCCGGCGCCGGTCTTGAAAACCTGCTGGAAGCCCAGTGGGGCGGCCCGCTGCTGGCTCAGGCTCCTGTCCTCGGAGGTGTGAAGTAAATGGCTGCAACAGAAGAGTTGGTCTCCTTCGAGGAGGCGATGGCGAAGTACGACCCGGTCCTCGGGTTTGAGGTCCACGTTGAGCTGAACACGAAGACCAAAATGTTCTCCGCCGCTCCGAACGCGTTCGGCGATGTGCCGAATACGAACGTGTCGCCGGTGGACCTGGGCCTGCCCGGCGTCCTGCCGGTGGTGAACAAGTCGGCGGTGGAGTACTCGATCCTGATTGGGCTCGCGCTCAACTGCAAGATCGCCGAATCCTGCTTCTTCGCCCGGAAGAATTACTTCTACCCGGACACCCCGAAGAATTTCCAGACCTCCCAGTACGAAGACCCGATCTGCTACGACGGCTACCTGGACATCGAGCTGGAAGACGGCGAAGTGTTCCGGGTGGAGATCGAACGCGCGCACATGGAGGAGGACGCGGGCAAGCTCACCCACATGGGCGGCGCCACCGGCCGGATCCAAGGCGCCGAGTACTCGCTGGTGGACTACAACCGAGCCGGCGTTCCGCTGGTGGAGATCGTCACCAAGCCGATCGTCGGAGCCGGCTCCCGCGCTCCGGAACTGGCCCGCGCCTACGTGGCCGCCGTCCGCGAGATCGTCAAGAACCTGGGCGTCTCCGACGCGCGGATGGAACGCGGCAACGTCCGCTGCGACGCGAACGTGTCCCTGATGCCCAAGGGCTCGGAGCAGTTCGGCACCCGCTCCGAGACCAAGAACGTGAACTCGCTGCGTGCGGTGGAACGTGCCGTCCGCTTCGAAATCCAGCGCCACGCGGCGGTCCTGGACGCCGGCCGGAAGGTGGTCCAGGAAACCCGCCACTGGCACGAGGACACCCGCTCCACGACCGCGGGTCGGCCCAAGTCCGACGCCGATGACTACCGCTACTTCCCGGAACCGGACCTGGTCCCCGTGGTCACCACCGAAGAGTGGATCGAAGAACTGCGTTCGCGGCTGCCCGAACCGCCGGCCGAACGGCACAAGCGGCTGAAGGCCGAATGGGGCTATTCCGACGCCGAATTCCGCGACGTGGTCAACGCCGGCGTGATGGAGTCGATCGAGGAAACCATTGCCGCCGGAGCCTCCGCTGCCGTGGCCCGCAAGTGGTGGATGGGTGAAATCTCCCGCCGCGCCAAGGAAGCCGAACTCGAACCTTCGGAACTGGGCGTGAGCCCGCTGACCGTGGTCGAGCTGGACCGTCTGGTGCAGGCCGGCAAGATCAACGACAAGCTGGCCCGCCAAGTGCTCGACGGCGTGCTCGCCGGGGAGGGCACGCCCGAGGAGGTCGTGGAAAAGCGCGGCCTGGCCGTGGTGTCGGATGATTCCGCCCTGCTGGAAGCCATCGATGCCGCGCTGGCAGCCCAGCCCGAGGTGGCCGAGAAGATCCGCGGCGGCAAGGTCCAGGCCGCCGGCGCCATCGTGGGCGGGGTCATGAAGGCCACACGCGGACAGGCCGACGCCGGCCGGGTCCGCGAGCTGATCTTTGAACGTCTCGGCGTTCAGGGTTAGCCGGTGGAGCGGACGATGAGCGGTGATGGGTCGCGCCGTGCCTGCGCCGATATCGGCCCGGTTCCGCGGCGCCCGGCCCGCCCGGCCCGCCCGGGTACGCGCGCGTCCGCCGGCGCCGACATCGGGCCGGTTCCGCTGGACTAGCGGACCCGGGCCGACATCGGGCCGGTTCCGCTGGACTACCGGACCGGGTACGACAGCCTTCGCCGCCGGCGGGGCCACGCCCGCCGATTAAGGGGAGCACGGAAACAGATGGCTTCGATGCCTGCTGCCGAAATCGACATCAGTAACGACCTGGTGCAGCGGTTGCTCTCGGACCAGTTCCCGGACCTCGCCCGGCTGCCGCTGGTGCGGGTGGCCAACGGGTGGGACAACGTGACGTTCAAACTCGGAGCCGATTTGGCCGTCCGGCTGCCGCGCCGGACCGCGGCAGGGGATCTGGTGCTGCATGAACAGCAGTGGCTCCCGTCCCTGGCCCGGGAGCTGCCCCTCGCCGTGCCGGCCCCGACGCGCCGCGGCAGCCCGACGTCGTACTATCCCTGGTCCTGGTCGGTAGTGCCGTGGCTGGAGGGCCGGGCTGCCTGGCGCCTCCAGCCGGAGGAACGGCGATCGCTGGCCCCGGGGCTGGCGGCGTTCGTGGCCGCGCTGCACGTGCCCGCCCCGGCGGGCGCCCCGGTGAATCCGGTGCGCGGCGTGCCGCTGTCCTCCCGCAACGCCGCCGTGCAGCAGCGCCTGGCTTCCGGGGCCATTCCGGAGGCAGAACGTGTCATGGCGCTGTGGCGCCAGCTGTCCGCCGTGCCCGCGTGGGAGGGACCGGCACTGTGGCTGCACGGCGACCTCCACCCGGGGAACCTGGTGGTGAACGGAAACCGGTTGGCCGCCGTCATCGACTTCGGCGACATCACCGCGGGCGATCCGGCCACCGACCTGGCCGCCGCCTGGCTGGTGTTTGACGGCCCGGGGCGCCGGGAGTTTATTGCGGCCGTCGAAGCGCGCACCGACGTTTCCCAAGACACCTGGCAGCGCGCCCGCGGCTGGGCGTTGAACATCGCGACGGTGCTGCTGACCTCCTCGGATGACAACCGGTTGTTGCGCGGCGTGGCGGAGCGGGCGCTGGCCGAAGTCCTGTCCGGGAGCTAGCCGCGGCGCCGCCGCCGCAGTAGCATGGCCGGACTACTGCCCAGGAAGTGCGTCCACGGGAGGAGCGGCGATGTCCGGCCCCACAGGACTGCAGCTGCATGCAACGGTGCTGGGAGCGCCGGATCCGCTGGCCTTGGCTCAGTTTTACGGTCGGCTGCTGGGCTGGGACATCCGCACCAACGAGCCAGACTGGGTGACGCTGGCCAATCCGGGCGGTGGGCCGGGGCTGTCCTTCCAGCTGGAGGAGGACTACCGCCGGCCGGTCTGGCCCGAAGAACCCGGCGAACAGCAAATGCTGATGCATTTGGACATCCTCGTCGAGAACCTGGCCGCCGCCTGCTCTCATGCCGAGTCGGTAGGGGCTGAACGTGCCGGATACCAACCGCAGGACGACGTCCGGGTGTACTTCGATCCGGCGGGGCACCCGTTCTGCCTCTTCGAACGCTAGCCGCGCGGGGGATCAAGGGTTCCGCTCCTGCTCCGGTCCGCGCCCCCCGGGGTTGGTCCCCTGCTCCGGTTCGGGCCCGCGCTCCGGTTCGGGCGCCTGCTCCGCCTAATAAGCGGAGCGGGGGCCCAAACCGGAGCGTCGCCCAGGGAGGTCGGCACCCGGCCCGGGTCGACCCGTCAGCCCGGCTGTGCCGCGCCGTCGAACAGCCGGGAGCGGATCAGGAAGCGTTTGCCCTCCGGCGCCTCCACCGAGAACCCGCTGCCGCGCCCGTCCACCACGTCCACGGTCAGATGCGTGTGTTTCCAGTACGCGAACTGCTCCCGCGACATCCAGAAGTCCAGGCTCCCGCGGCCGGGAAGGTCGAACGTGCCCAGCAGCACGTCCGCATCGCCGGTGAGGAATTCACCGGCCGGATAGCACATGGGGGAGGAACCGTCGCAGCAGCCGCCGGACTGATGGAACATCAGCGGCCCGTGGGCCTCCCACAGTCTTTGCAGCAGCCCGACCGCCGGTCCGGTGAGCGCCACCCGGGAAAAAATCTCCCCGGGCAGCGCCACCGCGGCCTCGAGCGCCGCCTCGTGTTTCGCGGCGGGCGGGGTGGGTGCACCCTGCCCCTGCGGTGAAGCAGACGCCATGACGTGACCTGTCTTTAGAAGAAGCCGAGCTTGTTCTCGTTGTAGCTGACCAGCAGGTTCTTGGTCTGCTGGTAGTGGTCCAGCATCATCGCGTGGTTCTCGCGGCCGATGCCCGAGGACTTGTAGCCGCCGAACGCCGCTCCCGCCGGGTAGGCGTGGTAGTTGTTCACCCACACCCGGCCCGCCTGGATTTCGCGCCCTGCCCGGTAGGCCACGTTCCCGTTGCGGCTCCACACGCCGGCTCCCAGCCCGTAGAGCGTGTCGTTCGCAATCTGCAGGGCTTCCTGATAGTTCCCGAACCGGGTAACCGAGACGACCGGCCCGAAGATCTCTTCCTGGAAAATCCGCATGCTGTTGTCGCCCTCGAAGATGGTGGGTTTCACGTAGTAGCCGTCGGCGAGGTCCCCGTCCAGGATGTTCCGGCCGCCGCCGGTCAGGACTTTCGCGCCCTCCTGCTGGCCGATGTCCATGTAGGACAGGATCTTCTCCAGCTGGTCGTTGGAGGCCTGCGCGCCGACCTGGGTGTCCGTGTCCAGCGGGTTGCCCTGGATGATCGACTCGGTCCGGGCCAGGGCATCGGCCATGAACGAGTCGTAGATCGACTCCTGCACCAGTGCCCTCGACGGGCAGGTGCAGACCTCGCCCTGGTTGAAGGCGAACAGGGTGAAGCCCTCCAGCGCCTTGTCGTAGAACGCGTCGTTTTCGGCGGCCACGTCGGAGAAGAAGATGTTCGGGCTCTTCCCGCCCAGCTCCAGCGTGACCGGAATCAGGTTCTGCGACGCGTACTGGCTGATCAGCCGGCCCGTGGTGGTCTCGCCGGTGAACGCGATCTTGCGGATTCGCGGGCTGGACGCCAGCGGCTTGCCGGCTTCCACGCCGAAACCGTTGACCACGTTGACCACGCCCGCCGGCAGGATGTCCGCGATCAGTTCCATCAGCACCAGGATGGACGCCGGTGTCTGCTCCGCAGGCTTAAGAACGACGGCGTTGCCCGCCGCGAGCGCGGGAGCCAGCTTCCACGTGGCCATCAGGATGGGGAAGTTCCAGGGGATGATCTGCCCGACCACACCCAGCGGCTCGTGGTAATGGTAGGCGGTGGTGTCGTCGTCCAGTTGGGACAGCCGGCCCTCCTGGGCCCGGATGGCCGAGGCGAAGTAGCGGAAGTGGTCGGCGGCCAGCGGGATGTCGGCGGCCAGGGTCTCGCGCACGGCCTTGCCGTTGTCCCAGGTCTCGGCCACGGCCAGCAGTTCCAGGTTCTCCTCGATCCGGTCCGCGATCCGGTTCAGCACTGCGGCCCGGTCCGCTACTGAGGTCTTGCCCCACGACGGCGCCGCCTTGTGGGCGGCATCCAAGGCCAATTCGATGTCCTCGGCGGTCCCGCGTGCCACTTCGCAGAACGTCTTGCCGGTCACGGGGGAGGGGTTCTCGAAGTATTGGTTCTTCACCGGGGCGACCCATTCGCCGCCGATCCAGTTCTCGTAGCGCTGCTTGAAGCTGACGGGTGATCCCTCGGTACCGGGCTGGGCGTAAACAGTCATGGTCGACTCCTCTGGCTTCGGTATCCGGACCCCCACGGCCCGGCAGACGGCACTGTCTGTGTCCCCAAAGCCTACGGAGGGCAACGTTGCAATCAGGTTGCAGCGGTAGTCCTTGCGGCGGCTCCGGACGCGGGACCCTTTCGAAGGGGCTGTCAGTCCCCGGCTTCCAACCGCACCGGCAGCGTTCCGAAAGTCCCGTCAGCCCCCGGCTTCCAACTGTTCCAGCACCGCGACGACCGCGGCCCGCTTGGGTGAGCGCGGCGGCAGGAGGCGCAGCGCCGCGCGCCAGGCCTCGCCGTCGTACTTCGCTTCGGGAAGCTGCAGGTACCGTAGGACTTCATCCGGCGATGCACTGCTCAGCACTGCCTCGCGCAGGGTGGCGCTGACGTGCCGGCGGAAACTGACGACGCCCGGCGCCTCCGACCGCGGAACGACCTGCCCGCGGTACAGGCCAAGAGCCTGCCGGTGTGCCCCGCGGGCCAGGCACCGGAGGACCTGCTGCGCGTCGACGGCCACTTCGTGGGGGAGGCGGTAGGGCCGGGATGTGGGCACGGCGGCAGGGCTGATGCCGGCCAGCAGCTTGCGCAACCGCACCATCTCGGCGCGCAAAGTAGCGCCCTGGGCCCGCGGGTTGAGCTGGTCCGCCAGTTCCCCGGCCGTCAGGCCGGCGGGATGCAGGGCCAGCAGGGTGAGGATCTCCGTGTGCCGCTGCGACAACTCGATCCGCTGGTCGGCCAGTTCCAACAGTCCCTGATCGCGTCCCATGATGCGCAGACCGGCCTTCGGGCGGGTTCCGGATTCGCCCTCCGGACGGGCCGGCGTCCCCCGACGCCGCGTGATCGGGCCGGCAGGTGCTGACCGGCTCCGCGTCCCCGGGTCGTGCCGGGCGGCTGCCTGGAGGCGGAGAATGCGCAGCTCTGCCTCGGCCGCCGCTACCGCCGCCCGGACCAAGGACAGCGTGTGGGGCGCGGCCGCTTCCTCCCCGCCGGTCAGATCCACGACGCCGAGGACGGCACCGGTTTCGGGATCTTTGATGGGGACGGCGGTGCAGTTCCATGAATGGACCGCCCGGCTGAAGTGCTCGGCACCGGCGATTTGGACTCCACGGCCCAACGCGAGCGACGTGCCGGGCGCGCTGGTGCCCACGGTCGCCTCCGACCAGTCGGTGCCGGGCATGAACATCATGCCTTCGGCGCGGTCTTTCAGGCGGGCCTCTCCGTCCACCCATAGCAGCCGCCCGTGCCGGTCTCCCACGGCCACCAGCATCCCCGCGTCGCGGCTGGGCTCCACCAGCAGCCGGCCAAAGACCGGCATGATGGCGGACAACGGATGGTTCCGGCGGAACTCGTCCAGCGCGTCCGCGGCCATGACCAGTGGAGCCAGCGCCCGATCCGGATCCGCCGCGTGCCGCAAGGACCGTTGCCAGGAGTCGCGGACCACTGCGCGCAACCCCCTGATGCTCCCGGTCCCGGCGGACAGGTGCATCGGATCCAGCCGCTCGTGCGCGGCGTAGGCCTGGTCCTGCACGGGCCGGGACGCTGGCTGGGCTGGGTGCGGCACTGGAGAACCCCTTTTACCGGATCGCAGCCACGCACCTGTGGCCGGGGTCACAGTCTAGCCTGCGCTTCCGCGGCCTTTCCACCGGCTTTCACGGCACGCGGCTCCGAACCGGTTTCCTGTTTCCTATGGGGTCGGCCTGCCCGGTTCGCATACGGTGACGTGAGGATGCCCTGCGGCCGCCGGTTGCGAGCAAAGCTACCCTGCCCCCTGACGCGACGGATACGGTGACGTGCTCCACTTCGCCAAGACAGTTACGTAGAGTTGGCCTAGTGATCCGGGCCACAGCCCGGGCGGCCGGACGCGCCGGCCCGCTTAGCGAAAGGACACCGCGTGAAGGCGCTCTACAAGCCCGGCCCACAGGCCGGCTTCGAGCTGGTCGACCGTCCGGAACCGGAACCCGGCACCGGCGAGGTCAAGATCAAGGTCCACACCACGGGCATTTGCGGCACCGACCTGCACATCCAGGCCTGGGACGACTGGGCCGCGGGGGCGGTCCGGGCGCCGCTCATCCCCGGCCACGAGTTCTATGGCGAGGTCGTGGCCGCCGGCAGCGCCGTGCAGGACGTGCAAATCGGCGACCGGGTCTCGGGGGAGGGCCACATCGTCTGCGGGACCTGCCGGAACTGCCGCGCCGGCCGGCGGCAGATGTGCATCCGCACGGTCAGCGTCGGCGTGCAGCGGGACGGTGCCTTCGCCGAGTTCGTGGTGATCCCCGAAACCAATGTGTGGGTGCACACCGACCCGGCGGTCACGCCCGAACTGGGCGCGATCTTCGATCCGTTCGGCAACGCCGTGCACACGGCACTGAGCTTTCCGCTGGTCGGTGAGGACGTCCTGATCACCGGCGCCGGGCCCATCGGGCTGATGGCGATAGCGGTAGTACGCCACGCCGGCGCCCGCAAGATCGCCGTCACCGACGTGTCCGCCGAGCGGTTGGAGCTGGCCAAGCACATGGGCGCCGACATGGTGGTGGACGTCAGCCACGCCCGAGTGGCGGACGCACAACGGCAGTTGGAACTGGTCGAAGGTTTTGACATCGGGCTGGAGATGTCCGGCCGCGGCTCGGCACTGCGGGCCATGATCGACAACATGACCCACGGCGGCCGGATTGCGCTGCTGGGGCTGCCGGCCGAAGACATCACCATCGACTGGGCAAAGGTGGTCACCCACATGCTCACGCTCAAGGGCATCTACGGGCGCGAGATGTTCGAAACCTGGTACGCGATGAGCGCCATGCTCTCCTCCAGCCCGGCCCTGCACGCGGCGATTTCCTCCGTGATCACCGACGTGCTGCCGGCCGCCGAATGGGAGCGCGGGTTCGAGACGGCCCGGCAGGGGACAAGCGGCAAAGTGGTCCTGGACTGGACCCGGATATAGGGAGGAGAAGCATGTACGGAACACTCAAGGACCAGCTGGCCTCGGAGCTGGAGGAGATCCGCGCCGCCGGACTGTTCAAGGCCGAACGGCGCATCACCACCCCGCAGTCCAGCCACATCTCCGCCGGCCCGGAGGACGGGTCAACCCGCGAGGTGCTGAACTTCTGCGCTAACAACTACCTGGGGTTGGCCGACCATCCGGACATCATCGCCACCGCGAAGGCCGCCATGGACGAGAGAGGGTTCGGCATGGCCAGCGTGCGGTTTATCTGCGGCACGCAGGACCTCCACCTGCAGCTGGAACGGGAGGTGTCGCGCTTCCTAGGCACCGAGGACACCATCCTGTTCTCGTCCTGTTTCGACGCCAACGGCGGGGTCTTTGAATCCTTGTTCGGGCCGGAGGACGCCATCATCTCGGACGCGCTGAACCATGCCTCGATCATCGACGGCATCCGGTTGTCCAAGGCAGTGCGGTTCCGCTACGCCAATCGGGACATGGCCGAACTTCAGGAGCGGCTGCAACAGGCTGCGGCAATGAACGACGGCGCCGGCGCACGGCGGACCGTCATCGTCACCGACGGCGTGTTCTCTATGGACGGTTACCTGGCGCCGCTGGAACGGATCTGCGAACTGGCCGAAGAATACGGCGCGCTGGTGATGGTCGACGACTCGCACGCCGTCGGCTTCATGGGTGCCAACGGTGCCGGCACCCCGGAGCACGCCGGGGTGGCTGACAGGGTGGACATCTACACCGGGACCTTCGGCAAGGCGCTCGGCGGTGCCTCCGGCGGTTACGTGTCCGGCCGCCGCGAAATCGTGACCGTGCTGCGGCAAAAGGCCCGGCCGTACCTGTTCTCCAACTCCGTCGCGCCGGCCATCGTGGCCGCCACCTTGAAGGCGCTGGAACTGGTGGCCGGTTCGGCAGACCTTCGGTCGCGGCTGCAGGACAACACGGCGTTGTTCCGCCGGCGGATGGCCGAGGAAGGGTTCGATCTGCTCGAAGGCGTGCACCCGATCGTCCCGGTCATGTTCCACGACGCGGTCCTCGCCGGGCGGGTGGCCGAGGCCATGCTCGCCCACGGCGTGTACGTCACCGCCTTCAGCTATCCGGTGGTGCCCAAGGGCGCAGCGCGGATCCGCGTGCAGCTCTCGGCCGCCCATAGCGCCGACGACGTCGAGGCCTGCGTCGCGGCGTTCGTCGTCTCCCGGCGGGCGGTCGGGATCGTCTCCCGGCGGGCGGTCGGGCAGGCCTGAACCGGGCACCCCGCAGCGGTGCGGCGCCCTCCCTTGGCCCGCCGGGTCCGGCTGCCGAGCCCGGCCGCGCCGGCTCCGGCGACCGAGTTCTGCCCGGCTACCGGGCCCGGTCCGAGGTTTCGGCCTCGAAGGCGCGGTAGAAGCGCAGGCCGAGCTCGCGGGCGCCGGCGGCACTGTAATGGATCTGTTCGGCGTCCTGGCTGGCGCCGGACGGGCCCGCCACGAACGCCGTCCGCAACCGCTGCGCCGCCACGGAGCGGTGCGCGGCCTCGATGCCGCGCCGCCGCCGGTCATCGGGCAGCCATTCGGGCACCATCCCGCCGATCAGGAACGGCGCCGGCCCCAGCGCGTCGCGGACCAGATCAATAATCTGCAGCAACTTGCGGCGGTACCAGCCTTCTGAGGCGCCCAGCACCGCGTCGGACTCGCCCTGGTGCCACAAGACCGCCGCCAAACGGTTGCGCGCATTCAGCGAGAGCGCCTGCCGGGCGGCATCCAGCGCGCGGTGGCACAGGTTCGTTCGGGCAGTTTTGTTGTCCGGATCCCAGGAGTAGTCGGCGTTGCCCGTGATCGAGGTGCCGCCCAGGGCCGCGGGCACCAGCAACACCTTGCGGCCGGCCGGCTGGGCCAGCCACAGCTGCCGCGCGAATTCGAGGCCGGGGCCCACCGCGGGCCGGCCGTCCACCCACACACTGGCGACATGGCAGAGCGGTTCGCTGGCCGCGATGACCCGGCCGGCGGACGGGCCGGAACCCGCCAGCTGGTCAATCCCGTCGAGCTCCACATCGATGGCCGGATCGAAGGGGAGGCCGCAGCCCTGCATGTTCGACTGGCCCAGCAGCAGGACGACGTCGTAACCGGCCTGGCGGGGATCGACGCGCCCGTTGGCAGTCGTTTGGGCGGCAGCCGCGATTGTCGGGGCCAGCAGTTGCAGCAGCTCTCGGTGGGTGGCCGACGTCGGGTCCGCCACCAAGCGCGCAATCCGCTCGTCATCCGGTGCGGAATCCGGCCGGGTTGCTGCGGCCGCCCCGGCCGTGCCCAACGCCCCGGCCCCGATGCCGGCCGCCAGGACGGGAACCGTCTGCTGCAGCAGTCTGCGCCGGCTCGGCTGTCCCTCGGGCGTGTTGGCGGCCATGCAGCACGTCCTCCCGGTGCCGGCCCCCAGAGTCCCTGCGCCGCATCCGGTCCGGCCTGCCGGACGCGGCGATTGTCGGCACCAGTCTATGCCGAACGCATCAGTTCAGTGCCGTGCCCGCCGCCTGTTCGACGGCGTCCACCAGCACGCCGCTGTCCACCAGCAGTCGGACCGCCTCGATCTCCGGCGAGAGATAGCGGTCGGTGCCCGGACCGGCGACGGTTTTGCGGATCTCCCGGCGCACCGCGGTGACGGCCGGGGCGCTGCGGGAGGTCTCCACCCCGCCGTCGCGCATGTCCAGGGCGCGGGCACTGGTGAGCAGTTCAATGGCCAGCACCCGGGTGAGCCCGTCCAGGGCGCGGCGCAGTTTCAGCCCCGCGGACCACCCCATGGACACATGGTCCTCCTGCATGGCCGAGGACGGGATGGAATCCACCGACGCCGGGTTGGCGAGCCGCTTGAGCTCGCTGACGATGCCGGCCTGGGTGTACTGGGCGATCATGTGCCCGGAGTCCACCCCCGGATCATCGGCCAGGAAGGCATTCAGACCGTGGCTGCGGGCGGTGTCCAGGAACCGGTCGGTCCGCCGTTCGCTCATCGAGGCAAGGTCGGCCACGGCGATGGCCAGGAAGTCCAGCGCGTAGCCGACCGGGGCGCCGTGGAAGTTGCCGTTGGACTCCACCCGGCCGTCCGGGGTGACGACGGGATTGTCGACGGCGGAGGCCAGTTCGTAGCCGGCCACCGATTCCACATGGGCAAGCGTGGCGCGCGCCGCGCCGTGCACCTGGGGTGCGCAGCGCAGGGAGTACGCATCCTGGACCCGGGTGAACCGGTGCTGCGCATCGGCTCCGGCCGACTTTTGCTCTGCGATCAGGACGGAACCGGCCAGGACGGTGCGCATGTTGGCCGCCGCAGCGATCTGGCCGGGGTGCGGCCGGAGGGCGTGCAGGTCCTCGGCGAGCACGGAGTCCGTGCCGAGCAAACCTTCGATGCTCATGGCCGCGGCGAGGTCGGCGGTCTTCAGCAGCCGGTGCAGGTCGGCCGACGCCATGATCAGCATGCCCAGCATGCCGTCGGTGCCGTTGATCAGTGCCAGCCCTTCCTTCTCCCGCAGCTCCACCGGCTCCAGGCCCGCGGCGGCCAGTGCGTCGGCGGCCGCCACCAGCTCGCCGTCTTGGGTGCGGACCTGGCCCTCACCCATCAGGGCGAGTGCGCAGTGGGCCAGCGGCGCGAGGTCCCCGGAACACCCCAGGGAGCCGTATTCGCCGATCACCGGGGTGATGCCGGCGTTGAGGATGCCCGCGTAGGCCTGGGCCACCAGCGGGCGGACGCCGGTGCGGCCGGTGGCCATCGTCGCCAGCCGGTTGAGCATCAGCCCGCGCACCACCTCCCGGTCCACCTCGGCCCCGGACGAGGCCGCGTGGCTGCGGATCAGGCTGCGCTGGAGCTGGGTGCGCAGCTGAACCGGGATCTGCTTGGTGGCCAGGGCGCCGAAGCCGGTGCTGACCCCGTAGTGCGGCACGTCGTCGTCCACCAGGGCCTCGATCACCTTGCGGGATTCGGCCATGGCCTGCAGGGATTCCTCGCTGAGCTCGACGGCGGCGCCGTGGCGGGCGACGGCGACGACGTCGGCGGGGGAGAGGGGTCCGACGGAGACGGAGACGGTGGCGGTCTGGAGCTGGGACATGGTGCCTTTCGGGTTCGGGTGCCGGTGAAGGTGGGAGTGGCGGGTATGGGAGGGGCGGCGATCAGTCCGCGATCAGTGCGTCATAGTCGGGCTCGTTCTTCAGCACGCCGTACTTGGTGGCCGCCGACCCCAACTTCTGCAGGCCCTCCATGTTGACCTCCGGATACCAGCGGGAGATCACAATCTTTTCGGCCAATTCGGGCGTGACCTTGGCATAATCCTGGATGATCGTGCGCACCTCGTCCTCGTTCTCCGAGGCGAACTGGAAAGACTTCTCCAGCGCCCGGCGGAAGCGCTCCACGAGCTCGGGGTCCTCCTGCAGGGTCTGCTCGGAGGCGAAGTAGAAGGCCGAATCGAAGTCGTCGGCGAGGTCGGTCATCGGGCTGGCCACGATCTTTCCGCCGGCGTCCAGGATCTGCGTGCGGAACGGCTCCGTGGTCCAGGCCGCGTCCACGTCGCCGCGCTCCAGTGCCGCGGGCATGTTGGGGTACGGCATCTCGACGAAGTCGACGGCGTCCGGGTCGCCGCCGGCCTGCTCCACGGAGTTCCGGATGGTGACGTCGGCGAAGTTGTTCAGCGCGTTGACGGCGACGGTCTTGCCCACCAGGTCCGCGGCGCTCTCGATGCCGCTGTCCGGCATGGCCGCCACCTCGGTCCCATCCTTCCCGGGCTCATTGGTGGAGCTGGAGCCGTTGGAGACCACCGTGATCGGCAGCCCCTTGTCCCGCGCGATCAGCAGCGAGATGACGTTGGAGTAGCCGAACTGGTATTCGCCGGTCATGACCGCCGGGACGATGGCCGCCCCGCCCTGGGCCAGCTGGATGGACAGCTGGATGCCTTCCTCCTCGAAGTAGCCCTCCTGCATGCCCAGGTAAACCGGGGCCACGTCCGCGATCGGGATCAGGCCCAGGCTCACCTGGTCCAGGTTGGCGTCTGCCGGCGCCCCTGCGGTTTCCGTTCCGCCGCCGGTGGAGGACGGACTGCCGGAGCCGCACCCGGTCAGCAGGAGGGCGCCGGCCAGCACCGCGGCCGAGGCGGTGGCCAGCAGGGGGCGGCGGGGCGCGGTGGCCTCGGACATCAATGGGCGCATCAGGATCTCCTTGTTTCTGCCGGTACGCGGCATACCTGTTTCGATCAGTAAAACGAGCGTGGCTTGCTACCTGAAGCTACCCATCCGCGGTGCCGGGGTCAAGGGTTTTTTGCTAATTCCTTGCCACTGCATGAAATTGATGTTTTACTGGCTGCAACATTGGATGGTTACCGAGGAGCAGGCATGGCGTCAGGAACGGCAGCGGATCCTACGACCAGGGCGGCGGACCGCACCCTGGCGCTGCTTCGCATCGTCTGCGAGCACGACGGCGTCAAGCTCGCCGATGCGGCCAAGGCGGTGGGCCTGTCGGCGTCGACCGCGTTGCGCCTGCTGCGCACGCTGGAAGCCAACGGGTTCGCAGCGAAACGCGACAACGCGCTCTACCGGCCGGGCTTCCGGATGGTGCAGCTGGGTGTCCAGGCGCTCAGCCACGAGTCGCTGGTGGATGCGGGCCGGGAGGTCCTGCGGAGCCTGGTGGACCAGACCGGGGAGTCGGCGTACCTGAGCGTGACCGCCGGCAACGACCACGGGCTGTACATAGCCATCGAAGAGGGCACCCATACCGTGCGCCACGTGAATTGGGTGGGCCGGACCTTCCCGATGGCGGGCAGCGCGGCCGGGGCGGCCCTCAGCGGACAGGTGGGCCGGGGCTGGTACACCGTGCAGGCGGACAGCGTGGAGGCCGACGTCACCGCCGTCGCGGCTCCCGTCTTCGCCGGCGACAAGGTGGTTGCCGCGGTGAGCATCGTCGCGCCCAGCTACCGCACGACGGCAGAGGCCGCCGAAAAATTCGGGCTGCTGCTGGCCGAACAAGCCGGCACGCTCTTCGCCGCGCCGGAGGGCTCGGCGGCCAATGGGACCGAAGAACATGACCAGAGAAGTACCTCCACGCCAGAAAGGGCATGACGATGACGTTCACCCAGCACGACCCTTCCCGCCGCATCCGGGCTTCCCGGGGCACCACCCTCACCGCCAAGAGCTGGCAGACCGAGGCTCCGCTCCGGATGCTGATGAACAACCTGGATCCCGAAGTGGCGGAACGCCCCGAGGACCTGGTGGTCTACGGCGGCACCGGCCGCGCCGCACGCTCCTGGGAAGCCTACGACGCGATCGTCAAGACGCTGGCGGAACTCGAAGACGACGAGACGCTGCTGGTCCAGTCCGGCAAGCCCGTGGGCGTGCTGCGCACCAACCCCTGGGCCCCGCGCGTGCTCCTCGCCAACTCGAACCTGGTGGGCGACTGGGCCAACTGGCCGGAATTCCGCCGCCTGGAGGCCGAAGGGCTGATGATGTACGGCCAGATGACGGCCGGGTCCTGGATCTACATCGGCACCCAGGGAATCCTGCAGGGCACCTTCGAGACCTTCGCCGCCGTCGGCGCCAAGCTGCACGAGGCCGGCAAGACCGCGTCGCCCACGCTGGCCGGAACGCTGACACTGACCGGCGGCTGCGGCGGCATGGGCGGAGCCCAGCCGCTGGCGGTCACCCTCAACGACGGCGCCTGCCTGATCGTGGACGTGGACGAGGCCCGGCTCCGCCGCCGCGTGGGCAAACGCTACCTGGACGAGGTGGAGACGGATTTGGACACCGCCGTCGCGAAGGCCATGAAGGCCAAGGAAGAAGGCCGCGGCTGGTCGGTGGGCTACGTGGGCAACGCGGCGGAGGTGTTCCCCGAGATCCTGCGCCGGCACCGCGCCGGCGAGATCACCGTGGACGTGGTCACCGACCAGACCTCGGCCCACGATCCGCTGTCGTACCTGCCGGAAGGCATTTCCGTGGCGGATTGGCAGCGCGAGGCCCAGGCCGATCCGGTCGGCTTCACCAAGAAGGCGCAGGCGTCCATGGCCCGGCACGTGCAGGCCATGGTTGAGTTCCAGGACGCCGGAGCCGAGGTGTTCGACTACGGCAACTCGATCCGCGACGAAGCGCGCAAGGGCGGCTACGAGCGCGCCTTCGAGTTCCCGGGCTTCGTCCCGGCCTACATCCGGCCGCTGTTCTGCGAGGGACTGGGCCCGTTCCGCTGGGTGGCGCTCTCCGGTGACCCGAAGGACATCGAGGTGACCGATGCAGCCCTGAAGGAACTGTTCCCGGAGAACGAGCACCTGCACCGGTGGCTGGATGCCGCGGCCGAGCGGGTGGAGTTCGAGGGGCTGCCGGCGCGCATCTGCTGGCTGGGCTACGGCGAGCGCCACCAGGCCGGGCTGCTCTTCAACCGGCTGGTGGCCGAGGGCAAGGTCTCGGCGCCGATCGTGATCGGCCGCGACCACCTGGACTCCGGCTCCGTCGCCTCGCCGTACCGGGAGACCGAGGCGATGGCCGACGGCTCGGACGCCATCGCGGACTGGCCGCTGTTGAACGCCCTGACCGCCGCGAGCTCCGGGGCCACCTGGGTGTCCATCCACCACGGCGGCGGCGTCGGCATCGGCCGCTCCATCCACGCCGGCCAGGTGTCGGTGGCGGACGGCACCGAGCTGGCGGCGCAGAAGCTGGAGCGGCTGCTGACCAACGATCCGGGGATGGGCGTGATCCGCCACGTGGACGCCGGCTACGACCGCGCCGTCGAGGTCGCGGCCGAACGGGGCGTCCACATCCCGATGGGCAAGTAGGCGCAGATGGAAACTGTGTCCTCCCTCCTGGAATCCATTGCCGACGTCGGCCGTGACGCGCTACGCGGCGGGTACTCGCGGCCGGTCTATTCCACCGCGGAACTGGGCCTGCGCGACTGGTTCATCGAACAGGCCCAACGCCGCGGGCTGGGCGTGGAGACGGACCGCAACGGCATCATCTGGGCGTGGTGGGGCGAGCCGCAGCCCGGCGCCCTGGTCACCGGCAGCCATCTGGATTCGGTTCCCGGCGGCGGCGCCTTCGACGGGCCGCTGGGCGTCGCCTCCGCGCTCGCCGCCGTGGACCTCCTCAAGGAGCGCGGCGTCGAGCCTAACCGGCCGCTGGCCGTCACGGTCTTCCCGGAAGAAGAAGGATCGCGCTTCGGTGTGGCCTGCCTGGGCTCGCGGCTGCTGGCCGGCGCCATCGATCCGGACAAGGCCCGAAACCTGCGCGACGAGAGCGGCGACACGTTCGCCGACGTCGCCCGGGCCAACGGGCTGGATCCTGCGCATCTGGGGCGCGACGAGGAGGCGCTGGCGCGGATCGGCGACTTCATCGAGCTGCATGTGGAGCAGGGCCGCGGCCTGGGCGAGGACGGCCCGACCATCGCCGTCGGCAGTTCCATCCTGGGCCACGGGCGGTGGCGGATCAGCGTCACCGGCCAGGGCAACCACGCCGGCACCACCCTGATGGCCGACCGTGCCGACCCGATGGTCGCCGCGGCGCAGATCATCCTGGCCGTACAGCAGGCCGCGGCCAAGCAGCCCGACGCCCGCGCCACGGTCGGCCGCCTCCAGCCGGTGCCCGGCGGCACCAACGTGATCGCCTCGCGGGTGGACCTGTGGCTGGACGCCCGGCACCCGGACGACGCCGTCACCGCGCACCTGGTCGAGGCCATCCACGGGAAGGCCCAGAAGATCGCCGCCTTCGAGGGCTGCTCCGTCTCGCTGACGGAAGAGTCCTACAGCGGAACCGTGCACTTCGACTCCGCGTTGCAGCGCCAGCTGGAGAACGCCCTGCCCGGCGCGCCGGTGCTGGCCACCGGTGCCGGGCACGACGCCGGCGTGCTGGCCTCGCGGGTGCCGTCCGGCATGTTGTTCGTGAAAAACCCCTCCGGCATCTCGCACTCCCCGGAGGAATACGTGGAGCCCTGGGACGCGGACGCCGGCGCGGAAGCCTTGGCGGATGTGCTCGAGGCACTGCTGTGAGCAGCATCTGGTGCGAACGCGCCTGGCTGGGCCCCGCCGGCGTGGCCGAGGGAGTCCTGCTGGATTGCGACGACGCCGGGACCATCACGCAGGTGGGCACGTCGCCCCGGCCCGATCCGGCCGACGCCGTGCTGGTGCTCGACGGCGTGGTCTTCCCCGCCGCCGCCAACGCGCACTCGCACGCATTCCACCGGGTGCTGCGGGGCCGCACCCACGCCGGCCGGGGCGACTTCTGGACGTGGCGGGAGCAGATGTACCGCGCGGCCGGGACACTGACCCCGGAGAACTACGAGCGCCTGGCGACGGCGGTGTTCGCGGAGATGGTGGCGGCCGGCTTCAGCAGCGTGGCGGAGTTCCACTACGTCCACCACCGCCCGGACGGCAGCCCGTACGGGCCCGGAAGCGCGGCCGGCGGGAGCCGCGGCGGGCACCGGTCCGGTCCGGCGGGCGATGATCCGGAGACCCCCGGGTACGGCGGGCACGCGATGGAACTGGCGCTGTGCCGGGCCGCCGAGGCGGCCGGCATCCGGCTGACCCTGCTGGACACCTGCTACCTGGCCGGCGGCATCGGCGTCCCGCTGGCGCCGGAGCAACAGCGCTTCGGCGACGGCGACGTGCAGGCCTGGCTGACCCGGCTGGACTCGCTGCGCCGCGTGGTTGCAGACCGGTTCGACCCGGCGCGGATCACGGTGGGCGCCGCCCTGCACTCGGTCCGCGGGGTGCCCGAGGCCGCGCTGCCGCTCATCGCCGAGCACCTGCCCGAGGGCCTGCCGCTGCACATCCATCTCTCCGAGCAGCCGGCCGAGAATGAGGCCTGCCTGGCCGCCTACGGGGTGACGCCGGCCGGCCTGTTGGCCCGGCACGGGCTGCTGTCGCCACGCCTGAGCGCGGTCCACGCCACGCACCTGACCGCGGGTGACATCGCGCTGCTCGGGGACGCCGGTGCCACCGTGGTGATGTGCCCGACCACGGAAGCCGATCTTGCCGACGGCATCGGCCCGGCCCGGGAGCTGGCGGACGCCGGCGCCCGCATCGCCGTCGGCACCGACCAGCACGCCGTCATCGATCCCTGGCTGGAGATGCGGGCGCTGGAACACGGCGAACGCCTGGCCAGCGGCCAGCGCGGCCGGTTTGCGCCGGCCGAGCTGCTGGATTCGGTGTCCGCCGGAGCGACCTCCGCGATGGGCACCCCGGTGGCCGGCATCGCCGTCGGAATGGCCTGCGATCTGGTGGCGGTGAACCCCGGCAGCGTGCGCACGGTAGGCTCGGAGCCCGGGCAACTGCCGCTGAGCGCCAGCGCAGCGGACGTTTCCGCCGTCGTCGTTGCCGGTGACCTGCTGGCCGTTAACGGCCGCCACCGGCGCCTGGGTTGGCCGGCCGAGCTGCTGGCCGACGCCCTGAAGGAGTTTGAATGAGCACTGTCGTCACCAACATCGGCGAACTGCACACGCAGGACCCGGCCCGCGGCGCGGACTCCGTGCTGCACGACGCTGCCGTGATCATCGAGGGGGAGCGCATCTCCTGGCTCGGGCCCGCGGCGCAGGCCCCCGATGCCGACGAACAGTTCGACGCCGGCGGGCGGGCCGTGTTGCCGGGCTGGGTGGATTCGCACACGCACCTGGTCTTTGCCGGAGACCGCACCGCCGAGTTCGAGGCACGGATGGCCGGCCAGTCCTACCAGGCCGGCGGGATCGCCGTCACCACCGGCGCCACCCGCGAGGCCAGCGACTACGACCTCACGCGCCTGCTGCTGGCCCGGGTGGCGGAGGCGGCCGCCGGCGGCACCACCTACCTGGAGACCAAGACCGGCTACGGCCTGGACGTGGAGCAGGAGGCCCGCAGCGCCCGCATCGCGTCCACCGTGGCCGACGAGGTCACCTACCTCGGCGCGCACCTGGTGCCGGCCGGCATCGACGCCGACGACTACACCGACCTGGTCTGTGGGGACATGCTCGCGGCGGTGAGGCCGTACGTGCAGTGGGCCGACGTGTTCTGCGAACGCGGAGCCTTCACCGAGGCCCAGTCACGCCGGGTGCTGGCGGCCTGCCGCGACGCCGGCCTCGGACTGCGCGTGCACGGCAACCAGCTGGGTGAAGGTCCCGGCGTGCGGCTGGCCGTGGAATTCGGGGCAGCCAGCGTGGACCACGTCAACTATTTGAACGACGGCGACGTCGCCGCGCTCGCCGGCAGCTGGGCCGGCTGGGACCGGGCCAGCGGCACGGGGGAGCGCGGCACCGTGGCGACCTGCCTGCCGGCCTGCGACCTGTCCACCCGCCAGCCGCTGGCGCCCGGCCGGCAACTGCTCGACGCCGGCGTGGAAATCGCCCTGGCGTCCAACTGCAACCCGGGGACCTCATTCACGAGTTCCATGAACTTCTGCGTCACCACCGCCGTCCTGCAGATGGGACTCAGCGTGCACGAGGCGGTCCGGGCCGCCACCTATGGCGGGGCGCTGGCGCTCGGGCGGCATGCCGGGGTAGATGCCGAAGGCCAGCGTGCCGTGGGTTCCCTCGCCGTCGGCCATCGGGCCGACCTGCACCTGCTCAACGCCCCGTCGGCCACCCACCTCGCCTACCGACCCGGCATGCCCCTGACCGCCGCGGTGTGGCGGGCGGGCGTGCGCTCGGCCGTGGGGGCCTAGGGCGTCCGGTCCGCCACCCGGCTCCTGAGGTCCGGGAGCGGCCGTCAGCCGATGTGCTCGTACCGGTTGGGGTCCTTGACGTCGTGGCAGTGCGCAAGGACCTCGACGGCACGCTCGGCGTCATGGTCCTTCAGTGCCTGGAGAATGCTGCGGTGGTCGTGGATGACCTTGGCCTGGTGCTCCGGTCCCTGCCGGTACGTCAATGTGATCCGGTGCTGGATGGGATGGTTCCAGATGGAGGAGATCACGCCGCGCAGGTAGTCGTTGTCCGAGGGTTCGATCAGGGCCAGATGGAAGGCCCTGCCCAACCGGAAGAGTTCACCGCTGTCCTGCGGGTCGACGATTTCCGTCTCGTCCACGAGGCCGCCGAGCCGCACGAGTTGCTGCGGCGTGTAGGACCCAATGGCGTCCCGGACCGCGAGTGATTCCAGGGCGTAGCGCACCTTGAAGACGTTCTCGATCTCACGCTCGTCGAGCTGGTTCACGATATAACCCTTGCCCGGGACGAGGGTGGTCAGTCCTTCCAGCGTCAGCTGGGTGAGCGCGTCGCGGACGGGCGTGCGGGAGACACCGTATTGTGCCGCCACGGACTCCTGGGCCAGGGCTGAACCCGGTTCGATGGATCCGCTGATGATGTCGGCGCTCAGCTGCTCGTGGACCCGGACCGCCAGCGGCCTCACGTCATTCGGTATCGCAGCCACGATGGCCTCCTTTTGGGTTTCATTGAGTGCACTTTATAGCCCTGCCGCCAAGCAGGACATGGATTTCGAGGCAAAAGCGGCCAAACGCGTAACTTGCCAACGTTTAGCTGAAAGTGCTTGACGTCACATTGCGGCTCTGAATACAGTGTATACACACCTGTTGGAGGAGAACCTTAAAATGTATGTGCTGAACACTTGGTACGTGGCGGCGTGGTCGACGGAGGTCACCCGCAAGCCGGTGCGGCGGGTCATCTGCGAGCAGCCGATCGTCCTGTTCCGGACCCAGGACAACGAAGCCATTGCCCTTGCGGACCGCTGCGCGCACCGCGCCTTCCCGCTCTCGGAAGGCCGCACCATCGGCGATTCGGTGGAGTGCGGCTACCACGGTTTCACCTACGGCCCGGACGGCATGTGCACCAAGGTGCCGGCCCAGTCCTCGATCCCGGAGCGCGCGAAGGTGCGCAAATACCCCGTGGTGGAGCAGGACGGATGGATCTGGGTGTGGACCGGCGATCCGGAACTGGCCGACCCGGCCGACGTCCCGGACACCCACTGGATGGTGGACCCCGAGTGGGCCACCGTCACCCATTCGTACCACTTCAAGTGCCGGGCCGACCTGATCCACGACAACCTGCTGGACCTGACCCACGAGTCCTTCCTGCACAAGACCACCGTGGGCGACGACTACATCTACGAACACGGCATCACCGTGGAAGTCGAGGGCAACGTGGTCAGCGTCGACCGCCTGATGCCCTCGGTCGAAGCGCCGCCGCTCTATGCCGAAACCATGGACGCCCGCGGGCTGTTCGACCGCTTCCACTGCACCGAGTTCTTCGTGCCCAACCTGCACGTTCTGCACTCCGGCATCACCGGGGAGGGCAAGCCGCGCGAAGAGGGCTTCCTGATCAAGGTCCTCAACGGGATCACGCCCATCGACCAGCACAATTCCTGGTACTACTACGCCTTCAGCCGTAACTTCGCCGTCGACAACGAGCAGGCGACAGAGGATCTGCGCGTTGGTTTGGCCACCGTGCTGGACGAGGACGCATCCGCGCTGGAGGCCCAGGAGATCGGGATGCAGACCCGGCCCGAGGGCGAGTTCGATGTCCTGATCGCCCAGGACGGCGGCGTCGCGAAGGCGCGGCGCATCCTGGCCGCGCTGATCAAGAAGGAGCAGCAGGCCAAGTCCGCGATGGGTTCGGCCGCCCGCCGGGAGCCGGTTGCTCCCGTGACGGCCTAGGCGCCGGCATGTGGATGCTGATCAGGGCAAACGCCCTCGGTGCGGAGACCTCGGCGGACTCGGGAGCCAAGATCCTGGCGGCATGCCCGGATTCCGCGGAGCGCGGCGACCCGTGGCGCTGGACGGTGGAACTGGATGAATCCGGCCCCGAGCCCGCCGTCGCACTTGAAGCCGATGAGAACTACATCGCTTCCGACAGCCGGCGCTACACCGGCAACTACACCGGCACCCTGCAGCGCGGGCCCGGCGAGCAACTGCTGGTGACCGGACTGGCCGGCGAGGCGCTCGTCGCCGCGCAGGGCGGCCCCTGGCAGCGCTGGCTGCGCGCCGGTGACACCTTCATTGTTGAAGGCGAGGACGGCGAGGAGATCCGGCTTTCACTGGCCGGGGGCGCATCCGCGGTCCAGGTCATCACCCTCGCCCCGCGGAAGGCCAAGGTGCTGCGGTGGGTCCCCTGACCGCCGGTGGCAGCGTCGACGCTGCCCGGCGCATCACGGATCATGCCCTGCATGGGATCGAGCTTGGCAGGCCCGGCAAGCAGTTGGGTTTTGCCGGTCTGTCGCATTCAGACAACGTCCATGACAACGGGCTGATCCCGGTTCCCCTGGCAGTGATTTCTTCGGGGCCGGGACCGACGGCGCTGCTGGTCGCCGGCACGCATGGCGATGAGTATGAAGGCCAAGTCGTGTTGCATGAACTGATCCGTTCTTTGGAGCCCGAGGACGTGACCGGGACGGTGATCATCGTGCCGGCGGCGAACGCCCCGGCAGTGCGTGCCGGTACAAGGGTGTCGCCGATCGATGGGGGGAACCTCAACCGTAGTTACCCGGGCGGGCGGCGCGGGGGACCCACCGACCAAGTTGCCGACCTGATCGCAGGGACGCTGCTGCCGCTAGCCGACGTTGTGATCGACCTGCATTCGGGCGGATCCAATTCCACGTACCTGCCAAGCATGTTTTTGTACCGGGGCCCGGACGAGCAGGCGTGGGCGCGGAAAGTGGCCGCGGCTCGGGCGATGGGATTGCCCTATGCGATAGCCGTGCCACCCCGGCTTGAACCTGGTTCGCTCAGTTCCGCCGGCGACGACGCAGGTGCACTGACGCTTTCCACCGAACTCGGCGGGGGAGGCACGATACATCCGGGCGTCTTGGCGGGCGGGCGGCGCGGCGTACGCTCGCTGCTGGCCCACATGGGAATCATGCCGGCACAGTACGACACCGTCCTGCAACCGGCAGCCGCGGAAGCAGCCGAACCCGTCTGGCTGGAGTTGGTGCCCGATTCCCCAGTGATGGCCACCACTGCCGGGCTATTCGAACCCCTGGTGGAACTGGGCCACCGGGTCCGGGCCGGTGACCCGGTTGCACGGGTCCATGCCATCGATGACCTGCAGCGGCCGCCGCAAACCTACACCGCCCCGGTGAACGGCATGGTGGCCATCCTGCGCAGGCCCGCACTCGTCTCGCTCGGCAACTACATGCTGCACGTAGCACCCGAAATTGAAGCACCGAGGCACTGACCGTCTCCTGGTCAGTGCGGATATCCAAAACCGGACAACGCTGTCCGGACTTCGAAAGGAAAATCCATGCGTCATTCACGTCAACGCGCCCCCCGATCAACCGTCCTCGCCGGTTCAGTCCTGCTGGCCCTGTCACTGGCTGCCTGCACCAACGCGTCCCAGGCCGTGCCGGAACCTGCAGGTTCCGCTGCTCCGGGCGGCTCCAATGCTTCCTCGGAGGCTGTGGCCCTCAACGAGGCGGCCAGAGACTTGCTGCCGGAGGAGATCCGGGCCGCCGGAACCCTGCGCGTTGCCTCCGACCCGACCTACGCGCCGTTCGAGTACTACGACACGGATAACAAGACCATGATCGGCTACGACGTCGACTTCTCGGACGCCATCGGTGCTGCCCTGGGCTTGGAGATTGAACACGTGCCCGCGACCTTCGACACCATCCTGCCGGGCCTGGCCTCCGGAAAGTACGACATGGCCATGTCGACCTTCTCCATCACCCCGGAACGCGAGAAAATTGTTGACTTCGTGCCGTACCTCAACGGGGGCTCTGGCGTCGCCGTCCTTCCCGGGAACCCCCAGAAGATCTCGATGGATCCCATGAGCATGTGCGGCAAGAAGATCGCCGGCCAAAAGGGATCGATCCAATCCATGGAGTACCTGCCCGAATTCTCCAAGGAATGCACGGCAGCGGGCAAGGAACCCATCACTATTCAGAACTTTCCCGGGCAGACGGACGCCAACCTTGCCCTGACTTCCGGTCGCGTAGACGCTGTGGTCGCAGACAGCGTTTCCTTGGCCTACCAGGCAAAGGAAGCCGGGGATAAATTCGAGTTGGCCGCCGGCGAGGACTACGACCCGATCCCCACCGGCATCGCCCTTGCCAAGGACGGCGGGCTGCAGGAAGCGGTTACTGAGGCCACCCGAGGCATTCTGGACAGCGATTACTACGAGGAAATGCGCGCCAAATGGGCCCTCCCGGAGTCGGTTCTGATCACCTCCGAAGCCCTCGACAAGAAGTAGCGGAGAGGAAGCATCCGCATGACTGCCGTGACTACCCGAAACGAGCAAGTAGCCCCTGCCGGCGATGGTTACACCGTCGTCAAGGCAAAGCATCCCGGTCGGTGGCTGTCCGCAGCCGTCATCATAGTGATCGCCGGGCTGCTTTTACGATCCGTGATGACGAACCCCAACTTCGGATGGGACGTCGTGGGCCTGTACCTGCGCGACGTGTCCATCGGCCGCGGCATCCTCGTCACGCTTGGCCTGACGGCGATCAGCATGGCCATCGGCATCGTGCTCGGGGTCGTCTTCGCAGTCATGCGGCTCTCCGTCAATCCGGTGGTACGTAGTGCCGCGTTTGCGTACGTTAACTTTTTCCGGGGCACGCCGGTGCTGGTGCAGCTGCTGTTTTGGTTCAACCTGGCTGCGCTGTACCCGGTTATCACCCTCGGCATTCCGGGCATTGAACTGGACGCAAACCAGTTGATCACTCCCATGACGGCAGCGATCCTCGGTCTTGGCCTGAACCAAGGTGCCTACATGTCCGAGATTGTCCGGGCGGGCATACTGTCCGTTGACCACGGGCAGACAGAGGCAGCCGAGGCCCTGGGTATCACCCGCATGCAGACCATGCGGCGGGTGGTGCTGCCCCAGGCAATGCGCGTCATCATCCCTCCCACCGGCAACGAAACCATCGGCATGCTCAAGACCACGGCGTTGGTCAGCGTGATCTCGGTGCCGGAGCTCTTGTACTCGGCGCAGATTATTTACGCGCGGACCTTCGAGACCGTCCCGCTGCTGATCGTCGCAAGCCTCTGGTACCTGTTGATTACCTCGGTCCTGACCATCGGCCAGTACTACCTGGAGCGGCGATTTGCCCGCGGCAACCAGCGGAACCTGCCGCCGACGCCGCTGCAGCAGTTGAAGCGGTTTTTCGCCACCCATGACGCGCTCTCCTTGAAAGGCGGCAAGAAATGACGGTTACCCACGGCGTTGAACCGATGGTGAGGGCCAACGCGATCTGCAAGAACTTCGGTTCCAATCAGGTATTGAAGGGCATTGATTTGGAAGTGCAGCCGGGGGAAGTGGTCTGCCTGATCGGCCCCTCGGGATCCGGCAAGAGCACGTTCCTGCGCTGCATCAACCATTTGGAAACAGTCGACGGCGGCCGCATGTGGGTGAATGGCAAGATCGTGGGTTACGACCTTAAAGGCAGCAAGCTGTACGAACAGAGCCACAACGACATTTGCAGCAGCCGTACCGAAGTGGGAATGGTCTTCCAGCAGTTCAACTTGTTCCCGCACATGACGGTGTTGGAGAACCTGATCGAAGCACCACGGCTTGTCCGAAAGGAAAAGAAAGCCACGGCCGTGGCCCGGGCGATGGGACTGTTGGAAAAAGTAGGTCTGGCGGAAAAAGCCGAGGCTTACCCGAGGCAGCTCTCCGGCGGCCAGCAACAGCGGGTGGCCATTGCGCGCGCCCTGTGCATGGAGCCACGGCTGATGCTCTTTGACGAGCCGACCTCGGCCCTTGACCCGGAGTTGGTGGGTGAGGTCCTGAAGGTGATGAAGGACCTGGCCAACTCCGGCATGACGATGGTCGTGGTGACGCACGAGATGCACTTTGCCCGGGACGTCGCGGACCGGGTGGTGTTTATGGCGGACGGCTACGTAGTGGAGCAGGGGCCGGCCCGCGAGGTGATAACCAACCCGAAGAACGATCGCACCAAGGCCTTCCTGGCCTCTGTTCTCGCCGAACCGGCAGCAGCCTGATACCCACCGTGAGGGCAATCATGAATGAAGATTTTTTTGACGTCGAAGTTCGCTCAATCCGGCAGGAGTCCAACTGTGTAGTCTCCCTGCAGTTGGAACATCCGCTGGGCGAGGATCTGCCGGAGTGGGACGCCGGCTCACATGTGGACGTCCTCCTTCCCAACGGCCTCTTGCGCCAATACTCGCTCTGCTCTGAGCGGACGAACCGTGCTGCCTGGCGGCTGGGCATACTCCGCGAACCCGACGGGCGCGGCGGCTCGGCCTACGTGCACGACATGCTGAGGCCGGGAACCAAAATTCAGGTCCGGGGACCGCGCAACAATTTCGTCCTGGCACCTGCCGGCAGCTATGCCTTCATCGCCGGCGGCATTGGCATTACCCCCATCCTGCCGATGATCCGCGAGGCCGCCGCCCTCGGAGTCCCATGGCGTCTGCTCTATCTGGGGCGGAGCCGCTCGTCGATGGCGTTTCTCGATGAGATCCAGTCGCTTGGGGGAGACATCCATATCCACGCGGATGACGAAAGCGGCTTCTACCCGTTGGCAGAACTGTTGGGGGACCTACCCTCGGAAACACACGTTTACGCCTGCGGTCCCGGGCCATTGCTAAATGTCATCCAGACGATTGCCGACGGGTGGGAAGTCCCTGCGCGTTTTCATTGTGAGCGCTTCACCGCCACCGGCGATAACTTACGTATGCCGGTGGGCGGCAATTCGGCGTTCATCGTTGAACTGGCCGATGGGACGGAGGTCCCGGTGGGCTCGGATGAGACCATCCTGCAGGCCCTTGAGTCGGTCGGGATCACCCCTTTGAGCTCCTGCCGGGAGGGAATCTGCGGCACCTGCGAAACTCCTGTGCTGGGCGGCGAAATCGACCATCGTGACTCGCTGCTCTCCGACGACGAACGCGAGTCCGGAGACACCATGATGATCTGCGTCTCCCGGTGCAAGGGCAAGCGTCTGCTGCTGGATTTGTAGGCGAGCGCCTTGCAGCCGAAGGCACCACAGCCCTTCATCTCACACCAGGCCCTTCCCCCAGCCGGTGAACAGACGGCAGCCTTAAGGGTGAGTGCGTAAAACGCCGCCTTAGGAGTAGAAACATGCAGGATGCGGCATCGCTGGAGCCGGTCCAGGAACGTCTATGGGCCGATCTGATAGATCTCTCACAACTACGAGAATCCGACTCACCTGGGTGGAGCCGCCCGGTCTTCAGCGATCCTTATTCGGCGTCCCGCATCTGGGTACAATCCCGCATGCGGGACGCCGGCCTCGAAGTCACTGTTGACCCTGCAGGAAACATCGTCGGCCGACTCCGAGGGCGCTATTCCGGCCCGCCGCTAGTCACCGGGTCACACACCGACACCGTGGTAGGAGGCGGACGATTCGACGGGATCGTCGGAGTGCTTGGAGGCATAGAAGCTGCGCGCCGCTTCCGCGAGACTTCCACGATGCTCAATCATGATCTGCTGGTCGTCGACTTTCTGGGTGAAGAAGCGAACCCCTACGGTGGATACTGCCTCGGTAGCCGTGCGGCAGCTGGCGCGATGAGGACGGAGGATCTGAACCGTACAGACTCAGTTGGCAACAGACTGGGCGACGCGGTGGCACGCTTCGGCGTGGATCCAAACGGCATGCTTGCACGCTCGTGGGCGCAAAACGAACTACACGGGTACCTCGAACTGCATGTGGAGCAAGGCCCGATCCTTGAGCAGAAGGGAATCGATGTAGGAATTGTTACCTCAATCGTTGGCGTTCACACGCTGCTCGCCACCTTTCTCGGCAGATCGGATCATGCCGGCACTCGTAACATGGATGACCGGCGGGATGCATTGGTCGCTGCAGCCAAGGCCGTCCTGGCCGTCGAACGGGAGGCCTGTGAAGCACCTGTCCATGCGGTCGCGACCAGCGGCAACCTGCTCGTTGAAGCAGGTTCTGGAAACGTGATTCCGGGTCGAACAACGCTGATGGCAGAATTCCGCAGCGACAATCAGATCTGGCTCTCTGGTGTGCGGAGAAGGGTAGCCGATCAAATCCTTCGGCAGAGCGCCGAAAGCGGAGTGGAAGCACTCCTTGACTGGGCGGCGGAAACTCCTGTCGTACCGGCTAACGCATCAGTACAGAACGTGACGGCATCAGCACTCGATGGCCTCGGGCTCCCCTGGATGCCCATGCCGAGTGGCGCCGGTCACGACGCTGCGCACCTGGCAGCCCGCTGCCCTGCTGGAATGATCTTCATCCCATCTCACAACGGCCGAAGCCATTGCCCGGAAGAGTGGACAGACGCCGTGCACATCAGTAGAGGAGTGCATGTGCTGGCAGCCAGCCTTCTAAAAATGGATCGGACGGAAACCTTGAAACCTGATTTCTAGCCGCGCGATTCCTGGCGGTCATTACACTACTGGCACCTAGCCGGTTTCTAATGGACTCCCGTCTTGGGTGGCGAGATCGATCACCGCGACCCGCTGCTCTCCGACGATGAACGCGAGGCCGGAGACCCCATGAGGATCTGCGTCTCCCTCTGAAAGCACTCCACGCCTTGTATCTGCGCCCGCGGTTCTCTTGGGAAGATGGGGGCTATGGACAAGCAGAAGGTCGCCACCGCGAGCACGCCGCGCACGGTCAAGTACTACCGGGCGGAAGTGCTCATCGTCCTGGGACTCTCGCTCGGGCAGTCGGCGGTCTATGCCGTGGTGAACCTGCTGGAAAAAATGACCCGCGCTCCGCTGGCCTCGCAGACGACCACGCTGAACCCGGTGCTGAACGAGCGGGAGCTCTTCGATTTCGTGTACCAAATGCTCGGCATCGTCTTTGCGCTGGTGCCGGTGGCCTTGGTGCTGTTTTTGATGACCGTTCCCGGACGGTCGGCCTTCCGGGCGATCGGGTTCACGTTTTCCCGGCCCCGGCTGGACTTCGGCTTGGGCTTCCTGCTCGCGCTGGTGATCGGTGTCGGGACGCTGGGCGTTTATGCCGCCGGCCGGGCCCTGGGTATCACCACCGCCATTGTCCCGGCGGCCCTGGACGAATACTGGTGGACGGTTCCGGTGTTGATCCTGTCCGCGCTGCGGCATGCGGTCCTCGAAGAGGTGGTCATGGTGGGCTATCTCTTCAACCGCTTCGCGAGGTTCGGCTGGGGCATTTGGTCCGCGATCTTCGTCAGCGCCGCCCTGCGCGGGACCTACCACCTCTACCAGGGCATCGGGCCGGGCATCGGGAACTTCCTCATGGGTTTGGTCTTCGGCTACGCCTATACAAAGGCCAAGCGGGTGATGCCGCTGGTGGTGGCGCACGCGCTGCTGGATATTGCCGGTTTCGTCGGCTACACACTGCTGGGGCCGGCCATCGGCATCGGCACGTGAAACCGGCCGGGCAGCGCAGCGGCGCCCGGCCTTGCGATCAGGGCGCCGCTGCGGCGATCGACGACGTCGATCCTCTCGAAAGACTTACAGTTCGACGATTCCGTTGGCGGTTTCGAAGCGGACGGACAGGATGCCCGGCGTACCGTTCGGTGCCGTCCAGGCGACCTTGACGTCGTCCAGCAGGCCGTCGACCGGCGTGCCTAGCCAGTCCGCCACCCGCTCGGAAGAGCCGGCGATGGTCAGGCCGATCAGCTTGACCGTGGCGGGGCGGGCGTTGGACGGGTGCAGCGGTTCGGTGCCGTCATCCCAGCGCAACATGTAGGGCACCTGCGGGTCGGCGATGAGGCCCTTGATCCCGATCTGCTGCCAGCTCAGTTCCTGCCCATCCGGGAACTTGCGGTTGCCGGGAACCGCGTGGCGGCCCAGCCGTTCTTCGAACGGGGTCAGGTCGTCGACCGCCACGCACCAGCCCATCCAACCGCCGCCGGCTTCCGACCGCGCCCGCACTGCCTGGCCAAAGGGGGCCTTGTCGGAAGCGGGGTGGTCGAGCACCTCCACGACCTCCAGGTAGTGGTGGTCGGTGAGGGGGAAGATCATATTGCGGGTGCCGAAGCGGGGGTGAACCCCGCCCTTGACGGCGTCGATGCCCAGGGCTTTGGAGATCCGCTCTGAGGTGGCAGCCAGACCGTCGGGTTCAGCGGCATAAGAAACATGGTCGAAGCGCATGGCATTATCTTGGCACTTTGTGAACCCGCTCTCGACTTAGGGTGACCTAAGTCACTCAATTTGCGGCTCGTGGTGAACGCGCCGTTCCGGACAGCAAATCCGCCTCCCCGGCACGCGCCGGCAACAGTGACGAAGCGGACGGTCGGACAGGCGGTCCGGAGACCGGTGCCCAGTCATAAGGTGTCATATTGTTGCGGCCGCCGGCTTGTCTGCGGAGACTGGAGGCAGGTCATGAGTGCCAGCGCAAAACCCCGGTTTGCTGGCCGGCAACCCTCCAACCGCGGTGGGGTGCCCCGGGTGAAGACCAGGCAGCCGCCATAAGGCGGTGCGCAAGCGCGGGTCACACCCGGGACAGACATGCCGGCACGGCCGGATCCCGGATGGCCCCTTCCAGTGAAGGAGTTGCACCATGTCCAACGCCGATTGGTCCTTTGAAACCCGTCAGATCCACGCAGGGCAGGAGCCGGACGCCGCCACGGGCGCCCGCGCACTGCCGATCTACCAGACCACGTCGTTCGTGTTCCCCAGCGCGCAGAGCGCGGCCGACCGGTTCGCCCTGTCCGAACTGGCACCCATCTACACCAGGATCGGCAACCCCACCCAGGAAGCGGTCGAGACCCGGATCGCCAACCTGGAGGGCGGCGTCGGCGCCCTGCTGCTTGCTTCGGGCCAGGCCGCGTCGACGTTCTCCATCCTCAACCTGGCCGAGGCCGGCGACCACATCGTGGCCAGCCCCAGCCTGTACGGCGGCACCTACAACCTGCTGCGCACCACGCTGCCCAAGTTCGGCATCGAGGTCACCTTCGTCGAGGATCCGGACAACCTGCAGCAGTGGCGCGATGCCGTCAAGCCGAACACCAAGGCGTTCTTCGGCGAGGTCGTCTCCAACCCGCGCCAGGACGTGCTGGACCTGGAGTCGGTCAGCGCCATCGCCCACGAAAACGGCGTGCCGCTGATCGTTGACAACACCTTGTCCACCCCGTACCTGATCCGCCCGATCGAGTGGGGGGCCGACATCGTGCTCCACTCGGCCACCAAGTACCTCGGCGGCCACGGTACGGCGATCGGCGGCGTGATCGTCGACGCCGGCACGTTCGATTTCGCCGCCGACCCCGAAAAGTTCCCGGGGTTCAACACGCCGGACGACACGTACAACGGGCTGGTCTTCGCCCGCGACCTCGGCGTCAACGGCGCTCTGGGCGCCAACCTGGCCTACATCCTCAAGGCCCGGGTGCAGTTGCTGCGCGACCTGGGGTCCGCCATCTCGCCGTTCAATGCCTTCCTGATTGCCCAAGGGCTGGAGACGCTGAGCCTGCGCGTGGAGCGGCATGTGGCCAACGCTCAGAGGGTGGCCGAATTCCTGGAAGAGCACGACGACGTTGCCTCCGTCGCGTACCTCGGCCTGCCCTCCAGCCCCTGGTATGAGCGCGGCCGCAAGTACGGCCCGAAGGGGACCGGCGCCATCGTCGCGTTCGAAATCAAGGGCGGCATCGAGGCCGGCAAGCGCTTCGTGGACGGCCTTGAACTGCACTCGCACGTGGCCAACCTGGGCGATGTGCGCTCGCTGGTGATCCACCCGGCGTCGACCACCCACGCCCAGCTCTCGGCCGCGGAGCGGGTCGCGGCCGGGGTAACCGACGGGCTGGTCCGCCTGTCGGTGGGCATCGAGAACGTCAACGACATCATCGCCGACCTGGAGGCCGGTTTCCGCGCCGCCAAGGGTGCGGACGACTAGGCAAGCAGGTAGAGCGCAGCGTGACGATAGTGCAACCGCAGGAACTGGTGGAACAGGCGACCGACGGCATCCTGCGCCGGATGCCGGTTGGTGCGCTGGAGTTGGAAGCCGGCGGCTATCTGCCCGAGGTGGTCCTCGGCTTTGAAACCTGGGGCACCTTGAATGCGGACGCGTCCAACGCCGTCCTGATTCAGCATGCCCTGACCGGCAGCACGCACGTCGCACGCGGCTGCTCGGACGAGGACGGTTGGTGGGACGATCTGGTGGGCCCCGGTGCCACGATCGACACGGAGCGCTATTTCGTCGTGGCCGCCAACATGATTGGCGGCTGCTACGGCTCCACCGGTCCCTCGTCGCCGGCTCCGGACGGGACGCCGTGGGGTTCACGCTTCCCGTTCGTCACGATCCGCGATTCGGTCCGGGCCGAGGCGCGGCTGGCCGACGCGCTGGGGATCCGGCGCTGGCACACGGTGCTCGGCGGGTCGATGGGTGGCGCCCGCGCGCTTGAATGGGCGGCTACGTTCCCGGAGCGCACGGCCCGGTGCGCCGTCCTGGCGTGCGGCGCCGCGAGCACCGCCGAACAGATTGCCTTCGCGCAGGCGCAGGTCGCGGCCATCCGGCTGGACCCGTACTTCTCCGGCGGCGACTATTACGGGGGCCCCGCTCCCGAGGCTGGACTGGGTATCGCCCGGCGGATCGCGCACATCAACTACCGCTCGGAGCCGGAGCTGGAGTACAGGTTCGGCCGCAAGGCGCAGGCGGAGGAGCAGCCGTTCGGCGGCATTACGCCGTCCGCCCGTGGCCGCTATGCCGTGGAAAGCTACCTCGACTACCAGGCGGACAAGCTCGTCGCGCGCTTCGACGCCAACAGCTACATACTGCTCACCGAGGCCCTCATCAGCCACGACGTTGCCCGGGGCCGGGGCTCGCTGGAGCAGTCGCTGGGCGGCCTCACCGACACGCAGTTCTTCGTCGCCGCGGTGGATTCCGACCGCCTGTACTTCCCGGAACAGTCGCGGCAGCTGGCCGAGGCGCTGCCCGGGGCGGTCAAGGTCCACACCATCGAGACGCCGCTGGGCCACGACGGTTTCCTCACCGACATCCACCAGCTGCACGAGGCCCTCACCGAGGCGTTCTTCGCGCCCGCCTGACTTTTCGGCCCGCGTGACAGCGGCCTCGGTACGACGTCGGTGCGCGCCCTCCGCGCCGATTGCCACCGCCGCGCCCGATCGGGGGGAGCGGAGCGTCAGGTCAGTTCGAGCGATACCGGCCGCCGCAGGAAGGCCGCGTACCGTTCCACCGCGTCGTCCACGGCCTGCCGCTCCGGCTCGGTGAAGAACCGCAGCGGCTTGAGCCGCAGCTCGGCGGAGCCGGGCCGGAGGACGTGTCTCCAGTTGCCGGCCATCCGTCCGTCCAACAGCAGCACGTGGATCGGCACGTCGCCGCCCGGCGCCGCCGGCGCGCTGCCGCCCAGATAGCCGCGGGTTTTGGTGTAACCCATGACGTATTCGTCGTAACACTGGATCAGGTCCGCCCGCGGGTGTCCGTCGCCCGCCGCGGCTGCGGCGCCGCCGATCGTCCCGGCGGCGGGGGAGTACCAGAGCTGTTGCCCCTCGGTTTCGAACAGTTCCAGTCCGTCTCGGCCCCCGGCTTCGAGGCCGCGCTTGACGTCCGCCTGAGGCAGTTTGGACCAGTCGGAACAGTCCTTCAAGGTCGCCGGTCCGCGGCTGGTGAAGTACCGCCCGGTCAGTTGGGCCAGCGCCGCGTCGCGGTCGAAGTCCGCGGCCAGCGGCGGTACCCGCTCGTCGAAGGCCGCATACGTTTGCTGCACGGCGCCCGACCTGGCCGTCCGCGGAGGCCCGTTCACCAGCACCCGATCCATTTCCGCATGGAACACCAGGTGCCCCAGCCGCTGCCCGCGCAGCGTCGCTCCGTTCAGCCTCGCGCCGTCGTCCTTCAGCAGCGCCGCCTGGGCGAGCCGGGCGGCGAGCTCGTCCCTGGTGAGGTGCCGGCCTCCGGCGACGGCCGCGGCCAGCACGTCATTGCTGCGCGCCACCGTTGCCTCATCCAGTCCCAGCTGCCGGTCCCGGCCCTTGTTCCCTGCCTTGAGGCGGGGGCCGGAGAGCAGCATCAGCCAGCGTAGGTCCCCAGCCGCCACAAAGTGCCAGGTGGGCCGCAGGACATGCGTGCGCAGGATGCGTCCGCCGGCGATCGCCGCATCCACCTCCGCAGCGTTGTCCCGTGCCGGTCCGCCGCAGCGCTGGGCCAGCGACCAGCGGGCATAGGCATATTCCTGGGACTGGAAGGCGAGCAGCCAGCGCAGGGCGGCGGCGGCGTCGTCCCGGGGGCTGTCCCACAGCCGCTGTGCCCGCAGCCGGTGACGGCGGATCTCCTGGGGACTCGGCTGCTGCACCGGCTGCTCCTGTTACCCGGCCGCGCCGGGAGGCATGCCCGGACCGAAGAAGGGGTCGGCGGCCGGCCGCTTGGGCAGGATCCCGTCGCCCGAGGACTGGTGGCGGACCCGGCGCAGGACCCACGGGACCAGGTGCTGGCGGGCCCATACCAGGTCCTCGGTGCGGGCGGTGCGCCAGTTCTTGGGTGGCAACGGTTTGGGCGTCTCGGGCTGCAGCGAATGCTCCACGTTGAGGGCGTCCAGCACCATGGCCGCGATGGTGTGGTGCCCCAGCGGGGAGAAATGCAGCCTGTCAGGTGCCCACATCTGCGGTGCCTTCAGCTGGCGCAGCGCCCACATGTCGGCCACGACGGCGTTATGGCGTGCCGCCACCGTGCGCAGGTTCTCGTTGTAGATGGCCGCCTTGCCGCGGACACTGCCGATGACGGGCGTATCGCCGATGTCGGGCGCGGTAAACAGGACGATGGTGGCTTGCGACGCTGCCAGCCGGGTGACGGCGCGGTCGAACTTCTCGGCCAGGGCGTCCGGGTCGCCGCCCGGCCGGATCACATCATTGCCGCCCGCGCAGATCGAAATGAGGTCCGGCTGCAGGGCCAGGGCCGGTTCGACCTGTTCATCGATGATTTGCTGCAGCAGGCGGCCGCGGATCGCGAGGTTCGCGTAGGCGAAGTCATGGTGGCCGCGGGCGAGTTCCTCGGCCACGCGGTCGGCCCATCCGCGGTGTCCGCCCGGGCTCCCGGGGTCCGGGTCGCCGATGCCTTCGGTGAACGAGTCACCCAGGGCAACGTAACGGCTCCAGGGATGGCGGGCCGCGGCGATGGGCGCTTGTGTTTCGGAAAGGGACAAGTTACTCACAAGTACATTCTCCCAAGAAGGCGCGGGGATGCACAGGCGGTGGGAACCAATAGCTGAATCACCTTTCAGAAAGTGATGGTCAGCGCTCGGTTTACCGACTACTGTGTGCTTGACGCGGCCAACGGCGGCCGCCTCGACCTCGAGGAGCAGGGATGGAATTGCTGGCGGGAATCGTGGCGCGGCGTGTGCCGACGGAGCGGCTGACGGTGAACATCCTCGAGCGCGACGGCGACCGGCCCGACGGCACGCCGGTGGTCCTGGTGCATGGGAATGTTTCCTCCGCGCTGTTCTGGCAGGAGGCGATGCAGGCGCTGCCGGCCGACTACCGCGTGCTCGCCGTGGACCTGCGGGGTTTCGGCCCGACGGACCCGGCGCCGGTGGACGCCGGCCGCGGGCTGCGTGACTTTTCGGACGATCTTCATGCCACGCTGGAAACCCTGCAACTGGCGCCCGCGCACCTGGTGGGGTGGAGCATGGGCGGTGGCGTGGTGATGCAATACGCGCTGGAGCATCCGGTCCGTAGCCTCACGCTTCAGGCTCCGGTCTCGCCGTACGGCTTCGGCGGGACGGCTGGACCGGAGGGGCGCAGGCTCACCGCGGACGACGCCGGCACCGGCGGCGGGGGCGCCAACCCCGACTTCGTGGCGCGGTTGGAAGCCAGGGACACCAGCGGCGACGCGCCTGCCTCGCCGCTGTCGGTGTACCGCTCGACCTATGTGCACGCCGGGTTCCAGTCGCCCTACGAACACATCTGGGTTGAATCGATGCTCAGCACCAAGACCGGCCCCGACAACTATCCGGGCGATTCCGTCCCCTCGCCGAACTGGCCCGGCTTCGCTCCCGGACGCAGGGGGGTGCTGAACACGATGGCGCCGGGGGTCTTCGACGCCAGCGGCATTGTTGACCTGGCGGACAAGCCGGACATCCTCTGGATCCACGGCGACAGCGACGCAATTGTCTCCGATGCTTCCTTCTTCGACCTGAACTGCCTCGGCAAGGCCGGTCTGGTGCCCGGCTGGCCGGGGGAGGAGGCGGCCCCGCCGCAGCCGATGGTCGCGCAGACCCGGGCGGTGCTGGAAAAGTATGAGGCCAACGGCGGGCGCTTCACCGAGGTGCTGCTCGACAACTGCGGACATTCGCCGCACGTGGAGTATCCGGAACGGTTCGTCGCCGAGCTGACGGCGCACGTCGAAGCAAGCGGTTCGTCGCCGAGCTGACGGCGCCCGTCGAACGGAGCGGCGGGGCCGGCCAGCCCGCGGGCGGCACCCTCCCGGGCACCGGCTCGGGTGCCCGGGCCCTGGGAGATCCGACACCTTAGAAGCTTTAACTTTCAAGCAATGGGCTCTTTGTGCCATCATGGAACCCATGACTGAAACTGCTTATCAGCCCGTCGTTGCCTGGTCCAAACCCGAACAGGAGCGGGCGGGGACGCCCCTGCTGGTGCTCTTCCACGGCTACGGATCCCACGAGCAGGACCTGATGGGCCTGGTGCCCGGACTGCCGGAGGAATTCACCGTGGCGGCGGTGCGCGCGCCGGTGGCGATGGGACCCGGCTTCACCTGGTTCCCCCTGATGCACGAGCCGGACTTTTCCGTGGGCAAGGTCACGAAGGCCGTCAGCGACGTGGTGTCCTGGCTGGACGGAGTTAAGGACCAGCACAGCAGCGTTTCGGTGCTGGGTTTTTCCATGGGCATGGCGGTGGCCACCTCGGTGCTGCGGCACCGCCCGGAGGAAATCGCCGCGGTGGTCGGCCTGTCCGGCTTCGCCGTGCCCGCCGGGGGCAACGATTTCTTCCGCGACGATGCGGTCAAGGCGATCAGGCCCCCGCTCTTCTGGGGCCGGGACCAGGCGGACCAGGTCATCACCCCGGACAAGATCGAGTTCACCCACGCCTGGACGAACGAGCATGTGGACCTGACCAAGGTCCTCTACCCCGGCATCGGCCACGGAATCAACGCCCAGGAACTGGCGCATGTGAAGGAGTTCCTGACCTACAAGGTGCTGCAGGGGAAGTAGCAAACGGCTGCGTGCGGGTCAGCCGCGGCTGACCCGCACCGTTTGGCCGTTGCAGCTGACCGTATCGCCGGCGTGCAATTGCCGGCCGCGGCGCGTTTCGATGTCACCGTTGACCTGGACGAGTCCGTTCTCGACGAACTCCTTGGCCTGGATCCCGTCGTCGGCGAGGTTGGCCAGCTTCAGCAGCTGGCCGAGCCGGATCATCTCGTCGCGGATCGGCACGTCATGGATATCGTCGGAAGCCATGGAACCATCATGCCTGATGCCTGTCGATGCATCCGCGCGGTTCGGGTTCGGGTTCCCGTTTTCGGTAGGCTAACGTTGTAGCTTCGCTATGCGCCGATCCGTGCCTGCAGCAGCCGGGCGGATCTGTGCCATGACAACCCTCGGACCGCACCCAGCGGCCCTGGAGAGATACGGAGAACCACCTCATGGCAGCAGCCAAATCAGCCCTCGATTCGATTATTTCGCTGGCCAAGCGCCGCGGCTTCGTGTTCCAGGCTGGTGAAATTTACGGTGGATCCCGCTCCGCATGGGATTACGGGCCGCTCGGCGTCGAGCTGAAGGAAAACATCAAGCGCCAGTGGTGGCAGACGATGGTCCGCGGCCGCGACGACGTGGTCGGACTGGATTCGTCGGTCATCCTGCCGCGCCAGGTCTGGGAAGCGTCCGGCCACGTGGACGTCTTTTCCGACCCGCTGGTGGAGTGCCTGAACTGCCACAAGCGCTACCGCGCCGACCACCTCGAAGAAGAGTACGAGGAGAAAAAGGGCCGCGCCCCGGAAAACGGGCTGAAGGACATCGCCTGCGTCAACTGCGGCACCAAGGGCGAGTGGACCGAACCCCAGGAATTCTCCGGCCTGTTGAAGACCTTCCTGGGCCCGGTCGCCCAGGAAGAAGGCATGCACTACCTGCGCCCGGAGACCGCGCAGGGCATCTTCGTGAACTTCAACAATGTCCTGACCACCTCGCGGAAGAAGCCGCCGTTCGGCATCGGCCAGATCGGCAAGAGCTTCCGCAACGAGATCACCCCGGGCAACTTCATCTTCCGCACCCGCGAGTTCGAGCAGATGGAAATGGAATTCTTCGTGGAGCCCGGGACGGACGAAGAGTGGCACCGGTACTGGATCGACGCCCGGCTGCAGTGGTACGTGGACCTGGGCATCAAACGCGACAACCTCCGCCTCTTCGAGCACCCGCTGGACAAGCTGAGCCATTACTCCAAGGGCACCACCGACGTCGAATACCGCTTCGGCTTCCAGGGCTCGGAATGGGGCGAGCTGGAAGGCATCGCCAACCGGACGGACTTTGACCTGTCCACCCACTCCAAGCACTCCGGCACCGACCTGAGCTACTTCAACCAGGCCACCAACGAGCGCTACACCCCGTACGTGATCGAGCCGGCCGCCGGGCTCACGAGGTCCTTCATGGCCTTTTTGGTGGACGCGTATACCGAGGACGAGGCACCGAACGCCAAGGGCGGCGTGGACAAGCGCACGGTGCTGCGGCTGGACCCGCGGTTGGCCCCGGTCAAGGCCGCCGTGCTGCCGCTGTCCCGCAACGAGGACCTCTCGCCCAAGGCCAAGGAGCTGGGGGAGGCGCTGCGCAAGAACTGGAACATCGACTTCGACGACGCCGGTGCCATCGGCCGCCGCTACCGCCGGCAGGACGAGATCGGCACGCCGTTCTGCATCACGGTGGACTTCGACACGCTCGAGGACCAGGCGGTGACCATCCGTGAACGTGACTCGATGGCTCAGGAACGGGTCTCCCTGGACAAGGTCGAAGCATATCTGGCAGCCCGCCTGATCGGCGCCTGAACCGGCCGCGGACCGCGCGTCCGCAGCCGCTGCGGCAACCGTCCGGCCGCCCGATCAGGGCAGCCCACCCCTAAAGGAGAACCATGGCCCAGCTGACCTACCGTGACTGGCGCGAGGACGATGACCTGGCCCTGCTGGAGGTCTGGGGCGACCCGGAAACCGGCCAGGCCGGTCACTTCCGTGCCATGCTCCGCCCGTCCGCCGACCAGCCGTGGTCGCGGTGCATCGTTGCCGAAGACCAGGGGATAGCCGTTGCCGCCGGCACCGTGTACGAGACCAGCCTGCATCCGGACCGGCTGTGGGTGTACGTCGAGGTTGCCCGCGACCACCGCGGCGCCGGGGTCGCCCGTGACCTGCTGTCACGGCTTCGCGCCGAGGCCGAGCACGCGCCCTCGGGCGTGCGGAAGCTGCGGGCGAAGGTGGAGCCGGACACCTCCGGCGCCGCCTTCGCCCGGGCCGCCGGCCTGACCCAGATCCAGAGCTCGCGCGTGGTGCTGGTCTCGCCCGGCGCGCTGCCGCTGCCCGACCTCGGGGAAACCGGTCCGCAACTGGAGGAGGCGGCCACCGGGTCGGTGGAACTGACCCGGGCCGTGGCCGACTTCTACAACTCGGTGCACGTGTGGGACCGGGCGGACATGACCGTGGGACGCGCCCAGCAGATGCTGCTCAGCGAGAGCGCGGGGGCCGGCGGCGCGGTGGTGCTGCGCAGCGCCCCCAAGTCCGACGGCGGCACCATCCAGGCTTTCGCCGTCAGCTACACGCACGAGCGCACGGACGCCCCGGCGGACGTGCTGCTGGGATACGACACCGCGCTGCCGGCCGAGGACGCCGAGGCCGCGGTGCGGGCGCTGCTGGCCATGCTGGTGGCGCAGTACCCGGTGCAGCTGGAGGTGGACGACTCGATGACCGCTGTGCTGGCCGTGCTGCAGCCGCTGCTGGACTCCGGTCTCGCGCGCCAGCTGGGTCCGGAAACCTCCATCGTCAGCGACTGACGGATGGGGCACAGCCACAGCCATGGGACTTCCACGCCCGGCGCCGCCGCACTCGCCGCGCGGCGGCGGGCCAACGTGCTCCTGGCGGCCATCCTGCTGCCGGTCACCGTCCTGACCCTGGTGGGCATGATCCTGCTCTGGCCCTCCGGGGACGGAGCCGGAGCCGAGGTCCCCGACCCCTATGCCGCGGCGCCCGGGGTGACCTTCGACGTCGGCACCGTGCAGAGGGTGGAGCTGGAAGACTGCCCCACCTCGCAGGCGGCGGTGGACGCCGGCATGGAAGCACAGGAGTGCCTGGTCGCCTACACCCAGCCCGACGCCGGCGGCTCGCCGCTGCCCGTGGAGATCACGCCGGAGATCGCGGCCTCGCGCGGCGTCGAGGCCGGCGACACCATCCGCTACCTGAATCTCTCCGGCGTCATGGGCGGGCAGGAGGGGGCCTACGTCTTCGTGGACTTCGTGCGCAGCGTCCCCATGGTGCTGCTGGCCGTGCTCTACGCCCTGGTCGTGGTGGCCGTCGCCCGCTGGCGCGGCTTCCGCGCCATGCTGGGGCTGGTGGGCGGTTTCCTGGTCCTGGCGCAGTTCATCCTGCCGGGCCTCATGGAAGGCAAGCCGCCGCTGCTGCTGGCGCTCATCGGCTCGGTGGTCATCATGGTCGGGGTGCTCTACTTCGCCCACGGCTTCTCCGCCCGCACGTCCACCGCGTTGCTGGGCACCCTGTTCGGCCTGGGCGTGACCGCCCTGCTGGCGGCCTGGGCCACCGACGCCGCCTACCTGACCGGCGTGGACGACGACTACACCTACCAGCTGATCAACCTGGGCGGCAGCCTCTCCGTCTCCGGGCTGATCATGTGCGGGTTAATCATCTCCGGACTGGGCGTGCTCAACGACGTCACCATCACCCAGTCGTCGGCGGTGTGGGAAATGTACGAACTGGCTCCCGGTGCCTCTGCCAGGCGCCTGTTCACCGGGGCCATGCGCGTGGGGCGGGACCACATCGCCTCCACCGTCTACACCATTGCCTTCGCCTACGCCGGCGCGTCCCTTCCGGTACTGATCCTGGTGTCGCTGCACGACCGGCCGCTGTTCGCCACGTTGACCAGCGGGGAACTGGCCGAGGAGATTGTGCGCACCCTGGTCGGATCCATCGGCCTGGTCCTGGCCATCCCGATCACCACGTTGATCGCGGTGCTGGTGGTCAAGGCCACCGGCATCCGTGGTCCGGTGGCGGCGGGGGAGCGGTCAGGCCCCCGGCACCTCATGGCCGGAGCCGCCGCCGATCCCGACGCGGGGGTAAGGGGGCCCGGCGGGGCCGCCGCAACCCGCGCGCCCGCCGACGCAGGGGTGCGGGACCCCGGGGCGGAAGCCGCGGCGGGCCACGGCAGGCCCGCCGACCCGAGCGGCTAGACTGCACACATTGGTGCCGTGTCCGGGCCGGTGCCGAAAGAACCATCGCCGTCGTCGGGAGGAGTGTTTATGAAGGGCGTGCTGTTTGACGTGGACGGGACGCTGGTGGATTCGAACTACCTGCACGTGCTGGCCTGGTGGCAGGCCTTCCGGCAGGCGGGTCTCGACGTCCCGATGGCGGCCATCCACCGTTGCGTGGGAATGGGCGGCGGCAGGCTTATCGCGCAGCTGCTCGACGAGGACCGCGACCAGTCCCGGGACGAGGACCTCAAGGCCGCCCATGGAACCGTCTTCTCCACCTTTTGGCCGGCCCTGCGCCGCTTCGACGGTGCCCGCGAGCTGGTGCGCCGGTCCGCCGAGGAGGGATTGGCCGTCGTGCTGGCCTCATCCGCCGAGGGAACGGAGCTGGAAGTGCTGCGCCGCGTGATCGACGCCGACGGGTCCATCACCGCCGCCACCAGCTCCGCGGACGCGGAGAACAGCAAACCGGCGTCGGACATCCTGCAGGCGGCCCTGGACGCGGCGGGCCTGCAGCCCGCAGACACCGTTTTCGTGGGCGATGCCGTGTGGGATGTCCAGGCGGCCGGAGACCTCGGGATTCCGTGCATCGGCCTCGAATGCGGCGGGACCCCCGCTGCGACACTGCTCCACGCCGGTGCGGCAGAGGTGTACCGGGACCCGCAGGACCTGCTCGAACACTTCACGGACAGCGCCCTCGGCGGCCTGCTGCGCAACTGACGCAGGCCACCGGGCGCAACGAACAGAAAGCGCCCGGGGCCTGCCCCCATAAGGTGAAGAACTCGTTCAGATCTTATAGGTGACGATCGGCGTGCCCGTCGCGGGCCAAACAGACCAGGAAACCCTAAGGAACCCAGCCTATGGCGCCGACGCCCTCCAGCCGCACGACGGCCACGGAGGCGGCCGCGCCATCGTGCGGTTCGAGTGACAAGACGAACGGATCATCACCCTCCAGGATCATTACGTCCAGCTCGCCGAGCCGGTGGCGGCCCTCGGCGAGCGCCAGACCGCGGCCCACGATGACAGCCACTACCTCCTGCGGCCCGCGGTCGATCCCGTGTAGGTCGTCTACCTGGAGCACCTCGATCGACGGCGTGGCAGCTGCCGGATCGGCGCACACTTCCAGCCGTGAGACGGATCCATCGCCGCGCGGCAGCTTCGCACTGACCCGCCGAACAGGGTGCGATTTGTCGGCCTCCGGACGATCCGCCGGGAGCAGCCGGAGGTCCCATTGCCACAGCTCACGCCGGGGTGTGTCCGGGGAGGCGGCAATCTCGAGGCAGCCGTCGTCGACGTCGCGGTGCGAATTTGACCTTAACAGCAGCCTCATGCCAGTTGCCCGCTGTTCGCCAGTTCCTTGGCCTCGGCGGCTAACATGCGGGACATCAGCCGGCGGGCCTTGGCCACACCGGCGTCCTGGGCAATCAGCACATCCGGCAGATGGGCCGGGCGCCGCTCCATCTTCTTCTGCTGCAGAGCCAAGGCGTCCTCGTCTTCGCGCAAGACGTCCCCGAGGCTCTCCTTGAGCAGCGCGTTGATGCCCTCGTCGCCGACCGCGAAGTTGCGGCAGAAGGCGTAGAAGTACCAAGCTGTGCTCTCAGTTTCGGGGGTGATGGCATTGAGGACCTCGAGCAGGTGCCCCTCCTCGCGCGTGCCTCCCGGCTCCACCACACCTGCGTGAATGACGTGCAGGCTTGGCAGCTGGAATTCAGTGGTATGCCAGCGGTCGACCAACGTCATCCCGGTCGCCTTTTCGAACAGCGGGGATGGGTGGCACCGCGGCATCCAGCGGTCAACGCTGACGACATTTCCATCGACTTCGACGGTAATTCCGTTCTCATAAACCGCCTCGTCCCCGACCGTGGACTGGTGCAGGAAGCTTTCATGCGTCAGATCCAGCAGGTTGTCGTGGATCAGGTCTGCGCTGCTGCGGAAGAGCAGCATATGGGTGACACGGTCCCAATCTGGATCAGTCATCCAGTGCGTGTCCGGCACGGGCGTGCTTCCCGCCTTGTCCGGATCTCCCATCCAGATCCACACCCAGCGGTGAGATTCGACCACCGGAAACGCCTGCACGAGAGCGCGCTCAGGGATGCGCTCCTGCGCGGGCACTTTGACGCAAACTCCCGAACAGTTGAATTCGAATCCGTGATATCCGCACTGGATGTTGTCGCCGATCAACCGGCCCTCCGACAACGGGTAAGCGCGATGGGCGCAACGGTCATCCAAGGCGGCGATGCTGCCGTCGAGCTTGCGATAAAGCACCACGTCTTCACCGAGGACGGTGCGTTTCATCGGTTCGCGCGTGACTTCCTCGGACAGGGCGATGACGTACCAGGCATTTCGAATGAACATGGATTCTCCTTTAGGCAAGGCCGCTGGCGGCGGCGGTCGACAAAGTATTGGTTTCTTCGACGTCAAGAGCATGCTTGAGCAATTCCAGCCCTCGCGTGGAGGGCACACTGATGCGAACGGTCCCGGGAACTCCCAGCGCAGTTCCGGGTCGGACGGACACTCCGTGGTCGAACAGACGGGCCACAAGCTCCTCCTCATCCGGGGCCTCGACGAGCACGAAATTGGCCTGCGACGCAACGGTTGTGTAGCCGGCCTGCTCCAAGATCCCGACCAGTTCGGTACGCAGGCGCAGGGTGTGGTCACGGACAGCGTGCTTGTGCCTCGTGTCCCGCAGGGCGGCCAGGGCGGCGGCCTGGCCCAGCGATCCCACGGAGAATGGAGCGCGGATTTTCTGCAGAGTAGCGATGATGCTGCGGTGGGCCACCAGATAACCGACCCGCAGTCCGGCGAGACCGTGGATTTTGGAGAAGGTGCGCAGCACTGCCACCCTGCCGCCATCAACCAGCGGCAAGGCGCTCTGTTCGGCGGGGTTCTCCGCGAAATCGATGTAGGCCTCGTCCACGACCACCAGTCGGGCCGGGCTCCGGGCCACAAACTGGCGAATATCCGCCAGTGAGCGGACGGTGCCCGTGGGGTTGTGCGGGTTCACGACATAGGCGATATCTGCGTCGACATCTGCCATGGACTCAAGGTCGTGCGCCCAGTGGCGCAGCGGTACCTGTGTGAGCCGCGCGTTCACGGTGTAGGTGCTGATGCGATCAATCTGGTAGGCCGGATCGGCGCAGACCGCGTGCCCTCCGTGGGCTAGGTATGCCGACGCCAGGAGGAAGATCAGCTCATCCGAGCCGTTGCCAACCAGGATCTGGTCCGGGTCTACGCCGTGCAGGCCGGCCAGTTCGGCCCTGAGCTCGTCCGCCAGCGAATCCGGATAGCGGTGGACCCTGGCTGCGGTCCTGGCGATGGCCGCTGCAACGGCAGGACTGGCTCCCAACGGCGATTCGTTGGAGGCCATCGAACCTTCGGGGCTCGTGGCGTGCTGGCCCGGCCGGTAGGCCTGAATTCGGTCGAGCCATGGTCGTTCAGTAATGGGCATCATGCGGGCCTTCCAGCTATGAGGACTTGTGTGGCGACGGAGAATCGTCCGCCGAATCAAAAAATTTCCCGCCAGGTCTGGTGTGGTGCACTAGATTTCTCTATATGTGACCAGGGTCTTTATATGCGGACACGCTAATGACGGCTTTGAGGGATGTCAATGGTTGCGAGCGACCCGCTAGGAAAAGAAATTAAGCGTTGACAGTGACCTGGCACACTCCTAGTATTTCCCTAATGCCGAATGGCGTTCAGATATACGAACTTTCCGCGTTCCACTCGCCACTTACTCGGGAGGACCCGAATGACTTCCATCGCGCCACGCAATTACCACCAAGCTGCCGTTCTACTCGCCGTGCCGATCCTGACCGGACTCCTGCTCAGCGGATGCGGATCGTCTTCGGACAGCGGCAAAGACGCCGCCGCCGCCGGCAACGCCGCAGGCACCGCAAACACTGCTCCGCTTTTCGAGCAGCTGCCCGATGACGTCCAGCAGGCGGGGACCATCCAGATCGGTTCCTCCATCGATTACCCGCCGTTCGAGTACTACGAGGAAGGCGATAAGTTGGCCGGCTTCGAAGTCGAGCTGTCCCAAGCGCTGGAAAAGCAGCTTGGTGTCACCTTCACGTGGAACAATGCCAGCTTCGACACGCTGCTTCCGGCTTTGACCACCAAGCGATATGACGTCATTTTCGGCGCTGTGAATGACACCGCGGAACGAGAAGAGGCCTTCGACCTCGTTTCCTACCTCCAGTCCTCACAGGGATTCGTCGTGCAGACAGGCAATCCCGCAGGCATCACCGAGGTTGAAGACCTGTGCGGAAAGCCAATCGCGGCCGTACGCGGAGGTGTGCAGCAGCAATATCTGGAGGCCCAATCGAAGGTCTGCGTCGACGCGGGCAACAAGGCCATCGAGGTCCTCACCTTCGACGGCAACGCGGCCGAACAGCTTGCGGTGAAACAGGGCAAGGCAGCTGCCATGCTGGAGAACTATCCCACTGCGGCGTACTTCGCCGCTCAGTCCGAAGGGGAACTTGAGGTCGTGGAGGGATTGCAGGTCGAGAAACGATTTTTCGGAATGGTCTTCAGTAAGAAGGACAGCGAGCTGCGCGACGCCCTGGCCGAGGCATGGCAAGCAATCATCGACGACGGCTCCTACACGGCGGTGCTCGAAAAGTGGAATCTGGCCAGCATTGGGATCGAAGAAGCCACTGTCAACCCTGTCAGCTCGGGTGTGAACCCCAGCTAGTGAAGCCGTCAGCGCAGGCTACCGAGCCAGAAGACAGGAGCACGTGGTGATGATCGATAACAAGGTAGAGGCGGGGCCCGGTGCGGCGTCCGCGCCCGTCTCAGTGAAGCAACTCACCGTTGTTCCGCTGCGTCATCCGGGGAGATGGGTGATGGCGGGGCTGATCTTGGTACTGCTGGCGCTGGTTGGTCGGGCGTTTCTCGCCGCGGACATAGATTACGGCGTCGTCGTCAAGTACCTGACCGCCGCCGGAATCCTCGAAGGCGTGCGCAATACGCTGGTGCTTCTGCTGCTGTCCATGGCACTGGGCCTGGTGCTGGGCGTGCTGACCGCGGTCATGCGGCAGTCTCCGAATCCGGTTTTGCGTTCCGTCGGCGGGGGCTATGTCTGGTTGTTCCGCGGCACACCGCTGCTGGTGCAGTTGCTCATATGGTTCAACCTTTCCATCATCTTCGAGACCTTCACCATCCCGGGGCTGTTTTCCGTTCCCATGAACACGCTGATGACGCCGTTCGTCGCGGCGCTCCTCGGCCTGGGAATCAACGAAGGAGCCTACATCTCCGAAATTGTCCGCGGCGGGATCCTCTCTGTGGACCACGGCCAGCGGGAGGCCGCCTCGGCGATTGGGATGTCGCGGGCCAAGACCATGCGCCGGATCGTCCTGCCGCAGGCACTGAGAGTGATCATTCCGCCCCTTGGCAATGAGTTCATCGCCTGCCTCAAGTTCACGTCCTTGGCGTACACCATCTCTTACAGCGAGCTGCTGCACTCGGCCAATAAGATCTACACCGCTAATTTCAAGGTGATCGAGCTGCTCTTCACGGTAGCCATCTGGTACATCGCGTTGACCACGGTGTTCAGCATCCTCCAGCAGTTGCTGGAGGAACGTCTCAACCGGGGCATCCCGGGATCCAGGACCAGCTTTTGGCACAAACTCAGGCAGAATCTGGCATTGAGGAGGACCGCATGAGCAACAACATCATGGTCAAGGCGGAGCAGGTGACGAAGTCGTTCGGCGACCTGCAGATCCTCAAGGGAATTGACCTGGAGGTGACGCGGGGCGAGGTGCTGTGCATCATTGGCCCATCCGGTTCCGGAAAGTCCACCTTTCTGCGGTGCATCAACCATCTGGAGAAAATCGACGGTGGCCGGCTGTCCGTCAACGGCTCCCTGGTGGGATACCGGCAAAAGGGAGACAAACTCTACGAAATGCGGGACAAGGACGTTTGTTCGGAACGCGCCAACATCGGCATGGTATTCCAGCATTTCAACCTATTCGGTCACATGACCGCCCTAGAAAACGTCATCGAGGGTCCGGTGCAGGTCAAGGGAATGAGCAAGAAGGAGGCCACAGGCAAGGCCCTGGTCCTGCTGGAGCGGGTGGGCCTCGGGAACCATGCCAAGGTGTATCCGCATGCGCTGTCCGGCGGCCAAAAGCAGCGCGTCGCCATCGCCCGTGCCCTGGCCATGGAACCACAACTGATGCTATTTGACGAGCCGACTTCCGCGCTGGACCCCGAGCTGGTGGGTGAGGTGCTTGACGTCATGAAGGACTTGGCCAGGTCGGGAATGACTATGGTGGTCGTTACCCACGAGATGGGCTTTGCCCGCGAGGTCGGGGACGGAATAGTGTTCATCGACAAGGGCCGCGTAGTGGAGCAAGGCGATCCGCGTGAGGTTCTGGCCAACCCGAAAGAGGAACGCACCAAGGCGTTCCTGAGTGCGGTCCTGTGATGAAAGGACTGGAAGAAGCACGATGAGCACCTCGGTTCTGCGCGCGTTGGAAATCCTGGAACTATTGTCCAAGGCGGACAGGCCGATGGCCCTGACACCGATCGCGGAGCAGTTGGGCATCCCGAAGAGCACCGCGCATACGATCCTGCGGGCGCTGGTCAGCAGGGAGTTCCTGGTGGTTGGCGAACACGCGTCCTATTCCATCGGATTGAAGGCCTTCGAAATTGGCGCGGCGCATCTGCGGTCCGTTAGCGCCCTTGACATCGTGACGCCTCAGCTCGTGGAGCTCACGCACGGCCTAGGCGTCACCTCGCACTATGCGATCCTGGACGCCACTGATGCCGTGTACCTCGTCAAGGAAGACCCACCGGGATTGGGCATCAAGCTCGCCAGCTCAGTAGGCGCCCGGCTGCCGGCGCACCTCACCGCCGTCGGAAAAGCTTCGCTGGCCTGGCTGCCCGAAGGCGAGCTCGCGAGCCACCTGCCGTCGGACCGCGGCGTGGGCAGCCAATTCCTCGACGGGCTTGCCGAGGAGTTGGCGAAGGTGCGCAAACAGGGCTTCAGTTTGGACGACGGCGATACGGCGGCCGGAGTGCGCTGCGTTGCCGCGCCAGTGTTCAACCCCTCAGGTCCGCCCGGCGCCATCGGGGTCAGTTACCTGCTTGGATCCCCGCTGGAGCTGGGCGCGGTGTCCGCGCAGGTTGTCCTGGCTGCCGAGCGTTCGACGGCGCAACTGGGCAAGCGGACCAGCAGATGAACTTTGGGAATTCGAGAAAGGGCAAAGCATGAACCTCACTGAGGCTAGGAGCCATTGTTGGCGCCAACAAAGCGGCGCCGGGGCGCCGGGATGAAAATATCGGAAGCCGCGCAGCTAGTTTCGCTGAAACTACCATCCGGAACGCGTACCAGCCGCAGGCTCAGCCGTTGCCTGACCGTAAATGATGTGCGCGTGGCCGCGAGGCGGCGCTTGCCGCGGTCGATCTTTGACTACGTCGACGGCGGCGCGGATGAGGAACAGTCGCTGCGGGACAACGTGGAGTCCTTTGGCCGGTACCGGTATGTGCCAAGGGTGCTATCGGATGTCAGCTCGCCGGACATCTCCGCCACGGTTCTGGGCCGGAAGACGGCTGCGCCGCTCGGCTTTGCTCCGACCGGCTATACCAAGATGATCAATCCGCTTGGGGAGCCGTCAGTCGCGCGCGCCGCCGGCGCCGCAGGCATCCCGTATGCGCTTTCCACGATGGCCAGCACTTCCCTTGAGAACCTGGCCTCCAGCCCCGGGGTTAACACTGAGGACTTGTGGTTCCAGCTCTACGTCTGGAAGGACCGGGCCCTGACCATGGACTTGGTCCAGCGCGCAAAACAGAGCGGATACCGCGTTCTGGAAGTCGCGGTGGACACAGCCGTTTCGGGCAACCGGGTACGCGACGTTCGCAACGGTCTGACGATTCCGCCGGCCTTGACGCTGGGCAGCATCCTGGACATCGGCCGGAAACCGAGCTACTGGGCGGGCATGCTGGCCAGCCCGGTGCTGGAATTCGCCAACGTCTCGGACGGCGCAGGCGGAGGCTACACCATTGAAAACATCAGCGACCAGTTTGACCCAGCCGTGACCTGGCAAGACCTGGAGCGGCTGCGGGAAGCCTGGCCGGGCAAGCTCGTCATCAAGGGGCCGATAGGGGACGTGGACGCTAAACGGGCCCAGGCTTTGGGCATCGACGGCGTTCACCTGTCCAATCACGGCGGCAGGCAGCTCGACCGTTCAGTCGCCCCCGTCGCCCTCGTCCGGCCGGTCCGAGCTGCGGTAGGCGACGATTTCGCAATCTTGCTGGATTCCGGCGTGCGCCACGGTTCGGACATCGCAACGGCCATCGCGCTCGGTGCTGACGCCTGTTTCGTGGGCCGTCCGTATCTATGGGGACTCGTGGCCGGTGGCCAAGAAGGCGTCGAACATGTTGCAGGACTGCTCATGAGCCAGTTCCGCCGGACACTTCAGCTACTGGGCGTGACCAGCGTCGATGAGCTGCGCGAGGCCGGCCCCGGCATCTTACAGCCGCCGGCCGGATAACCTGCCAGCTGGGTTCTGCTGGCCAGCGAATCAGACAGAGCGTACTGACAACAGAGCCGGCCCCGCGGGGGACCGGACCGGTGAAGGGAACCAATGGACGTCGTTCAACAACTTGCGGCCGCCCTCCCCGGGCGGGTGCAGACCGATCCGGGGCTGCTGGAGGCATGTCGCACGGACCGTTCCGGGCATGTTGCGGACGGGAGCCCGCTGGCGCTGGTCCAGGCCCGTTCCGTTGAGGACGTACAGGCGGTGTGCCGGATTGCTCACCAACACGATACGCCTGTGGTTACCCGCGGCGCCGGAACCGGACTGGCTGGCGGCGGTATTGCCGGTGCCGGTGAAATCGTTCTCTCCACCGCTCTCATGACGCGGATACTTGAGGTATCAACGTCCAACCAGTTGGCTGTCGTCGAACCCGGCATCCTTAACGGAGACTTGAACCGGGAGCTGGCAAAGCAGGGACTCTGGTGGCCGCCCGATCCTGCCAGCAAGGATATCTCCACAGTGGGTGGGAACATCGCCATGAATGCCGGCGGGCTGCTTTGTGCCAAGTACGGCGTGACGCGTGAAGCCGTGCTGGCGCTGAAAGTGGTTCTGGCCGATGGGCGGCTGATCTCCGTGGGGCACCGAACGGTCAAGGGCGTCACCGGCTACGACCTGTGCGCCCTAATGATCGGTTCGGAGGGTACGTTGGGCGTTATCGTGGAGGCCACGCTCAAACTGCGTCCCGCCGTCGCCGGGACCGTCGCGACCATTGCGGCCTTCTTCGACTCCGTGGACCAAGGCGCCGCGGCCGCGGCGCGGATCACGGCTGCGGGCCTCCAGCCTGCGATGATGGAGCTGCTGGATACCCGCACGCTCGAATGTGTGAGCCGCTATACCGGGGTGGACCTGATATCGCGCGGAAACTCTTACTTCCTCATCCAGTGTGACGGCCCGGCGGCCGAGGCTGAGGCCGCGGCGATGGAGGCCATCATCCGTGAGGAAGGCGGCCGCGCCGAAATCACCACTGACCCGGAAGAAGCTGAACGGTACGTGGATGTCCGCCGGCAGGGCTTCCCCTCGCTTGAAGCGATGGGAACGATGTTGGTCGAGGACGTTGCGGTTCCGCGGGACGCGATGACCGCTGTCTTCGGCAAGGTCGCAGAGCTGGAAACCAAGTACCAGGTCATGATTCCCACTACCTGTCATGCGGGAGACGGGAACCTGCATCCCAGCTTCGTGTTCAGCGGCGATACTGTACCCGAAGCGGTGTGGGCCGCGGCAGGCGAACTGTTCAACTATGCGCTCAGCCTGGGAGGCACACTCTCCGGAGAGCATGGCATCGGGATCCTTAAACGGCGCTGGCTGGGCGATGAGCTCGGCGCTGAACAGCTGGAACTGCAGCGACAGATAAAGGCGGTATTCGACCCGCGGAACTTGCTGAATCCCGGCAAGGTCTTTGGACCCGCTCCCGAATTGGTAGCTTTCTCCCCGCCGGTTTCCTGCTGAAGTCGCCTTCCGGTACGGGCCAGGGAAGAATTCAGGCAGGAGTCGCGGGCTCCCGAAACGCTTGGCGTGCATCAGCATGTGCACAATTGAACTGTTGCCCGCACGGCGGCCCGGATGTCCCGTGGACGCGGAGGAACGGCGGCGAAGCCGACCGGGGCCGTTAGTCCACAGGCGCGGGTGCCGGCGGACGGATTTGCCCGGTTTTGAGAGAATGGTGGGGTGACACTTACCGCTGCCCCCGAATCGGCCGCCAAGCTCGAGCTTCCACCGCTCAAACTCGGCCCGATAACCGTCGACACCCCGGTGGTGCTGGCACCCATGGCCGGCATCACCAACAAGGCGTTCCGCCGGCTCTGCCGCCAGTACGGCGGCGGCCTGTACGTGGCGGAAATGGTCACGTCCCGCGCGCTGGTCGAACGCAACCGGGAGTCCATGCGGATCATCTCGCACGATGAGGACGAGGACGTGCGCTCCGTCCAGCTCTACGGCGTGGATCCCATAACCGTCGGCGCCGCCGTCCGCCTGCTGGTGGAGGAAGACCGCGCCGACCACATCGACCTGAACTTCGGCTGTCCGGTGCCGAAGGTCACCCGCCGCGGCGGCGGCTCGGCGCTGCCCTGGAAAACCGAACTGTTTACCGCGATCATCCAGGCCGCGACGCGCGAGGCGGCCAAGGGCGACGTGCCGCTGACCATCAAGATGCGTAAGGGGATCGACGACGAGCACCTGACCTTCATCGAGGCCGGCAAGATTGCCCGCGACGCCGGGGTGGCGGCCGTGGCGCTGCACGGCCGCACCGCCAGCCAGTTCTACTCGGGCAAGGCCGACTGGAACGCGATCGCGGAACTGCGGGAAGCCCTGCCGGACATCCCGGTGCTGGGCAACGGAGACATCTGGAGCGCCGAGGATGCGGTGCGGATGGTGCAACAAACGGGAGTGGACGGCGTCGTCGTCGGCCGTGGTTGCCAAGGCCGCCCGTGGCTGTTCGGCGACCTGCAGGCCGCCTTCGAAGGAACCGACAGGCGCTTCCGCCCGGGGTTGAAGGACGTCGCGGATAGCTTCTACCGGCATGCCGAGCTGCTGGTGGATTACTTCGAGGACGAGGGCAAGGCCCTGCGGGATATCCGCAAGCACGTGGCCTGGTACTTCAAGGGATACTCGGTGGGCGGAGAGCTGCGTGCCGCGCTGGCCCAGGTGCCTACCCTCGAAGTGCTGCGCGAACTGCTGGCCGAACTGGATGCCGACGCTCCCTACCCGGGGGCGGACGCCGAGGGCCCGCGCGGCCGGGCCGGTTCGCCCAAACGCACGGCGCTGCCCGACGGCTGGCTCTCCAGCCGGGAGCTGAACGCGGACCACAAGGCCATGATCGCCGCCGCTGAACTGGACGTCTCCGGTGGCTAAGGTTCGCACCGGGCGCCCGGCCCCGCCTACGCCGGGCTACACGGAGTTCGACCAGGAACGCTGGTACACGGAGGAACCGAAGAGCACCTACCGCACGCAGTTTGAACGCGACCGGGCCCGGGTTCTGCACTCGTCGGCACTGCGGCGGCTGGGCGCCAAGACCCAGGTGGTGTCCCCGGACACGGACGACTTCGTGCGGACGCGGCTGACGCACAGCCTGGAAGTGGCCCAGGTCGGCCGCGAACTGGGACGCACCCTGGGCTGCGACCCCGACGTGGTGGACGCCGCCTGCCTGTCCCACGACCTGGGCCATCCCCCGTTCGGCCACAACGGGGAGACCGCGCTTAACGCCGCGGCCCACGCCATCGGCGGTTTCGAAGGCAACGCCCAGACCCTGCGGCTGCTGACCCGGCTGGAGCCCAAGATCCTGCGCCCGGACGGATCGCCGGCCGGGCTGAACCTGACCCGGGCCAGCCTGGACGCGGCCTGCAAATACCCGTGGTCCGCCGACGACGCGCCGGTGATCCACGGCAAGCGCACCAGCAAGTTCGGCGCCTACGAAGACGACCTTCCCGTGTTCAACTGGCTGCGCGAAGGCGCCGCGGAGCGCCGGTCCTGCCTGGAGGCCCAGGTGATGGACCTCGCCGACGATATCTCCTACTCCGTGCACGACGTCGAAGACGCCATCGTGGCCGGGCGCATCCAGCTCAAGTGGCTGGACAGCCCCGACACCCGCAGCCGGGTCATCGGCTACACCCAGCAGTGGTACCTGCCCTCCAGCGACGCCCAAGAGGTGGACGAAGCACTGACCCGGCTGGAGCAATCCGGCGTCTGGGTGCGCGAGGCCGACGGCAGCCGCAAGGCCATGGCGGCGCTGAAAGACATGACCAGCCAGCTGATCGGCCGCTTCTGCTCGAGCGCGATGGAAGCCACCCGCTCCATCTACGGCCCGCAGCAGCTGACCCGCTACGGGGCGGAGCTGGTGGTGCCGCAGGAAACCGCCATCGAGATCGCGGTGATGAAGGGCCTGGCCACCACGTTCGTGATGACCGCGGACCTGCGCCAGCCGGTCTACGAACACCAGCAGGAGATCCTGCACGACCTGGTCAGCGAGCTCCACGCCACGGGGGAGAAACATCTGGAGGAGCCCTTTGCCTCGGATTGGCGGGATGCGGACGACGACGGCGGCCGCCTTCGCGTGGTCATCGACCAGATCGCCTCGCTCACCGATGTCTCCGCCCTGGCCCTGCACGAACGCCTGATGGGGGCCCACCGCACCCTCCTGTGAGGTTGCGGGCCGCAAGCAGCTTCCCTCCACAGGCGGCTGCACGCGGCGCCTCGACACAGGCCGCCGCGGTTCCGGCGCCGATTTGGCGCGGCTGCATACCATGGGACTATGGCCGGACTCATTAAGCGTGAAGACATCGATGAAGTCCGCCAGCGTACCGACATCAAGGAAGTCATCGACGGCTACGTCACGCTGAAGTCGGCCGGCATCGGGTCATTCAAGGGCCTCTGCCCCTTCCACGACGAGCGGTCGCCGTCGTTCCACGTCCGTCCGCAGGTGGGCACCTACCACTGCTTCGGCTGCGGCGAGGGCGGCGACGTCATCTCCTTCGTGCAGAAGATGGATCACACCACGTTCAGCGAGACCGTGGAGAAACTCGCCCACCGGATCAATTACACGCTCCGGTACGAAGACGGCGGCACCGGCCCCCGCCGGGAAGACGTGGGCAAGCGGCAGCGGCTGCTGGACGCACACAAGGTTGCCGCGGAGTTCTTCCGGGAGCAGCTCCAAAGCCCGGGTGCCGCGACGGCCCGGGAGTTCCTCTCCGGACGGGGCTTCGACCAGGCAGCCGCGGAGCAGTTCGCCGTCGGCTACGCCCCGCAGGGCTGGGACGGCCTGCTCAAGCACCTCAGCGGCCGCGGCTTCACCCAAGACGAACTGCGCATGACCGGCATGTTCTCCGGCGGATCGGACGGATCCGATGGCAGGAACAGCCGGATCTATGACCGTTTCCGCGGCCGGCTCATCTGGCCCATCCGCGACCTGACGGGGGCGACCATAGGATTTGGTGCCCGCAAACTCTTCGAGGACGACCAGGGGCCCAAATACCTCAATACGCCGGAGACGGCGCTCTACAAGAAGTCGCAGGTCCTCTACGGGATCGACCTGGCCAAACGGGACATCGCGCGCAACCGCCAACTGGTGGTCGTGGAGGGTTACACGGACGTGATGGCCTGCCACCTTTCGGGCATCGGGACGGCCGTGGCGACGTGCGGCACGTCCTTCGGCACCGACCACATCAAGATCGCCCGGCGCCTGCTCTCCGATGACGGAACCGGAGGGGAAGTGATCTTCACCTTCGACGGCGACGAGGCGGGCCAGAAGGCCGCGCTGCGCGCCTTCGAGGAAGACCAGCGCTTTGTCGCCCAGACCTACGTAGCCGTCGAGCCGAGCGGCGCGGATCCATGCGACCTGCGGTTGAGCCACGGCGAGGGTGCGGTGCGCGAGTTGATCAGCTCCCGCCGTCCGCTGTTCGAGTTCGCGATCAAGGCCACCTTGAAGAAGTTCAACCTGGACACGGTCGAAGGAAGGGTCCAGGCCCTCCGTGCCGCGGCACCCGTGGTCGCCGAGATCAGGGACCCCGCCATGCGTCCCGGCTACTCGCGCGAGCTCGCCGGCTGGCTGGGCATGGACATCGACGACGTCACCCGGGCGGTGGCCGGGGCCGCTAAACGGGGACAGGAAGCCGGGACGCGGGCGGCGGGCCGCGAGCGGGGCCAGCAGGACCGCGGGCAGGAATCGAACCGCGGCAACCAGCAGCCGCCCGGACCGTACCGGCGCGGCGGCGGGCAGCAGGGCCGGGACGCATGGAATCCGGGAAATCCTTCCCCCCGGCAACAGGACGGCCGGCCTGCCTACGGGCACGCCGCGCAGCACGGCTACGGCCGGGGCGCCGAGGCCGGCGGAGAAACGGACTACGCCCGGGAATCCGGCCAGTACGCGGCACCCCCGGCCTTTCCGCGGCCGGATCTGCGTGATCCCGTGGTCCGCCTGGAACACCAGGCACTGGAAGTGGCCATCCAGCAGCCCGGTCTCCTCGATGCCAACCAGTGGGAACAGTTCATGCAGGCCCGCTTCCTGGCGCCCGTGCACGTGGCCATCCACGGCGCCGTCCGGGCTGCGGGTGTTTCCGGTGCCACACCCTCGCAGTGGGTGGAGACCATCCGCCAGGAGGTCCCGGAGGAGCTGCGCACCTTCGTCTCGGAACTTGCGGTGACCCCGCTGCCTGCACAAAACGACGACGCCCTGCGGCTGTATTGCCGGGGGATCCTGAACCGGCTGCAGGACCTGCAGATCACCCACCTGAAGGCCGACAAGCTGGGCCAGTTGCAACGGATGGATCCAGCGTCCGATCCCGAGAGTTTCCAGCAAATCAACCGTGAACTGATGGAACTGGAAATGCAGCGGCGGGCCCTTCGCGCGGAGTAGGCCGGGCCTTCAATTGGCAAGTTCCGGCCTGCATTGAGTATGCTGTTGGAGGCCAAACCGCCGGTGGCGGATGGCAGCTTTCCCCCGTAGCTCAATTGGCAGAGCATTCGACTGTTAATCGAAGGGTTACTGGTTCGAGTCCAGTCGGGGGAGCGGACAAACACTGGATCCCCGCCTTCTGCAGGAGGCGGGGATCCTGTGCGTTTGGGGGCCATCGGCGCGAGGCCGATTTCGTCTCCGCGCCGCCGTCCTGCTAGAGTTTTACTCGCTTCAATCCCCCGTAGCTCAATTGGCAGAGCATTCGACTGTTAATCGAAGGGTTACTGGTTCGAGTCCAGTCGGGGGAGCTGCAAGGCAAAATCCCGCACCCCGCGCCGGCTGCGGGATTTTTCTTTGGCTAGGCCGAGGCGACCCGGTTGCCGGCGGCGACCTGCGCATACCAGCGGCCGCTGTCCTTGACGGTGCGCTCCAGGGTGGCGTAGTCCACCCGGGTTAGGCCGAAGCGTTTGCTGTAGCCCCAGGCCCACTCGAAGTTGTCCATCAGCGACCAGCCGAAGTAGCCGCGCAGGTCCACGCCGTCCTGGATGGCACGGTGGCACTGCAGGATGTGTGCGCGCAGGAACTCCAGCCGCTGCCGGTCATGCACGGCGCCGTCGGCCGAGACCTCGTCGTCGAAGGCCGCCCCATTCTCGGTGACGAAGAGCGCCGTCCCGGCCGGGCCGCTGTACTCGTGCTGCAAACGGACGAGCAGCCGGTGCAGTCCTTCCGGCTGGATCTCCCAGCCCATCGCCGTCGTGGGCAGCCCGCGGGGAACAGAGCTGACATGGTCGGCCGCGGGGTAGGGCGGCGCCAGCGGACGCTCGACCGGGGCGGCATGCGTGTTTTCCGCGTCCGGGCGGGGGTGCCCGGTCACCGCTTCACCGTGGTAGTAGTTGACGCCCAGCGCCTGGATCCTGGTTCCGATCAGAGCCAGGTCGCCGTCCCGAATCCTGGCTTCCAGTCCGTACGGCCCCACGTCCACCAGAAAATCCGCCGGGTAGGAACCGCGGAAGACGGGGTCCAGAAAGGCGCGGTTGAACTGGCCGTCGATGCGGCGGGCGGCGTCCACATCGACGGGATCCTCCGGATTCAGGGGATCCGCCACCGTGAAGTTCAGGGTGAGGCCCAGCTCTGCGGCCGGATCGCGGCGGCGCAGCTCGTCGGAGGCCAGCCCGTGCGCCAGCAGCAGATGGTGCATGGCCGCCAAGGCCTGCGGCCTCGACTGGATGCCCGGCGCATGGACGCCCGAACCATAGCCGAGGAACGCCGAGCACCATGGCTCGTTGAGCGTGGTCCAGACGCGTACCCGGTCACCGAGCGCCTCATGGACCGCCAGGGCGTATTCCGCAAAGCGGTAGGCGGTGTCCCGGTTCGCCCAGCCGCCGTTCTCCTGCAGCGCCTGCGGCAAATCCCAGTGGTACAGCGTGAGCCAGGGCTTAATGCCCGCCGCGCACAGTTCGTCCACCAGGCGCGAATAGAAATCCAGGCCGGCCGGGTTCACGACCGCGTCGTCCGGTTTGACCCGCGGCCAGGACGTGGAAAACCGGTAGGCACCCAGGTTCAGGGCTGACATCAGCGCGACGTCCTCGCGGTAGCGGCGGTAGTGGTCGCAGGCCCGTTCGCCGGTCTCGCCGCCCACGGTGGCCCCCGGCAGCCGGCAGAAGACATCCCAGATGGAATCGGTGCGGCCGTCGTCCCGGGACGCACCTTCGATTTGGTAGGCGGCCGTCGCGGCGCCCCACAGGAACTGCTTCGGGAATTGCACGACCTTGCTCATCACTGGTCCCTTGCGGAAACGGGCGCGGACACGGGCTGCCTGCCAGCCTAGTTCGCAGGGCAGGTGAACGTAAGCGTTTACTCATATTTTTTGTTCCACAGCCCTCCAGTGAAACTACTCCCTACGGCTGAGGGGCCAGACTGGGGCAGAATGATAATTTGAAGGTGTGGACACTCGCGCACTACCGACAAGATGGAGGCAGAGCCCATGACCGGTCCGGAAAGCCACGGAAGCACCGCAACCGGTGAGAGGACGTCCGGGAGCACCGCAACCGGTGCGGCGACTCCCGGCAGCACCGTCACCGGGTTGCGGCCGCCCGGGAGCGCTGCAGCCCGTGTCGGGCAGCCAGGGAGCACCGCTACCCGCGCCGGGCAGCCAGGCAGCTCCGCCGCCGGCGCCAGGTTGTCGACCGCGGGGCTGGCACGGCTCGCCGGCCAGCTGACCCCCCGCCAGCTTCAGGACGAGTTCTCGCTGGCCCTGCTCGAGCTCAAGGGCAAGGGCACCAAGGCAGGCATTGCCGCCGCGATCCTTGCGGTCGCGTTGGTGTTCCTGGTCCTGATGGCCATCTCCCTCTTGGTCGCCGCAATCATGGGACTGGCCCTCATCATGCCGGCCTGGCTGGCGGCGCTGCTCGTCGCAGCCGTGTTCCTGATCCTCGGCGGTATCCTGGCGCTCATTGGAATCTCGAGGGGCAAGAAGGCCATGCCGCTCCTTCCCGCCGAGGCCATCCGCGGCGTCAAGTACGACGTCGGCGTGTTGCGTGAGGGCAGCAGCTTCAATCCGGCGACACTGGACGAAAAGCCCCGGAAGGAGACCAAGGCGGAAAAGGCGGAGCGCAAGGAACCGCAGGAGCCGGCTCCGACGATGGACGAACTGCGTGCCCGTACCGCGGAACGCCGCGACCATTTGGCGGCAGTCAGGGACGATCTCGGCCGCCGCGTCGACCCCAAGCCCCGTGCGGAGCAGGCCAAGCGCCGGGCGAAGCATGCGGCAGATGCTGCCACGGAACGCCTGGTGGCAGGCGCCGAAGCCGTCAGCGAGGCCGGCCCGGAGCTGAGGGAGCGTTGGAAGCCACTGGCGACGCTGGCGGTTTCGCTGACCGCCATGGGCGTCATGCTCCGGCGGCTGCTGAAAAAATAACCATTACCACCGTCGCACGGCGGCACGGAAGCCGGCTGCAGCGCAGCCGGCTGCCCAGCGTGGAACGACGACTGAGGGGAGGGACGGCGTTGAGGATCATCGGTGCCGGGACGCGGCGCGACTTCGAGTACCGCGAGCTGCACACGTTCTGGACCATCCCGAACCTCATCACCGTCCTGCGTTTCCTTGCGGTGCCGCTATTTGTCTGGCTGATCGCCCGGCACTCGTATGGGGCAGCCACCATCACGCTGGTCGTGCTGGGATCCACGGACTGGGTGGACGGCTACCTCGCCCGCCGCCTCGACCAAATCTCCTCGGTCGGCAAGTGGCTGGACCCGGTGGCCGACCGGCTGGCCCTCATCATCGTGGCCACGACCTTTGTCGCGGCCGGCATCGCCCCGTGGTGGCTGCTGCTGTCCATCATCATCCCCGACGCGATCCTGCTCGTGTTCTCATTGCTCCTGTTCCATGGCAGCCCCGACCTTCCCGTGACACTCATCGGCAAGGTCCGGACGGCCCTGCTGCTGGCAGGCACTCCGCTGCTGCTGCTCCATCGGGTGGAGGGCTTCGGGCACGACTGGCTGCTGACCCTCGCCTACGCCATCCTCGCCGCGGGCTGTGCGGGGCACGTCCTTGCGTGGCTGGGCTACATGCGGGCGGCCTGGGGCAAGTACAAGCGCCGGCGCGAGGCCAGGCAGAACGATCCACTCCATGGTTGACCCGCGCTCCGGGCGGCAACGGACATTTTCTGACGGGACCCCATGGTCTGGTTAGCCATACTCTGTGCCCTGCTCGGTGCCTTCTTCCTCGCCCTCGGCACCCAGCGCCAAGCCAGTGCCGTCCAAGCCAATACGGGCGGCCTGGCGATGAGCGTCGCCGGTTTGCTGCGGATGCTCCGCAATCCCCGCTGGGTCCTGGGACTGCTGCTGTTGGCCGTCGGGATGGGATTGAACGTGTTTGCCTTGGTGAGCGCGCCGTTGACCGTCGTCCAGCCGATCGGCGCCATCGCGTTGGTGATCACCACGATCATCAATTCCAAGGACCAGGGGATCCGGCTGAACCGCGTGACGGTGGTGGCGATCTCAACGTGTGTGGCAGGAAGCGCCGTTTTCGTACTGCTGGCCGTCAACGTCACGGGCGCTAGCCATCGCGTGCGGGCCGAGGAGGAACTCTCAGCGGTCCTGCTGCTGGCCGTCGTCGTTGCCGTCTTCCTCTCGCTGGAACTGATGTTCCGGCACAGGCTGAATGCCTTCGCCTACATTCTGGGAGCCGGCATGTTGTTCGGTTTCGTTGCCGTGCTGGTGAGGATTATCGGCCTGCGGCTGCTGGAGCCGGGCGGCGGTTTCATAGCCAACGTACCGATCTACACGGTCATCGCGGTCGCCGCGGCCGGCGGCCTGGGGGCTTGGTTTGTCCAGAGTGCCTATGCCAGCGGCCCGCCCGATTTGGTCATCGCGGGGCTGACGGTGATCGATCCGCTGGTCGGCATCGCCATCGGCATTTTCATCCTCGGAGAGCTCAGGCCCGACGTCGAACCGGTGTTTGCGATTGGCATGGTGGGGGCAGGTTTGGTTGCTATTGTTGGGGTCATTGCCCTCTCGAGGCACCATCCGGACGTGTTGCAGAAACAGGAAGAAGCCCGGCGCCGGGCCCAAGCCTCGGGCAAGAAACCATAGGGCCGGCGCGATGACCAATACCGTGACCACGAAACAAGGAGTCCTGCCGCAGGTGAGCGACGACATCGGACCGAAACCCCTCAAGATCCTGATTGCAGCCGATACCTACCCGCCGGATGTCAACGGGGCGGCCGTCTTCGGGTACCGGTTGGCCACCGCGATGACCAAGCGCGGACACAGCGTCGACATCATCGCCGGGCGGTATGACAAGGGCCCGACCTTCGTGGAACACCGTGCGGAGGCGACGGTGCACCGGCTCCGCTCACACTCGGTGCCGACGCACGAGACGTGGCGCATCTGCTTTCCCTGGGAGATCAAACGCGACATCAAGCGGATCTTCGATGAGGTCCAGCCGGACGTCGTGCACATCCAGTGCCACTACATGATCGGACAGGCCACCATCGCCGAAGCAGTGCGACGGGGCATCCGCACCATAGCGACCAACCACTTCATGCCGGAGAACCTGGAGCCGTTCCTGCCGTTCCCGCAGTGGTTCCTGGACATCGTCGCGAAGAACTCCTGGCGCGACATGGGCAAGATCATGGGCAAGGCAGCCGTGGTAACGACGCCGACGCCGCTGGCCGCCAAGGCGATGCGTGATCACGCGTTCCTGCACAAGGTGATGCCGCTGTCCAACGGCATCGATGCCGCCGCCTATGAGCTGGCCCCCGGGGAAACGATTGAGAGGCCGGAGCACCCCACGGTGCTGTTTGTGGGCCGGCTGGCGGTGGAAAAGAACGTGGACACGCTGATCGAGGCGCTGGCCATGACGGACCCGGCGCTCAACGTCCATCTGGAGATCATCGGCGACGGCGACGAGCGAAAGAACCTCGAGGCGAGGGTTGCCGCGATGGGGCTTGGGCGCAGGATCGCTTTCCTGGGCCATGTGGACGACGCCGAACTGCGCCGGGCGTACCTGCGCGCGGCTGTGTTCTGCCAGCCCGGAACCGCCGAACTGCAGTCACTGGTGTCCCTGGAAGCGATGTCCGCCAGCAAGCCGGTGGTGCTGGCCAATGCGATGGCCCTGCCGCACCTCGTGGAGGACGGTGTCAACGGCTACCTGTTTGCCCCCCGCGATCCCTCCGACCTGGCGGCCAAGCTCAACGCCGTACTCGGCCAGAGTCCCCAGCGGATCGAGGCCATGGGCGAAGCCAGCCACGCGAAGGCGATGCGGCACGGCATCGACAAGACGATGGACACTTTCGAGCAGCTCTACCGCGGAGCCTCGGCGGACGACTTCCTCGACTAGGCCAACGTGCGCCCGCCGGTCGGGAGGACTTAGTATGTCTAAGGTGCCGGTAACGGTCCCCGCGCTGCGGGGCGCCGCCCGGCAGCGCGGGGCGGTAGCTCAGCCGGTCAGAGCAGAGGACTCATAATCCTTTGGTCGTGGGTTCAAGCCCCACCCGCCCTACGTCGAGAGAAGGCCCCGGACCAGAATGGTCCGGGGCCTTCGTCATGCCGCCCGCCGGACTCCCGCGGGACTCCAGGGATGCGGCTGCCCCGGCACCCCGGCCGAAGCTGCGGCCGCACGCGTTCGGCCGTTGCCCGATGACCGGTTCTGCGCTAAGTTACTGATCAGTAACTTGATCTTCTCCCCGGCGCCTCCTGCCCGGGGCCGCGACCTGTTCACAGAAAAGGAAGCCACTATGGGCCAGCTCGTCATCGATCCGAACGACCTTCCCTACGCCGATGGAGACTTCTACTCGTTCGAGGAGATGCTCTCGGAACCCGAACGCTCGCGGCTGCACGACATCCGCGACTGGCTGGCCAAGGAAGTCCGGCCGATTGCCGTCGACTGCTGGAACCGGGCTGAGTTCCCCCTGGAGATCATCCCGAAACTGGCGGACCTGGACGTGGTCAGCCCGGTCAGGCGGCAGGGATACTCCAACTTGTTCGCCGGCCTCGTCCACGCGGAGTTCACCCGCGCCGACACATCCATCGCCACGTTCCTGGGGGTCCACGACGGCCTGTTCGCCGGATCGATCGAAGTCCTCGCGTCGAAGGAGCAGCAGGAGGCCTGGCTGCCGGACATCTACGCCCTCAAGAAGATCGGCGCTTTCGGACTGACGGAACCGCTCGGCGGCTCCGACGTCGCCGGCGGCACGCGCACCACGGCCCGGCGCGACGGGAACGGCTGGGTGCTGAACGGGGCCAAACGCTGGATTGGCAACGCGACCTTCTCGGACTGGGTCGTCATCTACGCGCGCGACCTGGCCGACAACCAGGTCAAGGGCTTCCTCGTGGACACGGCCACCCCCGGCTATGCCGCGACGAAGATCGAGAACAAGATCAGCCTGCGCACCGTGCAGAACGCGGACATCACCCTGGAAAACGTGGTGGTCCCCGATGATTTCCATCTCAAGGGCGCCAACAGCTTCCGCGACACCAACAAGGTGCTGAAGGTGACGCGGCTTGCCGTAGCCTGGCAGGCGGTGGGGCAGCAGATGGCTGCCTTCGATGTGGCACGGCGCTACGCCGTGGAGCGGCACCAGTTTGGGAAGCCGCTGGCATCGTTCCAGCTGGTGCAGGACCAGCTGGTGCAGATCCTCGGCAACACCGTCGCCTCAATGGGCATGATGGTCCGCCTGGCGCAGCTGGAAGACGCCGGCCAGGCCAAGGACGAGCAGTCCGCTTTGGCCAAGGCGTTCACCACTGCGCGGATGCGTGAAAGTGTGGCCCTGGGCCGCAACATCCTGGGCGGCAACGGCATCGTGGCCGACTACGAAATGGCCAAGATCTTCGCCGACGCCGAGGCCATCTACTCCTACGAGGGAACCCACGAAATCAACTCCCTGGTGGCAGGCCGTGCGATCACCGGCTTGGCGGCGTTCGTCTAGCCATCCGGCACCGGCAGCAATACCGAAGGCCGCAGGTCCATGACGAACTGCAGGGGGTTGACATAAACGTCGCCGCGACGGACGCCCCAATGCAGGCATGCGCAATGGCTGCTCCCGGCAACCGTTCCTACCAAATCGCCCGACGCAACGGTATCGCCGGCCTGCAGTTCGGACGCGACGGCCAGCAGGCTGCTGCGCAGGCCGTTGCCGTGATCGATGGTGACCACCGGCCTGTCGACGACCCGGCCGGAGAAGCTGACCCGGCCGTCGGCGGGGGAGAGGACCGTCGCCCCGCCCGGAACCGCCAGATCGACGCCGCGATGTCCGCCCAACCACGGCTTCGGCGGCGGGTCAAAGCCGCGCACGATGGCGGGTTGCGGGCTGGCGGGCCAGCCCCACGGCGGCGAATAACCGGATCGGCCTGCCGGCTCGGGTGACCCGGCCGCGGCCAGCAGCACAGCAGAGGCCGCGGCGGCGGCCAAGCGCAACACGGACGGCGTCATGCAACCGATCCTCGCCGCTGCCCGTGGTCCGTGCCGCGGCGGCGCGGGACGGTGTGCGCAACCCCTTGGCCCGGCCGGCTGTGGAGGGCGGGAACGCGCAGGAACAGGGTGCCGCCTGTAGTACACTGGACGAAGCAGTTTTCCGTCCATGACCCATGTCCGGACGGAGGCTGACTACGCGTGTCTGAAATCCATCGGCTTGATCTCAGCGATGGAAGTGTGCCCAGGCGGTCCGGGAAACCGGTCCGGGCACATGCGCCGCCGAGCCGGCGGCGCCGACAGACGCCAGGAGCTTAGCCCGCCGGGCGACAAGCTAACAACCGTCTACAGGCAGCAGCCCAGGCCCAGCCCGGTGCTGCCGGAAGGAGTGACGACATGCCAGTCGTTACCATGCGCCAGCTGCTCGACAGCGGCGTACATTTCGGTCACCAGACCCGCCGTTGGAACCCGAAGATGAAGCGCTTCATCTTCACCGAGCGCAACGGCATTTACATCATCGACCTGCAGCAGTCGCTGTCCTACATCGACCGCGCCTACGAGTTCGTTAAGGCCACGGTCGCCCACGGCGGCACCGTCCTGTTCGTCGGCACCAAGAAGCAGGCCCAGGAAGCAATCGCCGAGCAGGCCACCCGTGTCGGCCAGCCGTATGTCAACCAGCGCTGGCTCGGCGGCATGATGACCAACTTCCAGACCGTCTCCAAGCGCATCTCGCGCCTGAAGGAACTCGAAGAAATCAACTTCGACGACGTCGCCGCTTCCGGCCGCACCAAGAAGGAACTGCTGCTGCTGCAGCGCGAGAAGACCAAGCTGGAAACCACGCTGGGCGGCATCCGCAACCTCACCAAGACTCCTTCGGTCATGTGGGTTGTCGACACCAAGAAGGAACACCTCGCCATCGACGAGGCCCAGAAGCTCGGCATCCCCGTGGTGGCCATCCTGGACACCAACTGCGATCCGGACGAAGTCGACTTCCCGATCCCGGGCAACGACGACGCCATCCGCTCCGTCAACCTGCTGACCCGCGTGATCGCCGACGCCGTTGCCGAGGGCCTCATCGCCCGCAACAACCGCGCCGCAGGCAACACCGAAGCGCCGGCCGAGCCGATGGCCGAGTGGGAGCGCGAACTGCTCGAGGGCTCGACAGAGGCCCCCGCCGCCGAAGCTCCGGCCGCCGAAGCTGCCGCTGAGGCCCCTGCCGCTGAGGCCCCCGCCGCCGAGGCCCCGGCTGCCGAAGCACCCGCCGCGGACACCGAGAAGTAAATCCGACTCACCGGGGGCGCCTTGCGCGCCGCCGGACTTCCGCTGGCGGCCCGGCCTGGCTCAGGCTGGCCGCCAGCGGCACCGAACACTACTTAATACGGGAGGACTGGAGTCCAAATGGCGAACTACACCGCTGCTGATATCAAGGCCCTGCGCGAGCGCACCGGCGCCGGCATGATGGATGTCAAGAAGGCCCTGGACGAGGCCAATGGGGATGCCGAGAAGGCCATTGAGCTGATCCGGATCAAGGGACTGAAGGGCGCCACCAAGCGTGAAGGCCGCTCCACCGCCGAAGGCCTGGTGGCCGCCAAGGTCATTGACGGAACCGTCGGCGTCATGATCGAGGTCAACTGCGAGACCGACTTCGTCGCCAAGTCCGCCAAGTTCATCGAACTCGCCGACAAGGTACTGGCCACGGCGGTTGAGTCCGGCGCCGCCGAGCTCGACGCCCTGCTGGCCGCCGACGTCGACGGCAAGCCGCTGGGTGACTTCGTCGTCGAGGAAGGCGCCGTGCTGGGCGAGAAAGTTGTCGTCCGCCGGGTCGCCCGCGTCGAAGGCAAGACCGTCGATGCCTACCTGCACAAGACGTCCAAGGACCTGCCGGCACAGGTCGGCGTCCTCTTCGCCGTCGACGGCGAAGGCGACTCGGCCTTCGAGGCAGCCCACGACATCGCCGTGCACAGCGCGGCCTACGCCCCGGCCTACCTGACCCGCGAAGAGGTCCCGGCCGAGACCGTGGAGAACGAGCGCCGCATCGCCGACGAGACCGCGCGCGCCGAGGGCAAGCCCGAGGCAGCACTCGCCAAGATCGTCGAGGGCCGGCTGAACGGTTTCTTCAAGGAAATCGTGCTGCTGGACCAGCCGTTTGCCAAGGACCCGAAGCAGTCCGTCGGCAAGGTGCTGGAGGCGGCCGGCGTCAACGCCACCGCCATTGCCCGCTTCCGCGTCGGAGCGTAACCTCGGTCGCAACGTTTAGGCGAACTGGCTGATTCAGATGACAAGGGGGTGGTCACCATCGGGTGACCACTCCTTTTTCATGTCCGGATCGGCCGCACGGCTTCAACCGTCGGGCAGCCGCGGCCAGTCACACCCTCTTTCCCCAGAACCACGCACGCCGGGAGGCACCATGGAATCCCAGAACACCCAGACCACCGCTGATACCGGGGCCAAACGCCGCCGCGTCCTGCTGAAGCTTTCGGGCGAAGTCTTCGGCGGGGGGAAGCTGGGCGTGGACCCGGACACCGTCCGGGGCGTCGCCAAGCAGATCGCCGCCACGGTCGGCCAAGTCGAAGTGGCCATCGTCGTGGGCGGCGGCAACTTCTTCCGCGGCGCCGAACTGTCGACGTCGGGCATGGACCGCTCGCGAGCCGATTACATGGGCATGCTCGGCACCGTCATGAATTGCCTCGCCCTCCAGGACTTCCTCGAGCAGGCCGGGGTGGACACCCGCGTGCAAAGCGCGATCACCATGGGGCAGATAGCCGAGGCCTACATCCCGAGGCGGGCCATCCGGCACATGGAGAAGGGCCGCGTGGTCATCTTCGGCGCGGGCGCCGGCCTGCCCTATTTCTCCACCGACACCGTGGCCGCCCAGCGCGCCCTCGAGGTGCACGCCGACGTCGTGCTCATGGCGAAGAACGGCGTGGACGGCGTCTACACGGCCGACCCGAAGAAAGACCCGGCCGCGGAGAAGCTCGACACCCTGACCTATGACGAAGCCATGCGCCGGAATATCCGGGTGATGGACCAGACCGCCTTCAGCCTGTGCCGCGACAACAAGCTGTCCATGGTGGTCTTCGGGATGGAGGGCGAAGGCAACGTGACCCGTGCGATTCTGGGCGAACGGATCGGCACCTACGTCACCGCCTGACTGGCGCCGGGCCGTCCGCCGGATAGCCTAGGATGGAAAGCAGAGCCAGGACCGCGGGCATCGCGGAGTGAATGAAGGACGTGAAGGAGAGACCGTGATAGACGAGACGCTGCGCGAAGCTGCCGAGAAGATGGACAAGGCAGTCGAAGTGGCCAAGGAAGACTTCGCCACCATCCGCACCGGCCGCGCCAATCCGGCACTGTTCTCCAAGGTCACGGTCGACTACTACGGCACGCCGACCCCGCTGCAGCAGTTGGCGTCCTTCCAGAACCCCGAACCGCGCACCCTGCTGATCACGCCGTACGACAAGTCGGCGCTGAACGACATCGAGAAGGCCCTGCGCGATTCGGATGTGGGCGCCAACCCGGCCAACGACGGCGTGGTGATCCGCGTGGTCCTGCCGGAACTGACCATGGAACGCCGCAAGGAGTACGTCAAGGTGGTGCGGGGCAAGGCCGAAGACGCGAAGGTTTCGATCCGTAACATCCGCCGCAAGGCGATGGACACCATCGGCAAGCTGGTCAAGGACGGCGAGGTCGGCGAGGACGAAGGCAGCAGGGCCGAAAAGGAACTGGACGCCAAAACCAAGTCGCACACCGACAACGTGGACGAGCTCCTCAAGCGCAAGGAAGCCGAGCTGCTCGAGGTCTGATGAGTACGGACCAGCCTCAACCCATGGCTGGCGATACGCCGGCTCCGGCGGCTGGTCCGGGACAGCGGCCGGCAGAACCCGGACGGCGGGCGCTGCGTGCCGCCGCCAAGCCCTCCCGTGCCGGGCGCAACCTGCCGGCAGCCATCGTCGTCGGACTCTCGCTGCTCATTGTTGTCCTGGTGGGTCTTTTCCTCCTGCCAGATGCCTTCGTGGTGCTGGTGGCCGGTTTCGCGGCCGTGGGCGTGTGGGAGGTTTCCCGGGCCCTGACGGTCAAGAACATCAAGGTGCCGCTGCCGCCGCTGTTCGCGGGGGCCCTCGCGATGCCCGTGGCCGCCTATTACGGCGGGCCGGAGGGGTTGGCCTTCGCCCTGGTGGCCTCCTGCGTGGCACTGATGGTCTGGAAGTGCCTGGACAGTACCGACGGCGCGGTCAGCAGTGTGCTCAGCGGCACCTTCATCCTCTGCTGGGTTCCCTTTTTCATCAGCTTCTCGCTGCTGTTGCTGCTGGAGGAGTCCGGCGCCCTAAAGGTGGCCACCATGCTGCTGCTGGTGGTCTCCAACGACACCTTCGGGTACCTGATCGGGGTGCTCTTCGGGAAGCACCCGATGGCACCGAAGATCAGCCCCAAGAAGTCGTGGGAAGGGTTTGCCGGTTCGGTGGGCGGAGCCGTCCTGGTCGGCGTCCTGTGCTCGGTGCTGGTGCTGGACCTTCAGTGGTGGTTCGGGCTGGTCCTGGCCGTGGCCACCGTGGCCGCCTCCACCGTGGGCGACCTGGCCGAGTCGATGGTCAAGAGGGAACTTGGCATCAAGGACATGAGCAACTTCCTGCCGGGCCACGGCGGGGTGATGGACCGGCTGGATTCCATCGTGTTTGCCGCCCCGGTGGCCTTCGTGCTCGCCTCGTTGCTGGCCCCGGGGGCCGTGTAGGCGCGCGGCCGCGGATACCCGGGGCCACGCGGCGGCCCGCATAGACTGGGCACCGTAGACAAGCGGAACGTATTGACGGAACAGGAACCACAGGACACCATGGCGCGACGAACCATTGATGCCGGCAAGGGCAGTGCCCCGTTCGACCACGTGGACCGGCGGAACTTCGGCTACAACGCACGCCAGGTGGACGACTTCCTAAGCCGGGCGCGGGAGTACTACAACAACCCCGAGCCCGACGACGCTCCCATCACCAGCCGCGATGTCCGGGCCATGACGTTCGATCCGGCCAAGGGCGGCTACGACCCGCGGGCCGTCGACGCCGCGCTGGACCGACTGGAGGACGTCTTCGCCCAGCGGGAGCGCGACGCGCTGATCAGTAGGGACGGCGAACAGGCCTGGCTGACGCAGATCGGCCGCGTGTCGGCGATGCTGCGCGCCCGCCTGCACCGCGCCCCGGGCGAACGCTTCCGCCGGCCGACGAAGCGGAACGCCGTCAGCTACAACGTGGAGGACGTCGACGCGCTGTGCGTGGAACTGCTGGGCTATTTCGAGCACGACCAGCCGATGAGCGTGGACGTGGTCCGCAGGGCCGTGTTCCGCGAGGCCAAGGGCAAAGACGGCTACGAGGAAAACCAGGTGGACGCGTTCCTGGACCGCGTCGTCGAGTTAATGGCCGCGATCGACTGACGGGGCCCGACCTCGTTCAGTCTCCGGGACGGGGCCAACCGGCCGGCTCCGGACTGTCCGCCCGCTCCGGGGTGTGCAGCCGTGCCATGACCCGGGCGGTTGTGGCCGGCCTGCGCGAAGCCGTCGCCCGGGAAACGGCCACCGTCACCAGGAATGCCGCCGGAACCGTCCAGGCCGCCGGCTGTCCCAACGGCTCGGCCCAGGCGCCCAGTTTCGGTCCCGCCACGGCAGCCGCCAGCAGCGAACCGCCGCAGAGCACCGCCCCCGACACCATGCCGGCAATGGCGCCGGCATCGGTGAGACCCCGCCACCAGATGCCCAGCAGCAAGAGCGGGCAGATGGTCGAGGCGGTAAACGCGAAGACCGTGCCCACGCTGCCGGCCAGGGCCAGCGATTCGGTGCCCAGGGCGATGCCCAGCGGCACGATGGCCGACAGCACGGCGGCCAGCCGGAAGCCCCTGACGCTGCCGCGGAACAGGTCCTGGCTGACCACCCCGGCCAGGGAAACCACCAGCCCGGAGGTAGTGGAAAGGAACGCGGCGAACGCGCCCGCCACCACGCAGGCGCTCAAGAGATCGCCGGCCAGGCCGTCCACAATGCGCCCCGGCAGCAGCAGCACCGTGGCGTCGGACTGGGTGCCGCCGGCCAGCCGCGGGGTGTGCAGCCTGCCGAGCACGCCGTAGATGGTGGGGAAGAGGTAGAACAGCGCCAGCAGCCCCAGCACCAGTTGCGTGGTGCGGCGGGCGGCGGCACCGTCGGGATTGGTGTAGAAACGCACCAGCACGTGCGGCAGCCCCAGCGTCCCGAAAAGCAGGGCGATGATCAGCGAGATATTCCGGTACAGGGATGCATCGCCGACGACATCCAGCGACGGGTCGAACGCCGCGCCGCCGCCGGTGGCCGACTGGCCCGAACCGGTGAGGACCAGCAGGATGAACACCACCGGGACGGCCAGGGCCGTGAGTTTCAGCCAATACTGGAAGGCCTGCACGAAGGTGATGGAGCGCATGCCGCCGGTGACCACGGACAGCACCACCACGACGACGACGGCGAGGGCGCCTGCCCAGCCCGGCAAACCCGTGGCGATGCGCATGGTCAGGGCGGCCCCGTGCAGTTGCGGCACGATGTAAAGCCAGCCGACCGCTATCACCAACAGGCTGGTGACGCGTCGCGCGGCAGTGGAATCGAGCCGGGCCGCGGCGAAGTCGGGAATCGTGTACGCGCCGGAGCGGCGCAGCGGGGCAGCCACGAACAGCAGAAGCATCAGATAGCCGGCGGTGTATCCGACCGGGAACCAGAGCGCGTCGATGCCCGAGACCAGGATCAGCCCTGCCACGCCCAAAAAGCTTGCGGCCGAGAGGTATTCGCCGCCGATGGCCGACGCGTTCCACCACGGCTTGACCGTCCGCGAGGCGACGTAGAAATCACCGGTGGTGCGGGAAATCCGCAGCCCGTAGATGCCGATCAGCACGGTGGCGGCGCAGACGGCGGCTACCGCCGCCAGCCCGGCGGCCGCGTTCACTGCCTCGTCCCCGGGTTAACCCGGTCGGCCGTCAACTCGCGGAAGCGGCGCTCGTTGCGGGCGGCCGCACGGTTGTAGAGCGCGGCACAGGCCAGGATGATCGGGTAGATCCCTATGCCCAGCAGCAGCCAGGGGAGCGGGACCGTGAACACGGTCAACGTGCCCGTGAGCGGTACCAGCGCGATCAGCACGGCCATGCCCAGCAGGATCAGCCCGAAACCGGCCGCCACCACCACGGCCAGGCGCAATTGGGAACGGACCAGGGACCGCACGAAGAGCTCGCCGACTTCCGACTGCTCGGCCACCTCGCGGGAGAAGGTGTAGCCGCCCGCCGGCCGGGGCGCGGCCGAACGCGGCGCGGTGACGCGGACCCGCTGCCGGAAACCGGCCGACGGAACCTGTGCATCGCCGTCGGGCAGCGGAGCGCCACCGTCGTTCACCGGTATGCCGCCGTGGTGCAGCGGGATGCCGCCGTCGTCACCTGGGGGAACCTCGCCGCGGCCGGGACCGCTGCTCATCCGCGCGGCCTCACCCGCGTGGCCTCCAGCCGGTCGCGGACGGCGGGCAGGTGACGCCGGCTGACGGGCAGTTCGGCACCGCCGACCAGGAGGCTGGCCCTGCCGGCGCTGGTCCGCATCTGCTGGATTCGGTCCATCGCCACAAGGTAGGAGCGGTGGATCCGGAGGTAGCCGGCGTCGGCCCACTGGCGCTCCAGGTCGTTGAGCGGCACCCGGATCAGGTAGCTGGCGTCGGCCGTGTGCAGCCGGGCGTAATCGCCCTGGGCCTGCACGTACTGGATCTCGTCCCGCCGGATCATCTTGGTGATGCCGCCCTGGTCGACGGTGACGACTTCCGGCTTGGCCGCGCCGCCGTCTTCCATCAGTTCGCAGATCCGGCGCACGGACTCCGCCAGCCGATCTGCCCGCACCGGCTTGAGCAGGTAGTCCACGGCGGCCAGCTCGAAGGCCTGCAGCGCCTTGTCCTCATCGGCGGTCACGAAGACGACGGCGGGCGGGCGGCTGAAGCGGGAAATGACCTTGGCGATGTCCAGCCCGGTCAGGGCCGGCATATGGATGTCCAGGAAGAGCGCGTCCACGTCGTGGCGCTCCAGGGCACGCAGCGCTTCGGCGCCGCTGGTGGCTTTGTGGACCTCCCCGATCCGGGAATCCCGGGCGAGCAGGTACGCCAGGGCCTCGACGGCAGGGGCTTCGTCATCGGCGACAACCACATTGACCATGCTCCACAGTCTATTAGGCCCCAGGGTGAAGCTTCGCGCGGGCCGCTTCAGTCCACCAGGTTCCCGGGCTGGAACTTGGGTAGCCGCAGCGTGACCAGCGTGCCGGCACCGGGCGCCGTGTCGACCACCAGGCCGTGTTCATCGCCGTAGACCTGCCGCAGCCTCACGTCCACGTTGCGCAAACCCACATGGTCGCCTTCGGCGCGACCGGCCAGCACGGTGCGCAGCCGCTCCGGATCCATGCCCACGCCGTCGTCTTCAATGGTCACCACGGCGTAGGCGCCGGCGTCGTGGGCGGTGATGGTGATTTGCCCCGGCCCTTCCTTGGCTTCGATCCCGTGGCGCACCGCGTTCTCCACCAACGGCTGCAGGGAGAGGAACGGGATGACGGTGCTGAGGACTTCGGGGCCGATCTGCAGGCTGACCCTGAGCCGGTCGCCGAACCGGGCCCGTTCCAACAGCAGGTAGCGGTCGATCGATTTCAGTTCCTCCGCCAGGGTGGTGAAATCTCCGTGCCGTCGGAAGGAGTAGCGGGTGAAGTCGGCGAACTCGATCACCAGCTCCCGTGCCCGCGCCGGGTCGGTGAGGATGTAGGAGGCGATGGCGTTCAGGGCGTTGTAGATGAAGTGCGGGCTGATTTGGGCCCGGAGCGCGCGCACCTCGGCCTCCATCAGCAACGTCCGCGAAGTGTCCAGTTCGGCCAGTTCGATCTGCGTGGCCACCCAGGCCGCAACCTCGTTGGTGGCCCGCACGAGCGACGCCGCTACGTGTCCGGTGTAGGCGCCGACGGTGCCGACCACCCGGTCCCGGATCCGGATCGGGGCGAAGACCGCTTCCGTCGGGCCGCCGTCCCGGGCGGCGGCCCCCCGCGGGACCCGGCCCTCCGGCAGCAACTGGTCGCCGCGGAAAACCTGGGTGCGGCCCGATCCGATGGTCTTGCCAGCCAGGCGCAGGGCCGACTCCGGCGGCTGGCCGGCGCCGTCCCAGCCGAGCACGTCCTCCAACCCGGTCAACACCAGCACCTCGGAGCCCAACAGGCCGCGCAGGTGCTTGCTCGCCTTGCCCGCGCCGGCCGGCGTCAGGCCGGCACGCAGGTACTGGCCCGCGAGCCCCGCGGTATGCAGCGTGGCGTAGGTTGCGCGGTCGGCCTCGGAGCCAAGGTCCCGGTAGGACCGGGTCAGTTTGAAGCCCACCAGCGCGATCACCGCCACCGCCGCCGCGGCCAGGGCGGCGATGAGCGCGATGTCCACGGCCGGGCTGAGCATGCCCTCCAGCCTAGCCTCCGGGCCGACCGGCCGGGTGCAGCTCGGCGCAGGGGAGCGCCGTTCACCGCAGCCGGTGGACCGTTGGGCGACCCGACCCGCCCGGCTGCTGGCCTCCGTAACCGCGAGCTAGCAGAGTGATCGCAGTCACACCCCGCGTGTGCCCGATGAGGAGGAAAAAATGGGTAACGACCCCAACCCGGACGCCGGCACCGCCGCGGCCGTGGACTTCCAGGTGGTCCAGAGCAGTCCGGAGTTCACCGAACTCCGCAGGCGCCACCGTTCGTTCGTGTTCCCGATGGCAGTGGCCTTCCTGCTGTGGTACTTCGCCTATGTGCTGTTGGCCGACTATGCGCACGCATTCATGTCCACCAAGCTGTGGGGCAACATCAACGTCGGCCTGGTGCTGGGCCTGCTGCAGTTCGTGAGCACTTTCGCCATCACCACCTGGTACGTCCGCTACGCGAACAAGAAGCTGGACCCGATCGCCACTGACATCCGCCACAGCCTCGAAAACGAGGGCGTAGGCCTACCGGAGGACACCAAATGAGGCACGCCGTGAACATTCCGCTGGCCGTCACGGCGGACGACATCAAGGATTCCACCTGGATCAACATCCTGATCTTCGCCCTGTTTGTCGGCGTGACCTTGGTGGTGGTGCTGCGGGCCAGCCGGAACAACAAGACCGCGGCCGACTACTATGCGGCGGGCCGGTCCTTCAGCGGCGGTCAGAACGGTACCGCCATTGCCGGCGACTACCTCTCCGCGGCGTCGTTCCTGGGCATCTGCGGCGCGATCGCGATCAACGGGTACGACGGCTTCCTGTACTCGATCGGCTTCCTGGTGGCCTGGCTGGTGGCCTTGCTGCTGGTGGCCGAGCTGTTGCGCAACACCGGCAAGTTCACCATGGCCGATGTCCTGTCCTTCCGGCTGCGGCAGCGCCCGGTGCGGATTGCCGCGGCCATCACCACACTGGCCGTGTGCTTTTTCTACCTGCTGGCGCAGATGGCCGGAGCCGGCGCCCTGGTCTCGCTGCTGATCGGCATTGACTCCAGGCTGGGACAGTCTCTGGTGATCACCGTCGTCGGTGCACTGATGATCCTCTACGTACTCGTTGGCGGCATGAAGGGCACCACCTGGGTCCAGATCATCAAGGCCTGCCTGCTGATCGCCGGTGCGTTCATCATGACCGTGTGGGTGCTGGCACTGCACGGCTTCAACCTGTCCGAACTGCTGGGTGCCGCCGTGGAAACCGCCGGCAACCCCGAGCTGCTCAACCCGGGCCTGCAGTACGGCGTCTCGGAGGCGTCCAAGCTGGACTTCATCTCGCTGGCGCTGGCCCTGGTGCTGGGCACCGCGGCCCTGCCGCACGTTTTGATGCGCTTTTACACCGTGCCGACGGCCAAGGAGGCCCGCCGGTCCGTGGTCTGGGCCATTTGGCTGATCGGCGCGTTCTACCTGTTCACCCTGGTGCTGGGCTACGGCGCCGCGGCGCTGATCGGCCCGGAAGCCATCAAGAGCGCTCCGGGCGGGGTCAACTCCGCCGCACCGTTGCTGGCCTTCGCGCTCGGCGGCCCTGTGCTGCTGGGGCTGATCTCCGCAGTCGCCTTCGCCACCATCCTGGCGGTGGTGGCCGGCCTGACCATCACCGCGGCCGCCTCCTTCGCGCACGATATCTACGCGAACGTGGTGCGCAAGGGACAGGTCGACTCGGCCGGCGAGGTCAGGGTGGCCCGCCGCACCGTGGTGGTCATCGGCGTCGTGTCCATCCTCGGCGGCATCGGCGCCCAGGGCCAGAACGTGGCCTTCCTGGTGGCGCTGGCGTTCGCCGTGGCCGCCTCGGCCAACCTGCCCACCATCGTCTACTCGCTGTTCTGGAAGCGCTTTACCACCCAGGGTGCGGTCTGGAGCATGTACGGCGGCTTGGGCGCGGCCATCGTCCTGATCGTGTTCTCCCCGGTGGTCTCCGGAAAGGAGACGTCGATGATCCCCGGCGCGGACTTTGCCATCTTCGGCCTGAACAACCCGGGCATCGTCTCCATCCCGCTCGCGTTCTTCCTGGGCTGGCTGGGAACCGTGCTGGACAAGAACCGCGAGGACGCGTCCAAGCAGGCCGAAATGGAGGTCCGCTCGCTCACCGGCGTCGGCGCGGAGAAGGCCACGGTTCACTGAGACGACGACGGCGGCGCGCGCCTGCTGCAACGCGCCGCCACAGATAACACTGCGGGCCCGGCAGAAGGATGCCGGGCCCGCACTGTTGCGGGCGCTCGGGATCAGCGGGCATGAGCCAGGCGCACGGGTCCGGAAATGATCTTCCCATCCCGGGTGCTCAGCGCGGGCAGCAGCACCCGAGCTGACAGCTAGCCGGTCGCCCCGGCACCGCGGGAGAGCAGCGGTTCCATCCGGAACGGGATCAGTTCGTGCATGGCCAGCGACGTGTCGGTCCGCTCCACGCCGTCGATCGCCAGAATCTTGCCATTGACGCGGAACAGGTCCTCGGCGCCCTCGGAGACGACGCGGGCAAGGATATCCGCCTGGCCGGTGATGCCGATCGCTTCGAGTACTTCCGGAATGCGGGCCAGCTCGTCGGTGATCTGTTGCAGTTTCGGCTGGTGCACGTGGATGTGGATGAAGGCCGCGAGCGGATATCCCACGGCGGCGGGATTGATCCGCCGGTCGAAGGACAGGAACACCTGGTCCTTTTCCAGCCGGGCCATGCGCGCCTGCACCGTGTTGCGGGACAGGCCCAGGATCTGCGCCAGGGCCACGACCGTCCGGCGCGGATCCTGCGTCAGGGCTGCCAGTAACCGCAGGTCGGTGCCGTCCAGATTCCGCATAATGCGCAGACTAGCACGACCTGCCCGGCCCCGACAGGGCATTCTGCTCAGTTTTTGTCCGGATCATTGCGCCACTTGCCGGATGTGAGTAGTGTCACAATCAACCGCGGGCAAAGGTGCAGGCGGGGCTGTCCGGCGCCGGGAGGTCCACAAGAGTTCCCGGCCCTGAAGACGCAAAGGGAGTGTCGCAAGTGTCCTTACCAGGCACGGACCCGGCCGGTCCGCATAACCAGGAAAGCTACATCCAACTGCTCGCGCCGGACGGCACGCGGGCCCCCAGCGGGGAGTTCGACCCCTGGCTGGAGGATATCGACGGCGACCGACTCGCCGGCCTCTACCAGGACATGGTGGTGGTCCGCCGCCTGGACCAGGAAGCCACCGCCTTGCAGCGGCAGGGGGAGCTCGCCTTGTGGCCGCCTCTGCTGGGGCAGGAAGCGGCCCAGATCGGTTCCGGCCGCGCCCTGCGCAAGGACGACTTCGTCTTCTCCAGCTACCGGGAAAACGGCGTCGCGTACTGCCGCGGCGTGGACCTGACCGACATGATCCGCGTTTGGCGCGGCAACAGGCCCTCCGGCTGGGACCCCTACGAGATCAACATGGCCACCCCGCAGGTCATCATCGGCGCGCAAACGCTGCACGCCACCGGCTACGCCATGGCGGTCAAGTTCGACGGCGACGACGCCGTGGCGGTGACGTATTTCGGCGACGGCGCCACCAGCCAGGGCGACGTGAACGAGGCCATGGTGTTTGCCGCCAGCTTCCAGGCGCCGGTGATCTTCTTCTGCCAGAACAACCAGTGGGCGATCTCCGAACCGGTGTCACTGCAGGCCCAGGGCAAACTCTCCGACCGGGCGCCCGGATTCGGCATTCCCAGTTACCGGGTGGACGGCAACGATGTCCTGGCCTGCCTGGCGGTGACCCGCCGGGCGCTGGAGCACGCGCGCAGCGGCGGCGGCCCGTCCTTCATCGAAGCGGTCACCTACCGGATGGGACCGCACACGACGGCGGACGATCCCACCCGCTACCGCGACGCGAACGAGCTGGAGGACTGGAAGAGCCGGGATCCGATCGGCCGGCTGGCCGCCCACCTGGCGGCCGAGGGCTTGTTGGACGAGGGCCTGCAACAGCGGGTCCGGGACGCGGCCGACCAGGCAGCGGCCGAGATGCGGGCCGGGTGCACGAGCATGGCCGACCCGGCGGACTTGGAACTGTTCGAGAACGTCTACGTGGCGCCGCACCCCGTGCTGGCAGAACAGCGCGCGCACTACGAGCGCTATCTTGATTCGTTCGACGCTGCCGAGGGAGGCCGCTGATGACCACCATGACGTTTGGACGCGCCATCAACACCGGGCTGCGCAAGGCCCTGGAAAACGATCCCAGGGTGGTGATCATCGGCGAGGACATCGGAGCCTTGGGCGGGGTGTTCCGCATTACCGACGAACTGCAAAAGGACTTCGGCGCCCACCGGGTGATCGATGCCCCGCTGGCCGAGTCCGCGATCCTGGGCACCGCCGTCGGGATGGCCTACCGGGGCTACCGGCCCGTGTGCGAAATCCAGTTCGACGGCTTCATCTACCCGGCGTTCGACCAGATTGTCAGCCAGGTAGCCAAGCTGCACTACCGCACCCGCGGCCGGGTCAAGATGCCGCTGACCATCCGGGTGCCCTTCGGCGGCGGCATCGGCGCGGCCGAACACCACTCCGAATCCCCGGAGGCGTATTTCACCCACACGTCCGGTCTGCGGGTGGTGGCAGTGTCCAACCCGCAGGACGCCTGCACGATGATCCAGCAGGCCATCGCCGCCGACGATCCGGTGGTCTACTTCGAGCCGAAGCGGCGGTACCACACCAAGGGCGACGTGGACGAGAATGCGCTGGAGTCCGCGCTGCCGCTGGGCAGCGCCCGGGTGGAGGTGCCCGGGTCGGACGTGACCCTGGTGGCCTACGGCGCGCTGGTGCAGACGGCACGCGAGGCCGCGCAGGCCGCCGAGGACGACGGCGTGTCGGTGGAAGTCATTGACTTGCGCTCGCTGTCGCCGCTGGACTTTCCCACCGTGGAGGCCTCCGTGCGGAAAACGGGCCGACTGGTGGTCACCCACGAGGCGGCCCGGACCGGCGGGCTCGGTGCAGAGATCGCGGCCAGCCTGACCGAACGCTGCTTCTATCATCTGGAACACGCGCCGGTGCGGATCACCGGGATGGACATTCCGTACCCGCCGGCCAAGATGGAGCGGCATCATCTGCCGGACCTGGACCGCATCCTTGACGGCGTGGACCGGGTGCTCGGCCGGCCCAACTCCCTGACCGGACTGGAGGACTGAACCCGTGGGGATCAAGGTATTCAAACTGCCGGACCTGGGCGAAGGGCTCACCGAGTCGGAGATTGTCAGCTGGAGCGTGGCCGAGGGCGACGCGGTCCAGCTCAACCAGATCCTGGGCGAGGTGGAAACCGCCAAGGCCGTGGTCGAGCTGCCCTCGCCGTTCGCCGGCGTGGTCCGGACCCTGCATGAGGTACCCGGCACCACGGTCAGCGTGGGCGAGCCGATCGTCTCCATCGAGGTGGAAGACGCGGGGCAGGGCGACGACGGCGTCAAGGCCGCGGGAAGCCCGCCGGAACCGCGCCGCGAGGCGAACCTGGTGGGGTACGGTGCGGCGGCCGAAGGGAACGGGCGGCCGGCCCGGCGCCCGCGCAAGACCGGAGGGGCGGCCACCGCGGCGGTGCCGGCCACCTATCCGGCGACCCTGGACGGGCGCGCGCCGGACACGGAGCCCGCCGGAGCCGCGGATGTTGCGGCCGCCGGCCGGCCGGCCGGGGCGCCCGGTCAGGCCTTGGCCGAACCGTCCGGGACGATCCCGGAGCGGCCACGCTCCACCCCGCCGGTCCGCAAGCTGGCGAAGGACCTCGGAGTCGATCTGGCCCAGGTGGCCGGGACCGGAGAACGGGGCCTGATCACCCGCGACGACGTCCTCGCCGTCCACGAGGCGGCCGCAGCGGCCCCGGCGGTCGCGGCCCCGGACGCCGTGTCCGGGACGGCCGGCGGCTGGCTCGGCGGCGCCGCGGAGGCCGAGACGCGGATCCCGGTCAGGGGCGTACGGAAGCACACCGCCGCCGCCATGGTGGCCAGTGCTTTCACCGCCCCGCATGCGTCCTCGTTCCTTACCGTCGACGCGACGGAGAGCATGGAGTTGATCCGGCGGCTCAAGGCGGGCAAGGCGTTCGCCGCCCTGAAACTCACGCCGCTGACCATCACCGCCAAAGCCCTGTGCCTGGCGCTGGAGCGCCGCCCCGAGCTGAACTCCCGCTGGGACGGGGACGCCGGCGAGATCGTGCAGCAGAACTACGTGAACCTGGGCATCGCCGCGGCGACCCCGCGCGGACTGACCGTGCCGAACATCAAGGACGCGCACCGGATGGACCTGCACCGGCTGGCCGAGGCCCTGGGGGAGCTGACCGAGACGGCACGCGCCGGCAGGACCGCCCCGGCCGATCTGCGCGGGGGGACCATCTCCATCACCAACATCGGGGTGTTTGGCATCGACGCCGGAACGCCGATCCTGAACCCGGGGGAGTCGGCCATCCTTGCCCTCGGCGCGGTGCGCCGGCAGCCGTGGGAATACCGGGGGGAGGTGGCGCTGCGCGATGTGGTGACGCTCAGCCTGTCCTTCGACCACCGCGTGGTGGACGGGGAGCAGGCGGGACGCTTCCTCGCCGACGTGGGCACGATCCTGTCGGACCCGGCCATGGTGCTGGCCATGGTGTGATCAGCCCGGCCATGGTGCTGGCCATGGTGTGATCAGGGTGCAGAGGCGGCTCAGGCCAGTTCGAGGATCTCCTCGGTCACCACGGCGCCGCGGGCGTTGGCGAAGCCCTGGGCCTCGCCGACGGTCCGGAAGCCGAGCTTGTGCAGGACCTTGACCGACCCAAGGTTGTCCTTGACCACCCGCGCCCGGATGGGACGCGCGGAAAATTCCCGCAGGAAGGCCTCGACGGCCGCGGTGGTGACGCCCTTGCCCCACTGCGACTTCGCCGTCCAGTAGCTCAGTTCCGGGTACCCCTCGTTGGGGTAGGCCAGCACGCTGCCCACCACCTCGCCGTCGACGGTGACGGTGCGCACGGTGATGGACTCGTCGTTGAGCAGGCTCTGCCAGTGGAGATCAAACACGCCGCGGTCAGACGGATTCCGGGCGGCAAACGCCGCCATATGGTTGGCGTCGGGATCCTGCTGGTACTCGAAGAACTCGTCGAGGTCGGCAGGTTCTACAGGACGAAGCTCAATCACAGCAGACCTTTCGGCTAGTTGGTGTCTGATACACCCTACTCGGCTTTCAACGCGGCCCAAGCCATTTGTTCCAGCAGATTGCGGCGCCAGGCTTCCCGCGGCTGCCGGCTCCGGTGGGTCGAGTGCGGCGTGGAGTTGATCAGTCCGAAGACGGCGTGTGCGCGGACCCGCAACTGCGCCGCGTCCGCCTCCGGCAGCAGCCGCGCCAGCACGGAAACCCACACCTCCACATAGGTGCGCTGCAGCGTCCGGACCAGCGCCGAGTCCTCGGCGGGGAGGCTGTCCAGGTCCCTGTCGTGGACCCGGATGACGTCGGGATTCTTCAAGGCAAAGTCCACGTGGAAGGCGACCAGGCCGCGCAGCGCCTCCTCGGCGTCCTGCTGGCCGGCCGCCACGTCCTGGCCGCCGTCGAGCAGGTCCTGGCTGACGCCCGTGAGCAGTGCCGCCAGCACCGCATGTTTGCTCTCGAAATGCCGGTAGACGGCCGGCCCGCTGACGCCGGCCGCCGAGCCGAGGTCTTCGATGGACACGCCGTTGAAGCCGCGCTCGGCGAAGAGGCGGGCAGCGGCGTCCAGCAGTGCGGCCCTCCGGGTGGCCTTGGCCAGGCTGCGGCCGGTCTGGCGCGTCACGGCGGCGGCATGCGGTGCTGCGGGCATGGATCGGTTCCTTCGAGAAGGTGCCGAATAAGTGCTGGACAAGACACTTAACGGCCACTAGCCTGATTTCAGTTAGTACAGACTAACCAAAATGCGTCCTTCAGGCCAGTTGCCCCCCAGCGGGCGGCGGGCGTGGGCGCGCGACGGCTTCGGCCAGGAAGGTGTCGATGGAGACACTGGCTTCCCGGGTGGACACTACCAGTGACAGCTTCCGGGCCAACGACGAGCAGCAGCGCCGGCTGGCTGCCGAACTGCACGCCCGCCTGGCCTCGGTGGCGGCGGGCGGGCCGGAGGGCTCGCGCCGGCGCCACCTGGAGCGGGGCAAGCTGTTGCCGCGGGACAGGGTCGACACGCTGCTGGACGAGGGCAGCCCGTTCCTGGAAATCGCGCCGCTGGCCGCAGAGGGAATGTACGACGGCGATTCGCCGGGGGCGGGGATGATCGCCGGCATCGGCCTGGTGCACGGTCGCCACGTGCTGGTGGTCTGCAACGATGCGACCGTCAAGGGCGGCACCTACTATCCAATGACGGTTAAGAAACACCTGCGCGCCCAGGAGGTGGCGCTGGAGAACAACCTGCCGTGCATCTACCTGGTGGACTCGGGCGGCGCGTTCCTCCCCAAGCAGGACGACGTCTTCCCGGACCGCGAGCACTTCGGCCGCATCTTCTACAACCAGGCGCGGATGTCGGCGGCTAAAATCCCGCAGATCGCCGCGGTGCTCGGTTCCTGCACGGCCGGCGGCGCCTACGTTCCGGCGATGAGCGACGAAACCGTGATCGTTCGCGGCCAGGGCACCATCTTCCTGGGCGGCCCGCCGCTGGTGAAGGCGGCCATCGGCGAAGTTGTCACCGCGGAGGAACTCGGCGGCGGCGAACTGCATGCGCGGACCTCGGGGGTTACCGACCACCTGGCCGAGAACGATGTGCACGCGCTGGAGATTGTCCGCGACATCGTGGCCACGCTCCCGTGCCGGACACCGGCCTGGGAGACAGCGCCCGTGGAGGCTCCGGCGGCCGAACCGCAGGAAATTTACGGAGCCGTTCCGGTGGACGTCAACGCCGCCTACGACGTCCGCGAGGTCATCGCCCGGTTGGTGGACGGCAGCCGCTTCCACGAGTTCAAGCGGGAGTACGGCACCACGCTGGTCACCGGGTTCGCCCGGCTCCACGGGCATCAGGTGGGCATCGTGGCGAACAACGGGGTGCTCTTTTCCGAATCTGCCCTCAAGGGCGCGCACTTCATTGAACTCTGCGACCAGCGCGGCATCCCGCTGGTCTTCCTGCAGAACCTTTCCGGCTTCATGGTCGGCCGCGACTACGAGGCCGGCGGCATCGCCAAGCACGGCGCCAAGATGGTGACCGCCGTCGCGACCGCCCGGGTGCCGAAGCTGACCGTGGTGATCGGCGGGTCCTTCGGCGCCGGCAACTACTCCATGTGCGGCCGCGCCTACTCGCCGCGCTTCCTCTGGATGTGGCCGGCCGCTCGCATTTCGGTGATGGGCGGCAACCAGGCCTCCTCGGTCCTGGCCACCGTCAAACGCGACCAGTTGGAAGCCCGCGGGGAGGAGTGGAGCGCCGAGGCCGAGGAGGCGTTCAAGGCCCCCATCCGGGAGCAGTACGAAGCGCAGGGCAACCCGTATTACTCCACCGCCCGGCTCTGGGACGACGGGATCATCGACCCGGCGCAGACCCGGACCGTGCTCGGCCTCGCCCTTGACGTCTGCGCCAACAGTCCCTTGCCCGAGACCGCCTTCGGCCTGTTCAGGATGTGATCCAGAGTGTTTGAAACCGTCCTGGTTGCCAACCGCGGCGAAATCGCCTGCCGGGTCATCCGCACGCTGCGCGCCATGGGCATCCGGGCCGCGGCCGTCTATTCGGATGCCGACGCCGGGGCCCGCCACGTGCGCGAGGCCGACATCGCGGTGCGGATCGGGCCCGCCCCGGCCACCGAGAGCTACCTGCGCATCGACGCGGTGATCGAAGCCTGCAAGGCCACGGGCGCCGAGGCCGTCCACCCCGGCTACGGCTTTCTCAGCGAGAACGTGGCGTTCGCCCAAGCGCTGGAGGCGGCCGGCATCGTGTTCATCGGACCCAATGTCGGGGCGATCGGGATCATGGGGGACAAGATCCGCTCCAAGAACCACGTGGCATCGCATGGGGTCCCGGTCATTCCCGGGATCGCGGAACCGGGGCTGGACGACGACGGGCTGGTCCGGGCCGCCGAAGAGGTCGGCTACCCGCTGTTGATCAAGCCGTCGGCCGGCGGCGGCGGCAAGGGGATGATGGCCGTGCAGCGGCCCGGGGAACTGCGCGCCGCGCTCGCCGCCGGGCGCCGGGTGGCCGCCTCCGCCTTCGGCGACGACACGCTCTTCCTCGAGCGGCTGATCGCCCGGCCGCGGCACATCGAGGTTCAGGTGCTGTGCGACCGGCACGGCAACGCGATCCACCTGGGGGAGCGCGAATGCTCGCTGCAGCGCCGGCACCAGAAAGTCATCGAGGAGGCTCCGTCGTCGCTGCTCGACGCCGCCACCCGCGGCAGGATCGGCGAGGCCGCCTGCAATGCCGCCCGCTCGGTGGACTACACCGGGGCCGGAACGGTGGAGTTCCTGGTCTCCGACGACGCCCCCGACGAGTTTTTCTTCATGGAGATGAACACCCGGCTGCAGGTGGAACACCCGGTCACCGAGCTGGTGACCGGCCTGGACCTGGTGGAGTGGCAGGTGCGCATCGCCGCCGGTGAGGTGCTCGCGCCGGCGCAGTCCGACGTCGTACTCACGGGACATGCGGTGGAGGCGCGCGTCTATGCGGAGGATCCCTCGCAGCAGTTCCTGCCCTCGGCGGGCACGGTGCTGGCGCTGGAGGAAGCCGCCGGGGAGGGCATCCGGGTGGACAGTTCGCTGCTGCCCGGACTGGTCATCCCCTCCGACTACGACCCGCTGCTGTCCAAGGTCATCGCCTGGGGCGAAGACCGGCAGCAGGCCCTGGCACGGCTGGACGGTGCGCTCGCCGACACCATGGTGCTGGGCATCCATACCAACATCGAGCACCTCCGCAGCCTGCTGGCCGACGAGGACGTGCGGGCCGGGCGGCTGGACACCACGCTGATCGACCGAAAGATCGAACACCAGCAGTTCCGCCGGCCCGGTGACGCCGAACTGTGCGTGGCCGCCGTGGACTGGCTGCTCCGGCAACGGGACGCGCGCATCCAGGCATGTGCCGCCGGCGGCGCGGGGTCCGCCTGGCGGAGCGAGGGCTGGCGGTTGAGCGGGCCGCGCCCGGGCACGGTCAGCTTCGACCTCGGCGGCGGAGAACACCGCGACGTGACGGTGGCCTGGACGGGCGACGCGGCCGCCGACGCGCCCGCCGGCGCCCTGGTGACGGCCGGCGGCGGCAGCTACGCCGTCGTGCTGGACCGGACCGGGCACGCGGCGGAGGTCGACGGACTCCGCCGGCCGCTGCGCCACGCGTTCGGCGCAGACGGCACGATCTGGCTGGGCGACGCCGGCTGGTCGGCCCGGGTGACCGTCCGCGGCCGGGAGCGGCGGCTCGCCGACGCCCTCGCGGGGGTCCGCCAGGCCGAGGGGGAGACATCACCCGAGGTGCGCTCGCCGATGCCCGGGACGGTGACATCCGTGGCGGTGGCCAACGGTGAGCGGGTGGTGGCCGGCCAGCCGCTGTTGACGGTGGAAGCGATGAAGATGGAACACCAGCTGAGCGCCGCGATCGCCGGCGAGGCCAGCATCAACCTCAAACCCGGCGACCTGGTCAAGGCCGGCCAGATCGTCGCCGTCGTGCGGGCAGCGGATCCTGTCCCCGAAGAACCTGAACAGAAAGGGGCATGACCATGCCTGACTTTTCACTGAGCGAGGACTATCAGGACCTGGTGGGGACCGTGCGGGAATTTGCCCGCGAGGTGGTGGCCCCGGTGTCCGCCAAGCACGACGAGGAGCACAGCTTCCCGTACAAAGTGGTGGCACAGATGGGCGAGATGGGACTGTTCGGCCTCCCGTTCCCCGAGGAGTACGGCGGCATGGGCGGCGATTACTTTGCGCTCGCCCTGGCGCTGGAAGAACTCGGTGCGGTGGACCAATCGGTGGCGATCACCCTGGAGGCGGGGGTCTCCCTGGGGGCCATGCCCATCTACCGCTTCGGCAGCGAGGACCAGAAACAACAGTGGCTGCCCATGCTGGCCAGCGGCGAGGCGCTCGCCGGCTTCGGCCTGACCGAACCCGAAGCGGGCTCGGACGCGGGCGGCACGAAGACCCGGGCCGAGCTCGTGGACGGGCAGTGGGTGGTCAACGGGCACAAGGAATTCATCACGAATTCCGGCACCGACATCTCCCGGCTGGTCACCGTCACCGCGGTCACCGGCACCTCCGAGCGCGACGACGGCTCGCTGAAGAAGGAGATTTCCACCATCCTGGTTCCCACCGACACCCCGGGCTTCACCGCCGAGAAGGCGTACAACAAGGTGGGCTGGAATGCCTCCGACACGCATCCGCTCACCCTGGACAACGTCCGGGTCCCGGAGGAGAACCTGCTGGGCCGCCGCGGCCGGGGGTATGCCAACTTCCTGCAAATCCTGGACGAGGGCCGGATCGCCATCGCCGCGCTGGCCACGGGCGCGGCGCAGGGCTGCGTGGACGAGGCGGTGCGCTACGCCAAGGAGCGCCAGGCCTTCGGCACCAGCATCGGCTCCTTCCAGGCCATCCAGTTCAAGATCGCCCGGATGCAGGCCCGCGCGCACACGGCGCGGCTGGCGTATTACGACGCCGCCGCCCGGATGCTCGCCGGCCAACACTTCAAAACCCAGTCCGCGATTGCCAAGATGGTGGCAGGCGAAGCCGCCATGGACAACGCCCGCGACGCCACCCAGATTTTCGGCGGCTTCGGCTTCATCAACGAATTCCGGGTGGCCCGCCACTACCGCGACTCGAAGATCCTGGAGGTCGGGGAAGGGACCACCGAAGTGCAGCTGATGCTCATCGCCCGCGAACTGGGGCTTTGACAGACCGCAGGCAGAGGAGGACGCAGTGATCGACAAGGTAGTAGCTTCCGCCGCGGAGGCCGTGGCGGACATTCCCGACGGCGCCTCGCTGGCCGTGGGCGGCTTCGGCCTGTGCGGCATTCCGGTGGCGCTGATCCAGGCCCTGCACGACGCCGGCACCACCGACCTGGAGACCATCAGCAACAACTGCGGCGTGGACGACTGGGGGCTGGGCGTGCTGCTGGCCGACGGGCGCATCCGGCGCACCATCAGCTCCTACGTGGGTGAGAACAAGGAGTTCGCCCGGCAGTTCCTGGCCGGCGAGCTGGAAGTGGAGCTGACCCCGCAGGGGACGCTGGCGGAGAAGCTGCGCGCCGGCGGGGCCGGGATACCCGCGTTCTATACGGCTGCCGGTGTCGGCACCCAGGTCAGTGAGGGCGGGCTGCCGCGCAAATACGACGCCGACGGCGGGGTCGCCAAGGCGTCGGAACCGAAGGAGGTCCGCAGCTTCGGCGGGGCCGAGTACGTGCTGGAGGAGTCCCTGCGGCCCGACTTCGGCCTGGTGCACGCCTGGAAGGGCGACCGGCTGGGCAATCTGGTGTTCCACGTGACCGCCATGAATTTCAATCCGCTGTGCGCCATGGCCGGCAAGATCACGATCGCCGAGGTCGAGGAACTCGTGGAACCGGGCGAACTGGACCCCCAGCAGATCCACACCCCCGGCATCTTCGTCCAGCGGGTGGTGGTGGCGCCGGAGGTGGAAAAGCGGATCGAAAAACGCACGGTGCGGCTGGCCGGCCAAGACACCGCGACCGGGAAGTAAGGAGCACGCCATGGCGCTGACGCGCAACGAATTGGCCGCCCGGGTGGCCCGGGAACTGGAAAACGGGCAGTACGTGAACCTGGGCATCGGCATGCCCACCCTCGTCCCCAACTACATCCCCGACGGCGTGGAAGTCATCCTGCATTCGGAGAACGGGATCCTCGGCGTCGGCCCCTATCCGACCGAGGACAACATCGACCCGGACCTGATCAACGCGGGAAAGGAGACCGTGACGCTCAACCGGGGAGCGGCGATCTTCGACTCTTCCGCTTCCTTCGGCATGGTCCGCGGCGGGCACGTCGACGTCGCCGTTCTCGGCGCCATGCAGGTGTCCCGGACCGGGGACCTGGCCAACTGGATGATCCCCGGCAAGATGGTCAAGGGCATGGGCGGTGCCATGGACCTGGTCTTCGGCGCCAAACGGCTGATCGTCATGATGGAACACGTGGACAGGGACGGGAATCCCAAGATTTTGACCGAATGCACACTGCCGCTGACCGGCAGGGGCTGCGTGGACACCATCATCACCGACCTGGCGGTCATCGACGTCGGGGAGCAGGGACTGGTGCTGCGCGAGACGGCCCCCGGCGTCGACATGCGGGACGTCGTGGCGGCCACCGGAGCCGAGCTCCGGGTCGACCAGTACCAGGCGGGTGCCCGGTGAACACCGACGCCGGGGCAGCGGCGACGCCGTCGGAAGCGGCCGGGGCGCAGAAAGTGATCATCCAGCGCGGGCTCTACTTCGAGGAGATCGAGGCAGACGTCATCTACGCGCACCGGCCGGGCCGGACGGTCACCGAGGCGGACAATGTTTTCTTCACCACCGCCACCATGAACAACCAGGCCCTGCACCTCGACGCGGCGTGGGCGGCGGAGCAGCCGTTCGGCCAGCGGCTGATGAATTCCATGTTCACCCTCGCCACCGTGGTGGGCCAGTCGGTCGGCCAGCTCACCCAGTCCACGATCGTGGCTCAGCTGGGCATGACCGACGTGACGTTCCCGCACCCGCTCTACCACGGGGACACCCTGTACACGGAGACGGTGGTCACCGACAAGCGGCTGTCCCGGTCCCGGCCGGGGACCGGGGTGGTGACCATGCACCATACCGGCCGGAACCAACACGGGGATGTGGTCGCCACGGTGACGCGCAGCTGCCTGATGTGGACCAAGGATGGCCACGCGGACGCCATCGCGGGCTCGGAAACGGCCGACGCCGAACTGTGGGACGGCCGGCCCGGGGACGGAAGCCGATGACCGGCTTCGGCATGGGACCGGCCATCCTGTTTTGTCCGGCTGACCGCCCGGACCGGTACGGCAAGGCGGCCGCACGCGCCGACGCGGTGATCCTGGACCTGGAGGACGCCGTTGCTCCGGCCGACCGTGCGGCGGCCCGGGCAGCCATCATCGACAACCCGCTGGACCCCGAACGGACGATCGTCCGGGTCAACGCGGCCGGCACCGCCGACCACGCACCGGACCTGGATGCCGTCCGCCGGTCCGGCTACCGCACCATCATGCTGGCCAAGGCGGAGGACGCGGCGGCGGCCGGCGGACTGGGGGAGTACTCGGTGGTGGCCCTGTGCGAGACGGCCCTCGGCGTGCTGCGCGCCGCGGAACTGGCACGCTGCGCGAACGTCACCGCGCTGATGTGGGGAGCCGAGGACCTGGTCGCCTCACTGGGCGGCAGCTCCAGCCGGTTCGCGTCCGGAACCTATCGGGACGTGGCCCGGCAGGCGCGTTCGCAGGTCCTGCTCGCCGCCGGCGCCTACGGCAAGGCCGCCATCGACTCGGTCTACCTCGACATAGCGGACCTCGGCGGGCTCGCCGCCGAGGCTGAGGACGCCGTCGCCTCGGGGTTCGCGGCCAAGGCCATCATCCACCCCAGCCAGGCCGACGTGGTGCGGGCCGCTTATCGCCCGGGCGAGGAAGAAACCGACCATGCGGCCGCGCTGCTGGCCGCCGCCGCCACCGAATCCGGGGCCTTCCGGTTCCGCGGCCAAATGGTCGACGGGCCGGTCCTCAAGCACGCCGAGCAGATCCTGCGGCGGGCCGGGCAAACCCCGTCCTAACGTCTGGTCGGGACGCAGGCCCCGTCCTGACTTGTGAGCGGGACCGGAACACAGTCCTAGCGGCCTATCGGGACGTAAAACTTCTCCGGCCGGCCGGCTGCCCCGTACCGCGGGGTGATCCGTGCCTCGCCGCGCGACACCAGGTACTCCAGGTAGCGCCGCGCGCTGACCCGGGCCAGGCCCAGCCGCCCGGCGACCTCGGACGCAGAGGAGGCCGCGCCGGCCGCATGCAGGTCGGCGATCACCGCCTCCAGGGTGGGCAGGGACAGGCCCTTGGGCAGCGGAACCGCGGCCCCGGAGCCGGACAGCGCGACGGCGGAAAGCGCGGCGCGGCCGGCATCGCTTCCGGAGGCGGCGGCAGCGCGCGGCAACAGCCGGGGTGCGCCCGAGGCGCCGCGGGGCGCCGGGCCTTCGGCCGTTCCGTCCGCGTCCCGCCGGGCGGACTCCCTGCCGGCCTCGAGCTGCGGCGCGAGCAGCCGGTCGATGCCGTCCTGGTCCAGCACGGCGGAGTCGTCGCTGCCGCTGATGTGCCGGCGGTGTTCCACATAGGCGTCCAGCCGCTCCATCAGCACCCGCGCGTTGAACGGCTTGACGAGGTAGTGGAGCACGCCGCCGGCCATCGCGGCCCGCACCGTGTCCAGTTCGCGTGCCGCAGTTATCGCGATCACGTCGACAGGTTCGCCGGGAAGGTTCCGGACCGCGCGCAGCACTTCGATGCCGCTCATGTCCGGCAGGTGGATGTCCAGCAGCACCAGTTCGGGGCGTAGCGCCGCGACCATGGCCAGGCCCTCGGCCCCGGTGTATGCGGTACCCACGGCGTCGAAGGCGCCGTGGGCCAGCAGGAAGCCGGTATGCACGCCGGCAACTTCTTTGTCGTCGTCGATGACGACCGTGCGGATCTGGCTCATGGGACCGGAATTTCGTGCGCGCGGGCGTTGGGCGGGGTGGGCGAGAACGTGACCGTGAACTCGGCGCCGCCGGAGGCCGACGCCGCCACGCGGGCGCTGCCTCCGCGCCGCGCGGCGACGCGGCTGACCAGCGCGAGGCCGAACCCCCGGCTGCCCGGCAGCGCGGCCTCCTTGCCCGAGACGCCGGGCTCGAAGATGCGGTGGTATTCCTCCGCCGGGATGCCGGGGCCGTCGTCGGCGACCGTGATGGTGCAGCCGGCCGGGCCGCTGGCGATGGCGACGGTGATGGTTCCCTGCATCCCCACGGCTTCGATGGCGTTGTCGATCAGGTTCCCGAGCACCGTGACCGCATCGGTGGTGCCGTCCGGGGCGAGCTCGGATGCCGGATCGATGAGCAGCCTGATGTCCTTTTCGTCGCAGATGGTGGTCTTGGCCATCAGCAGGCTGGCCGCGTCCGGGTCCGTGATGCCCGGGGCCAGTTCGCCCGCCACCACCGACCCGCCGTGGCCGGAGCGCGAGATGAAGTCCACCGCCTGCTGCGCGCGGCCCAGTTCCAGCAGGCCGGAGATCACATGCATCTTGTTGGAAAATTCGTGTGCCTGGGCACGCAGGGCCTGAGTGACATCCCGTGCGCCGTCCAAATCCTGCAGCAGCTGGTGCAGTTCGGTGCGGTCACGCAGGATGAGGACGCTGCCCACGCGGCGCGAGTCCACGGTGGCCGCATTGGCCCGGGCCAGCAGCACCCGTTCGCCGGCGAGGACCGTTTCGTCGGCGCCGCCGGTGGCCGCGAGCATTGCTGCCAGCTCCGGTTCCAGGATGGTGGTGGCTGGCTGGCCCAAAGCGGCATCGGAGACCTCCAGGAGGCGTTTCGCCTCATCGTTGAGCAAGGCGATGCGCCCGCGGTCGTCGACGGCGACCACGCCCTCGCCGATGCCGTGCAGCATCGCGTCGCGCGTTTCGAGCAGGGCGGCGATCTCCTCCGGCTCGAGCTGATAGATCCGCCGCCACACCAGCCGCGAGATGTAGATCGCGCCAGCCGATCCGACCAGTGCCGCCGCGATGAGCCAGGCCAGCAGAACGGGCAAGTCGTCGTTGAGGTCATCGCGCAGCGTTGATTCCAAGGTGCCGACCGACGCCGTGCCGATCACGGTTCCGCCCGACCGGTCATAGACGGGCACCTTCACCCGCCACGACTCGCCCAGCGTGCCGGTCTGCCTGCCCACGAACGTCTCGCCGGACAACGGGATCGACGGGTCCGTGGAAACCATCTGCCCGATCAATGCCGGGTTCGGGTGTGAGTAGCGGATCCCGCGGTCGTCCGTGACCACCACATAGGTCACGCCCGTGGACTGCGCGATGAGCTCGGCGATCGGCTGGATGGTCTCGCTGGGGTCTTCGTCGTCGAAGGCGTCCACAATGGACGGCAGTTGCGCCACCGAGCGTGCCACGCCGATCATCCGTCCCTCGTAGGCGTCGCGGATCTGCTGCTCCTGCATCGAAATGGCGACCGAGCCGGCCACCAGCACGACGGCGAGCAGGATGGACAGCTGCAGCACAAACAGCTGGGTCCGCAGCGACAGGGATTGGAACACACCACCATTTTCTCATGCTGTTAGCTGCGCCACTTTGCAGCCGCCATCTGGTGCCTCGGCGCGGGGCGCGGTTGTGACCACAATGACCAATACGGCCACAATGACCGCATTCTTCCCGCGCGCCGGGCCGGCCCCTACGCTGGGGCGCACGGCATGGTGATGCCCATCACGCCGGTTGGAGGAGGAAGAACCTACATGAAGCTCGACCGTACGATGAGACGCCGTTCGGCCCTGGTGGCCGCCGCGGCAGCATCCGCCCTGGTCCTGGCAGCCTGCGGCTCCACTGGTGGCGGCGGGGGCGGTGCCGAAGAAGCCGGCATCGACAAGTTGAACATCATTGTCCCGGCAGACCCGGGCGGCGGCTGGGACCAGACCGGCCGCGCCATTCAGAAGGATCTGCAGGAAAACGACCTGGTTTCCAGCGCCTCGGTGGTCAACATCGGCGGCGCCGGCGGCACCAACGGGCTGGCGAAGCTGGCCACCGAACAGAACCCGGACACCCTGATGGTGATGGGGTACGTCATGGTCGGGGCCGTGGAAACCAACAAGTCGAAGAACCGGATCGAAGACACCACGCCGATCGCCCGGCTCACCGAAGAGCCGCTCGTCGTCGTCGTTCCCGCCGACTCGCCGTACCAGACGATCGACGACCTGATCGCCGACGTCAAGGCCAAGGGCAAGGGCGTCTCCATCACCGGCGGCTCCGCCGGCGGCGCCGACCACATCCTGGCCGGCCTCATGCTGAAGGAAGCCGGAATCGGCGCCGACAGCCTGAACTACATCCCGTACTCCGGTGGCGGGGAATCGCTGGCGGCGCTGCTGGGCAACAAGGTCTCGGCCGGCATCTCCGGCGTGGGGGAGTACGCGGAGCAGGTCAAGGCCGGCAAGCTGCGCGCCCTGGCGGTCTCCGGCCCGGAGGCGGCGCCGCAGTTGCCCGAGGTCAAGCCGCTGAAGGAGCAGGGCATGGACGTGGTGCTCACCAACTGGCGCGGCGTCGTGGCTCCCGGGTCTATCGACGATGCCCAGGCGGAGAAGCTCACGGCACTGATGACCGAGCTGCACGACACCGATGCGTGGAAGGAAACCCTGTCCACCAACAACTGGGGCGACGCGTTCCTGGCCGGCGAAGAATTTGAGAGCTTCCTGACGGAGGACATCAAGACAGTCACCGCGACCCTGACGGATATCGGTCTCGTGAAGTAACCATGGCCTCTTCCACTACTGGAGCGGTCCGGGGCGGCACTGCCGCCCCGGGCAAGCCGCTCGGAGAAATAATCTTCGCGGCCGTGATCCTGAGCATCGGGATCGTCGGGTTCGTGGCCGGGGCGGGGATCGAAACGCCCGACGCGGCCAGCGACATCGGGCCCCGGGCGCTGCCGTACATCGTCTCCGGCCTGCTGGTGGCCGTCGGTGCCGGCCTGATCGTGCAGTTGCTGCGCGGCGTCACCGGCGAGGCCGAAGAGGGCGAAGACATCGATCCGGATGTCAAGACGGACTGGCTGACCGTCGCCAAGATGGCGGGCGCCGTCGTCGTTCATATTTTCCTGATCGTGCCGCTGGGCTGGCCGGTTGCCGCGGCCGTGCTGTTCGTCGGCGCGGCGTGGGCGCTCGGCGCCAAGCCGCTGTGGCGTGCGGCCGTGGTCGGGGTAGTCATGGCGCTGCTGCTGCAGTTCGCGTTCGCCGGGCTCCTCGGCGTCTCGCTGCCTGCCGGCGTGCTCGAAGGGGTGCCGTTCCTGAATGGATAACTTCTACGCCCTCCTCGAGGGCTTCTCCGTGGCGATGCAGCCGATCTACCTGCTGTACGCCCTGGGCGGCGTCCTGGTCGGAACGGCGGTGGGGGTGCTGCCGGGTATCGGCCCGGCGATGACCGTTGCCCTGCTGATGCCGATCACCTACAGCCTCGAGCCGACGGCGGCGATCATCGTTTTCGCCGGCATTTACTACGGCGGCATGTACGGCGGCTCGACCACGTCGATCCTGCTGAACACGCCCGGTGAATCCGCCTCCATCGTCACCGCGCTCGAGGGCAACCGGATGGCGAAAGCCGGCCGCGGTGCCGCGGCGCTGGCGACGGCGGCAATCGGTTCCTTCATCGCCGGCACGGTGGCCACGGTGCTGCTGAGTTTCGTGGCGCCCTATGTGGCTGCGTTCGCCGTGCAAATCGGTCCGGTGGAGTACGTTGCCCTGATGGTCGTGGCGTTCCTGACCGTCGGCGCGCTGCTGGGCGCCTCGGTGCTGCGCGGCCTGGCCTCGCTGGGGCTGGGACTGTTCATGGCGTTCATGGGCGTGGACCTGATGACCGGCCAGCAGCGCTACACCTTCGGCAGCCCCTTCCTGGCGGACGGGATCGACGTGGTGCTGGTGGCCGTGGGGCTGTTCGCGCTGGGCGAGGCGCTGTACGTGGCGTCCCGGCTGCGGCACGGGCCCGTCAAGGTCATCCCGGTGACCGGCGGCTGGACGTCGTGGATGAAGAAGGAGGACTGGCGGCGGTCCTGGAAGCCGTGGCTGCGCGGGACCTTCATCGGCTTCCCGATCGGCACCATGCCGGCCGGCGGCGCCGACGTGGCCACCTTCCTGTCCTATGCGTCCGAGAAGAAACTGGCCAGGGGCGCGCGCAAGAAGCAATTCGGGCGCGGCGCCATCGAAGGCGTGGCCGGGCCGGAGTCGGCCAACAACGCGGCCGCGGCCGGCGTGCTGGTCCCGCTGCTGACGCTGGGCATTCCGACGACGGCGACGGCGGCGATGATGCTGGTGGCTTTCCAGCGCTACAACATCCAGCCCGGGCCGCTGCTGTTCGAGGTCGAGGGCGCCCTGGTCTGGGCACTGATCGCCAGCCTCTACGTGGGCAACCTGATGCTGCTGGTCCTGAACCTGCCGCTGGTCGGCATCTGGGTGAAGATCCTGCAGATCCCGCGGCCGTACCTCTACGCCGGCATCCTGGTCTTCGCAGCCATGGGTGCGTTTTCGGTGAACTTCACCCCGGTCGACGTGTTCGTGCTGCTGGTGGTGGGCGTGCTGGGCTTCTTCATGCGCCGGTACGGCTACCCGATCGCCCCGCTCGTGGTGGGCATGATCCTGGGCCCGATCTTCGAGAGCCAGCTGCGGCGTTCGCTGGCCATCTCCCAGGGTGATCCGATGGCGTTGGTTTCCACTCCGATCTCGGCGGGCATCTACATCGCCCTGGTCGTCATCTTCGCGCTGTCCTTCTGGATGAAGAAGCGGCAGCGCGTGATGGAATCGGCGATGCTCGACGACGAGAACCCTCAAGGCAAGGAGGTCAGCGCATGACGACGATAGTGGTGGGGTATGTTCCCAACGCACTGGGCGACGCCGCACTGGCCGCCGCCATCGACGAGGCCGGCCGCCGTTCGGCGAAGCTGCTGGTGGTCAACACCACCCGGGCCGACCGGTTGGTGGACCCAACCTATGCGGACGCCGCCGACGTCACCCGGCTGGAATCGGTCCTGACGGGGGCCGGCGTTGATTTCAGCATCAGGCACGGCATTTCGGACGGGCTGGCCGCCGACGACGTGCTCGACGCCGCCGAAGAGTCCGGGGCGGACCTGATTGTCATCGGGGTGCGTAACCGCACGCCGGTAGGCAAGCTGGTGATGGGTTCCACGGCGCAAACCATCCTGCTGGGCGCCTCCTGCAACGTGCTGGCGGTCAAGCAGGGGTAGCCGGTGGCGGCGATGGCTCGCCGTAGTCGGCAACGCCGCGCTCGCCGGGGGGCGCCAAGGCGCTGACATCGACGCCGGTGCAAGGTTCCGCTGCCGGTGCAGGGCCCACAAACCCTGCACTGGCAGATTTTCCCTGCACCGGTGCCGTGTCCCGCACGACCGGTGGAGCAGCCCGCGCGGCCAGGAGTGTCGTCGGGATTACGCGCCGTAGAGGATGATCTGCACACCAGGTCAGGGGATGGCTTCGAGATCACCCCGTACAACCGGTGATCTCGAAGCCAAGGGGTAACTTGGACGCCCCACAGCTGGCGCTCGGCGGGCGGACCGCCCGTGCTGGATAATTGAGCGCATGGAGTTCCGAGATCCGCCCCGCGCCGCACCGCTTCCCGCCCGACGCAAGGTAGTGCTGCTGGGTTCCACGGGTTCGATCGGCACGCAGGGGATCGACGTCGTGGACGCGGCCCCGGAACGCTTCGAGGTCACGGCGCTCGCAGCCGGCGGCAACGTGGAACTGGCCGCCCGGCAGGCGGTCCACACCCGGGCCCAGGCGGTCGGAACCGCCGCCGGGACGGTGGATGAACTGGCCACGGCCATCAAGGCCGCCGCGGCGGACGCCGGCGTGTCCGGCTACTCGCCGGAGCTCTTTGCCGGCCCCGACGCCGCGGCGCGGATCGCCGCGTGGCCGGACGCCGACGTCGTGCTTAACGGCATTACCGGGTCCATCGGCCTGGCCCCCACGCTGGCCGCGCTCGGCGCGGGCCACTTGTTGGCGCTGGCCAACAAGGAGTCCCTCATTGCCGGTGGGTCCCTGGTCAAGCAGGCCGCGCGGCCCGGGCAGATCGTGCCGGTGGATTCGGAACACTCGGCGCTGGCCCAGGCGCTCCGGTCGGGCACGGCCGCCGAAGTGGACCGGCTGATCGTCACCGCATCCGGCGGGCCGTTCCGCGGCTACAGCAGGGCCGAGCTGCGCGACGTCACTCCGGCGCAGGCGCTGGCCCACCCCACCTGGGACATGGGCCGGATGGTCACCACCAACTCGGCGACGATGGTGAACAAGGCGCTGGAAGTCATCGAAGCCCACCTGCTCTTCGACGTCCCGCTGGAGCGGATCGACGTGGTGGTGCACCCGCAGTCGGTGGTGCACTCGATGGTGCAGTTCACCGACGGATCCACCATCGCGCAGGCGTCGCCGCCGGACATGCGCCTGCCGATCGCCCTCGGCATGGGCTGGCCGGAGCGGGTACCGGGCGCCGCGCAGCCGTGTGACTGGAGCCGTGCCACCAGCTGGACCTTCGAGCCCTTGGACGAGGAGGTCTTCGGCGCGGTGCGGCTGGCCAAGGAGGCGGCCGGCCGCGGCGGGACCTTCATGGCCGTCTACAACGCGGCCAACGAAGAAGCCGTGGACGCCTTCCACGACGGCCGGATCCGCTTCGACGAGATTGTGGAGACGGTGGCTGCCGTGGTGGATGCGCACGCGCCGTCCGACGAACTGACCGTGGCGGCAGTGCTGGCCGCAGAGGACTGGGCACGCTCGCGGGCCCACGAACGTTTGGCTATGTTGTGACCATTCTGCTTTTCATTCTCGGCGTCCTCTTCGTGGCCGTCGGCATCGCCGTGTCCATCGCCCTGCACGAGGTGGGCCACCTGCTGCCCGCCAAGCTGTTCAAGGTGCGGGTCACCCAGTACATGGTCGGCTTCGGCAAGACCCTCTTCTCCCGACGGCGCGGCGAGACCGAATACGGCGTGAAGGCCATCCCGCTCGGCGGCTACGTGTCGATGATCGGCATGTACCCGCCGGCCAAGGACAGCGCCCGGGGCGGCAAGGACGGCGGCAGGGTCATGGACGGCGGAGGCGACGGGGGCGGCCGCGGCGTCGGCGGCGGCGCGGTCCGCCGGTCCAGCACCGGCATGTTCCAGCAACTGGCCAACGACGCCCGGCAGGCCGAAGCCGAGCGGCTGCAGCCCGGCGACGAAAACCGGATGTTCTACAAACTGCCGGTCTGGAAACGGATCATCATCATGCTCGGCGGTCCGTTCGTGAACCTGGTCATCGGCACGGTGCTCATCGGCATCGTGCTGGTCGGCTTCGGCACCGCCCAGGCCACCACCACCATTGCCCAGGTCAATAAATGCGTGGTCCCGGCGTCCCAGGCCGCCGAAACCGGACAGACCGACTGCCTGCCCAGCGATCCCGAGGCTCCCGCCACCGCGGCGGGCATCCGGCCCGGGGACACCGTCACCGCCTTCGACGGCAGGCCGGTCACCGACTGGTACCAGTTGACCGAATGGATCCGGGCCGCGGCGGGGGAGCAGACGCCGATCACCCTCCAGCGCGACGGCCGGGAAATCACTACGACCATCACCCCGATCCTCACCGAACGCCCGGTATTCGACGACGCCGGGCAACCGCTGCTCGACGGCGACGGCGAGCCGGTGACGGAGCAGGCGGGCTTCGTGGGGATGGGCGCCACCACCGCGCTGGTACCGCAGCCGGCCGCCGACGTGCTCCCGGCCGTGGGGGAGAACCTGCAGGCGATCACCGGCGTGGTGCTCCATCTGCCGCAGCGACTGGCGGACGTGGCCGAGGCCGCCTTCAGCGATGCTCCGCGCGACCCGAACGGGCCGATGAGCGTGGTGGGCGTGGGCCGGATTGCCGGCGAGATCAGCGCGATGGACGAGATTCCCTTCGAGGCGCGGGCAGCCTCGCTGATCGGGTTGGTCGGTTCGGTCAACCTGGCGCTGTTCGTGTTCAACCTGATCCCGCTGCTGCCGCTCGACGGAGGGCACGTGGCCGGCGCGCTTTGGGAGGCCATCCGCCGCGGCTTCGCCAAGCTGTTCCGCCGCCCGGATCCGGGGCCGGTGGACATCGCCAAGCTGCTCCCGCTGACCTACGTGGTGGCCGTGGTGATGATGGGCATGGGCGCGCTGCTGATTTACGCAGACATCGTCAAACCGGTCAATATCTTCGGCTGATCCGGCATGGCGGCGCCCTGGCGAAACCGCCACCTCCCCTGATCCGGCACGACGGCGGTGCATGCCCGTGTGCGCGGCAGTCCCTTGTGCGCGGCGCGCCCGCCGTTGGTTGGAACCCTGCCGGTCCCCGTGGTTAGACTGGCCGGAACCGGCGAAGGGAGCCACGACCTGTGAGCACGGCACCGCGTACAGCCCGCACCGCAGCGCGCCTTCGGGGCACCGCCCGGGCGGCGTCGATGGGCCGCAGGCCCCGGTTCAGGGCCGGCGCCGCCGCCGTCCTGGCGGCCGCTGTTGTACTTGCCGGTTGCACCGCGCCGGGCGAGGCCCAGGATCCGCCATCATCGGCAGCGTCAACGGAGGCTGCCCCGGATCGCGTGCAGTTGAGGGCTGGTGCCGCCGATCCGCAGGTGCTTGCCGGCTCCGACGCCGAAGCATCGCTCGCCGCCAGCCAGGCGTTGTTTGACTCCAGTCCCGTGGCGTTCGTCGCGCCTCCCGGCGACGCCGAGGCCATAGCTGCCGCGGCTGCCGAATCGGTACCGATGGGTGTGCCGCTGCTGTTGGCGGGAGACGGGCTGGCCGAAGAACTGGAGCGCCTCGGCGTCCGCCAAGTCAAGGCTTTCGGCCGGCCGCCCGCCGAGCCGGAGGGCTCCCCGAGCGCCGCGCCGGAAGCCAACTCCGCGGCCGGGCCCTCTGATTCGACCACGGCCGGCTCCGCGGCCGGGCCCGCCGCCTCGGCCGCTGCCGGGCCCGCCGCCTCGGCCGCTGCCGGCTCCGCGGCCTTGAAGACCGCATCGACGGTGTCCGGCGCCGACCCGGATCAAGGCATCGAGGCGTGGGCCCCGCTGCTGGCGGACGCGGAAATCCTGCCCCCGGACGGGGACATGGAGGCGCCCGAGCGTGCGGAGGAGCCCGCAGCCGTCTCGGTGTTGACGGACAAGGACGGCGGGCGGGACTATCCCGCGACCCTTGCGGTCGTGGAGGCGGCAGGCGCCCGGGTCTTCCAGGACCCGCACGCAGACCCGCGGCACGGCAGCGAGACCATCGAATTCCTGCGCCAAGAACCCGAGAACCGCGTGCTCGCCGTCGGCGAAGAGTTCGGCAGCGGCGACACCTTCGCGCGCCGGACCACGGCAGCACTGACCGTGCCGGAACTGCCCGGCGGGGGCCAGATGGCCTTCCCGTCCCGGCGGATGGTGGCGCTGTACGGGCATCCCTCCGGGCCCGCCCTCGGCGCGCTCGGCGAGCAGGTTCCCAAGGCGTCGGTGAAGCGCGTGAAGAAACTCGCCAAGCAGTACCAACCGCACAGCAAGGAACCGGTGGTCCCGGCCTTCGAGATCATTGCCACGGTTGCCAGCGCCTCGGCCGGCAAGGACGGCGACTATTCGGAGGAGACGGATCCAAACGAGTTGCGCCCGTGGATTGATGCCGCCGGCGAGGCCGGGGTGTACGTGGTGCTGGATTTGCAGCCGGGCCGGTCGGACTTCCTCAGCCAGGCCAAGATGTACGAGGATCTGCTGAAGGAACCGCATGTGGGCCTGGCCCTGGACCCGGAATGGCGGCTGGGCAAGGGACAGCGTCACATGGAGCAAATCGGCTCGGTGTCCGCAGCGGAGATCAACCGGGTCAGCGACTGGCTGGCGAAACTCACCCGGAAGAACTCCCTGCCCCAGAAGGTGCTGATCCTGCACCAGTTTCAGTACCAGATGATTTCGGACCGCCAGGAGCTGGAAACCGGCCACGAAGAGCTGGCCCTGGTGCTGCACGCCGACGGCCACGGCGGGCCCGACCAGAAACTGGACACCTGGCGGGTCCTCCGGGAGGACCTGCCGAAGAACATCTGGATGGGCTGGAAGAACTTCTACGACGAAGACACCCCGACCTTCAGCCCGGAACGCACCTACACCGGCGTGAAGCCGGCTCCCTGGTTCGTTTCGTACCAATAGCCCCGCACCAACCACACGCGTCCTGCCAATAGCCCCGCGCCAACCACCGGCGTCACCAATAGCCCCGCCCCATCCACACTCGTCCTGCCAATAGCCCGCCCACATCCACCGGCGGGTAAGGTGAAGACCATGAGTGTCTTTGCCGTCGAATATGTCTACGCCGCCGATTCCGAGCCCGGCCGGGACGAATACCGTCCCGCCCACCGCGCCTGGCTGGGCGGCTTCCTGGACCGGGGCCGCCTGCTGGCCTCCGGCCCCTACGCCGACGGCACCGGCGCGCTGCTGATCTTCACCGCCGAGGACGAAGCCAGCCTGCTGGAGGAGCTGAAGCAGGATCCGTTCAACGTCAACAACTTCGTCTCCGGCCTGAAAGTCACCGACTGGAAGCCCGTCACCGGGGCGTTCGCCCACCACGCATGATCCTTCCCACTCCCGCTGCATGTGCCAACGCCCGGCGGGAAGGGGATAATGAAACCTGATCAGCAACTGCCTATCGGCACATGGAGGACGTTTTGACCTCGGTCAATCTTGGAATGCCAGCTTCACCACCGCCAGTCCTGGCGCCGCGCCGCAAGACCCGGCAGATCAAGGTCGGCTCCGTCGGGGTCGGGTCGGACTCGCCCATCAGCGTGCAGTCGATGACCACCACGCCCACCACGGATATCAACGCGACGCTGCAGCAGATTGCCGAGCTGACGGCCTCCGGTTGCGACATTGTCCGAGTGGCCTGCCCCAGCGCCGACGACGCCGAGGCCCTGCCGATCATCGCCAAGAAGTCACAGATTCCGGTGATCGCGGACATCCACTTCCAGCCCAAGTACGTCTTCGCCGCCATCGATGCAGGCTGCGCTGCCGTCCGCGTCAATCCGGGCAACATCCGCAAATTCGACGACCAGGTCAAGGAGATCGCCGAGGCCGCAAAGGCCGCCGGCACCTCCATCCGGATCGGCGTCAATGCCGGCTCCCTGGACCCGCGGCTGATGCAGAAGTACGGCAAGGCGACCCCGGAGGCGCTGGTCGAATCCGCCGTCTGGGAGGCGTCGCTGTTCGAAGAACACGACTTCCACGACTTCAAGATCTCGGTCAAGCACAACGACCCGGTGGTCATGGTCCGCGCCTACGAACTGCTGGCCGAACGCGGCGACTGGCCGCTGCACCTCGGTGTCACCGAGGCCGGTCCGGCCTTCCAGGGCACCATCAAGTCGGCCACCGCCTTCGGGGCGCTGCTCTCGAAGGGGATCGGGGACACTATCCGTGTGTCCCTGTCCGCCCCGCCCGTGGAAGAGATCAAGGTCGGCCTGCAGATCCTGCAGTCGCTCAACCTGCGGGAACGCAAACTGGAAATCGTTTCCTGTCCCTCCTGCGGGCGAGCCCAGGTGGACGTGTACAAGCTGGCCGACGAAGTCACCGCCGGGCTCGAAGGCATGGAGGTGCCGCTGCGCGTCGCCGTGATGGGCTGCGTCGTGAACGGACCGGGCGAAGCCCGCGAAGCCGACCTGGGTGTGGCCTCCGGCAACGGGAAGGGCCAGATCTTCGTGAAGGGCCAGGTCATCAAGACGGTCCCCGAAGACCAGATTGTGGAAACGCTGATCGAAGAAGCATTGAGGATTGCCGAGGAGATGGGTGACTCCGATGGCGAGAATGCTGTCAAGGGTAGCCCCGTGGTTAACGTCAGCTAGCCGTGACGCGGCGGGTGCGGCCGGGGCCGTGCCCGCCGATCAGCATGCCGGAATACGGCCGCTGGCGGATGCGGATACCGCGGACCTTTGGGCGCTGGTGCGCGCGGATCCGGTGGCCAACGTCTTCCTCGCTGCCCACCTGGAGACCGCCGGGACCGCCGGCCCCACCCCGTCCGGTGCCCACATCCTGGGAATGTACGACGACGGCGTCCTCACCGGGGCCTGCTGGGCGGGCGTGAACGTGGTCCCGTCCGGGCTGGATGCCGAACAGGGCGCCAGGCTGGGCGCCCACCTGGCCGCCGGCGGGCGGCGCATGTCCTCCATCTTCGGGCCGGCCGAGGGGGTGCTCGGCATCTGGTCTTCGTACCGGACCGCCCATCCGCGGGCCTTCGACGTCCGGCCCAACCAGCCCCTGATGGAGCTGCGCGGAACTCCCGCCGTGCCCGCGGACCCGCAGGTACGGTTCTCCACCGACGACGACTTTGAGGTGCTGGTGCCCGCCTGCGTCGCGATGTTCGAGGAGGAAGTCGGGTACTCGCCGCTGATCGGCGGCGGCCAGCACTACCGGCAGCGCGTGGCCACCCTGATCGGGAAGGGACACTCGCTGATCCGCCGGGACGGCCAGGGGCAGGTCGTCTTCAAGGCAGAACTGGGCAACGTGAGCGCCGACGCGGTGCAGATCCAGGGCGTCTGGGTGAACCCCGCCTACCGCGGCCGCGGGCTGGCAGCCGGCTGCATGGCCGCCGTCGTCGAGTTGTCCCGCAAGTACGCGCCGGTCGCCAGCCTCTACGTCAACGATTACAACCACCGGGCCATGGCCGCCTACGCCGCGGTCGGCTTCCGGCAGGTCGGCACCTTCGCCACCGTCTTGTTTTAGGCGGGGGAGGTGCCCGGAAGCATGCCGTGTCCACCCTTCACGCGCTCCGCCGGCGCAGCGTCAGTGACGCGAGCAGCAGTCCCACGATGACGCAGCCGGCCGCAACCGCCACGTCGAACCACAGGTCCCCGGTGGCTTCGGCGTGGGCCGCGATCTGCTGCAGCGCATCCACGGTGTAGGTCAACGGCATGGCGTTCGCTATGGTTTCCAGCCAGTCGGACAGCTGCTCCCTGGGCACAAACAGGCCGCAGAGCAGGATCTGCGGGACCACCACTACCGGCATGAACTGCACCGCTTGGAACTCCGTACGGGCGAAGGCCGAACAAAAGAGTCCCAGCGCCACTCCCAGAACCGCGTTGACGACGGCGACCATCACCACCAGCGCCCCGTTGCCTTCGATGTCGAGACCGAAAACCAGGTAGGCCACCGCCGTCGTCACCGTGGCCTGGAGGGCGGCCATCAGCCCGAACGCCAGGGCATAGCCGAAGAGGAGGTCGGCCTTGTTAATCGGCGTCGACAGGACGCGTTCCAGGGTGCCGGTGGTCCGTTCGCGGAGCATGGTGATGGAGGTGATCAGGAACATGACGACAAACGGGAAGATCGCCAGCATCATCGGGCCCACCCGATCGAAGGTGCGCGGCGCACCGGGCGGCAGCGCCTCATTGTCGAACAACAGGTAGACCACGCCGAGCAGGATGCCGGGAACCACGACGATCAGCGCGATGCTGCGCGGATCGTGGCGCAGCTGGGCCAGCACCCGCCGCGCGGTGGCCAGCGTCATCGATGCGTTCATGCCGCCGCCTCCCGGCTCCGGATCATGTGGAGGAAAGCCTTTTCCAGGTCCACCGTGCCGCCGCGCTCGGCCAGCTCCGCCGGCGTGAGCTGGGCCAGGAGGGAGCCGTCGCGCAGCAGCAACAGATCATCGCAGTGAGAGGCCTCTTCCATGACGTGGCTCGAAACCAGCAGGGTGGTGCCCGCCGCAGCAAGGGCCGCGAAATGATCCCAGAGCTCCACGCGCAGGACGGGATCGAGGCCGACGGTCGGTTCGTCGAGCACCAGCAGGTCGGGCCTGCCCACCAAAGCGCATGCCAGCGACACCCGGCTGGACTGGCCGCCGGAGAGGTCCGCGGTCTTGCGCCCCGCCACCCCGGCAAGTCCCACGGAATCCAGGGCTTCGTCCACGTCGGACGCGGACCGGCCGTGCAGCGCGGCGAAGTAGCGGACGTTTTCGCGGACCGAAAGATCGGGATACACGCTCGGGTCTTGGGTGACGTAGCCGATCCGGTGCCTGAGCTCGCGGTGTCCCGCGGGCAGTCCCAGGACGGTGACCGTCCCGCCGGCCGTCTTCTGCACCCCGACGATGGCCCGCATCAGCGTGGTCTTGCCGCTGCCCGAAGGCCCCAGCAGGCCGGTGATGGTTCCGGCGGAGATTTCGCAGCTGACGTCGGACAGGACGGGCTTACGGGCACGGACCACCGTGAGCCCTGCGACGGATACGGCCGGCGCCACGGGCGCCGCCGGGTGCGGCATCGTCTCCGCCTCCCTCATTTACTGGTTAGGTGACATCAACCTAGACCCGACGCAAGGGTGCGTCCAGACGCTCTGGCGGCCGCCGCCGTCCCGCCCCCGCGGGCTGTCGCTGGCATGCGCGCGGAGCCAGTAGATTAGAAGGCAGTTGAATTTCGCGGGCCCTGCCGGCCCAACCCTTGAGAAACGGATTCCTGCAGTGGTTCTTCGCCTGTCCAGCATGTTCCTGCGCACCCTGCGCGATGACCCGGTCGACGCCGAAGTTGCCAGCCACAAGCTGCTGGTGCGCGCCGGCTACATCCGCCGCGCCGCCCCCGGTATCTACTCCTGGCTGCCGCTGGGCCTGAAGGTGCTGGCCAAGGTGGAGGCCGTGGTCCGCGAGGAGATGAACGCCATCGGCGCCCAGGAAGTCCATTTCCCGGCGCTGCTGCCGCGCGAACCGTACGAGGCGACCAATCGCTGGACCGAGTACGGCGACGGGTTGTTCCGCCTGCAGGACCGCAAGGGTGCCGACTACCTGTTGGCCCCCACGCACGAGGAAATGTTCACCCTGCTGGTCAAGGATTTGTACTCCTCGTACAAGGACCTGCCGGTGACGCTGTACCAAATCCAGAACAAGTACCGCGACGAGGCCCGCCCGCGCGCCGGGCTGCTGCGCGGCCGCGAATTCATCATGAAGGACTCCTACTCCTTCGACGTCGACGACGAGGGCCTGGACGTCAGCTATGACGCGCACCGGCGCGCCTACCTGCGGATCTTCAAGCGCCTGGGCTTGGAAGTGGTGACCGTCAAGGCCACGTCCGGCGCCATGGGCGGGTCGAAGAGCGAGGAGTTCCTGCATCCCACCGAGATCGGCGAGGACACCTTCGTGCGTTCGCCCGGCGGCTACGCCGCCAACGTGGAGGCCGTCACCACCGTCGCACCGGAGCCGGTGGACTACGCCGACGCCCCGGCCGCCGAAGTCAAGGACACCCCGGACACCCCCACGATCGACACCCTGGTGGCCGCGGCCAACCAGCTGGCACCGCGCGCGGACGGGGAATGGACCGCCGCGGACACGTTGAAGAACGTCGTCCTGGCCATCAAGCTGCCCACCGGAGAGCGGAGCCTGGTGGTCATTGGCGTACCGGGCGACCGCGCCGTCGACCTCAAGCGCGTCGAGGCGAACATCGGTGCCTTCCTCCCGGTGGGCGGCGAAGTCGAGGTCGAGGCGGCCACCGAGGAAGACCTGAAAAAGCATCCCGGCCTGGTCAGGGGCTACATCGGTCCCGGCGAGAGCCTGGACGCCGCGGTCCTCGGGACCGAGTCGGCCACCGGCCTGCTCTACCTCGTGGATCCCCGGGTGGTGCCCGGCACGCGCTGGATCACCGGCGCGAACGAGGACGGCAAGCACGTGTTCGGTCTGGTCGCCGGACGCGACTTCGGCTGGGACGGCGTCGTCGAGTCGGTCGAGGTCCGCGAAGGGGACCCCGCGCCGGACGGCTCCGGTCCGCTGGAGGCGGCCCGCGGCATCGAAATGGGCCACATCTTCCAGCTGGGCCGCAAATACGCCGAGGCACTGGGCCTGCAGGTGCTGGACCGCAACGGCAAGCTGGCCACGGTGACCATGGGCTCCTACGGCGTGGGCGTCACCCGTGCGGTGGCCGCACTCGCCGAGGCCTATCACGACGACAAGGGCCTGGCCTGGCCGCGCAACGTGGCCCCGGCCGACGTCCACATCGTCGCCACCGGGAAGGGCACGGAAATTTTTGAGGCAGCCAACAGGCTGGCCGAGGAACTGTCCGCCGCCGGCGTCGATGTCATCTACGACGACCGGCCCAAGGTCTCTCCGGGCGTGAAGTTCTCCGATGCCGAACTCATCGGCGTGCCCACCATCGTGGTGGTCGGCCGCGGCCTGGCCGACGGCGTGGTCGAAGTCAAGGACAGGGCCACCGGGCAGGCCGAAAACGTGCCGCTGGCCGAGGCCGCCGGGCAGTTGGCGGCCCTGGCCGGGAGGTGAGCTCCGGACTCGAGGAACTGCAGCTGGCCACCCTCGCCCTCGTGGTCGTGGGTGGCTTTGCCGCCGGCTGGGTGGACGCCGTGGTGGGCGGCGGCGGCCTGCTCCAGTTGCCCGTGCTGCTGCTGGTCCCCGGCATCAGCCCGGTGCAGGCACTGGCCACCAACAAGATGGGCTCCATCTTCGGCACCACCACCAGCGCAGTGACCTATTACCGCAGGGCGCACCCGGACCTGAAAACCGCGCTGCCAATGGCCGGCGTCGCGCTGGCGGGAAGCTTCGGCGGGGCGATCGTGGCCACCGTGCTGCCCGCCGAGGTGTTTAAGCCGATCATCGTCGTCGCCCTGATCGCGGTGGCCGTCTTTACCGCGCTGCGTCCGACGGCGGGATCGTTGACCCGGCTGCGGTACAAGGGCGCCCGGCACCTCGGTGCGGCCGCCGGAATCGGGCTGGTCATTGGCTTCTACGACGGCCTGATCGGTCCCGGCACCGGCTCGTTCCTGATCATCGCGATGGTGGCGCTGCTCGGCTACAACTTCCTGGCTGCCAGCGCGAAGGCCAAGATCGTGAACATGGCCACCAACCTGGGCGCCCTGGCCTTTTTCCTGCCCAGCGGGGCGCTGCTGTGGGGGCTCGGGCTGGTGCTCGGCGTCGCCAACATGGCCGGCGGTTACGTCGGTGCACGGATGGCCGTCTCCCAGGGCAGCAAGTTCATCCGCGTGGTCTTCCTGGCCGTGGTCGCGGCCCTGATCCTCAAGCTTGGCTACGACGTGTTGCAGGAGAACGTGCTGGGCCGCTGATCCGGACCGGAGGGGGCGGCCAGCTGCCCCCTCGTCACGAGCCGGTGGCGGGCGCGGCCAGCAGTTCGTCGTCCAGTCCCGGGGCGGGCGGCACGACGCCGGTCGAGGCCGCCAGGTCCGCCGTGGCGGTGGCGAGGCCGGACACCGCGTGCTCCCGCACCCTCCCGCTGCTGAGCGCGACCAGGTCGGCCAGCGGCCGGAGGGAAGCCTCCTCGGCGCCCTGCAGCGCCGGCAGCGGATCGGCCGCGAAGTCGCTGCCCAGGGCATACGCCGGCTCCGGCAGCGGCAGGGCCAGGCATTCGGCCGCCGCCACCGCCCGCCAGTCCCCGGCGGCGCCGGCATGCGCCGCGAGGCGCTCGGCGGCGACCGCGCGTTCGGCGCCCGCGAGGCGCGGCAGCACCGTTTCATAGGCGTAGGCCAGGCGCTCGTGGCTGCGGACGACGGCGGCCAAGGCCTCCTCCGTCGTCGGCGCGCCGGGCGTCGTCGACCGTGTCACGTCCCCGGCCGGAGCGGAAGGGGCGGCGCAGCCGGGGGAGGCGGGCGGTATCTCCGGGGCTTCCCACGGCGCAGCCACTTCCGAACCGCCGGCCAAAACCTGCGCCTGGGCGAACACCGCGGAGCCGATCGAGGCCAGCAGCCGGGCCAGCCCCGGGTCCGTCTCCTGGGCGTCGGCCAGCAGGTCGCCGGCCAGCCCGGCCAGCTCCCCGGGACCGGGTGGCCTTGCGGCCGGGGGCGGGCTGCCGGCCAAGCCGGCGGGGGACGACGGGGCCGCGGTGTCCGGCGCGGCAGGGGACCCGGACGGCCACGACGTGGTCAGCCGCAGCAGGTCCGCCTGGGTCCGGAGCAGGTCGGCGGTGGGGGAGGCGCCGTCGTCGTCGTGTTCCTCGAAGGCCGAGGCCAGGTTCTCCAGGCCGGCCAGAGCGTCGAGGCGGGCTTGCTCGGTGGTGCTGGGGGGCGGGGCGGGTTCGGTGATGCTCGCCACCACGGTGCCGGTGCTGACCACGATCGCCGCGGTGAGCAACAGCAGCGGCGCCCGGCGCCACGCCCGGGATGGCGCGGCCTGGTTGCCGCCGCGGCGCCTTGAAGTAGATCCCACAACTGAAGATGATGTCACGGCTTCGGCGTCCGCTGCACCGGCGTAGGCCGGGAACTGGCCGCCGGGAGGCCACCGGTGACGGTAAAGTCGCTAGTCTAGAAGCGAGACTTACCGAAACAGGGAGGCAGTATGGCCCAGCGGCGCGATCACAGCGGCGTGCCCACTACCGGAGGGACATCCGGTACCGACACGTCCGCGGAGGCCGCACGCCTGAAAGAGCTGCTGGAACCGTCCGTGGCCGCGCACGAGTTGTTCCTCGAGGATGTGGAAATCCGCCACGCCGGATCACAGCGCATCGTCCACGTCGTCGTGGACCTGCCCGAGGACCAGACCGGCGGCGTAGGGCTCGATGCCATCGCCGAGGTGTCGCAGGCCCTCTCCAAGACGCTGGATGAGGATCCGCGCGACGACGGCCGCGCCTACAGCCTGGAGGTATCCTCGCCGGGGCTCAGCCGGCCGCTCACCCAGCTGCGCCACTGGCGCCGGAACGTGGGCCGGCTGGTCAAGGTCAAGCTGGTCGCCGGCGACGACGTTGCCGGCCGCCTGCTGGAGGTCGGCGAGGCCGGCGTGACCGTGCGGCCGGAAGAAGCGCCGAAGAAGGGCATGAAGCCCCGTCCCGGCGAACCGGTCCACCTGGACTTTACGAACATCCGCTCCGGCAAGGTCGAAGTGGAGTTCGCCCCGGTAGACGACGACACGATTGCCGCCGCCGACGGCGAGCTGGAGAACGAGGAGGAGGCCTGAGATGGATATCGATATGAGCGCCCTGCGGCTGCTGGAGCGCGAACGCGAAATTCCGCTGGACCTGCTGATCCCCACGATCGAGCAGGCCCTGCTGGTGGCCTATCACAAGTCCCCCGGTTCCATCGACCAGGCCCGGGCCGAACTGGACCGCAAGAGCGGCCACGTCACCATCTGGGCGGCCGAAGTGGACGACGACGGCACCGTGATCGGCGAGTTTGACGACACGCCCAGCGGATTCGGCCGGATCGCGGCCAGCACGGCACGCCAGATCATCCTCCAGCGGCTGCGCGACGCCGAGGACGACAACGTCTTGGGCGCCTTCCGCGGCAAGGAGGGGGAGCTGGTGTCCGGCTTGATCCAGCAGGGGCACAACCCCCACATGGTCCAGGTGGACCTTGGCACGGTGGAGGCGCTGCTGCCGCCGCCCGAACAGGTCCCGGGGGAGAGCTACGTGCACGGCACGCGCCTGCGCGCCTATGTGGTGGACGTCCACCGCGGCATGAAGGGCCCCTCGATCACCCTGTCCCGTTCCCATCCCGGCCTGGTGCGCAAGCTCTTCGAACTGGAAGTACCCGAGATCGCGGACAAGAGCGTGGAGATTGTTGCCCTGGCGCGGGAGGCCGGCCACCGGACGAAGATCGCCGTCAAGGCCAACGTGCCCGGACTCAACGCCAAGGGTGCCTGCATCGGCGAAATGGGTTCCCGCGTGCGGGCCGTCATGACCGAGCTGCACGACGAAAAGATCGACATCGTCGACTTCAGCGAGGATCCGGCGACGTTCATCGCCAGCGCGCTCTCGCCGTCGCGGGTCAGCTCCGTGACCATCACCGACCCGGAGACGCGTTCCGCCCGGGTCGTGGTGCCGGATTACCAGCTGTCGCTGGCGATCGGCAAGGAAGGGCAAAACGCCCGGCTTGCGGCAAAACTGACGGGCTGGCGGATCGACATCGTGTCCGACGCGGCCATGGCCCAATAGCGCGCAAGAAGCAAAAACCACGCCCGGTTTCGGGCCTGCAACACGCCCGGTTCGTTGGCCGGGCACTGGAAGCGGTAGAATATCCATGGCCGGGTTTCCCGACAGTCAAAAGCCCTTGCAGGCGCACGCCCAGGCGGCCACGCCGCCCCAGCGGACCTGCATAGGCTGCCGGCGCCGGGAAGACCAGGCCGTTCTGCTGCGGCTGGCAGTCGAAGAAGTCGACGGTGTTCCCACCGTCGTCGTCGATCCGGGCCGCCGCAGGCCTGGACGCGGTGCCTGGATGCACCGCGGACCGGATTGCATGGAACTGGCTTTGAAACGGCATGCCTTCGGCAGGGCCTTCCGGGCCACTGTTGACAGCAGCACTGTTGCAGACCAGTTCCGTGCTGACGACGAGGCGGCCACCGCGGCCGGCCCCGTCACCCCAACCGTCCAACCTGAAAGCGGGTCAGAAAACTGATGGAAACCCGATGAGTGCCAAGTGATGAGTACTTCATTGTGCTCCGCCCGCGGCCTTTCAGCCCATTCTGCTGAAAGCCGCAGCAAGAATTAGACGGTTCGTGCCCGGCAGACCTGCCTCGTGCGGACCGAGACAGGAGAAATGTGGCCAAGGTCCGCGTACACGAGCTCGCAAAAGAGCTCGGTATTACCTCGAAAGATGCAGTATCCAAACTGCAGGAGCTGGGCGAATTCGTCCGCTCAGCGTCATCGACCATTGAGGCACCCGTCGTGAAGAAGCTTCGCGACGCGTTCCCCGCCGCCGCCCCGAAGGGGGAGCAGGCGGCCCCCAAGACAGCACCCAAGGCAGCAGCGCCCAAGCCGGGAGCGAAGCCCGCTCCCAGCGCTCCGGCCGCCCCGGCTCCGGCCGCGGAGGCCGCCAAGCCGTCGCCTGCCGCCCCGGCAGCACCGGCACCGGCACCGGCTCCTGCCGCTCCGGCAGCTCCGGCAGCGGAAGCGGCGCCGCAGCGTGCAGAAGCACCGGCTGCCAAGCCGGGATCGGCAGCTCCGCGCCCCGGCGGTCCCGCCCCGGCCCGCCCCGGTGCCCCGCGCCCCGGTGGCCCGCGCCCCGGCAACAACCCCTTCGCCACGTCCCAGGGCATGCCCCGCGGCCGCGGCGACCGTGACGCCGAGCGTGCTCCGCGTCCGGGCAACAACCCCTTTGCAACCTCGCAGGGCATGCCCCGTCCGGGCGGCCCGCGTCCTCCGGCAGCCGGTCAGGGCGGTCCCCGTCCTGCCGCACCGCGTCCCGGCGCTGCACCGCGTCCGGGGGCTCCCGCGCGGCCGGGCGCACCTCGTCCCGGCGCACCGCGTCCGGGCGGTGCCCGTCCTACGCCGGGCATGATGCCCAACCGCACCGAGCGCCCCGCTCCGGCCGGCCGCGGCGGCGGCGCTCCCGGACGTCCGGGAGCTCCGGCCCGCCCCGGAGCCGGGGGACCGGCGCCGGCCGGCGGCGGTTTCGGCAAGGGCGGCCGCGGACGCGGCGGTACCCAGGGTGCCTTCGGCAAGGGAGGCGCCGGCCGCGGCAAGCAGCGCAAGTCCAAGCGCGCCAAGCGCCAGGAACTGGAGCAGATGAGCGCACCGTCGCTGGGCGGCGTCTCGGTACCCCGCGGCGACGGCAGCACCGTTGTCCGGCTGCGCCGCGGCTCCTCCATCACCGACTTCGCCGACAAGATCGAGGCGAATCCGGCAGCGCTGGTGACCGTGCTGTTCCACCTCGGCGAGATGGCCACCGCCACGCAGTCGCTGGACGAGGACACCTTCGAGCTGCTCGGCGTTGAACTGGGCTACAAGATCCAGGTTGTCTCCCCGGAGGACGAAGAGCGCGAACTGCTTGACTCGTTCGACATCGACCTCGACGCCGAACTCGAGGCCGAGGGCGAAGCCGACCTCGAGCGGCGCCCCGCCGTCGTGACGGTCATGGGCCACGTGGACCACGGTAAGACCCGCCTGCTGGACGCCATCCGCAACACCCGGGTGGGCGAAGGCGAACACGGCGGCATTACCCAGCACATCGGCGCCTACCAGATCGACTTCCAGCACGATGACCGGGACCGGAAGATCACCTTCATCGACACCCCGGGCCACGAGGCGTTCACCGCCATGCGTGCCCGCGGCGCGAAGGTCACCGACATCGCCATCCTGGTGGTGGCCGCGGACGACGGCGTCATGCCGCAGACCGTGGAAGCGCTGAACCACGCGCAGGCTGCCGGCGTGCCCATCGTCGTCGCCGTGAACAAGATCGACAAGGAAGGCGCCAACCCGGAGAAGATCCGCGGCCAGCTGACCGAGTACGGCCTGGTTCCGGAGGAATACGGCGGCGACACCATGTTCGTGGACGTCTCGGCACGCGAGGGCCTGCACATCGAGGATCTCCTCTCGGCCGTGCTGCTGACCGCCGACGCCGCCCTGGACCTGCGGGCCAACCCGAACAAGGACGCCCGCGGCATCGCGATCGAGGCGAACCTGGACAAGGGCCGCGGCGCAGTGGCGACCGTGCTGGTCCAGTCCGGAACGCTGCGGGTGGGCGACGCCATCGTCACCGGCAGCGCGCACGGCCGCGTCCGTGCCATGTTCGATGAAGACGGCGCATCCGTCACCGAGGCCGAACCGTCGCGTCCGGTCCAGGTGCTGGGTCTGTCCACCGTCCCGCGCGCCGGCGACACCTTCCTGGTGACCGACGACGAGCGCACAGCCCGCCAGATCGCCGAGAAGCGTGAAGCCGCGGACCGCAACGCAGCCCTGGCCAAGCGCCGCAAGCGCATCAGCCTCGAGGACTTCGACAAGGCCGTGGCCGAGGGCAAGGTCGACACCCTCAACCTCATCCTCAAGGGCGACGTGTCCGGTGCCGTGGAGGCGCTGGAAGACTCGCTGCTCAAGATCGATGTGGGCGAGGATGTCCAGCTGCGCGTTATCCACCGCGGTGTCGGTGCCATCACGCAGAACGACGTCAACCTGGCCACCGTGGACAATGCCATCATCATCGGCTTCAACGTCAAGCCGGCCGAGCGGGTGGCCGAACTGGCCGACCGCGAGGGCGTGGACATGCGCTTCTACTCGGTCATCTACGCGGCGATCGATGATATCGAACTCGCGCTGAAGGGCATGCTGAAGCCGGAGTACGAAGAGGCACAGCTGGGCACGGCCGAAATCCGCGAGATCTTCCGTTCGTCCAAGTTCGGGAATATCGCCGGCTCCATCGTCCGCTCGGGCACGATCCGCCGCAATACCAAGGCGCGCGTCACCCGCGACGGCAAGGTCATCGGCGAGAACCTCACCGTTGACTCGCTCAAGCGGTTCAAGGACGACGCGACCGAGGTCCGCGAAGGATTCGAATGTGGCATCGGACTTGGGTCGTTCAACGACCTCAAGGAAGGCGACATCATCGAGACCTTCGAAATGCGCGAAAAGCCGCGCGTCTAGCAGTCGGCCTGCAGCGGGCGTCCGGTGGCATCGCCGCCGGGCGCCCGCTGTTCCGCCATCAACACGAGAATTGAGGAGGGGTCATGGCAGACCCAGCACGCGCCGCCAAGATGGCCGACCGGATCAAAGTTGTGGTCGCCCAGGCGCTTGAGCGCAGGGTCAAGGATCCCCGTTTGGGATTTGTGACCATCACGGACGCCCGGGTGACCAACGACCTGCAGCACGCCACCGTCTACTACACGGTGTTCGGCGACGCCGAAGAGCAGGACGGGACCCGCAAGGCACTGGAGTCCGCCAAGGGCGTCCTGCGGGCGGAAGTGGGCCGGAACATCACCGCCCGGCTCACGCCCACGCTGGAATTCGTCGCGGACGAGATTCCGGTGAACGCCAGCCACCTGGAGGAGCTGTTGCGGGCCGCGAAGGCCAAGGACGCCGAGGTCGCGGCCCTGGCCGAAGGCGCCGCCTTTGCCGGCGAAGAGGACCCGTACCGCAAGCCCGAAGACGAGGACCAGGACGACGCCGGCCGCGGAACGCGTCCGGAATAGCGGCTTCCGCGCCCACTGACGTCCCGCTGCGGCCCAGGGCCGTTGCTCCCGGGCGTGGGCCGCGCTGATCAACGACCGCTGCACGGCCCGACGGCCGTTGCACCAAAGGGCGGGCCACCTGCTGTGCGCAGGTGGCCCGCCCATTTTCCGGTCCCGGCAGCCGCGGATCAGTGCAGCCGGATCTTGATGACCTTGCCGTCGGGAGGTGTCTTGCCGGTGAAGTCAGGGAGCGCATTGGTTGTGGCGTAGAGCCGGTCGCCGCGGATCTCCAGCGCACCCGGGGCAGTGGTCTCGAAGAACGTCCGCACCTTGTCGTGGCCCTTCTTCAGCACGGAGATCTTGTTGCCGAACATCTCGGCAATGTAGATGTCGCCGCGTGAGCTGACCGCCAGGTTGGTGGCGCCGGACAGGCCCCCCGCCAGCTGCACGACCTTCCCGGTGTGGGCATGGACCTTGAAGACGCGGCCGAGCGCGCCGATGCTCCCGTCTTCGGGACCGCCCGGCAGCGAGGTGACGTACAGCCAGCCGTGCCGGCCAAACTCAACGTCCGTAGGCACCGGCTCCAGATAGTACTTCTGGCCGACCACGCAATCCGGCAGGCCCATGCCTGCCGCCAACGCAGCGGTGACCCGGAATGATGCCGGCGGCAGCACCGCAACCGTGCTGACCCGCTTGCTGTGCTTGTCGACCTTCAGGATGGCGTTGCCGCCGGCGTCGGCGACATAAATGCTGTGCCTGTTGGCGGCCGTGGCATAGGCGTTGGAGTCGACGTTGCCCTTGTACTTGGCCGGGATCCCCTCCGGAATCTTGTCCAGGCACTGCCGGTCCTTCACATGGCGGAAGCCGTAGGTGACGCGGCCATCCGGGTTGTGCTTCTTCTCATAGGCCGCCACGTCGGCGATCTTCTGAGGCGCGGCCTCGTCGTCGTGCAGGTCCAACGACTTGATCCACTGCACGTTCGGCAGCCCGTCCATGCCGCCGGCACCGGTGCCCTCGGAGAAGTAGACCGTGTGCCTGTAGAGGGAGGCGGACGCGACCTGGGGTCCGCCGGAGCGGTACAGGACTTCGGGATCGCCATGGCGCTTGATCCGGTTCAGGACGCCGGCGAAGTTCTGTGTCACAAACAGGCCGTGCCGGCCGGCCGCAAGACTCAGCGGCGATTGCAGCCCCTCGGCCAGCACGGTCGCCGACGGAGGCTCCGAGCTCTCCCGGTGGGCCGATGACGGTGCCAGGCCGGTGCCGAACGCAAGTCCGAGCGCCAAAGGAAGGGCGAGATACAGCGATGGTTTTTTCACGATGAAGCTCCTGAAGAGAGCCGCGGGGCACCCCGGACGACTCGCAGGCCGGCGGAGTGGCCGGAGAACAAGGGCAAGTGATGCCGAAGAGGCGACTGTGCCGCTGGCCTGCTGAAATCCCTTGGAGGCCGCATCCACGGCACGCAGTGTGCTCAAAATATTGCAGCCCCCGGAGGCTGTCAACGATGCACGCTTTAAGCCCCGACCGGCCGTATCCCCGGGACGCCATATACTGAAAGGCGTGACTTCTGGCCTGCTCCGATCCGGATTGATACTCGTCGACAAGCCGCAGGGGTGGACCAGCCACGACGTTGTCGGCCGCATGCGGCGCCTGGCCGGGACGCGGAAGGTTGGCCACGCCGGCACCCTGGACCCCATGGCCACGGGCGTGCTGGTGGTCGGCGTCAATAAGGCCACCAGGCTGCTGACCTACATCGTCGGCGCCCCCAAGACGTATGACGCGACCATCCGGCTCGGCCAGTCCACGGTGACCGACGACGCCGAGGGCGACGTCACCGCGGAAACCATCGCCGCTGCCGTGACGGAACAGCAGATCAGGGACGGCGTCGCCGAACTGACCGGGGAGATCCTGCAGGTGCCGAGCAGCGTCTCGGCCATCAAGGTCAACGGCCAGCGGTCCTACGCGCGCGTGCGCTCCGGACAGGACGTGGTGTTGGCCGCCCGGCCGGTCACGATCCACCGGTTCGAGGTCCACGGCATACGGCGCGGCCGGGGCGGGAAGGTGCAGGACGTGGACGTCACCGTCGAGTGCTCGTCGGGAACCTACATCCGGGCGCTGGCGCGCGATCTCGGGCAGCGGCTGGGCGTCGGCGGACACTTGACGGCCCTGCGCCGGACCCGGGTGGGTCCGTTCCGGATCGAAAACGCAGCCACGTTGGATGAACTGGCCGAAGACCTCCGGATGACGGGCCTCGACGAGGCCGCCCGCGTACTGTTCCCCGTCCGGGAACTCAGCGCCACCGAGGCCGACGACGTCTCACACGGCCGACGCATCCCGGCCGCCGGAGCACCCGGCGCGACGGCGGCGTTCGCCCCGGACGGATCGCTGGTGGCGCTGCTGGAAGACAACGATGCGCAAGCCAGGCCCCTGCTGGTGTTCGCACCGGGAAACGAGGCGGACGCACAGTGATCATCGACGGTTTTTTCATCGCGGGCACGGTGGTCACCCTGCTTGCCGCGGTCATCTGCGTGGTTGCCGCCCTCCTGAAACACGGTCCCAACGACGTCACGATTCTCTCCGTCGCCGCGGTGGAGCTGTTTCTGCTCGTCTACGGGGCGGCCGGTATCATCAGACAGGCTTCCGGTGAGCCCGTCAGCGGGGAAACCTGGGAATTTTGGGGCTACCTGATCACCGCCTTGCTGGTTCCGGTAGCAGCCTTCTGGTGGGCCATCATGGACCGCAGCCGGTGGAGCAACCTGGTGCTGGGGGCGGCGGGAATCACGGTATTCGTCATGCTGGTGAGAATGGAACAAATTTGGGACGGAGCGATCGCCGTATGAAACCCGGCCAGCAACAACAACGGGCAAGGCATACCCGGGACGTGAACGCCGCCGCCGGCCGCGCCACCGGTCCCGGGCGGCTCCTGGTGGCGGTCTACGGGGTCTTCGCGCTCTCCGCCACCGCCCGGGCGGGCTATCAGATAGCGACCAAGTTCTCGGAAGCGCCGGTGGCCTACCTGCTGTCCGCCTTCGCCGCCGTCGTGTACATCCTGGCGACCGTTACATTGGCCAGGTCCGGCACCCGCTCCTACTGGCTGTCGGTGGCCGCCGTGAGCATCGAACTCGTGGGAGTCCTGGCCGTCGGGCTGCTGAGCGTGCTGGATCCCCAGCTGCTTCCGCAGGACACGGTGTGGTCGGGCTTCGGCAAGGGATACGGATACGTCCCCCTGCTGCTGCCGGTCATCGGCCTGTGGTGGCTCTGGCGGCACCGGCCGGCGGCGGGCGCGAAGCCCCCCGGAGGTCGTCCATAATGGAAGGGGTCCCGGCGACGGGTCCGCACCCGCTGAAGGCCCCGATCGACGAGGAGTTTACTGTGCACTACTGGAAAGACCTGGCCGACGTACCCCGCGGCTATGGTCCGTCAGTGGTGACACTGGGAAATTTCGACGGCGTCCACCGCGGCCACCAGCAGGTGCTGCGCCGCCTGGTGGAGACCGCGTCCGCCCGCGGGACCCGCGCGGTGGCGATTTCTTTCGATCCGCATCCTTCCCAGGTCCATCGGCCGGACGCCGCCCCGCAGCTCATCATGGGACTGCAGGACCGGGTCGAGGCGCTGGAGGCCAGCGGCCTGGATGGGCTGCTGATGATGACCTACACGCTGGAACTGGCCGGCGAAACCCCCGAGGAGTTCGTCCGCAAAGTCTTCGTGGAGACCCTCGGCGCCACCGCGGTCGTGATCGGCCACGACACGCGGTTTGGGAAGAACAACGCGGGCGACCTGAACACCATGCAGGAACTGGGCCGGCAGTTCGGCTTCACCGTCGAGGTCGTCGACGAATATGAAACCGATGCGGACCTCGGCGCCGCGGGCAGCGGCCGGCGCTACTCGTCGTCCTGGGTCCGGGAAGCCCTCGCCGCGGGGGATGTCGCCACGGCGGCGGAGGTGCTCGGACGCACCCACCGGATGCGCGGCGAAGTCGTGCACGGCGACGCCCGCGGCCGGGAACTGGGTTTTCCCACCGCGAACCTGTCCAAGCATGCAACGGGCATGATCCCCGGCGACGGCGTCTACGCCGGCTGGCTGGTGGACCAGCACGGCACCAGGTGGCCGGCCGCCATCTCGGTGGGCTCGAATCCGACCTTCGAGGGCGCCAGCCGCCGGGTCGAGGCGCACGTCATCGACCGGCCGCAGGAGGACACGGACGACTTCGATCTCTACGGGCAGCAGGTGGTCGTCGAGTTCGTGGAACGCCTGCGCGGCATGGTGGCCTACACCGGCCCCGAGGCCCTGATCGCCCAAATGCGCGACGACGTGGTGCGTACCCGAAGCCTGCTTTCGACAGACCAAGCCCGCAACAGGTAAACTGGCCGATGGATTCGGCTGCGGTCCGTGGCGGCTGTATCCCTCCGTGCTCTGCTGCCGGCATGCCTCTGGCTGCCGGCGGAGACTGCGGAGCCCCCGGCAGTGAAGTGCTGACTCGGGCCTCACGGCACAACTTCTAGGAGTTACTGTGGCATTAGACGCCGCGCTCAAGCAGGAAATCATCAAGGAATACGCCACGCATGAGGGCGACACGGGTTCTCCCGAGGTTCAGATCGCTGTTCTGTCCCGTCGCATCTCCGACCTGACGGAACACCTGAAGATGCACAAGCACGACCACCACACCCGCCGGGGCCTCATGGCACTGGTCGGCCGCCGTCGTCGCATGCTCACCTACCTGCGTGACACCGACATCACGCGCTACCGTGCGCTCATCGAGCGCCTCGGCCTGCGCCGCTAGTCAGTGACGGAGGCGGCTCTTCCGTCCACTGCGAGACGGGGACAGGAGAGCCGCCTTTTTCCTACCGCGCCGGTTTGCGGCGCGGCAGGAGCACGGCCGCCGGGAGACTGTCGGCCGACAACTACATCAACTGGAGACTTTCGGTATCGCGGCATTCGCGGTCCTCGGTAGTGGCTTCCGGGACGCCCTCAAAGGGCTTGCCCGTAGGTCTCGATCGAAGACCGGGTGGCGTACAGGCAGGCTGGCCGTGAAGCGGCCTCGCAGGTTTGGGCAGATACCGGCGGCCTCCGCACTCGAAGAAACGGAGGTGGCTCTCTTGGAGGGTCCCGAAATTCAGTACTCAGAAGCTGTCATCGACAACGGCCGGTTTGGCCAGCGCGTGGTCCGGTTCGAAACCGGCCGCGTGGCCCAGCAGGCGGCCGGCTCGGCGATGGTCTACATCGACGAAGACACCGCACTGCTCTCCGCCACCACGGCGGGCAAGTCCCCGCGCGAAGGCTTCGACTTCTTCCCGCTGACCGTCGACGTGGAAGAGCGGATGTACGCCGCCGGCCGCATCCCGGGCTCGTTCTTCCGCCGCGAAGGCCGCCCGTCCACCGAAGCGATCCTGGCCTGCCGCCTGATGGACCGCCCGCTGCGCCCCGCCTTCGTCAAGGGGCTGCGCAACGAGGTCCAGGTAGTGGTGACCGTGTTGGCCATCAATCCCGACGTCATGTACGACGTCGTCGCGATCAACGCCTCCTCGATGTCCACCCAGCTGAGCGGCCTGCCGTTCTCCGGCCCGATCGGCGGCGTCCGCGTGGCGCTCGTGGACGGCCAGTGGGTGGCCTTCCCCAAGCACTCCGAACTGGAGCGCGCCGTGTTCAGCATGGTGGTGGCCGGCCGCATCGCCGCCGGCAACGACATCGCCATCATGATGGTCGAGGCCGAAGCCACCGACAACGCCTGGAACCTGATCAAGGAAGAGGGCGCCACCGCGCCCACCGAAGAGGTCGTGGCCGAGGGCCTCGAGGCCGCCAAGCCGTTCATCCGGGCGCTGTGCGAGGCCCAGTCCGACCTGGCCGCCCGCGCGGCCAAGCCGACGGTCGAATTCCCGATCTTCAAGGACTACGAGGACGATGCCTTCGCCGCCGTGGAGTCCGCCGCAGCTGCCAAGCTGACGGAAATCTTCTCGATCGGCGACAAGCAGCAGCGCAACGAGGCCGCAGACGCGTTCAAGGCCGAGATCCTGGCGCAGCTGGCCGGCACCGAGACGGCGGAATTCGCCGGTCGCGAGAAGGAAATTTCCGCGGCCTTCAACGCCGTGACCAAGAAGGTTGTCCGCCAGCGCATCCTCACCGAGCAGGTGCGCATCGACGGCCGCGGGCTGAGCGACATCCGCAAGCTGACCGCCGAGGTCGAGGTCCTGCCCCGCGTCCACGGCTCGGCCATCTTCGAGCGCGGCGAAACCCAGATCCTGGGCGTCACCACGCTGAACATGCTGAAGATGGAGCAGCAGATCGATTCGCTGTCGCCGGTGACGCGCAAGCGCTACATGCACAACTACAACTTCCCGCCGTACTCCACCGGTGAGACCGGCCGCGTGGGCTCGCCCAAGCGCCGCGAAATCGGCCACGGCGCGCTGGCCGAGCGCGCCCTGGTGCCGGTGCTGCCGTCGCGTGAAGAGTTCCCGTACGCCATCCGCCAGGTCTCCGAGGCGCTGAGCTCCAACGGCTCCACCTCCATGGGCTCGGTCTGCGCCTCCACCCTGTCCCTGCTCAACGCCGGCGTGCCGCTGAAGGCCCCGGTCGCCGGCATCGCCATGGGACTTGTCTCCGACCAGGTCGACGGTGAAACCCGCTACGCGGCGCTCACCGACATCCTGGGTGCCGAGGACGCCATGGGCGACATGGACTTCAAGGTCGCCGGTACCTCGGAGTTCGTCACCGCCATCCAGCTCGACACCAAGCTCGACGGCATCCCGGCGTCCGTGCTGGCCGCCGCCCTGAAGCAGGCCCGCGAGGCACGGCTTCACATTCTCGGCGTGATCAATGCCGCGATCGACCAGCCGGACGAGATGAGCGAATTCGCCCCGCGGATCATCTCGGTCAAGATCCCGGTGGACAAGATCGGCGAGGTCATCGGTCCCAAGGGCAAGATGATCAACCAGATTCAGGAAGACACCGGCGCGGACATCTCCATCGAGGACGACGGCACCGTGCTGATCGGCGCGACCGACGGTGCGGCCGCCGAAGCCGCCCGCGCCGCCGTCAACGCGATCGCCAACCCGCAGATCCCCGAGGTGGGCGAGCGCTACCTGGGCACGGTCGTGAAGACCACCACCTTCGGTGCCTTCGTGTCGCTGACCCCGGGCAAGGACGGCCTGCTGCACATCTCCGAGCTGCGCAAGCTGGCCGGCGGCAAGCGCGTGGACAACGTCGACGACGTGGTGTCGGTGGGCCAGAAGGTCCAGGTCGAGATCACCAAGATCGACGACCGCGGCAAGCTGTCCCTCGCCCCCGTGGTGGCCGAGGACGCCGCAGCCGACGAGGCGTCGGCCGAAGAGGCCGTGGCCGAGTAAGCATGACCGTCGTCGCCCTGCCGCTGGTCGGCAGCATGCAGCATGCCGACGCCACCGAGCTCGGCGGGTCGGACCCCACACTGGTCCACGGCGAACCGGGCGGCGCCATCGTGCGCCGCTCGGTGCTGCCCGGGGGAGTGCGGGTGCTGACCGAAGCTATGCCCGGCCAGCGGTCGGCGACGATCGGATTCTGGGTCGGTGTTGGCTCGCGGGATGAAGCCGCGGGCCAACACGGCTCGACCCATTTTCTGGAGCATCTGCTCTTCAAGGGCACCAGGCGCCGGACGGCACTGGACATTGCCTCCGCCTTCGATGAGGTCGGCGGCGAATCCAATGCGGCCACGGCCAAGGAAAGCACGTGCTACTACGCGCGCGTCCTGGATTCGGACCTGCCGATGGCCATCGACGTGATCGCCGACATGATCACCTCTGCGGTCCTTGACCCGCAGGAGCTGGAGCAGGAACGCGGAGTCATCCTCGAAGAGATCGCCATGGACAATGACGATCCCGCGGACGTGTGCCACGAAAAATTTGTTGAGGCGGTGCTCGGCGGGCACCCCCTGGGCCGGCCGATCGGCGGGACGCCGGAGGCGATCAAGGCGGTGGCCCGCGACTCGGTCTGGGCCCACTACCAGCGCTACTACCGGCCCGACGAGCTGGTGGTCACCGCGGCCGGCGGGCTGGACCACGACGCGGTGTGCGCGCAGGTGCTCGCCGCCCTGGAGTCGGCCGGCTGGCACCTCGAGGCCGGTGCGGTCCCGGTGCCGAGGCGGGAGACCGCGGCCGCGGCCATCGCCCCGGTCGCCGGCACCTACGTGCACCGCCGCCCGGTCGAGCAGGCCAACATCGTCATGGGCTGCCCGTCCATCAACGCCACCGACGAGCGCCGCTTCGTCATGAGCGTGCTCAATGCCGTGCTGGGCGGCGGCATGTCCTCCCGGCTCTTCCAGGAGATCCGGGAGAAACGGGGCCTGGCCTACGCCACGTATTCGTTCTCCGGCGCCTACGCCGATGCGGGCTACTTCGGCATGTATGCCGGTTGTTCGCCGGCCAAGACCGGCCAGGTCATCGACCTGCTCGGGGCCGAACTCGACCGGTTGGCGGCCGACGGCATCTCCGCCGACGAGCTGCGCCGGGCCGTCGGGCAGCTTTCCGGCGGCATCGTGATGGCCCTGGAAGACAGCGGCTCCCGGATGTCGCGGCTGGGCCGGGCCGAGCTGGTGTCGGGGGAGTTCTTGGACATCGACGAGTCGCTCGCCCGGATCGAGGCCGTGACCGCCGGGCAGGTCCGGGAGCTCGCCGTCGAACTGGCAGCGGCGCCGCGCGTGGTCACCGTCGTCGGCCCCTTCGACTCTGCGGCGGACTTCGGCCGGTAACCGGGCCCCTGCCCGCCGGGCGGCCGGGGACCGGCCGCCGTCCGCCTCCTTGGGGATGAGGGGGCGCGGTCAGCCGCCGGCGAACGGCGGCAGGATGTCAATCACGTCGTCTGCCGCCAGCGGTGCCTGCCGGTCCTTCCACGCCACCTCGTTGCGCAGGAAACTGCTCCGGGCGAGGACCGACTCCATGGAGGGAGCGGACGACCTGCCGGGTGCGGCAGGCATCGGACGCCCGCCTCCAGCCGAGGGGACGGCCCCGGCACCGGCGGGCACCGGTTCCTTCGCCGCCGCGGTGCTGTGCCGGGCGATGACCTCGCGCAGCACCGCCTCCAGCGTGCTGCCGTCGGGCAGCGGCAGGGATTCCTCCTCGACGCCGGCGGCGGCCTGCGCCGCCCCGAAATACCGGATGATCATCTATCCGCCTATCGCACTCATGGTCCGGTCCGGCTGGACGAAGTCCGTGCCGCCCAGACCCGCATGATCCATACCGTGGGCCTTGGGTTTGCCCCACATCGCATGCCGCCACCGTTCCGCCACCGCCTCGTCGTCCGCGCCGGAGCGCAGGAGGTCCAGCAGGTCAGTTTCCTCGTGCGAGAACAGGCAGGAGCGCACCTTGCCCTCGGCCGTGACCCGGGTGCGGCGGCAGTCGGCACAGAACGGCTCGGTTACGGAGGCGATGATTCCCACGGTGCCGGCGACGACGCCGGGGCGGTCCCGCCGCCGCACCTCCCACCGTTCCGCCGGGGCGCCGTCGCGTGAGCGCGGGTCCGGGGAGAGCAGGAAGACCGGCTCCAACAGGGCGCGGATCTCGGCGGCCGACAGCATGTTCTCCCGGGTCCAGCCATGGTCCGCGTCCAGCGGCATCTGTTCGATGAACCTCAGCTCGTAGCCCCGTTCCACCGCCCAGTCCAGCAGCGCGGGCGCCTCGGCGTCGTTGATGCCGCGCATCAGCACCGCGTTGATCTTCAGCAGGCCCAGGCCGGCCGCGTCGGCGGCTTCGATGCCGGCGAGCACCCGGTTCAGGAACGGGCGGCGGGTCAGCTGCGCAAACGTCTCCGGGTGCAGCGAGTCCAGCGAGACGTTGATCCGGGTCAGGCCGGCCGCCTTCAGGGCGGCCGCCTTCTTCTCCAGCCCGAGGGCATTGGTGGTCAGCGACACCGGCAGGTCGGGGTGGTTGTTCCGGACGGCAGCGATGATGTCCACCAGCCCGGCACGGACCAGGGGTTCGCCGCCGGTCAGGCGCAGCTCGCGCACGCCCAGCCGCCCGACGGCGATCCGGACCAGCCGGACCACCTCGTCGTCGCTGAGGACCTGTTCCTTGGCCAGCCAGTCCAAGCCTTCGGCCGGCATGCAATAGGTGCAGCGGAGATTGCACTTGTCGGTCAGCGAGATCCGCAGGTCGGTGGCCACCCGGCCAAAGCGGTCCACCAGCGCCGGGCCGGTCCCTGCGGGGCGCGCCGGGGCCGCGGCGGACGCGGTCCCGCCGGGAACCTGCGGCATTCCCAGATCAACGCTCATACCTCGAGGGTACCCGGCGGAGGGCGGCGGATGCGGGATGGTTCCGGCAGGGGCGACACCGGACGCATCCCGAACGTGTCCGGTTCCGCATTTGCGGAACTATACTGCTTTCCATGACGCAGATACGCATCTCGGATGCTGCGCGCTTCCTGGGGGTCAGCGACGATACCCTGCGCCGCTGGATCGACGCCGGAGCGCTGGCCAAGCACCGGGACGCCTCCGGCCGGGCGACCGTGGACGGCGCGGAGCTGGCCGCCCTGGCCCGGGAGCAGGCTGCCCTGCCCCAGGATCCCACCGGGATCGGCAGCTCGGCCCGCAACCGCTTCGTGGGGATCGTGACCGATGTCCGGCTGGACGCGGTGATGGCCCAGGTGGAGCTGCAGTGCGGTCCGCACCGGGTGGTGTCCTTGATGAGTGCCGAAGCCGTGCGGGACCTCGGCATCGAACCGGGGTCGGTGGCGGTGGCCTCGGTCAAGGCGACCATGGTCGCCGTCGAGACTCCGTCGGGGACGAGCTGAGGTGCGCCGCTGGCAGCGCCTGGCCGGCCCGGCGGCGGCCGCCGCCTGTATCCTCGCCGGCAGCGCGTGCGCGGCGCCGGGGCCGTCGGGAGCGGGCGCGGCCGGCCGGTCGGACGGTTCCGGGCCCGAGGGCACGGTGACCGTTTTCGCGGCGGCGTCGTTGCACTCCGTCTTCTCCGGGCTGGCCGACGAGTTCGAGGCCGGCCACCCCGGCGTGGACGTGCGCCTGAACAGCGGGGGTTCTTCCGACCTCGCCGCCCAGATCCTGGCCGGGGCCCCGGCGGACGTTTTCGCGACGGCCGACCAGGCGACCATGGACCTGGTTGCCGGCCACGGACTGAACGAGGGCCCGCCGGCGGTCTTTGCCACCAACGTGCTGCAGATCGCGGTGCCCGCCGCGAACCCCGCCGGGGTCTCGTCGCTGGACGACCTGGCCGAACCCGGGGTCAAAACCGTGCTGTGCGCACCCCAGGTTCCCTGCGGCGCCGCGGCCGCCGCCGTCCAGCGCGCCGCCGGCGTGCACATCCCGGCGGTCAGCGAAGAGCAGTCGGTCACCGACGTCCTGGGCAAGGTGCTCTCCGGCCAGGCCGACGCCGGCCTGGTGTATGCGACGGACGTGCAGGGCGCCGGAGGCAAGGCCCGCGGCATCTCCATCCCCGAAGCCGGGCAGGCGGTCAACGCCTACCCGATCGTCGGCCTGAAGGGGGCGGACAACCCGGCGGCAGCCGAGGCCTTCGTGGATCTCGTGACCGGGGACGCAGGCCGGAAGGCCCTGGCGGCGGCGGGATTCGGCCCGCCCTAAGCGCAGCGCGGCGCCCGGCCCCGGCCAGGGCGCCCGGATGGGATGCGGACAACCTTCGGAACGAACGGGAGAACATGACGACGACGACGGCGGTGCGCGCCCCGGTGCCCTACTGGGTGTATCCGCTGGCTGCGGCCGGCGCCGTCTTCGTCCTGCTGCCGCTGGCCGGGATGGCCGCGCGCGTGAACTGGCCGGAGTTCCCACGGCTCGTGACCTCCGAGCCGGCGCTGGCCGCGCTCGGACTGAGCCTGCGGACTGCCGCCGCCAGCACGGCCCTGTGCATCGTGCTGGGCGTCCCGATGGCGCTGGTGCTGGCGCGCAGCAGTTTCCCCGGCCAGCAGGTCGTCCGGTCGCTGGTGCTGTTGCCCCTGGTGCTGCCGCCCGTCGTCGGCGGCCTGGCCCTGCTGTATACGTTCGGCCGGCGCGGGCTGCTCGGCGGCACCTTCGAAATGATCGGCATAGAGATCGCGTTCTCCACCACGGCCGTGGTGCTCGCGCAGTCCTTCGTGGCGCTGCCGTTCCTCGTGTTGAGCCTGGAAGGTGCGCTGCGCACGGCGGGCACCAGGTATGAAACGGTTGCGGCGACGTTGGGCGCCAGGCCGTCCCGCGTCCTGCGCACGGTGACCCTGCCGCTGGTGCTGCCCGGGCTGCTCTCCGGGGCGGTGCTGTCCTTTGCCCGGTGCCTGGGCGAGTTCGGGGCCACGCTGACTTTTGCCGGAAGCCTGCAGGGAGTCACGCGCACGCTCCCGCTGGAGATCTACCTGCAGCGGGAAACCGATGCGGATGCCGCGGTGTCGCTGTCGCTCGTGTTGGTGGTGGTCGCCGTCGCGGTGGTGATGCTGGTCCACCGCAGGAGCGGCCCGGGCCGGGCGGCGGGTGTCCCATGAGCCTGGACCTGACCGCGCGGCTGCCGTCCCGCGGCTTCGAGGCGGACTTCAGCGTCGCGGACGGAGAAACCGTCGCCGTGCTCGGCCCGAACGGGGCCGGCAAGTCGACCCTGCTGGGTCTGGTTGCCGGGCTGCTCCGTCCCGCCTGGGGCCGGGCGGAACTGGACGGCAAGGTCCTGTTCAGCGCCGGGCAGCCACAGCCGGACCGCTGGGTGCCCGCCCATGCCCGCGGCGTCGGCCTGCTGGCGCAGGAACCGCTGTTGTTTCCGCATCTGCGCGTCGAGGCCAACGTTGCCTACGGGTTGCGCAGCCGGGGAGCTTCCCGGGCCGATGCCCGCAGGGCCGCCCGGCACTGGCTCGCGGAACTGGAAGCCTCCGGGCTGGCCGACCGCCGGCCGGGTGAGCTGTCCGGGGGCCAGGCGCAGCGCGTCGCGGTAGCCCGCGCGCTGGCGGCCGACCCCTCGCTGCTGCTGTTTGACGAGCCGATGTCCGCATTGGATATCACGGCCGCCCCGGCCCTGCGCAGGCTGCTCCGCCGGGTGCTGGCGGGGCGGAGCGCCGTCATCGTCACCCACGAGCCGCTGGATGCCCTGCTGCTGGCCGACCGGGTGGTGGTCATGGACGGCGGGCGGATCGTCGAGCAGGGGCCGGTGCGCGAGGTGTTTGCCCGGCCGCGCAGTGCCTTCGCCGCCGGGATGACCGGCTTGAACTTCGTCACCGGCACCGCCACGGAGACCGGACTGGCCGGCGCCGACGGGACGCACTGGAGCGGGGAAGCCGAAGCCGGGCTGCGTCCCGGGGACCCCGCGGCGGCGGTGTTCCGTCCTGCCTCGGTGGCGCTGTTCCCCGACCTGCCGGCCGGCAGCCCGCGCAACGCCGTGGCGGCCACCGTGACCGAACTGGTGCCGCACGGCGGCCTGGTCACGGTCAGGGCCGGCGCGCTGGCCGCCGAGGTCACGCCCGCCGCGGTTTCCGACCTGTCGCTGGCGCCGGGGGAACGCGTGCACTTTGTGGTCAAGGCGGCCGAGGTGTCGATCTACCCGCGCTGACGTCCCCGTCCGGGGAAGCTCCGCGGCGCCGCCCAAGGCCGTCCCCTAGGATGGCAGCAGAACATGCACGCGGCACCCTCTCCGGCACCCGGCCGTCGGTTCCGCCTGCGACAAGGAGGGCCAGTGGCACAGAGCGTTGCCGGGCATTGCGCCGTCGTCGAGGAATTGCTCCGTCACGCCGCACGGGACTGCCTCGCCGGGAGCGAGACGGTGGCGCTGGCGTCGGCCCTCGGGCGGGTGCTGGCCGCCGACGTGGCCGCGCCGATGAGCCTGCCGCCCTTCGCGAACTCGCAGATGGACGGCTACGCGGTCCGCAGCGCGGAGACAACCGGCGGGGCGGGGTTCGCCGTGGCCCCGGCGATTCCCGCGGGCTATGCCGCCCCGGCGCTGCCGCCGAACGCGGCCGCGCCGATCATGACGGGGGCGATGCTGCCCGCGGGGGCGGACGCCGTCGTGCCGATCGAGGAAGCGGTGCCGGACTCTTTCCCGGTCGAGGGCGAGGGAGGCACGGTAACCCTGCCGGAAACCGAGGCCGGCCGGTTCGTCCGCGCCGCCGGCAGCGACATCGCCGCCGGCGACCTCGCGCTGGCGGCCGGAACGTTGCTGAAGGCGCCGCAGCTGGGCCTGCTCGCCGCGCTCGGCCTGGCCTCCGCCGACGTGCGGCCGCGGCTGCGGGTGCTGCTGCTGAGCACGGGCGACGAGGTGGTGGCCGCCGGCGCCCGGCTGCGGGCCGGGCAGATCTACGATGCCAACAACACCCTGCTGGCGGCCTCGCTGCGGGAGGCCGGCTGCGAGGTGGTCTCCAGCCGCATCCTGGCCGACTCCGCGCCCGGGTTCCGCCGCCGGCTGGACGAGGACCTGCGCCGCCACGGCGCCGACCTGGTGCTGACCTCCGGCGGGATCTCCAAGGGCGCCTTCGAAGTGGTCCGGCAGGCGCTCGAGCCCGACGGGGTGGCCTTCGCCTCGGTGGCGATGCAGCCGGGCGGGCCGCAGGGCGCCGGCCGGATCGGCGACGCGGTCTTCCTCGCGTTCCCGGGCAACCCGGTCAGCTGCCTGGTCTCGTTCGAGATGTTCCTGCGGCCGGCGCTGACGGCGGTGCTGGGAGCCCCCGCTCCGCGGGCGGTGCTGCGCGCCCCGCTGGCGGAAGCCGCGGAGTCGCCGGCCGGCAAACACCAGGTGCGGCGCGGCCGCTACGACCGAGGACGGGTGCAGCTGGTCGGCGGAGCGGGGTCCCACCTGGTGCACGCGCTGGCGCAGTCCAACGCGCTGGTCCACCTGCCCGTGGGGATGGAACGCGCCGAAGCCGGCCAGGACGTGGAAATATGGCTGCTATGAGTGAAGCAGAACGCCTGACCCACGTCCGCGAGGACGGCACGGCGCACATGATCGATGTCAGCGGCAAGGACGAAACCACCCGGGAAGCCACGGCGCAGGCCGTGCTGACCACCCGCCCCGACGTGGTGGAACTCCTGGCCGCCGGCTCGCTGCCCAAGGGCGACGCGTTGGCCGTCAGCCGGGTCGCCGGGATCATGGCGGCCAAGCAGACGCCGCAGCTGATCCCGCTGTGCCACCCGCTGCCGATCAGCAAGGTCACGGTCGACTTTTTCCCGGCCGCGGAGTCCGTGCGGATCGAGGCGACGGTGAAGACCCGCTCGGTCACCGGCGTGGAAATGGAGGCGCTGACCTCCGCCTCGGTGGCGGCACTGAGCCTGTACGACATGGTCAAGGCCGTGGACAAGCACGCGGTCATCTCCGACATCAAGGTGCTGGCAAAATCCGGAGGCAAGAGCGGGGACTGGGCGCTGTGAGCGCCAGGACCGCCGGCATCATCGTCGCCTCCACCCGCGCCGCGGCCGGCGCCTACGAGGACGAATGCGCCCCCTTGATCTCCGAGTGGCTGGCCGGACACGGCCTGGCCGCCGGCGTCCCCCAGATCGTCGCCGACGGCGAACCCGTCCGCCAGGCGCTGCGGAAGATGCTCGCCGCCGGGCCCCGGGTGATCGTCACCAGCGGAGGCACCGGGCTGGCCGCCGACGACCGCACCCCGGAAATCACCGCCGTCGCGCTGGAACGGGAATTGCCCGGCGTGATGGAAGCCATCCGCGCGTACGGGCGGACCAAGACCCCGCTGGCCGCGCTGAGCCGGGGCGTGGCCGGGACCGCCGGGTCCACCTTTGTGGTCAACCTGCCCGGCTCTCCCGGGGGAGTGCGCGACGGCCTGGCCGCCCTGGATCCGCTGATCGGGCACATCTGCGCGCAGTTGGAAGGCGACACCGACGCAGGCCATGCCGGCTGACGCGCTCCGCGCCGATCAACGCCGGCCAAGGGATACTGGAAGCATGCAGCCGATGAGAGGACAACCATGACCAGCACGGTGCTGTACGCCGCGGTAACCGGCGAGGCGATCGACGCGGGCGAAGCTACCGCCGCGGTGGGCTCCGCCGAGTGCGGCGCCGTGGTCAGCTTCAGCGGCGTGGTCCGCAACCACGACGGCGGCCAGGCCGTGGCCGCGCTGTCCTACTCCGCCCACCCCAGCGCCCAGCGCGTGATCGCCGAGGTCGCGGGGCGCATCGCCGCGGACCACGACGGCGTGCGCATCTGGGTGGCGCACCGCACCGGCCCGCTGGCGATCGGCGACCCGGCCCTGGTCGCCGCCGTCGCGTCGGCGCACCGCGCCGAAGCCTTCGCGGCCTGCTCGGAGCTGGTGGACCGGATCAAGGAAGAGGTGCCGGTCTGGAAGGAACAGCACTTCGCCGACGGCAGCACCGAATGGGTCGGCATCGGCCAGTAGCGATACGCTGGAGGGCATGACTGAGCAACTTGCGGTGGCCGTGCTGGGCGCCGGCGGACGGATGGGCAGCGAGGCCGTCGCGGCCATCCAGAGCGCCCCTGACCTGGACCTGGTGGCCGCGCTGAAGCGTGGCGACGCGCTGGAAGAGCTGGTGGCCGCGGGGACGCAGGTCGTGGTCGACCTGACCACCCCGGACAACACCGAGGCCAACGTCCGCTTCGCCGTCGAGCACGGCATGCACGCGGTGGTCGGCACCACCGGCTGGGACCAGGCCAGGCGCGACTCGCTGGCGGAACTGCTGGAACAGCATCCCGGAACGGGCGTGCTGATCGCCCCCAACTTCGCGCTCGGTTCCGTGCTGGCCTCGGCCTTCGCCGCCACCGCCGCCAAGTACTTCGAATCGGTGGAGATCATCGAACTGCACCACCCGGACAAGGTGGACGCGCCCTCCGGCACCGCGGTCCGCACGGCGCAGCTGGTGGCCGCCGCCCGCATGGACGCCGGCGTTCCCGCCGGCCCCGACGCCACCACCACGACGCTGGACGGGGCCCGCGGCGCCGACGTGGACGGCGTGCGCGTGCACAGCGTGAGGCTGCGCGGCCTGGTGGCGCACCAGGAGGTGCTGCTCGGCGGGCCGGGCGAACAACTGACCATCCGGCACGATTCCTTCGACCGCGCCTCCTTCATGCCCGGCGTCCTGCTGGGCGTCCGGACCGTCGCCGGGCGGCCCGGACTGACCTACGGACTCGACGGGTACCTGGAACTTTCATGAGCAACGCCGAACACACGGGTCCCGCAGCGGACGGCGGCAACGGCCGCATCGGCTGGTATGCCCGGCACGGAGCCAAGATCTGGGTCGGCGTGATTATCGTGCTGCTGGTGGGCTACCTGGGAGCCACGCTGCAGCGGGCCTGGCTGATGCTCAGCGAACCCGACCCCGTAGCCAAGGGCCTGGGCATTGCGCTGGTGGTCCTGCCGATCATCGGGGCCTGGGCGCTCAGCCGGGAATTGCTGTTCGGCGCGCGGATGTCCAGGCTGGCCCGGACCCTGGAAGCCGAAGGCGGGCTGCCCGTGGACGACCTGCCGCGCACGCCCGGCGGGCGCATCGTGCGGGAGGCGGCCGACCGGGAGTTCCTGGTGTACCAGGCCGAGGCCGAAGCTGCGCCGGAGGACTGGCGCAGCTGGTTCCGCCTCTCGTGCGCCTATGACGCCGCAGGGGACCGCAAGCGTGCCCGCGAGTCGATGCGCCACGCCATCAGCCTCAGCCGCTCCTAGACCGCTCAGCGGCCGCGGCTGCCCGCCGGCCGCAGCGCCTCCCGGGTCAGCCGGGCCGCGGTGGAGGTCACCAGCTCGAACGGTCCCCGCCATCCCAGGGCCAGGAAGGCCATGCCCACCGCCACCGCTGCCGCTGCCTGCCAAAGATAGGTTGGAAGTTCGGGAGCAGCCGGCGGCAACGCGCTGAGCACCCAGACATGGGCAGAATAGAGCGTCAGCGTCATGGCACCGGCGCCCGCCAGCGGCAGCAGCAGCCACGGCAGCCGGGACGTCAGCAGCAGGCACAGCGCCAGGACCACGGCCGAGGTGCCCACCGTGTGCAGCAGGTCAAAGGTCGTACCGGCATGCGGCGACGAGCCGCCCAGCCACCACCACGAGCCGCGCTGCTCGATCCAGCTCATGTTCACCTGGTACACGAGATCGAAGTCCGGCCGCCGTGCCGCCTCGGTCGCCGCGACCTCCGTGTATCCGCCGAGCCGCTCCATCACGAACCAGGAACCCGCCTTGGCCGCCACGGCCATCACCGCGCCGGCCGCCAGCAGCCCCAGTTGCACGCCGGTGCGCTGCAGCTCCAGCCGCCCGATCAGCAGGCCCGCCAGCAGATACCCCAGCCACTGCACCACGGGATAGTAGCCGGTGAGGAAAACATCGCTGAGCAGCGTGGCCGGCGTCAGCAGGTCGTAGACCATGGGGTTGTGGCCCAGCTCGGCGGGCTGCACCGCCGCTTCCGCCCAGGGCCGCAGCACGTGGGCCAGCACCGGCGAGACGACGATCCAGCCGGTTGCCCACAGCGCCAGCACACCGCGGCGTAGCTGCAGGAACGGCAGCGCGCACAGGAACAGCACGCCGTAGTGGACCAGGATCACCGCGACGTTGACTTCCAGCGCACCCAGCATCATGCCGACCGTGGCAATGAGCAGCGCACGCACGGCTATGCCCCCGCGGTCCGCGGCCAGGCTCCCGCCCCGGTGGCCGCGGCTGCCGCCGGTGAGCAGCGCCAGCCCGACCCCGGCCAGGACCGCGAACAGCGCCGAGGAGCGCCCGGAGAGGACCAGGCCCACGAAGTTCGGCTGCGGGTCCGTGCCGGCCGTCCACGGCGCAAAGATGTGGGTCGCCATCATGCCCAGCAAGGCGATGCCGCGGGCGGCATCAATCCCGGCGATCCGCGGGCGGGTGGAACCTGGGCGCATGCACCGATAATCTCACAGGGGGCGTGGAGGCGGCTGTGAGACCGGCGGCCGGCACGCGATACCGTGAGGGAATGAACAGGTTGGAGAACGCGGCTGCCGCACCCCTGGAGCGGCCATGATGGGATTTGCCGTCAACGGGGACGACGGCGTGCGGCTGGCCTTCGAGGACACCGGCACCGGGGAGCCGCTGCTGCTGGTCCATGGAACCGCCCTGTCCAAGGCCACCTGGCGGGGGCTGGGCTACCAGCGTGCCCTCAAGCCGCGGCACCGGGTGATTTCGCTGGACATGCGCGGGCACGGCCGCAGCGACAAGCCACACGACGTGGGCGCCTACACGATGGAGCGTTTCATGGGCGACGTCGAAGCGGTGCTGGACGCCTGCGGGCTGGACAGCGTCAACTACTTCGGCTATTCCTTCGGCGCGCGGGTAGGACTCGCGATGGCGGTGTACCGGCGGCAGCGCCTGCGTTCGCTGACCATGCTGGGCGGAACCCACCGGAGCATGGCCGGCCAGGTCGGCAAGCTCTTCTTCCCCGACTACCTGGACGCGCTGGAGACGGGCGGGATGGAAGAGTTCCTCCGCCGCTGGAACGGGCGCCGGGCCGTGCCGGTGGACGCGGCCACCCGGCAGGCCTTTTTGGCCAACGACCCGGCGGCGCTTGCCGCCTACTTCCGCGCCGGCGAAGAGCTGCCCGGTCTCGATCCCCGCCAGGTCCAGCGGATCCGGTTGCCCGTCCTGCTGATTGCCGGCAGCGAGGACCACCCGCGCGCCGCGGAGTCGCGCCAGGCCGCGGCCTTGCTGCCGGACGGACACTTTGCCGAGCTGCCGGGCCTGGACCACGCCGGCTGCCTCGCGGCCCAGGACGAAGTGACCGCCTTGCTGACCGGTTTCCTGGGCCGCCTCCCCGCGCCCCGCTGACATGCCCGCCTGCTCCGGCCGCCGGGCCCGGGCGCTACGGCGGCGGGAGCCGCGGCACGTGACGTGAAGCTCTGTGTCGCGCCTTGTACGCCATTGCCGATAGGACCCGCGGACACGGTAACGTTTTCCCTATGGTTGAGTCTGACGTTCGTGAGTATCCCTTTGGCACCATGGTCACCGCAATGGTCACCCCCTTCACCGAGGAGGGCGAGGTCGACTACGGGAAGGCAGCGGAACTGGCGGACAAGCTGGTCCAGGACGGATGCGACGGGCTCGTCGTCACCGGCACCACCGGCGAGACCTCGACGCTCACCGACGACGAGAACGAGGGCATGTTCCGGGCCGTCGTCGAGGCTGTGGGGGGACGGGCCAAGGTCATTGCCGGGTCCACCACCAACGATACCCGCCACTCGGTCAGTCTCTCCCGGCGCGCCGCCAGCGCCGGCGTGGACGGACTGCTCATCACCGCCCCCTACTACAACAAGCCGAGCCAGGCCGGCGTGCAGGCCCACATCGAGACCATCGCTTCGGCCATCGGCCTGCCCGTCATGGTCTATGACATCCCCGGCCGCGCCGGCATCAACATCGAGACGGAAACCCTGATCCGGCTGGCCGAGCATCCGCTCGTCGTCGCGCTCAAGGACGCCAAGGCGGACTACGCCGCGACCACCCGCGTCCTGGCCGCCACGGACCTCGACGTCTACGCGGGCGACGACGGCCTGACCCTGCCGCTGATGGCGGCCGGCGCGGTCGGCGTGGTCAGCGTGACCGCGCACGTGGCCACCCGCCAGTTCCGGGAGCTCGTCGATGCGGCACTGACGGGGGACTTCGCCACCGCACGCCGGCTGCACTTCGAACTGGACCCGATCATCCGGGCGGTGATGACACACATCCAGGGTGCGGTCGCCGCCAAGCAGATTTTGAAGTGGCAGGGCGTTCTGCCCAATTCGGTGGTCCGGCTCCCGCTGGTGGAACCGACCGAGGCCGAGCTCGCGCCGGTCCGCGCCGACCTGGCCGAGGCCGGCCTGGCGCTGGGGGTCTGACCGCCCGATGAGCGAGTCCACCATCACCCAGTTGCGCACGCCGCCGCTGCTTGAACCGGGGACGCTCCGGATCGTTCCGCTCGGCGGGCTCGGGGAAATCGGCCGCAACATGGCGGTCTTCGAGATCGACTCCAGGCTGCTGGTGGTTGACTGCGGCGTGCTGTTCCCGGAAGAGCACCAGCCGGGGGTGGACCTGATCCTGCCGGACTTCTCGTACATCGAGGACCGGCTCGACGACGTCGTCGGGGTGGTCCTGACCCACGGGCACGAAGACCACATCGGCGCCGTCCCGTACCTGCTGCGGATGCGGCAGGACATCCCGCTGATCGGTTCCCAGCTGACCCTGGCCCTGGTCGAGGCGAAGCTGGCCGAGCACCGGATCAAACCGCAGACCCTCACCGTCGCGGAGGGCCAGATCGAGCAGTTCGGTCCCTTCGAATGCGAATTCGTGGCGGTCAACCACTCGATCCCGGACGCCTTGGCGGTCTTCATCCGCACCGCGGCCGGCACCGTGCTGCACACCGGCGACTTCAAGATGGACCAGTTGCCGCTGGACGGACGCATCACGGACCTGCGCGCGTTCGCCCGGCTGGGGGAGGAGGGCGTGGATCTCTTCATGGCCGACTCCACGAACGCCGACGTCCCCGGCTTCACCACGGCCGAGAAGGAAATCGGCCCGGTGCTGGAGCGCCTGTTCGGGCAGGTGCAAAAACGCATCATCGTCGCCTCGTTCGCGTCCCACGTGCACCGCGTGCAGCAGGTGCTCGACGCCGCCGCGGCCCACGGCCGGCATGTGGCGTTCGTCGGCCGCTCCATGGTGCGGAACATGGGCATCGCCGCCAAACTGGGCTACCTGAACGTTCCCGAGGGCATCCTCGTGGACCTGAAAAACGTTGAGGACTTCCCGGACGACCGGATCGTGCTGATGTCCACCGGGTCGCAAGGCGAGCCGATGGCGGCGCTGTCGCGGATGGCCAACGGCGACCACCGTGTGCAGGTCGGCGCGGGGGACACGGTGATCCTGGCGTCGTCGTTGATCCCGGGCAACGAGAACGCCGTCTTCCGGGTGATCAACGGCCTGCTCAAGCTTGGCGCCGACGTCATCCACAAGGGCAACGCCAAGGTACATGTGTCCGGCCACGCCGCGGCCGGGGAACTGCTGTACTGCTACAACATCCTGCGGCCCAAAAACGCCCTCCCGGTGCACGGCGAGACCCGCCACCTGATTGCAAACGGGCGGCTGGCCGAGCAAACCGGCGTGCCCGCCGGGAACGTGCTGCTCGCGGACGACGGATCGGTGATCGACCTGAAGGACGGCACGGCCCGGATTGTCGGCCAGATCGAATGCGGCTACGTGTATGTGGACGGATCCAGCATCGGTGAAATCACCGACGCCGACCTCAAGGACCGCCGGATCCTGGGCGAGGAGGGCTTCATCTCCGTCATCACCGTGGTCAACCGCAGCACCGGCCAGATCGTCTCCGGTCCCGAAATCCATGCGCGCGGGTTCGCCGAGGACGATTCGGTGTTCGACGACATCAAACCCAGGATCATCGCCGCCCTCGAAGAAGCCGTGGTCACCAACATGGACCACACGACCTACCAGCTGCAGCAGGTCGTGCGCCGGGTGATCGGCACGTGGGTGAACAAACGGCACCGCCGCCGGCCGATGATCGTTCCCGTGGTCCTGGAGGCCTGATCCCGCACCCGGCGCAGCCGATCCGCCGGAGCCAAATCCCGCGGATCACGCCGGGCAGCCGGTAACCTAGCCACTATGGCGACTCGTACTTCCCCTGCCCGAAAAGGCACCCAGCAGTCGCGCGGTAAGGCTACAGGCACCACTGCGCGCTCCTCCTCGGGGCGTTCCAGCAAGACCAAGGTGCTCGAGGTGCAGCCCCAGGAAGAGCAACTGCCGCTGCTGGCCCGGCTGATCCAGGGGCTGTGGATGGCCGTGGCGCGTCCGGTGGCCGCGGGCGTCCGGAAGCTGGGCCCCGATGTGCGGCCCGACCCCGCACTGCGCCGCGACGGCACCGGCTTCTTCCTGCTGCTGCTGGCCGGCTGCGTGGCCACCGTCGAGTGGTGGGCGCTCGACGGCTGGTTCGGAGACGCCGTGCACGCCATGGCCGGCGGGACCTTCGGCTGGATGGCGCTGGTGCTGCCCGTGCTGCTGGTGATCATGGCCGTGCGCCTGATGCGCTGCCCGGAGGACTCTCCCGCCAACAGCCGCATCTCCATCGGCCTTATCCTGGCGCTGGCGTCCGGTTCCGGGCTGGCCCACGTGATCGGCGGCCAGCCCGCCCTCGCCGACGGCTTCGATGCCTTGTGGGCGGCCGGCGGCATGGCCGGGTTCCTGCTTGCCGCGCCGCTGGCAGCGGTCAACACCTGGCTGGCGGTGTCGTTCTACGCACTGCTGGCCTTCACCAGCATCCTGATCGTGACCGCCACGCCGTTCCGCCACATACCCATGCGCCTGCGGATGCTCTACGAACACCTGATGGGCCAGGACCCGTCGGCAGAAGCCGGGTACCGGCCGGCCGCCGACGGGCATGACCAGAGCTACCTCTACGCCGACGACGCCCCGGCCAAGGAACCCAAGCCGCGGCGCAAGCTCTTCGGCAAGCGCAAGGCCGAAGAGACCGACAGCGGCGAGGACGAGGGTTTCTTCTTCGACGAGGCGTTCGAAACACCGGTGATCGAGGCCGGGGAGCCGGAGGAAGAAGCCGGAACGGAGCAGGCGGCACCGGCCGTGCCGCCGGGAGTGCGCAGGCCCACCCAGGCCGAGCTCGCCGTCGAAAAAATCAAGCGCAACCAGGGGCTGGTACCGGAAGGCGCCACCGAGGCGCTGCCGGTGCTGCCTGCCGCCGCGCCGGCGGCAGCGGCCCCCATCGTCCCGTCCACCCCGGTCCAGCCGCAGCCGCCGACCACCCCGATCCCGCAGCGCACCGAGCAGTTGCAGCTGGCCGGCGACGTCGCCTACACCCTGCCGCCCTCGGATTTCCTCCCGCCTGGCCCGCCCTCGAAGGAACGCTCGGAGGCCAACGACGCCGTCGTCAAGGCGCTGACCGAGACGCTGGACCAGTTCAAGGTGGACGCGAAGGTCACCGGCTTCTCCCGCGGTCCGACGGTGACCCGCTACGAAATCGAGCTGGCGCCGGGCACCAAGGTCGAACGTGTCACCGCGCTGTCCAAGAACATCTCCTACGCCGTGGCCAGTTCGGACGTGCGCATCCTCTCGCCGATCCCCGGCAAATCGGCCATCGGCATCGAGATCCCGAATACCGACCGCGAAACGGTCTCCCTGGGCGACGTGCTCAGGTCCAACAACGCCCGCAAGACCGAGCACCCAATGGTCATGGGCGTGGGCAAGGACGTCGAGGGCGGCTTCGTGCTGGCCAACCTGGCCAAGATGCCGCACCTGCTCGTCGCCGGCGCTACCGGCGCGGGCAAGTCTTCGTTCGTGAACTCGATGATCACCTCGATCCTGATGCGCTCGACGCCGGACGAGGTGCGGATGGTCATGGTGGACCCCAAGCGCGTGGAACTGACCGCGTACGAGGGCGTGCCGCATCTGATCACGCCGATCATCACCAATCCGAAGAAGGCGGCTGAGGCGCTGCAGTGGGTGGTCCGGGAGATGGACACCCGCTACGACGACCTCGCCAACTTCGGCTACAAGCACATCGATGATTTCAACAAGGCCGTGCGCAACGGGAAGGTTGTGCCGCCGGCCGGGTCCAAGCGCGTGATCAAGCCCTACCCGTACCTGCTGGTGATCGTGGACGAGCTCGCCGACCTGATGATGGTCGCCCCGCGGGACGTCGAGGACTCCATCGTCCGCATCACCCAGCTCGCCCGCGCCGCCGGCATCCACCTGGTGCTGGCCACCCAGCGGCCGTCGGTGGACGTGGTGACCGGCCTGATCAAGGCCAACGTGCCGTCGCGGATGGCGTTCGCCACCTCGTCGGTGACCGACTCCCGCGTGGTGCTCGACCAGCCCGGCGCGGAGAAGCTCATCGGCCAGGGCGACGCCTTGTTCCTGCCGATGGGCGCCAACAAGCCCATCCGCGTCCAGGGCGCCTGGGTCTCCGAATCGGAAATCCACAAGGTCGTGGAACATGTCAAGGGACAGCTGCAGGCCGTCTACCGGGACGACGTCGCCGTCGAGGCGCCGAAGAAGCAGATCGACGACGACATCGGTGACGACCTGGACGTGCTGCTGCAGGCGACCGAACTCGTGGTCACCACGCAGTTCGGCTCGACGTCGATGCTGCAGCGGAAGCTGCGCGTGGGCTTCGCCAAGGCCGGCCGCCTGATGGACCTGCTGGAGTCCAGGGGCGTGGTCGGCCCGTCCGAGGGCTCGAAGGCACGCGACGTGCTGGTCAAGCCGGACGACCTGGCCGCGACGCTTGCCGCCATCCGTGGCGATGAGCCGCCGGCGGCCGCCCCGGCCGCGGCGGGCGAGGCCGATCCGCTGACGGAGGCGCTGGCGGAGAACGCCAACGCGAACCACGGCTTCGAGGGCCCGCGTGACCTGGTCGCCGAAGACCTGGCCTCCCGGCCGCAGGCGGAGGACTACTACGACGACGACGATTCAGGGTCCGAGGACGCCTGGAGCCTGACCGGGCGCTGAGGCGGGTGCCGCGTGCCCGCCGGCGGCGGCCGAAGGGCCACGGCGGGCGGGTAGCCTTGAAACCGTGACTGATTCAGTGTCCCGCCCCGTGCCCCTGCTCAATATCGCCAACGTCCTCACCACCGTGCGGATCCTGCTGGTCCCGTTTTTCATCTGGTTCCTGCTGGCCGACGCCGGGGCAGGGCAGGTGTTCCGCTGGCTGGCCGTGGCGGTGTTTGCCGTCGCGATCTACACCGACAAGCTTGACGGCGACCTGGCGCGGTCCCGGGGCCTGATCACCAACTTCGGCAAGATAGCCGACCCGATCGCCGACAAACTCCTGATCGGTGCGGCCCTGATCCTCCTGTCGGTGCTGGGCGACCTGCCGTGGTGGATCACCGTCGTCATCCTGGTCCGGGAGCTGGGCATCACCCTGCTGCGTTTCGTTGTCATCCGCTACGGCGTCATGCCGGCCTCGCGCGGCGGCAAGTTGAAGACCGTGCTGCAAACCATGGCGATCTTCCTGTACCTCCTGCCGCTGGAGGCGTGGCTCGGATCCTGGGCCGTCTGGGTCGCCTTTGCCGTCATGGCGGTCGCCGTCGTCGTCACCGTCGCAACAGGCATCGACTACGTGGTCAAGGCAGTGGCGCTGCGCCGTGCCGCCCTCGCGAAGCCGCAGGGCCGGCCGTGAGCACGCCCGCCTCCGTGGTCGTAGGGGCCGCCATCGCCCGGAAGGTGACCTTGGCCACGGCCGAATCACTGACGGCGGGAATGGTGGCTGCGGAACTGGCCACCGTTCCGGGAGCTTCGGGCGCGCTCCGCGGCGGCGTGGTGTCCTACCAGAGCCGGATCAAGACGGCGGTGCTCGGCGTCGACGCGAACCTGCTCGAGCGCGAGGGCGCGGTCACGGAAGCGGTCGCCTGCCAGATGGCAGACGGCGCCAGGCGCGTGTTGCAGGCCGACATCGCGGTATCCACGACCGGGGTGGCGGGACCGGAACCGCACGGGGGACGGGACGTGGGAACCGTGTGGATCGGCGTGGCCTCTCCGAAAGGCACGCGCGCCGTCGGATACCGTTTCGAGGGGGACCGCGCCCGCATCCGGCGGTTGGCGTGTGACGCGGCCATCGAGCAACTGGGCCTCGCGATGGCCGCGATTCCCGGTCCCGCCGGCACCGGAGATTCGGGCCCGGGAACAAAAACTTTGATTCAGTAGTTATCAAAGGGTGTCAGCAACTGTTACGTTGTTGGCCTAGGCTTGGAAGACAGCGGCGCGAGCCGCATACCTCATGAGGGAGCAAGGCGATACAGATGGTAAAGCAGCCCGTGTCCGTAAACGGTGTAGTCCGTTGGCGTGATGTGGGATTGGCCGAAGAACCGCGCACGGAGCAGAAGGAGCGCAAGATGGTGGTGCTACGACACGAGATTGGCGACGTCCTCCGCGATGTCCGGCAGCGTCAGGGACGCACCCTTCGAGAAGTGTCGCACAGCGCCCGCGTCTCCCTCGGATACCTGAGCGAAGTTGAACGCGGCCAGAAGGAAGCATCGTCGGAACTCCTGTCCTCGATCTGCTCGGCCCTGGACGTTCCCCTGTCGCACATGCTCCGCGAAGTCAGCGACCGGGTCGCGGACGCCGAGGGCGTCGTCATTCCCGACACCGTTCCGCAGGAACTGTCCCGGGAATTTGTCGGGGCCATTCCCGACGAGCTGCCGGACGAGCTGCGCGGACTGGCTTCCGCCCGCTACTGACCCGAAAACCTGAACCGGCCGGTTCCGCCCCGTGGCGGACCGGCCGGTTTTTGTTGTGCCCGCCGATGCCACGCCGCGCCTCTCGTCCCGGAGGTTGTGCCGCTAGTGGACGGGCGGCTCGTTGGCGTACGAAGCGTTCAGCCGGTCCAGCAGTTGTCCCAGCGTGGACAGGTCCTCGACGGACCAGTCGCCAAGCCGCTCGTGGAAGGCGACTTTGCGGGCGGCCTGTGCCTCGGCCAGCTTTTCCAGCCCGGCCGGAGTCAAGGTGATGGATTGGGCCCGTCCGTCCAGTGGATCAGCCTCCTTGCCAACCAGTCCCAACTGCTCCAGCATGGCGATCTGGCGGCTGACGGAGGGTTTGCCCACCCCGATGGCGGCCGCCAGTTCGGTCAGGCGCATGGAGCGCTCCCGCTGCAGGATCAACAGCAGTCCGTAAGCGGCAGGTTCCATGTCCGGGTGGACGTTTCGTGCCACCCGGTGCGAATTCGCCCTGGCCCGCCGCCAGAGCAGGCTCAGCTGCCGTTCCAGTGCTTCGATGGCCGCATCGAACCCTGCATCTGCGCTGCCTGTGGCGTGGTCTGTCATGGGCTCATTGTAATGAGCAGCATGCACACGCAGGGCAACGGCGGCCTGACGCGCCGTACCCTTATTCCGACGGCGCCGAATCTCCGTCCGGCCCGGTTGAGGCCGGACGGACACGTGAGAAGATGGACGCGTGCGAACCAGTGACTTCTGGCGGTTGATGGACGATGAATTCGGTCCCGCATACTCGCATGTCCTGGCTGCCGACCTGGTGCTGGGTCAACTCGGGGGCCGTACCGCGGCCGAAGCGCTGGCCGCGGGAATCCCGCCCAAAACCGTGTGGCTGGCCCTCTGCGATGTCCAGGACGTTCCGCCCGAGCGGCGCTGGGGCAAGGACCGCGAGCCGCGCGGCTGAACAGACACGCCGCGCCCAACGCCGATATGTTCGAAAGTGTGTTCGGATCCCGCTAAGCTTCTACACAGACCCCCGAGTGGACGGATCATCCACACGCTCCGCTGCCGATCCCATTTTGTCCGAACCGGCGGTTACGGTCGGAAGACGTCAAGACAAAAAATGGCCCGAGGGCCGCAAGAGACTGAGGTGAACAATGGCCGCACCAGCTGACCGCGAGAAGGCACTGGAAGCTGCGCTGGCGCAGATCGACAAGCAGTTCGGCAAGGGGTCGGTGATGCGGCTCGGCGACGACACGCGCGCCCCGATCGAAACGATCTCCACCAGCTCGATCGCCTTGGACGCTGCCCTGGGGATCGGCGGCCTGCCGCGGGGCCGCGTGGTGGAAATTTACGGTCCGGAATCTTCCGGCAAGACCACCGTGGCGCTCCATGCCGTGGCCAGCGCCCAGCGCAACGGCGGCATCGCAGCCTTCATCGACGCCGAGCACGCGCTGGACCCGGAATACGCCAAGAAGCTCGGGGTGGACACCGACGCCCTGCTGGTGTCGCAGCCGGATACCGGCGAGCAGGCCCTGGAAATCATGGACATGCTGATCGGCTCCGGCTCGCTGGACATCATCGTGATCGACTCCGTCGCAGCCCTCGTGCCCCGCGCGGAGATCGAGGGCGAAATGGGCGACAGCCACGTGGGCCTCCAGGCGCGCCTCATGAGCCAGGCCCTGCGAAAGATCACCGGGCGGCTCAACCAGTCCAAGACCACGGCCATCTTCATCAACCAGCTGCGCGAAAAGATCGGCGTGTTCTTCGGCAGCCCGGAGACCACCACCGGCGGTAAGGCGCTGAAGTTCTATGCCTCCGTGCGCATCGACGTGCGCCGCATCGAGACCCTGAAAGACGGCGCCAACCCGGTGGGCAACCGTACCCGCGCCAAGATCGTCAAGAACAAGATGGCTCCGCCCTTCAAGCAGGCCGAGTTCGACATTCTGTACGGTCACGGCATTTCCCGCGAGGGCGGCCTGATCGACATGGGCGTGGAACATGCGCTGGTCAAGAAGTCGGGCGCCTGGTTCACCTACGACGGCGACCAGCTGGGCCAAGGCAAGGAGAACGCCCGCAAGTTCCTGATCGACAACCCGGACCTGGCCGATGAGCTGGAGCGCAAAATCCGGCAGAAGCTCGGGATCGACCCCGTTCCGGACAGCGGAGAAGAAGGCGGACCGAAGCTCAAGGCAGTCGACGGATTCTAGGTGGCCCGCAGGCACGGTCCGGCCGCCGGGCCAACGCCGGGCAGTCCGGCCGACCTGGCGCCCGAGGCGGATCCTCATGCGGTGGCACGCTCGATTGTGCTGGGCGCGCTGACACGGTCCCCGAAAAGCCGCGCGCAGCTGGCCGCAAAGCTGGCTGAGCGCGGCGTCCCGGACGACGTCGCCGAGGCGGTGCTCGACCGATTCGAAGAGGTCAATCTCATTGACGACGCCGGGTTCGCCGAAATGTGGGTGCGCAGCCGCTCCCAGACCCGCTCCTTGGCGCGCGCTGCCCTCAAGCGGGAACTCGGGGAGAAGGGCATTTCCGGCGACATCGCCGAGCAGGCACTTGACCAGCTATCGCCCGACGACGAGCTGGAAGCCGCGCGGGGACTCGTTCGCCGCAAGATCCGTCCCGACTGGGAACTGAACGACAGGTCGGCCAGGGATAAGCATCTGCGGCGGTTGGTTTCGATGCTGGCCCGGAAGGGCTATCCGCCCTCGCTGGCCTACCGGGTCGCCGACGAGGAACTCGGCACCGCCGCCAACCCCGAGTTCTGAGCGGCTCCGTTATGCAATTGAGACTTTCCGCGGTTTGGTCGGTATCATTGTGCGACTGTGAGCCCCTCGCAGAATCAACGACGCAAATCCACCCAGCTACGCAGGATCAACCGCAGGCGGCGCCGCCTCCGGATCGCGGCGGGGGTGACTCTCGGCTCTGTGGCCGCCCTCGGCGCAACCGGGGCAGCGGGCGCCCTCCACAACGGCCATAGCCCGTCCGCAGCGGTGGGATTCATCGCAGCCCCGGTGAAGCAGTTGATGGGGTGGAGCGACCCGGACGAGGGGCAGCGGCCGTTGGCGCGTGCGGCCCAGCGGCAGCAAACGGAGGAAGCGTCCACCGACGCAACCGCTCCGAAGGCCGCCCGGGCTCCGGAGGCGCGCACGGAAGAAAAGGAAACTGCCGCCGCACCGGCGCCCGAAACCCCTGCGGCAGAGCCCGCGGAGAAGGAAGCCTCCGGCCCGACGGATCCGGGGCAACACGGCGACGCCGGAGCGCAGGCGGGCGCGGCACGGGAGGGCGCGGCGACAGACCCAGCCGGTAATGCAGCTGCCGGACGCACGGCCGAAGAACAAACCGCACCGGGGGCAAGTGATCAGCAGGCTGCAGCCGGCGCGGCCGAAGAACAGGCACCGGCGGCCGGCGCGGCGGCAGACCAGGGCGGCTCATCGGCTCCTGCCGAGGCGCCCGCGACCGACTCGGAGCCGGCCGACGCCCGCACCGGAGCAGCAAGCCCGGCCCCCGGCTGGGGTGCCGGGGAATTGGCCTGCCTCGAAGAACTGTGGAACGAGGAGTCGGAAGGCAACGCCGGCGTTGAGAAATCGACCGACGGCGGGTACGTTTTCCGGATCCGGCTCGACCGCGGCCTGGATTACATCGAGTCCCGGTACGGTTCGCCGTGCCTGGCCCTGGACTTCCAGCTGGCCAATAACTGGTACTGATTTGCCGGCCCCGCGAATTGTGGCCGGTCCCGCTGCAGGCCGTACCCTTGTAAGGTGAGTTTGACTGCCCCAGCCCCGCCCATCGAGACGCAGCACGAAGCCCGCACCTACCAAGTGCGCACGTTCGGCTGCCAGATGAACGTACACGATTCCGAGCGGCTTGCCGGGCTCCTCGAAGCAGCCGGCATGGTCGAGTCCCAAGGCGGGCAGGCCGACGTCGTGGTGTTCAATACCTGTGCGGTGCGGGAGAACGCCGACAACAAGCTGTACGGCAACCTCGGCCAGCTCGCCCCCGTGAAGGAACGCAACCCCGGCATGCAGATCGCCGTCGGCGGCTGCCTGGCGCAGAAGGACCGGGAGACGATCCTCCAGAAGGCGCCCTGGGTCGACGTCGTGTTCGGCACCCACAACGTGGGCTCGCTTCCCGCCCTGCTGGAGCGTGCCCGGCACAACAACGAAGCGCAGCTGGAAATCCTCGAGTCGCTCGATGTCTTCCCCTCGACGCTGCCCACCAAGCGCGATGCGGTGTACTCCGGGTGGGTTTCCATCTCGGTCGGTTGCAACAACACCTGCACGTTCTGCATCGTGCCCTCGCTGCGCGGCAAGGAACGCGACCGCCGGCCGGGGGACATCCTGGCGGAGGTCCAGGCCCTCGTCGACGACGGCGCCATCGAGGTCACCCTGCTGGGGCAGAACGTGAACTCGTACGGCGTGGAATTCGGCGACCGCGGCGCCTTCGCGAAGCTGCTGCGGGCCTGCGGCAGCATCAGCGGCCTTGAGCGCGTCCGGTTCACCAGCCCGCACCCGGCGGCGTTTACTGACGACGTCATCGACGCCATGGCCGAAACGCCCAACGTCATGCCGCAGCTGCACATGCCGCTGCAGTCCGGGTCGGACAAGGTCCTGAAGGACATGCGCCGGTCCTACCGGTCTACCAAGTTCCTCGGCATCCTCGAAAAGGTCCGGGAACGGATCCCGCACGCCGCCATCTCCACCGACATCATCGTCGGATTTCCCGGGGAGACCGAGGAGGACTTCCAGGCCACGCTGGACGTGGTGGAACGGGCCCGCTTCGCCAGTGCCTTCACCTTCCAGTACTCCAAGCGGCCCGGCACGCCGGCCGCGGAACTGCCGGACCAGCTGCCCAAGGCCGTGGTGCAGGAACGCTACGAGCGCCTGATTGCCCTGCAGGACCGGATTGCCGCCGAAGAGAACGCCAAACAACTGGGCAGCCGGCTCGAGGTCATGGTGACCGCGCAGCAGGGACGCAAGGCGGAAGCGACCCACCGGCTCTCCGGGCGCGCCCGGGATCAGCGGCTGGTGCACTTTTCCGTGCCCGCGGGCGCGCCGGCGCCGCGGCCGGGCGATCTGGTCACGGTGACCGTCACCGAGGCGGCACCGTTCCACCTGATCGCCGACCCGGCATCCGAAGCGGACTACCAGCTGCGCCGCTCGCGCGCCGGGGACGCGTGGGACCGCTCCCAGGCGGATTCCTGTGCGGTTCCGGCCGCCGCGGGCAAGCCCTCCCAGGTGTCGCTGGGCATGCCCGCGCTGCCGGGCCGAACCGCCTGACGGCGATGCCGGTCCACCCCCAAGCGCCGCGCGGCCCGGCGGTCATCGCCGTCGTCGGTCCCACCGGCTCCGGAAAATCGGATCTCGCCGTCGCGCTGGCCCGGCGGCTGGGCGGGGAAGTGATCAACGCCGACGCCATGCAGTTTTACCGCGGCATGGACATCGGCACGGCCAAAATCGATCCGGCCGAGCGGCAAGGAATCGAGCACCACCTGCTGGACATCCTCGACGTGACGGAAGAGGCGAGTGTCTCTGCCTACCAACACCAGGCCAGGGAAGCGATCGACGCCGTGCACGGGCGGGGGCGCCGGGCCATCCTCGTCGGTGGTTCCGGACTGTATGTACGGGCCGCCCTGGATGCGATCGAGTTTCCGGGTACCGATCCGGCCCTGCGCCGCGGCCTCGAAGAAGAGCTGGAAAGGCTCGGCCTCGCAGCGATGCGGGAGCGGTTGCGGCAGGTCGACCCGGTGTCCGCCGGGCGGCTGGCCGACGCCCGCCGGGTCATCCGGGCGCTGGAAGTGCGGCAACTGACCGGGCGTCCGTTCAGCTCCTACATGCCGGAGCGGGAGTATGTCCGCCCAACCGTGCAGATCGGCCTCCGGGTGGACCGCGAGCGGCTTAAGCACCGCCTGGCCGGCCGCGTCCATACGATGGTGGAACGCGGGCTGCTGGAGGAAGTCGCGGCACTGGACCGGCGGGGCCTGCGCCAGGGCCGGACTGCCTCGCGCGCGCTCGGCTACGCCCAGTTCCTGAAGGTGGTCGACGGTGAATGGACCCGGGACGAGGCCGCCGAGGACACCATCGCCGCCACCCGCAAGTTCGCCCGGCGGCAGCTGACCTGGTTCCGCGCCGATCCGAGGATTCACTGGCTGGACTGGGAGGATCCGCTGGCGGCGGACAAGGCGGCAGCGCTCATCGCTAAGCTTGAGCCGTGAACAACCCCATGCCTGATCATCTGTCGGCCCTCGCCGGGCTGCCCTTTGCCAAGGGACACGGCACCGGCAACGACTTTGTGCTCATTGCCGATCCCGACGGGGCCAAGCGCCTCGGGGCCGAGGAGGTCGCCGGCCTCTGCCACCGCCACCTCGGCATCGGCGCCGACGGGCTCATCCGTGCGGTCCGGTCCCGGCACCTGCCCGAGGGCCGCGAGCTGCTGGAGAGCGCGCCGGAGGCCGAGTGGTTCATGGACTACTACAACGCCGACGGCTCGACCTCGGAAATGTGCGGCAACGGGGTCCGCGTCTTCGTGCACTTTCTGCTGGCCGAAGGACTCGTCCAGTTGCCGGCCGGTGAGTCGCTGACCATCGGGACCCGGGCGGGAACCAAAACGGTCAGCCGGTCAGCCAACGGCTACGCCGTGGACATGGGGCCGTGGGAGTTCATCTATCCGGCGGAGGCTGCCGCCAGGGCGATGGATTCGACGGTCACCGCAGGCGGCCTCCAGGTGCCGCGGCCGGCACTGTCGGTGAGTCTGGGGAACCCGCACACCGTGGTCGCCCTCGCCGGGCTCGAAGAACTGGCCGCCACCGAGTTGTTCCACGCGCCGGCGGTGGACCCGGTCCCGGAGAACGGAACGAACGTTGAGTTTGTCGTGCCGGCGGAACCCCTCGTCGCCGACGGCGCCGGGCACATCAGTATGCGCGTGCACGAGCGCGGGGTGGGGGAGACCCAGTCCTGCGGGACCGGCGCCTGCGCTGCCGCCGCCGCCATCCGCTACTGGGCGGGTGCGGGCGCACCCGACGACTGGCAGGTAGGAGTGCCGGGCGGCGTTGTCCGGGTCCGGTTCATCCCTGCGGCCGACGGGCGGGAACATGTGGAGCTGAGCGGCCCCGCCGTGCTCGTGTCCCGAGGCGTGGTGGCCTGACCGAAGCGGCTCAGCCGGCCCGCCGTACGCAGAGCACCCGGAACGTCTTTGCGGTGCTTTCCCGGCTGACCGCGTAGTCCGACGGCAGTTCGGCCGCGAGCCAGCGCTGCAGCGAGTCCGATCCCAGGTTCTTCTGGACGACCAGCCAGGCGGTGCCCCCGGGTGCGAGGCGGGGCAGCCACATCAGCAACAGTGCGTGAAGCTCGCTCTTGCCGATCCGAATCGGAGGATTGGACCAGATGGTGTGGAACTGCAGGGCCGGGTCAACGTCTTCCGGGCGGCAGGCACGGACGTTGGCCAGCCCCAGCGACGCGGCGTTGTCGTTGGTCAGTGCGATGCTGCGTTCATTGACATCCACGGCCAGCACCGTGGCATCGGGGGACTTCAGCCCCATGGTGAGCGCGAGCGGTCCCCACCCGCAGCCGACGTCGAGCAGGTTGCCTTCCGGAGCAGGTGGCGGGACCTCGTCCAAAAGCACCGCCGTGCCCTTGTCGAGGCCGTCCGGACTGAAGATGCCTCCGGCTGTTTGCAGCTGCCGCATGCGGCCATCCAGCTCGACGGCGAGGGTGCGACGAACCTCGGGATTGCCTGGTTGCGCGCTGAAGTAGTGCTCTGTTCCCATAATCGGCCAGATTAGTGCGCCGACCGCGGAATCGGTATCTAGGCCCACCTAAGCAACGTCGGCTCTGATACCGTGGGAGGCATGAAAAAGCTGTGATTGCGCCGTAACCTGCTGTCTCCGCTCGTAGCCGGACAGCGCGTGCCGATGGTTGAGGCCTTGACCTCCCCGGCCGCCGGGCAATCACCGTTCCCGAAGGCTCACTCGAGTCCCTTCTGATTCGGTGCCGCAGCCGCCGCAAGGGCTGCGGCGGTCCCCGGCACCCGCTGCTTGCCCTGCCGCCCGGCCGGGCGGCAGCCCCGCCTTTCCCGCCCGGCAGCGCCCGGGCCCATGCCAGGAGGACTTTTGGCGAATCATCCACAAACTGCATCTTCGGGCTCTGCCGGCCGCATCCCGGAGGACTACGATAAGACCACGGACATTTCGAAGGAGAGCATGACCACCAACCACCCCCAGCCGACACCGGAACCGGAAATGACGCCTGACGAAATCCAGGCGGTCATCGACCGTATCCTTGCCCGCGACACCGCGGCGCGCGGCAAACAGGGCGTCGGCGGCAGAGCCCAGGCACTCTCCGAACTTGATGCCGAGCATTCCGAATTCGACGGCGACCAGCAGGACCTCGCGGAACGCCGCGCCCTGCGGCGCGTAGCCGGCCTGTCCACCGAGCTTGAGGACGTCACCGAGGTTGAGTACCGGCAGCTGCGCCTGGAGCGCGTTGTCCTCGCCGGTCTCTGGACCGAAGGCACGGCCGACGACGCCGACAATTCCTTGCGGGAGCTGGCAGCGCTGGCGGAGACAGCCGGCTCCGAGGTGCTGGACGGTATTGTCCAGCGCCGGTTGAAGCCGGATCCGGGGACTTTCCTGGGCTCCGGCAAGGCCCAGGAACTGCGCGACATTGTGATGTCCACCGGCGCCGACACGGTCATTGTCGACGGCGAGCTGTCGCCGTCGCAGCGCCGCGGTTTGGAAGACATCGTGAAGGTCAAGGTCATTGACCGCACCGCGCTCATCCTGGATATTTTCGCGCAGCATGCCAAGAGCCGCGAAGGCAAGGCCCAGGTAGAGCTGGCCCAGCTTGAGTATCTGCTGCCCAGGCTCCGAGGCTGGGGCGAGTCCATGTCCCGGCAGGCCGGCGGCCGGGTGGGGGCGGCCGGCGGCGGCATTGGTTCCCGCGGGCCCGGTGAGACGAAGATCGAGCTGGACCGCCGGCGCATCCGTACCCGGATGGCGAAGCTGCGCCGGGAGATCACCGGCATGAAGCCCGCACGGGAAACCAAGCGCGCCAACCGCCGCCGCAATGCCGTGCCGTCGGTGGCAATCGCCGGCTACACCAATGCCGGCAAGTCATCGCTGCTCAACCGCCTGACCGATGCGGGTGTGCTGGTCGAGAACGCGCTCTTCGCCACCTTGGATCCGACCGTCCGCCGGGCGGAAACACCGGACGGTATCGGTTACACGCTCGCCGACACGGTAGGGTTCGTCCGGTCGTTGCCGACGCAGCTGGTGGAAGCCTTCCGCTCCACCCTGGAGGAGGTTGCCGACGCCGACGTCATCCTGCACGTCGTCGACGTCTCGCATCCCGACCCGGAGGGCCAGATCGCCGCCGTGCGCGAGGTGCTGACCGAAATCGAAGCACGGCATATTCCGGAAATCGTCGTCTTGAACAAGGCCGATGCCGCCGATCCGTTCGTGGTCGAGCGACTGCGCCAGCGTGAACCGCGGCACGTCGTGGTCTCGGCGCGGACCGGGCAGGGCATCGATGAGCTGCTTCGGCTCGTCAGCGAGACGATCCCGCGGCCGAGTGTGAAGCTGCAGCTGCTGGTGCCCTACGACCGCGGCGAAGTGATTAGCCGCCTGCACAACGAAGACGCCGAGATCCTCTCCATGGAGCATGGCGGGGACGGCACGCGGCTCGACGTGATGGTGCGCGAGGGCCTGGCATCGGAGCTGGAACAGTTCCTGCGGCATGACTGACCTCCAGGTTCCCGCCGGTGAGGCGCTGCGGCTGCTTGACGTCGCCGTACAGGAGATGGGCGGGCAGCACCGTGCCGGCCAGCACGAGATGGCGGCGAAAGTAGCCGAGGCCTTCGAGCGCCGGCAACACCTGCTGGTGCAGGCGGGCACAGGCACCGGCAAGTCGCTGGCCTACTTGGTGCCGCTCATGGTCCAGGCGCTGGAGGGGGAGAAGCCGGCGATCGTCTCCACCGCAACGTTGGCGCTGCAATCGCAGATCGTCAAGCGGGATCTGCCCCGGCTGTTGGAGGCCGTCGCCGACGAGCTGCCCAGGCCGCTGGACGTCGCTTTGCTCAAGGGCAGGAACAATTACCTCTGCCTGCACAAGCTCGCGGGCGGCTTTCCGGACGAGGACGCGCCGGCGGCACTGTTCAGCCTCGGCGAGGACGCGGTTCCGCATCCTGCTCCGGCCGGCGCAGCGTCGGCTTCCGGCGCCTCGGGCGCGCTGGGCAAGGAAGTCGTGCGCCTGCGCGAGTGGGCGCAGGAGACCGACACCGGGGATCGGGATGAACTGGTGCCCGGTGTCAGCGACCGGGCCTGGCGGCAGGTCTCCGTCGGGTCCATGGAGTGCCTGGGCGCCCAGAAGTGTCCCCTGGCCGCCGAGTGCTTCAGCGAACTGGCACGGGGCCGCGCGGCAGAGGCAGACATCGTGATCACGAACCACGCCATGCTGGCCATCAACGCCTTCGAGGGCGTCGCGGTACTCCCGGACTATGACGTGGTGGTCATCGACGAGGCCCATGAGCTGCAGGACCGCGTCACCAGCGCCGTCGCGGGGCAACTCTCCGCCGCCATGGTGCGTACCGCCGCCTCGACGGCGCGCAAACACACGGGGATCAGCGTGGAGCCTTTGAACTCCGCCGCCGACGCGCTGGAGGACGTCCTGCAGTCGGTGCCCACCGGCCTGCTGGCGGCCGGCCTCCGCGAGGAGCATGAGCTGGTTCTCGCGCAGGTACGGGAAGCGGCCCGCGCGGCGCTCTCCGACTCCAAGCCCGAGGGTGCGGGGGCAGCGGACGGCGGACGGCAGATGGCGCGCTCACGGCTCGCGGCCGTGCTGGAACTGGCCGAACGGCTGCTGTCCGCTCCGGACTCCCGGGAGGTCATCTGGGCGACCCGTCCCAGCACCTATGGCGAAACCGGCGACTACGCCGCCAATGACGACCAGCCGGCAACGTTGAACATAGCGCCGCTCTCGGTGGCGTCCCGGCTGCGTGAGGGCTTGTTCGACGACCATACCGTTGTGCTGACATCGGCGACGTTGTCGGTCGGGGGGACCTTCGATGCCGTCGCCGGGTCGCTCGGACTGCTCGGAGCCGGCGCGCCCGCCTATTCCAGCGTGGACGTGGGCAGCCCCTTCGATTACCCCAGGCAGGGCGTGCTCTACGTGGCGTCGCATCTGCCGAAGCCGGGCCGGGGCACCAGCCCGGAACAGCTCGATGAACTCGAGGAGCTGCTGCTGGCCTCGCGCGGCGGCGCCCTGGGCCTGTTCTCCTCGCGGCGTGCGGCAGAAGAAGCCGCGGCCGAGATGCGCGGGCGCACCGACCTGACCATCCTGTGCCAGGGCGAATCGTCGATGGGCGCGCTGGTCCGCCAATTCGCCGAAGAGCCCGACACCTGCCTGTTCGGCACCATGACGCTCTGGCAGGGCGTCGACGTTCCCGGTTCCGCGTGCCGGCTCGTGGTCATCGACCGGATTCCGTTCCCCCGGCCGGATGACCCGCTCACGACTGCCCGAACCCGGTCCGTGGCGCAGTCCGGGGGAAACGGTTTCATGACGGTCTCGGCGACCCATGCGGCCGTGCGGCTGGCCCAGGGAGCCGGCAGGCTGATCCGCGCGTCAAACGACCGTGGAGTGGTGGCCGTGTTGGACTCCCGGCTGGCGACGGCGCGCTACGGGAGTTTCCTCCGCAGCGCCCTGCCGCCCTTCTGGAGTACCAAGGACGGCGCCACGGCCCGCCAGGTCTTGGAAAGGCTGGCTACGGCCTCAGCCTGAACGGGTTGGGGGCACGCCCGTTCCGGAGCGAGCGGGGCCCTGCGCGGGGACCGCCCGTGCGGGCAGGGGATCCCGGGGTGGCTGCAGCGCGGACCGGGGAGACCGGGCGCGTCAGAGGGCCCGCATCACCGAGACAACCTTGCCCATGATGGTTGCGTGGTCGCCAAGAATCGGTTCGTACTGGGTATTCTGCGGCAACAGCCAGGTGTGGCCGTCGCGCTGCCGGAAGGTCTTGACCGTTGCTTCGTCGTCGAGCAGCGCCGCCACGATGTCGCCGTTCTCGGCCGTGTGCTGCTGGCGGACCACGACCCAGTCGCCGTCACAGATGGCCGCATCGATCATGGAATCGCCCGAGACCCTGAGCATGAACAACTCGCCGTGTCCCACCAGTTGCCGCGGCAGGGGCATGACGTCCTCGACCGCCTGGTCCGCCAGGATCGGCCCGCCCGCTGCGATCCTTCCCACCAGCGGCACCATCGCCGTGTCGGATGACGTGGTCAGCTCGGATACGGCGACGCCGCTGGAGCTGCGCAGCTGTTGCGGTTCATCGACTCCGACGATTTCCACACCCCCGTGCTCGAGTGTCAGCGGGGTCAGGATTTCCATGGCACGGGGACGCTTGGGGTCGCGCCTGATGTAGCCCATCTTCTCCAGTTGGGCCAACTGGTGCGTGACGCTGGACAGGCTTGCCAGACCGACCGTGTCACCGATCTCGCGCATGGACGGAGGGTATCCGTGGGACATGACGGAGCGCTGGATGGTTTCCAGGATCTTCTTCTGCCTCGGCGTCAGGCTGCGCCCCACTTTGACGGGCCGGCCGCGTCGCTTCGCTCCGGCAGTGGTGGTGGTCTCTTCCGACATGTCCGGCCCCGGTCTCCCCGTAGTGGTCCCTGCGCCGGCGCCGTAGCGGAACCGCACATGGACTGTTGTCTCAACTGTTTTGTCGGTGGCGGCTGATGCACTGCTCTTACTGCCGCCCGACGCTTACAACGCTAGGCGAGGCGGTAGCGAATTTCAAACATTTGTTCGACTGAGTCTCGACAATGTTCGATCACCAGTGCTAAAACTGTAGAAGACGTATTCGAAGATACGTTCGAATACCGTTGCAAGACGATCGAAACCAGCCGAAATAGATCGAATATCGGAAAGGTGGCACCATGTCCGCCCAGCTCGCACCGCAGCCCGCCGGCCTTCGTACCAGCACAGGCCTGCGGCTGACCCGCCGCGGCCGTTTGTTGCTGATCGGCCTGCCGCTGATGCTCGCCGCGGCCGCAGCCCTGACCCTGATCGGTTTCTTCACTGCTCCGGCAATGGCCGCCGCCGGGGGGCTGGGGCCGGGGCCGGCGGCGACCGTCACGGTCGGCAGCGGCCAGTCACTGTGGGACATAGCAGTGCAGTCCGCGCCGGACCGCAACCCCCACGATGTCATTTTCGAGATCGCGCAATTGAACGGCCTGCAGGGGGACATCGTCCACGCCGGGCAGCAGCTGCTGGTCCCGTCCGCGCGCTGAGGCAGCCGTAATATGAGCTGCTTCGGCCCGCCCGATTCCTGCCCCGGGCGGGCCGAAGCTTAAACTGGACCGGTGAGTGAGCAGTTAGAACGCCTGAACCGCCTGCCGTTGCGGGAAAATCTCCGGGGCCTGGAGCCCTATGGTGCGCCCCAGCTGGAGGTTCCCGTCCTCCTGAACGTCAACGAAAACACCCATGGCCTGCCCGATGCTGTCCGTCAGGCCATCGTCTCGGCCGTCAGCGAGGCTGCCGCGGGTCTGAACCGGTATCCGGATCGCGAGTTCACGAAGTTGAGGACGGCGCTGGCCCGCTACTTGGGGCACGGCCTCACCGCAGAGAACATTTGGGCCGCCAACGGATCGAACGAGGTCCTGCAGCAAATCCTCCAGGCCTTCGGCGGCCCCGGCCGCACCCTGCTGAGCTTCCCGCCCACCTATTCCATGTACCCGCTGCTGGCCAGCGGGACGGACACGGATTATGTGGCCGTTCCGCGGGGGGCAGACTTCACGTTGTCCCCGGACGCTGCCGCCGCCGCCGTGGCCGACTCCGGGGCAAACGTGGTCGTTCTTTGCTCCCCGAACAACCCGACGGGCACCGCCCTGGGTCTTGAGGTCGTGGAGGCGGCGTATGAAGCGGGGGAGGCCTCCAAGGCCATCGTGATCGTGGACGAGGCCTACGCCGAGTTCGCCCACGCCGGAACGCCGAGCGCGCTGACGCTGTTGCCGGGACGGGAGCGGCTCATCGTTTCCCGCACCATGAGCAAGGCCTTCGCGCTGGCAGGCGCCAGGGTCGGGTACCTCGCCGCCGCACCGCAGATTACCGATGCGCTGCGCCTGGTCCGCCTGCCCTACCACCTGTCCGCCGTCACGCAGGCAACGGCCCTGGCCGCCTTGGAACACGCCGATGCGCTGCTGGCCAACGTCGAAGACATCAAGGCGCAGCGGGACCGCATTGTCGACGGGCTGGCCGAGCTGGGACTCGACCCGGCGCCGTCCGACTCAAACTTCGTGTTTTTCGGCGGGTTGGAGGACCCCCGCTCGGTGTGGCAGGGACTGCTGGAAGCCGGCGTTCTGATCCGCGACGTCGGGATCCCGGGCCATCTGCGGGTAACCGCCGGCACTGAGGCCGAGACCACAGCCTTCCTCGACGGCATCAAGGCCCTCGTGGCGAGCCCCGTCTCCTAAACTAGTAAGAGCGAACCGGCTCGCGCCGGTCGACCAATTCGTCAAAGGACTCCCATGACCGTGGAAACCACCACCGGACGTACCGCACGCCTCGAACGCATTACCAGCGAGTCGTCCGTGCTGGTTGAACTGGACCTCGACGGCACCGGCCGTTCCGAGATCAGCACCACCGTGCCGTTCTACGACCACATGCTCACCGCCCTGGCGAAGCACTCGCTCGTCGACCTGACGGTGAAGGCCAGCGGGGACACGCACATCGACGCGCACCACACCGTCGAAGATGTCGCCATCACCATCGGCGACGCGCTGAAGGAAGCGCTGGGCAATAAAGCCGGGATCCGCCGTTTCGGCGAAGCCACGGTGCCCCTGGACGAGGCGCTGGCCCACGCCGTCGTGGACATCTCCGGCCGGCCCTACCTGGTGCACACGGGAGAACCGGCAGGCCAGGAGTACCACTTGATCGGCGGACATTTCACCGGATCGCTGACCCGCCACGTGTTCGAATCGATCACACTGCACGCCCAGATCTGCCTGCACATGCGCGTGCTGGGCGGCAGGGACCCCCACCACATCGTCGAGGCCCAGTTCAAGGCCTTCGCCCGGGCACTCCGCGCCGCCGTCGAAGCCGATCCACGTGTCGAGGGCATTCCCTCGACGAAGGGAGCCCTGTGACGGCTGCGCCCAAGGTCACCGTACTGGACTACGGTTCCGGGAACGTCCGCTCGGCAGTCCGCGCGCTGGAGCACGTGGGTGCCGACGTCACGCTGAGCCATGCCTCCGACGACGTCCTCGACGCAGACGGCCTGCTGGTTCCCGGCGTCGGCGCCTTCGCCACGGTCATGCAGGGGCTCAAGTCCGTGGACGCGCTTCGCTGGATCGGGCGCCGGGTGGCCGGCGGCCGGCCCGTGCTGGGAATCTGCGTCGGCCTGCAGGTCATGTTCGAAGAAGGCGTGGAACATGGCGTCCGCACGCAGGGCGTCGGGGAATGGCCGGGAACCGTGGAAGCGCTGCCGGCGGAGGTCGTGCCCCACATGGGGTGGAACACCGTGGACGCCGCAGAGGGCAGCCGGCTGTTTGCCGGGATCGAAGACGAGCGCTTCTACTTTGTGCACTCCTACGGTGTGCAGCACTGGAACTTCGACGTCACCCAACCCGCGATGACGCCGCCGCTGGTGACCTGGTCCACGCACGGCGCCCCGTTCATAGCGGCCGTCGAAAACGGTCCGCTGAGTGCTACCCAGTTCCATCCGGAAAAGTCCGGAGACGCCGGCGCGGAGCTGCTGCGCAACTGGTTGAAGACGCTGAGGTAGCCATGGGCAGCATCCTCCTGATGGGCCTGGCCGGGCTGCTGGCCGGCGGCGCCATCTCGTTCCGGCAGCAGCGGCTGCCCAAGTGGTTGGTGATCGTCTTCTGGATCCTGGCCGGCCTGTCGCTGCTGGCTGCCTACTTGCTCACCCTCGGACCGGCCGAGTAACCACACCCATCCCGCGCCCGCTGACGGCGCGCAGAAAGCGGAAGAACCATGACGAACCAAACCTCCATCCTTGAACTTTTGCCCGCGGTCGACGTTGCCGACGGCCAGGCCGTCCGGCTGGTCCAAGGCGAAGCCGGCAGCGAGACCGGCTACGGGGATCCGCTGGAGGCTGCGCTGGCGTGGCAGAACGACGGGGCGGAATGGGTGCACTTGGTGGACCTCGATGCGGCGTTCGGCCGGGGCAACAATACGGAAGTGCTGCGCCGCGTCGCCGACGAGCTGAAAATCAAGGTGGAGCTGTCCGGCGGCATCCGCGACGACGCGTCATTGGAGCGCGCGCTTGAATTCGGGGCCGCGCGTGTCAACCTGGGCACCGCCGCGCTGGAAAACCCGGAATGGACAGCACACGCCATTGCCCGGCACGGTGACGCCATCGCCGTCGGCCTCGATGTCCGCGGCACCACGCTCGCGGCCCGCGGCTGGACGCAGGATGGCGGCGACCTCTGGGAGGTGCTGGCCCGCCTCGAAGACGCCGGCTGCTCGAGGTACGTGGTCACCGATGTGACCAAGGACGGGACGCTGCGCGGACCCAACGTGGATCTGCTCCGGCAGATGTGCGAGCGGACCGACAAGCCGGTGGTTGCCTCGGGCGGAATCTCCAGCCTGGATGACCTGCGGACGCTGCGCGGCCTGGTTCCGGCCGGAGTCGAGGGAGCGATTGTGGGCAAGGCACTGTACGCGGGCAAGTTCACGCTGCCCGAAGCCCTCGATGTGGCGGGACGGCGCTGAGGGACCAGCATGGGCAAGAAGCAACTGCCCGCCCATATCGCCGCCGCGCTGGCGGGAGCCGGCGGGGCGGGGGACTCGGCCGGCCAAAGCTGGGCCGGACGGGACCTGAGCGGTGAAGGAAACCCGCTCCACCAGTTCGACCACGATGACGGCAGCGCGGATCCCGGCTACGAGGCGGCGCTGCAATGGCTTGCCGCCGGAACCGGCGGCGAAGCGGAAGTAGTGGCTGCCCTGGCGAACGCCCGCGTTTTCGTGCCCATCGTGGCGACGCTGGGAGAAGAGGCCGAGGGCAGCCACGGCCTGACAGCGGATAAACAGGCCGACATGGCCGTGGTGACGTTGCAGGCGCCGGATGGGCGCCGGGCGCTGCCGGTGTTCAGTAACACGGCCGCCCTGGAAGCCTGGCATCCCCAGGCCCGGCCGGTCGCCGTGGAGGCGCCGCGGGCGGCCTTGGCGGCCGTGTCCGAAGACGCCGAACTGATGGTTATGGATCCGGGCGCCGCCCTGACGTTCGTTGTCCGGCGGCCGGCAGTGTGGGCGTTGGCCAAACAGCACGAGTGGGTGCCCTCCTACCGCGATCCGGCGCTCTTGGAGTGGGTGGCCGAGGCCACGGGCGGCGAGGAGGCGGTTATGGCCTCGTTCGTGGAGCCCGGGACCGGGATCGCGGTCCGGGCGGCAGATGGAGCCGTGGTGGCCGGCGGCGGCCACGGCCCGGAGCTGCGCCTGGTCCTGCAGGTGCGGGACGGGCTGGGGCGCGAGGAGTTGGGCGCCCTGGCGGGACGGATCCAACAGCGGCTCCAGTCCCGGCAAGAGTTTGCCGAACGGGTTGATTCGCTGGAGCTGAAGTTCACCCGCTGAACCCCGCCGGCGAACGCCGCAACCAGAAGCGCAAAGACAAAGGACGACGCCGGTGCGTGGCTCCGGCGTCGTCCTTGTTCAGTTCTGGGAGCCCGGGCCGGTCAGTTGACCGGACCCGTGAACTTCTCGCCCGGGCCCTTGCCCGGATCGTCCTGGATGACCGATGCTTCGCGGAAGGCGAGCTGCAGGGACCGGAGGCCATCGCGCAACGGGCCGGCATGCTGGCTGCCGATTTCCGGCGCGGCAGCGGTGACGAACCCCGCCAAGGCGGTGATCAGCTTGCGGGCTTCGTCCAGGTCCTTGAGCTCTTCGGCGTCGTCTCCGGCGGCCAGGCCGCACTTAACCGCGGCGGCGCTCATCAGATGGACTGCCGCGGTGGTGATGACTTCCACGGCCGGTACTTCGGCGATGTCGCGCATCTGGCCCAGGACTTCCTGTTCCTGGCTGGAGGCAGGACCGGCGTCGGGCGCGAAGCTGTGGCGGTGGCCGTCGGTCTGCGGATTGTTATCTGAGCTGCTCATACTGGTAAGCTTGTCACAGACCAATTGGATCCCGTTACTTATGTGCCTCACAGCACGTGCGGAGCAGGATCCGATCTGCAAGCGGAGTCCTCTCCCACCCGTCGGTATGGCTAGCCAGAGCTGCCGGGTCCAGGTCGGCAGGCTGTAGCCGGAAACCCTCGCGTGAGGTGCCCGGGCCAGCCGGTGGAACCCTAGCTTGTTTCCGCCTGCCGCCACTTCGAGGCCTTCGATTGCGTTTGCAATGGGGGGCCTTCTTTCATTGCAAGCGGCAGCCGATATTAGTGACAGGAGCCACACATTAGCGAGCCAAGAATCAATGATCGTATCCGCGTTCCCGAGGTGCGGTTAGTCGGACCGAACGGCGAACAGGTTGGGATCGTCCGTATTGAGGATGCCCTGCGCCTGGCCACGGAATCGGATCTTGACCTGGTTGAGGTCGCACCGCAGGCAAAGCCTCCGGTGTGCAAGCTTATGGATTTTGGCAAGTACAAGTACGAGGCTGCGGTCAAGGCCCGTGAGGCGCGCAAGAACCAGACGAACACTGTGCTCAAGGAGATCCGGTTCCGCCTGAAGATCGACAAGCACGACTACGAGACCAAGCGCGGCCACGCGCTGCGGTTCCTCGCAGCCGGCGACAAGGTCAAGGCCATGATCCAGTTCCGCGGCCGCGAACAGCAGCGCCCCGAAATGGGCATCCGCCTTCTCCAGAAGTTCGCCGAGGACGTCGCCGAGGTCGGCGTGATCGAATCGACTCCCCGCATTGACGGCCGCAACATGGTCATGGTGATCGGCCCGACCAAGAACAAGGCCGAAGCCAAGGCGGAAGCCCGCAGGGCCGCGCAGAAGGCCGACGCGAAGGCAACGAACGAGGCCAAGAAGCAGAAGGTGGACACCTCCGCCGATCAGGACCCGCTGACGCAGAGCCTGGGCGACCTTATGCCGGAAGGCCTTGCCGCAATGGCAAACCAGCCGGAGGAAACCGCCGAAGCACCTGCGCCGGCCGATGCCTCGCCTGCGGTTGAGGTTGAGGTTGTGCCCGAGGCCGAGCCCGCGGAGCAGCCGGAAGCCGAGGCTGCGGTTGCGGCCGAGCCCGAGGTTGAGGTCGAGGCCACGCCTGCGGTCGAGCCGGAAGCCGAGGCCAAGCCGGCCGCCCAGGCCAAGCCGGCCGCCCAGGCGAAGCCAGCGGCTCAGGTGAAGCCTGCCGCGCAGGCTAAGCCGGCGGCCGAGGCCAAGCCATCGGTTCCGGCGAAGCCCGCGGCGCCCGCCACAGAGGCCAAGCCCGCGGCACCCAAGCCCGCCGCCCGGCCCAAGCCGGCAGCGCGGCCTGCAGCACCCAAACCTGCTGGCCGGTCCGGTTCCAAGAACTAAGACCGTACAGAGAGCATCCGGCAACCGCCGGGCACGGTTCAGTGCCCGGTGCCGGTAGACAAGTAAACCGCCGGTGCCCGTTTTGCGGCACCGCACGAGCCGACGGTCGGCAGCGACCCGAGGAGACGTAAGGAGAACGGCAGCCATGCCGAAGCAGAAGACCCACAGCGGCGCCAAGAAGCGCTTCAAGCTCACCGGCAGCGGCAAGCTCAAGCGCCAGCAGGCCAACCGCCGCCACTACCTGGAGCACAAGCCTTCCACGCTGACCCGACGCCTTGCCAGTGACAAGATCGTTGCTCCGGCCGACGTGCGCAACATCAAGAAGATGCTCGGCATCTGATTTTCTCCCCTCTGGTCCGCGCGGCGACGCCGCAAGGGCCATCCAGCTAGTTTTGCCCCCGGCCGCCGATTGCGGCGGCCGAGCACCGGGCACCAATCATCAAAAGGAGTACGCACGTGGCACGTGTGAAGCGGGCGGTCAACGCCCACAAGAAGCGCCGGGTCATCCTGGACCGGGCTGCCGGATACCGCGGACAGCGGTCCCGCCTGTACCGCAAGGCCAAGGAACAGCTGCTGCACTCGTTCGTGTACAGCTACGGCGACCGCCGCAAGCGCAAGGGTGATTTCCGCCGCCTGTGGATCCAGCGCATCAACGCTGCCTCCCGCGCCAACGGCCTGACCTACAACCGCCTCATCCAGGGCCTGAAGGCCGCCGAGGTCCAGGTCGACCGCCGCATGCTGGCCGAGCTGGCCGTGTCCGACGCCGGCGCCTTCGCCGCTCTGGTGCAGGTAGCCAAGGACGCCCTGCCCGCCGACACTTCGGCTCCGGCAGAGCGCCAGACCGCCGCCGCCAAGCCTGTCGCCGCCGCCAAGACCGCTCCGGCCGCCGCCAAGGCTGCCGCGCCCGCCGCTGAAGCCGGAGAAGTTGCCGGCGCCGTGAAGGCTGTTGACGGCGAGGACGCTCCCGCCGGCTACACCATCAAGGGCAACCAGTCCAAGAAGTACCACGTCCCGGGCTCCACCTGGTACGAGAACACCACTCCCGTGTACTGGTTCGAGTCCGTGGAGGCCGCCAAGGCTGCCGGTTTCGAGCCCGCCGGCGGCGAGGCCCGCCAGAAGGTTGCCGAATAAGCACCGGATGCATAAACGCTTATGTGGCGACGTTATAGTCGCTGTATGAGCACTACCGGGCGCCCGCAAGCCATCATGTCCAACCCCCGAGCCGATCGGGTCAGGGATGTGGCAAAGCTTGCCGGGCGCTCGGTGCGTTTAAAGCGCCGCCAATTCCTGGCCGAAGGCCCGCAGGCTGTCCGCGAGGCCCTGTCCGCCCACCGGGCGCATCTTGGCGCCGGAAACAGCGGCATCGTGGCCGAGGTCTTCGCCACCGAAGCCTGCCTGGACCGGTCGCCTGAACTGGCGGACCTCGCCGACGGCGTGCCGCTGCGGCTGGCCACCGATGCGGTGCTGGCGGCAATGGCAGACACGGTCAACCCGCAGGGGATCGTGGCCGTCTGCCACTACCTGGACCGGCCGCTGAACGAGGTCCTGCAAAGCAAACCCCGGCTGCTGGCGGTCATGGTCCGGGTGCAGGACCCGGGCAACGCCGGCACCATCCTGCGGGCGGCCGATTCCGCCGGCGCCGATGCCGTGATCCTGACCAACTCCAGCGTGGACATCTACAATCCCAAGGCCGTCCGTTCCACGGCCGGATCACTCTTCCACCTTCCGGTGGTGAACGGTCACGATTTCGGTGACGTGGCGGCGGCGGTGCGCGCCGCCGGCGCAACCATGCTGGCAGCTGACGGCTACGGCACCATCGATCTGGACGATTTGCAGGACCGCAGCGCCCTGGCCCGGCTGGGAGAAACTCCCGCGGCCGGGGACGAGGGCGTGGCCGGCAGCCTGCCGGATCTCGCGGCGCCTACCGCCTGGCTCTTTGGGAACGAAGCCCAAGGGTTGTCGTCGGAAGAACTGGCCGCCGCGGACCATCGGGTCGCCGTGCCGGTTTACGGCCAGGCCGAAAGCTTGAACGTCGGCACGGCGGCCACCGTCTGCCTGTACGCCTCCGCGAGGTCCCAGCGTCGACGCGGGCCTGCAGGGTAGCTGTTGGCCGGCCGGCCCGCCGCACGATGCACCTCAGGCGAGTCTGCGCCGTTTCTCGAGCGCCCCGCTGAGAGCGGCGATGACCAGCCCCAAGGATGCCAGCCCGGCGCCGACCAGCGCCGGCGCGGCATATCCCCAGCCCCAGGAGATCACGAGGCCGCCCAGGAAAGCGCCGAGGGCATTGGCCATGTTCAACGCCGAATGGTTCAGCGAGGCGGCCAGGGTCTGGGCGTTGGGGGAGGCGTCCATCAGGCGTGTCTGCAGGGCCGGGATCAGGCTCGATCCTGCGGCCCCCAGGAGGAACACGAGGGGAATCGCCAGGGCGACAATGGATGAGGCCGCCCAAAAGAACACCAGAATCACGATGATCGCCGTCATCACCTGGTAGATGGTCCCCATCACCGAGCGGTCCGCCAACTTGCCGCCGATGAAGGTGCCGACGACCATGCCCAGGCCGTAGAGGCCGACAATCAGCGGCAGGGCGGCCGGGGCCAGGCCTGTCACTTCGGTCATGGTCGGGCTGATGTAGGAATACACCGCGAAAAATCCGCCGAAGCCGACCACGCCGATCAACAGCGCCAACCAGACCTGGATCCGTTTCAGGGCGCCGAGTTCCCGACGGATGCCGGCCTCCGCGTGCGCGGGGGTGAAGGGAACCAGGCGCTGGAGCATCAGTATCGTCACCGCGCCGACGATGCCCACGGCCACGAACATCAGCCGCCAGCCGTACTGTTGGCCCAGCCAGGTGACCAACGGGACGCCGACGACGTTGGCCACCGAGAGCCCGAGCATGACCATGGCGACCGCCTGCGCGCGGCGGGTCGGCGAGACCAGCGACGCGGCCAGGACGGCGGCCACGCCGAAATAGGCGCCGTGCGGAAGGCCGGAAATGAACCGGGTGGCCAGCATCGTGGCGTAGTCGGGTGCGAACACCGACGAGAGGTTCCCGAGCGTGAACAGGACCATCAGCCCCAGGACCATGTGCTTGTGCGGAAGCTTGGCTCCGAGGGCTGCGAGCAGCGGCGCGCCGACCACCACGCCCAGGGCGTAGGCGGAAATCAGGTGCCCGCTCTCCGGGATGGAGACGTCCAGGCCGGCCGCCACATTCTGCAGCAGGCCCATGATGGCAAATTCCGTCGTGCCGATGCCGAAGCCGCCCATGGCCAAGGCGACGATGGCCCACGCCGTCCGGCGGTTTTCGGTCTGCCTCCGTGCGGTGACGAGTGTCGGGGAATTCATGATCGGCTTTCGGTCGGACGGACAACTGGGCGCCGGCGCAAGCCTGCATGCCGGGGCCTGGGCACGGGCGGCAGTTGCGGGCACCGGCTGCCACTGTACGGCAACGCGACGGCACGGCATCCCATTCCGGACCCGTGTGGCCTGTGGTCTGCGGCATAGTCCGGGGCCGTGGGAACCGGGCCGGACCCGCCCCGTAGACTGAACCGCGTGCAAACGAGCCTGAAACAGATTGTCGGCGCAGCCATCCTCGACGCCCGCGACGCCCCGAACAGATTACTGGCCGCCCGGCGCACCGCGCCGGAGGCGCTGGCCGGCCTGTGGGAGTTTCCCGGCGGCAAGGTGGAGCCGGGGGAGAGCTGCGAAGACGCCCTGCGCCGCGAAATCCGCGAGGAACTGGGGGTCGGAATAGAGCTGGGAGTCGAAGTCTCCGGTCCGCTCCCGCAGGGCTGGCCGCTGAATGAGGCGGCGGCCATGCGCGTATGGTGTGCCTACATTACCGACGGGCTGCCGAAGCCGCTGCAAGACCACGACGAATTGCGCTGGGTCCGGCTGGAGGCGGCAGAAGCCGCGGCCCTGCCGTGGATTCCCGCCGATTTTCCGATCCTCGAAGCCGTGCTGACCGCTGCAGGCCGCACCGCCGCCCGTCCCGCGTAACGGCTCCCGCCGGAACCCGTCGTCCTGCCGGGGCCGAAGCGTTGCCCGGACACTTAGAACAACGTCGCCTGTCCCGCTGCGGCCGGCGTGCCCGACGGCGCTGCCGGACTTTCCGCCGGTGGCCGCACGGGCACGTCGCGCAGCCGGGCAGCGTTTTCCAATCCGTGCCGGCGCTTGGCTTCCCGGACCCGGTCCGCCAGCCAGACCCGATAGTCCTTGGCGGCATACGTGCCGCCGTCGTAGAGGCGGCGGTACTTGCCCACAAGTTGCGGGTATTCCTTGGCCAGCCATTGCAGATACCATTCCCTGGCGCCGGGACGAAGGTGCAGCGCGCCCGCCGTCATGCTGGTGGCCCCGGCTGCCGCAACGGCCGCGCACAGCCCGTCGAGCGCGTCCTCCGAGTCCGTCAGCCAGGGCAGGATCGGCATGGCCATCACCGAACACGGCAGGCCGGCGTCGCTGAGCTTGGCGATCAGCTCGAGCCGGGCACGCGGCGTGGGTGTTCCCGGCTCCACACGGCGCGCCAGTCCGGCGTCGGTCATGGCGAGCGAAATCCCCATGCCGACCTCGACGTCCCCGGCCGCCGCACGCAGCAGCGGCAGGTCACGGGCCAGCAAGGTGCCCTTGGTCAGGATCGAAAACGGGGTTCCTGACCCGGCCAGGGCCTTGATGATCTCCGGCATCAGCTTGTAGCGGCCCTCGGCCCGCTGGTAAGGATCGGTGTTGGTGCCCATGGCCACGTGTTCGCGCTTCCACGACGGTTTGGCAAGCTCGCGGCGGAGGACCTCGCCCACGTTCACCTTGACCACCAACTGGCTGTCAAAATCCAGCCCGGTGTCCAAATCGAGGTAGCTGTGCGTCTTGCGGGCGAAGCAATACACGCACGCGTGGCTGCAGCCACGGTAGGGGTTGATGGTCCATTCGAACGGCATCCGCGAGCTGGCGCCCACGCGGTTCAGCGCCGACTTGGCCATGACCTCATGGAGTGTGATGCCGGCGAAACCGGGGGTCTGGACGCTCCGGACCAGTCCGGACAACGGGAGCAGTGCGCCTGGTTCCGCTTGCTGGGAGGACCACCTCATGCTTTAAGTAGAACACATCTTCGAACCAGGCGACAGGGGCAGGAGGGGTCTTCCGCAGGAAATTCAGCCGGCCGCCCGCACGGGCCGCGAGCCGCGCCGCCCAGGCCTCCGCCGCACCGGCCGCTCCTTGTAGCCGCCCGACTGCAGCCCGGCCAGCCGCTCGAAGATGTTCCGGGACGCCGGGTCGCCGGTCCGCCACCACGACCAGGCGGCAGCGAAGCCGTACAGCGGCAGGAACGGCAGGCCCAGCACCAGGCATATTGGCTGCTGTGGCGGGATTCGTGGCCCAGCAGCACCGGATTGCCGGCCAGCCCGGCCGCAGCGTCGCGGAACAGCACCACGTTGCCCACGGTAAAGGCAGCGGCCTTCGGCAGCCCGGGCCGAAAGCCGTGGGCCAGGATCAGGCCATGGGGTCCGGGATGAAGGCTGCAGCGGACCGCGGCGGCGAGGGCCAGCCCCAACAGGGTGGAGCCGTTGAGCAGGTTCCAGGCGGCACGCAGCTTCTCGGACGGCGTCATGGGCCCATCGTAAGCGTTTCGGGTCGGTGCCGGCCCGTGAACTAGACTGGACTGGTTGCCCGTACGCGGGCGGAAACCCTTTAACCTATTCCGAGGTCCCCACAGCACATGTCTGACGTGACACCCCCAGCCCAGGAGCCACCCGTGCCGAGCCCCCTCGACGAAGCCGCGGTAGCCGCCGCCGTCGAGCAGGCGGTGATGGCTTTCAAGGCTGCCTCCGACCTGGACGGGCTCAAGACTGCCCGGCTCGCCCACGCCGGCGAGAAGTCCCCGCTTAGCCTGGCCAACCGCGAAATCGGCAAGCTGGCCAAGGAGGACAAGGCGGCTGCCGGCAAGATCGTGGGTCCGGCCCGCGGGCGCATCAACCAGGCGCTGGCCGCCCGCACCGCCGAACTGGAGGCCGAACGGGAGGCGCAGATCCTCGTCGAGGAGGCAGTGGACGTTACCGCGGCTCCGCGCCGCCGCCGCGCCGGTGCCCGGCACCCGCTCTCCACGCTGCAGGAACGGGTCAGCGACATCTTCGTCGGCATGGGCTGGGAGATCGCCGAGGGGCCGGAGGTGGAATCCGAGTGGTTCAACTTCGACGCCTTGAACTTCAAGCCGGACCACCCCGCACGGGAGATGCAGGACACCTTCTTCGTGGAACCGCCCGAGGCGCACCTGGTGCTGCGGACCCACACATCGCCGGTGCAGGTCCGCTCCATGCTGGAACGAGACCTGCCCGTGTACGTGCTGTGCCCGGGCCGGACGTTCCGCACCGATGAACTGGACGCGACCCATACGCCTGTTTTCCACCAGTTTGAAGGCCTGGCCGTGGACAAGGGGCTCACGATGGCCGACCTGCGCGGCACGTTGGAGCACTTCTCGCGGCAGATGTTCGGCGCCGAGGCCAAGATCCGCCTGCGCCCGGCCTACTTCCCGTTCACCGAGCCCTCCGCGGAGATGGACATCTGGCATCCGGGCGCCAAGGGCGGCCCCCGCTGGATCGAGTGGGGCGGCTGCGGCATGGTCAACCCCAATGTGCTGCGCGCTGCCGGCATCGATCCGGAGGTCTACTCCGGTTTCGCCTTCGGCATGGGCATCGAACGCACCCTCATGTTCCGCAACGACGTCCCGGACATGCACGACATGATCGAAGGCGACATCCGCTTCAGCCAGCACTTCGGGATGGAGATCTAGAACTATGCGTATTCCCCTTTCCTGGTTGCGCGAGTACGCGCAGGTTCCCGCAGACGCCACCGCCGAGGACGTTATGGCCGACCTCGTCAAGGTCGGACTCGAAGAAGAGGACGTCCACCGTCCGTCCGATTCGATCTCCGGACCGATCGTGGTGGGACAGGTCCTCGACCTGGTCAAGGAGCCGCAGTCAAACGGCAAGACCATTAACTGGTGCCAGGTGCGTGTGGCGCCCGAAGGCGCCGGCCAGCCGCTCAGCGGCGACGGCATCGACCCGTCCGGCGTGCAGGGCATCGTCTGCGGAGCCCACAACTTCGAGGTGGGCGACAAGGTCGTGGTGACGTTGCCCGGCGCGGTGCTGCCGGGGGATTTCCGGATCACCCCGCGCAAAACCTACGGGCACACGTCCGCCGGCATGATCGCGTCCGCCCGAGAGCTCGGCATCGGCGAGGACCACGACGGCATCATCGTGCTCTCCCGGCTGGGACTCGACCCGGAGATCGGCACCGACGCGATGGAACTGCTCGGCCTGACCGACGAGGCGGCCGAGATCAACGTGACGCCGGATCGCGGCTATTGCTTCTCCATTCGGGGGGTGGCCCGTGAATACGCGCTGGCCACCGGCACCGAATTCGTCGACCCGGCCAGCCGCGTCGTTGTTCCCGAAGCGGCCGGCGAGGGCCACCCCGTCCGGCTCGAAGACCAGTCCCCGGTCTACGGCAAGCCCGGCTGCGACCGCTTCGTGGCACGCACGGTCCGCGGCGTCGACCCGTCGCGGCCCACGCCCCAGTGGATGGCCTCCCGGCTGCGCCTGGCCGGCATGCGCTCCATTTCGCTGGTTGTGGACATCTCCAACTACGTGATGCTGGAACTGGGCCAGCCGCTGCACTTCTATGACGCGGACAAACTCCAAGGCCCGATCGTGGTCCGCCGGGCCAATCCGGGCGAGACCCTGGTGACCCTGGACGGCAAGGAGCGCCGGCTCTCCACCGAGGACCTGCTGATTACGGATGACCGCGGCGCCATCGGTCTGGCCGGGGTGATGGGCGGTGCCGAAACCGAGGTCGGGGACGGAACCGCGAATGTGCTGATTGAGTCCGCCCATTTCGACGACGTCTCCATGGGCCGCACCCGGCGCCGCCACAAGCTGCCGTCCGAGGCGTCCAAGCGCAATGAGCGCGGAGTGGACTGGGAAATTGCGGATGAGGCGGCGCAGCGCGCCGTGGACCTGCTGGTCGAACTCGCCGGCGGCACGGCCGACACCGCCGCGACGGATGTCGGGTCACGTCCGGCACCTGTCGAGATCGACCTGCCCGACGGTTTCGCCTCCCGCCTCATCGGCTTCGAGTACACGGCAGGGCAGATTGAATCCGCCCTGACCGGCATCGGCGCTTCCTTCGAACGGTACGACGGCGGCCTGCGCGTCACGGCGCCCAGCTGGCGGCCCGACCTGGCCATCAAGGAGGACCTGGTCGAAGAAATAGCCCGGCTGGTGGGCTATGACCGGATTCCGGCCACCCTGCCGGTGGCCCCGCCGGGGCGCGGCCTGTCCCGTGGACAGCAGCAGCGCCGCCGCGTCCTGCAGTCCCTGGCCGACGCCGGCCTGACCGAGGTGCTCAGCTACCCCTTCGTTTCCACCGGGCAGAACGAAACGTTCGGAACTCCCGAGGCCGGCTCCGGAGCGGCCGCCGTCAAGCTGGCGAACCCGATCTCCGCCGAATTCGGGTACCTGCGCACCAGCCTGCTGCCGGGACTGCTGGAGACCGCACGGCGCAACCATTCCCGCGGCTTCCGCGATCTGGCGTTGTACGAAGGCGGCCTGGTGTTCCTGCCCGGCGACCAGATCGGGTCTCCGGTCCTGCCCCCGCTGGGCGCCAGGCCGTCGGACGAGGTGCTCGAGGAACTGCAGGCCGGGATCCCGGACCAGCCCTGGCACGTGGCCGCGGTCCTGATCGGACACGAGGCGGCACCGGGCGCAGGGTTCACGCCCCGCCACTGGGAATGGTCGGACGCACTGGACGCCGCACTGACCGTCGGCGACGTCCTCGGCATTGAACTGGTCGTCGCCCAGGGGAACCACCAGGCCTTCCACCCCGGCCGGACCGCACAGTTGTCGCTGCGCACCGGCGAGGTCGTCGGCTACGCCGGCGAGCTGCATCCGAAGCTGCTCCAGGACGGGGACCTGCCGGCGCGGACTGCCGCCATGGAACTGAACGGCGAGGCACTCTTTGAGGCCGCCGCCGATGTGATTGTGGCCAAGCATCTGTCCACCTACCCGGTCTCCACCCAGGACGTAGCGCTGGTCGTCGATTCGTCGGTTCCGGCCGAAGCAGTCCGCGAGGCGCTGCGTGAAGGCGCCGGTGAACTGCTGGAAGATGTGGCCCTCTTCGACGTCTATGCGGGCCCCGGGATCGAGCACGGGAAGAAGTCGCTGGCCTTCGGGCTCAGGTTCCGGGCGAATGACCGCACGTTGACCGCCGACGAGGCCTCCGCGGCACGGGCCCAGGCCGTGGAGCTGGCCGCAGCCCGCTGCGGTGCCGTTCAGCGGTAACCGGTTACTGCCATGAATGACGACGGCGGGGCCCACCGACGCAGGTGGGCCCCGCCGTCGTGGGGGAAAGGGAAAAGGAACGCATGAAGGCCCAGGTGATACTGCAGCTGGTGCAGCTGCCAAACGGGTTCCCGGCCGCCAGCGGGCCGGACCGGCGCCCCAGCGTCCGCGCCCACACCCGCGAAGCCGTCCGCCTGCTGGCGGCGCGGGAACTGAACGTCGACCCCGACCGGATGCGGCTCGCCTTCGACTGCCGCCAATGCACGCGGGGCAACGATGGCCGGCATGGCCAGCCGCACCTGCTGCTGGACGGCGCTCCGGCCCCCGCCCGCCTGAGCTACGCCCGCTCGGGCCGCTGGCTGCTGGCCGCACTGTCCTTCCGGCCCGTGCTGCTCGGAGTCGACATCGAAGACGCCTGGGCGGACGCTTTTCGGCCGGAGGACAACATCGACGCCGTCATGCTCACGGACGCGGAGCGGACCCTGGTGGAGCAGGCAGCCGACCCGCGCCTGCTGCGGGCCCGGCTGTGGACCAGGAAAGAGGCCGTGCTGAAGTCGACAGGCCACGGCCTGCGGCTGCCGCCCGATACGATCGGCGTCGCCGGTGCGGACGGCGAACCCCAGCTGTCCGGCTGGCCCGGGGAAGCGGGAGACCGTCCCGGGCTGCAACTGCTGGACCTCACCCTCGCGGATGCCGGCGGGGAAGTGCCGCCCGGCCTCGCCGCGGCGCTGGCCGTTGGCGGGTCGGCCGACCCGAAAATCACCTACCGGGAAACTGCGGCCGTCCAGGGCTGAACGGGGAGGGCAGGCGCTCCGCCCGCCCTCCCCGTCCGCGGCAATTTCCTCCTCCTCCGCCGGCGCCGGGACCGCCGGCGCCGGCAGCGAGGGCGGGCGTCGACGGCAACCGGGGGCCGCCCTTACGGAACCAGCAGCAGCTTGCCCGTGGTGCGGCGGGCTTGCAGGTCCTCGTGTGCCTGCGCCGCCTCGGCCAGCGGATATGTCCGGCCGATCCGGATGTCCAGGCGGCCCGACAGGACGGCGTCGAACAATTCGCTGGAGCGCCAGCGCCGCTCCTGCGGCGTGAGCAGATGGTCGGCGAGGTTGGGGCGGGTGACGAACAAGGAGCCGCCCCGGTTGAGCCGCTGCAGGTCGAACGGCGGCACCTGGCCCGACGCGCCGCCGAAGAGCACGAGCATGCCGCGGGTGCGCAGGCTGGCCAGCGAACCGTCGAAGGTGTCCCTGCCGACGCCGTCGTACACCACGTCCACCCCGGTGCCGGCGGTCAGTTCGCGCACCTGTCCGGCAAAGCCGTCGTAGCGGAGCACCTCATCCGCCCCGGCGCTGCGGGCCAGTTCTTCCTTTTCGTCGGTAGACACCGTGGTGATCACGCGGGCGCCCTTGGCTTTGAGCAGCTGCGTCAGGATCAGGCCTACTCCGCCGGCACCCGCATGGGTGAGTACGGTCTGGCCCGGCTGGACCCTGAAGCTGGAGTTAATGAGGTAATGCGCCGTCATGCCCTGCAGCGGGATGGCGGCCGCCACGTCGTCGTCCACGCCTTCCGGCACCGGGAGCGCCGCGTCGGCGGAGACCACGGTGAACTCCGCGTAGGTGCGGTCGCCCTCGGCGAAGGCGACGCGGTCACCGGGGGCGAAGCCGTCGACCCCCGGGCCGACGGCCTCGACCGTGCCGGCGGCTTCGGAGCCGGGCGTGTACGGAAACGGGACGTTGTAGACGCCGCTGCGCTCATAGGTCTCGACGAAGTTCACACCCGCCGCGGCAACTTTGACCAGCAGCTGGCCCGGGCCGGGCCGGGGGGTGTCGACCTCGCGCAGTTGCAGTACTTCCGGACCGCCGGGTGCGGCGGCCACGATCGCCTTGGCCATGGAGGGTCTCCTTAAGGTACTCGGGACAGTCGGTGCCGGCGGTGGCATCTGGCCGCTGAGGGCCGGCCGGCTCAGAACCCATCGTAGGCGCTAACGTCCGCGCCCCCGGCCCGCCGCATCCGGCGGCAGGGCACGCAGGACAATGCATAATTATCCTCTCCGGTGCATAGTCTTGCTGTATGCTGGATGCCATGACAATTAAGGTTGCAGTCTCCGGCGCCAGCGGTTACGCGGGCGGCGAGGTCCTCCGCCTGCTGGCGAACCACCCCGAGGTCTCGGTCGGAGCCGTCACCGCCCACAGCAGTGCCGGTTCGCGGTTGGGGGAACTGCAGCCGCACCTGCATGCGCTGGCGGACAAAGTCCTGGTCGACACAACCGTCGAGAACCTGGCCGGGCACGACGTGGTGTTCCTGGCGCTGCCGCATGGCGCCAGCGCTGAGATCGCCGCCGCGCTGCCGGCAGACACCCTGGTAGTGGATGCGGGCGCGGACCACCGGCTGGTGGACCCTGTGTCCTGGGAGAAGTTCTACGGCACCGCCCATGCCGGCAGCTGGCCCTACGGCCTTCCGGAGCTTCCCGGCCACCGGGAAAAGCTGCGCGGCGCCCGCCGGATCGCCGTCCCGGGCTGCTATCCCACCAGTTCGCTGCTGGCTCTGGCCCCGGGCTTCGCGGCCGGGCTGCTGGAGCCCGGTGACGTGGTGATTGTCGCCGCGTCCGGCACCTCGGGGGCCGGCAAGTCCGCGAAGGTACACCTGATCGGTTCGGAAGTCATGGGCGGCATGAGCCCCTACGGGGTTGGCGGCGGACACCGGCACACTCCGGAAATCGAGCAGGGGCTCTCGGCCGCCGCCGGCGAGGCGGTCACGATCTCGTTTACTCCCACGCTCGCGCCGATGAGCCGCGGCATCCTGACCACCGCCACGGCGCGCATCAAACCCGGTACGGATGCCGCGTCGCTGCGCCGCGCCTGGGAGGCCGCCTACGCTGATGAACCGTTCGTGCACCTGCTGCCCGAGGGCCAGTGGCCGAATACCAAGTCGGTGCAGGGCAGCAACCATGCCGTCCTGCAGTTGGCCTTCGACGAGCACGCGGGCCGCGCCGTCGTCACCTGCGCCATCGACAACCTCACCAAGGGAACCGGCGGCGGCGCCATCCAGTCCATGAACATCGCCCTCGGCCTCGACGAGACCGCCGGCCTGACCCAGCAGGGGATAGCACCGTGAGCGTTACCGCACCACAGGGATTTCGTGCCGCCGGTGCCACCGCCGGCCTGAAAGCCTCCGGCAAGCCCGATGTCGCGCTGGTGGTCAACGACGGACCACAGCGGGCGGCGGCGGCAGTCTTTACCTCGAACCGCGTGGCGGCCGCTCCCGTGCACTGGTCGCGGCAGGTGGTCGGCGACGGCCGCGTGGACGCGGTGGTGCTGAATTCCGGCGGTGCCAACGCCTGCACCGGGGCCGAGGGCTTCCAGAACACCCACGCCACCGCCGAGAAAACCGCAGCCCTGCTCGGTATCTCCTCGGGCGACGTGGTGGTGTGCTCCACCGGGCTGATCGGCGAGCAGCTGCCGATGGACAAGCTGCTGCCGGGTGTCGAAGCTGCTGCAGCGGCGTTGTCCGGCGACGGCGGTGCCGACGCGGCCGAAGCCATCATGACCACCGATTCCGTTTCCAAGCAGGCCCTGTTCACCGGCGGCGGGTACAGCATCGGCGGCATGGCCAAGGGCGCCGGCATGCTTGCCCCGGGCCTGGCCACCATGCTGGTGGTCATCACCACGGACGCCGAACTCGCACCGCCGGCGCTGCAGTTGGCGTTGCGCGAGGCCACGCGGCTTACCTTCGACCGGACGGATTCCGACGGCTGCATGTCCACCAACGACACGGTGGTGCTGCTGGCTTCGGGCGCTTCCGGGGCCATTCCCGCGCTGGAGGACTTCACCGCGGCGCTGACCGGCGTCTGCGCGGATCTGGCGCGGCAACTGATTACCGATGCCGAGGGCGCCAGCCACGACATCGCGGTCACCACGATCAACGCCGCCTCCGAGCGGGATGCGGAAACCGTCAGCCGCGCCGTGGCCCGCTCCAATCTGTTCAAGACCGCCATCTTCGGCAAGGATCCGAACTGGGGACGCGTGCTGTCCGCGGTGGGCACGACCGACGCCGCCTTCGACCCGGACCAGCTCAACGTCAGCATGAACGGCGTGCAGGTCTGCCGAAACGGCGGCGTGGGCGAACCGCGCGACCTGGTGGACCTGAACGGCCGCGACGTGGCCGTGGTGATCGACCTTAATGCCGGCAGGGAGACCGCAACCATCTGGACCAATGACCTCACGCACGAATACGTGCATGAGAACTCCGCCTACTCCAGCTGAGGACCGAGATGAACACGATGCTGATGGCCCAGGACAAGGCCGCCACGCTGATCGAGGCCCTGCCCTGGATCCAGCGGTTCGCCGGCACCACCATGGTGATCAAGTACGGCGGCAACGCCATGGTCAACGATGAACTGCGGCAGGCGTTCGCCGAAGACATCGTTTTCCTCCACCACGCCGGCATCAAGCCGGTGGTCGTCCACGGCGGCGGACCGCAGATCAACGCCATGCTCTCGCGGCTGGGCATCGAGTCCGAGTTCAAGGGCGGACTGCGGGTCACCACCCCCGAGGCCATGGACGTGGTGCGCATGGTGCTCACCGGACAAGTCGGCCGGGAACTGGTGGGCCTGATCAATTCGCACGGGCCGTACGCCGTGGGCCTCTCCGGTGAAGACGGCGGGCTGCTGCAGGCGGTGCGCACGGGCACCGTGGTGGACGGCGAAGACATCGACCTGGGCCTGGTCGGCGAAGTCGTCGGCGTCAACCCGTCCGCCATCCTGGATTTGCTCGACGCCGGCCGCATCCCGGTGATCTCCACCGTGGCACCGGAAATCGGCGGCGACGGCGAAGGCACCAACCAGGTGCTCAACGTCAACGCCGATACCGCGGCCGCTGCGGTGGCGGACGCCTTGCACGCCTCGCGGCTGGTCATCCTCACCGACGTCGAGGGGCTGTACGCCAACTGGCCGGACAAGTCCTCCTTGATCTCGTCGCTGACGGCGGGGGAGCTGCGCGAGCTGCTGCCGCGGCTGCAGTCCGGCATGATTCCCAAGATGGAAGCCTGCCTCAAGGCGGTCGACGGCGGAGTGGAACGCGCCGCCGTCGTCGATGGCAGGATGCCGCACTCGATCCTGCTGGAAATCTTTACCGCGGCCGGCATCGGCACCCAGGTCGTCCCGGACGGAGACGCAGCATGAACACCCCGCATACCGTTTCCCCGGCCGCCGGCCTCGCCGGGCTGGAAGCACTGGAAGGCCTGGACAACCGGCAGCTGCTGGAGAAGTACCGCGGTTCGCTGATGGGGGTCTTCGGCACCCCGCAGCGCGTCCTGGTGCGCGGCAAGGGCTGCATCGTGTGGGACGCGGACGGCAGGGAATACCTGGACCTGCTCGGCGGGATCGCGGTGAACGCGCTCGGCCACGCGGACGAGTTCCTGACCGGAGTCGTGGCCGCCCAGTTGTCCACCCTCGGCCACGTCTCCAACTTCTTCACCAGCCCGGCACAAATTGCGCTGGCGGAGCGGTTGCTGCAGCTCGCCGCCGCTCCGGCAGGTTCCAAGGTGTTCTTCGCCAACTCCGGCACCGAAGCCAACGAAGCGGCGTTCAAGCTGGCCCGGCGAAACTCGAGCCCCACCCGGACCAAGATCCTGGCCCTGGAGGGCGCTTTCCACGGCCGGACCATGGGGGCTTTGGCGCTGACGGCCAAGCAGTCCTACCGCGAACCGTTCGAACCGCTGCCCGGCGGCGTGGTCCACCTTCCCTTCGGCGACGAGGAGGCCCTCCGCGCCGCCGTCGACGAGTCCGTGGCCGCCGTCGTGCTGGAACCAATCCAGGGGGAGGTGGGCGTCCGGCCGCTGCCCGCGCGCTACCTGAAGGCGGCGCGCGAAGCGACCGAGGCCGCGGGCGCGCTGCTGATTTTGGACGAGGTGCAGACCGGCGTCGGCCGCACCGGCAACTGGTTCGCGTTCCAGGGCGGCGTGGCCGGCGGCGAGCAGATCGTCCCGGATGCCATCACCCTGGCCAAGGGCCTGGGCAGCGGGCTGCCCGTCGGCGCGTTGATCACCTTCGGGGCAACTACTTCCGAACTCCTGACGGCGGGCCAGCACGGAACGACGTTCGGCGGCAACCCGGTGGCGACGGCGGCAGGCCTGGCGACGCTGCAGGCCATCGAGTCGCGCGGGCTGCTGGCCCACGCCTCCGGACTGGGGGAGCGGCTGCGCGCGGAGCTGGCCGGCCTGGAACACGTCGCCGAGGTCCGCGGCGAGGGCTTGCTGATCGGGATCGACCTGGATGCCGACATCGCCGCTGCCGCGGTGGCCGCCGCCCTGGAAGCCGGCTTCATCATCAACAACCCCGGCCCGCGCACGCTGCGGCTGGCCCCGCCGCTGATCCTGACCGCCGAAGAGGCCGCCCGGTTCACCGCCGCGCTGCCGGACATCCTGACCACCGCGGCTGCCCTGGCCGCCGCCACCAGCAAGGACGCATCATGACCCGCCACTTCCTGAAGGACACCGACCTCAGCCCGGCCGAACAGGCGGAAGTGCTGCAGTTGGCCGCCGACATGAAGCGGTCCCCCTACCGCTACCAGCCGTATGCCGGCGACGGGGCGGGACGTAAGACCGTGGCCGTGATCTTTGACAAGACCTCCACGCGCACCCGGGTGTCCTTCGCCGCCGGGATCGCCGACCTGGGCGGGGTGCCGCTCGTCATCAATCCCGGCGAATCGCAGCTGGGACACAAAGAGTCCGTCTCCGACACCATCAAGGTGTTGGAACGGATGGTCTCCACGGTCGTCTGGCGGACCTACGCCCATGCCGGGTTGGAGGAGATGGCGGCGCTGTCCCGTGTGCCGGTCATCAACTCGCTCTCCGACGACTACCACCCCTGCCAATTGCTGGCCGACCTGCTGACGGTGCAGGAACACAAAGGCAAGCTGGCCGGACTCACCATGACCTATCTGGGCGATGCGGCCAACAACATGGCCAACTCGTACCTGCTCGCGGGAGCGACGGCGGGGATGCACGTGCGGATCGCCGGACCCGCCGGGCACCTCCCGGCGGCTTCGGTCGTGGCCGAAGCCGAAGCACGCGCCGCCGAAACCGGCGGCTCGGTTCTGGTCACCACGGATCCCGCCAAGGCGCTGGCGGAGGCCGACGTCGTCGCCACGGACACGTGGGTCTCGATGGGGCAGGAAGAGGAGAAGGCGGAGCGGCTGGAACTGTTCAAGGACTACGCCGTGGACCAGGCGGCCCTGAAGCTGGCAGCCGACGACGCCGTCGTGCTGCACTGCCTGCCCGCCTACCGCGGCTACGAGATCGCCGCCGAGGTCATCGACGGCCCCCAGTCGGTGGTGTGGGACGAGGCGGAGAACCGGCTGCACGCCCAGAAGGCGCTGATGGCATGGCTGATGGACCGGTCGTCGCTGGCTCCACTGGCCGGGAGCTGACGGCGGTGAACACGATGCCGGCCACCAAGACCGCCCGCCAGGCCAAGATCACCGCGATCCTCACCGGCGAGTCGGTGCGCTCGCAGGCGGAACTGGCCGCCCGGCTGGCGGACGAGGGTGTCCAGGTAACCCAGGCCACGCTCTCGCGGGACCTGGTGGAACTGGGTGCGGTACGGGTGCGCGGCCAGGACGGCGGGCTGATCTACGCGGTGCCCGGCGAGGGCGGGGAACGCACGCCGCAGAGCGGTGTCACCCAGGAGATCCTGGACGCCCGGCTGGCCAGGCTCTGTGCCGACCTGCTGGTCACCGCCGAGGCCTCCGCAAACCTGGTGGTCCTGCGGACACCGCCGGGGGCGGCCAACTTCCTGGCGCTGGCCATCGACCACTCGGTCATGCCGTCGGTCCTGGGCACAATTGCGGGCGACGACACCGTTCTGCTGGTGACTCGGGATCCGGCCGGCGGAGCGGCGCTCGCCGCACGGTTCCTGCAGTTCGCCGACGAATCCTCGCGCAACGCCTGAACCCCATAACCTAGTCGCAGCAGCAGCAGCAGCAGCAGCGGACGCCGGCGCGGAAGCCGGCACAACGAGCCATCTCCGCCGGCCGGCACGGCCGGGTGCGGAACCGTCACCAGGGCAACCTGGCGGAAAGGGAAGACACAACGTGACGCAGGAACCGAAGAGCCCCACCGGACACACCAACGAAGGCGCCCTCTGGGGCGGCCGCTTCGCCGGCGGCCCGGCCGATGCCCTGGCCGCGCTGAGCAAGTCCACGCATTTCGACTGGCGCCTGGCACAGTACGACATCGCAGGTTCCCGTGCCCACGCCAAGGTCCTGCACCAGGCCGGATTGCTCGACGACGCCGAACTGCAAGGCATGCTCGCCGCCCTGGACCGGCTCGACGACGACGTGCGGTCGGGCGCGTACGTGGCGGCCGAGTCGGACGAGGACGTGCACGGTTCCCTGGAGCGCGGGCTGATCGAACGGGCCGGCGCCCAGCTGGGCGGAAAACTTCGGGCCGGACGGTCCCGCAACGACCAGATCGCCACCTTGGGCAGGATGTACCTGCGCGACCACGCACGGATCATCGCGGGGGGAGTGCTGGAAACCATCGATGCGCTGCTCACCCAGGCCCGCCGGTATCCGGAGGTTGCCATGCCGGGCCGCACCCACCTTCAGCACGCGCAGCCGGTGCTGCTGTCCCATCACCTGCTGGCCCACGCCTGGGCGCTGCTGCGGGACGTCCAGCGGCTGGCGGACTGGGACAAGCGGGCCGCCGTCTCTCCCTACGGCTCCGGTGCCCTGGCCGGTTCCTCGCTCGGCCTGGATCCCAACGCCGTCGCGGCGGACCTCGGCTTCGACTCCGCAACCTGGAACTCGATCGACGGAACTGCCGCGCGGGACGTCTTTGCCGAATTCAGCTGGGTCGCGGCCATGATCGGCGTGGACCTGTCCCGGATATCGGAAGAAGTCATCCTGTGGGCCACCAAGGAATTTTCCTTCGTGACGCTGGACGATGCCTATTCCACGGGCTCCTCGATCATGCCGCAGAAGAAGAATCCGGACGTCGCGGAATTGGCCCGCGGCAAGGCCGGCCGGCTGATCGGCGACCTGACGGGGCTCTTGGCCACGCTCAAGGGCCTGCCGCTGGCCTACAACCGTGACCTGCAGGAAGACAAGGAACCGGTCTTTGACGCGGCAGACACCCTGGAGCTGCTGCTGCCCGCCGTCGCCGGCATGATCGAAACCCTTGTCTTCAATACCGAGCGGCTGGAGGCGCTGGCCCCGCAAGGCTTCGCGCTCGCCACCGACATCGCCGAATGGCTGGTCCGTCAGGGCATTCCGTTCCGGGAAGCTCACGAGCTGTCCGGTGCCGCCGTAAGACAGGCCGAAAGCCGCGGAGTCGAACTCTGGGACCTGACGGACGAGGAATTCGCGGCTATTTCCCCGCAGCTGACTCCACAGGTGCGTGAAGTGCTCACGGTCGAAGGTTCGCTGGCCAGCCGCAGTTCGCAGGGCGGCACCGCCCCGACCGCCGTGGCCGCCCAGATCGCGGCGCTTGAGGCAGCGCTGGACGGCGCACGCGGCTACGTCTCCGGCGGCCGCCCCTGAGCCGTCCGCACCCCGGCACGGGTAAGTTACCGGCCGGTAGCAAATAGTGCTGCGGTAGTTTGTGAAGCGACGGGTCGAGAGCCACTGAGCCGAGGGAGCGAGCATGTCGACGCTGAGCCAGGACGAGGAAAAGCTGGTGCCGGAGGGTCGGATCGAGCGGGTTGACGGGGACTACGTCCTGGCCTTCGACCGACAGCTCGATTACCCGCGCAGCTACATCTGGAGCCTTCTGGCGGAAAAGGACAACGTCGCCAAATGGCTCGGCACGCTGGACGCCGACTGGCAGCTGGGCCATACCTATGAGCTGGATCTGGGCGGCGGCACCACCAGCGGTACGGTCCTGCAGCTGAATCCGCCGCTCAGCCTGCAGATCAGCTGGGAGGATGAGCTGGGGCAGGAAGCGGTCATCGAATGGCGGGTGCTGGAGAGCGACGGCGGTACCTTGCTGCAGTTCCGCTCGCGCGCCGAGGGGCCGGACTTCCTGACCGAAGGCAGCGCGGGCTGGCAAACAATCCTGGACGCACTCGCCGCCGTCGCGGGCGGGCGGCCGTCAAACCCGGAGCCCGGTCGATGGGCACGGCTGCGCGAGGCCTATGCCCGCCACTTCCGGCTCTCGCACTCGATGGGCACCGCCCAAAAGGATTCGGGGCGCACCAGCCTGCGTTTCGAACGGTTGCTCGACGCCGCCGCAACGGAGGTCTGGGCGGCCCTGACCGAGCCGGATCTGTTCGGCAAGTGGCTGGGCCCCGGCCGCGTGGAGCTGCAGACCGGCGGCGCCGTCGAATTCACCCTGCCGGAACGGACGGTTGAGGGGGACGTTGAGTATGTGCTCGCCGGCAGCCGTCTCGACTACACCTGGACCGCTCCGGAGGGCAGCGGAACCGTGCACTGGATGCTGGAACCGGCCGACGGCAAGACCCGCCTGCTGCTGGTGCACAACATCGGGCGCGAGATATCGCCCGAAGCCCTGATGGCCCGCTGGCACGCGCGGCTGGATGCCCTCGCCACGGTGCTGGGCGGCGGCCATGTGCATGATTCGGCCCACCGGCTCGAAGCCCTGACGCGCTTCTACCAGCGGGTGCAGCCGGCCTAGTGGACGCAGCGTTACTTCACTGGCTTGCCCGGCCCGCCGTGGACGTTGCTCCGGGGCTGCTCGGCGCCCGCCTGACACACACCACGCCCGAGGGAACAGTAGCCGTACGGCTCACCGAGGTAGAGGCCTACATGGGCGAGCACGACCCGGGATCGCATGGCTTCCGCGGCCCGACAAACCGCAACAAGGCGATGTTCGGCCCGCCGGGCCACATCTATGTCTACTTCACCTATGGCATGCACCATTGCGTGAATATCGTGTGCGGCCATGACGGCCAGGCCACCGGGGCCCTGCTCCGCGCCGGTGAAATCACCCAAGGCCTTGACCTTGCCCGAAGCCGGCGTGCTTCGGCCAAAAACGATGCGGAACTGGCACGGGGGCCGGCCCGGCTGGCCACTGCCCTGGGGCTGACGCTTGCCGACAACGGCAGGGCCTTCGCCCAGGGGGAACTGGAACTCGCACGGCCGGCAGTCCGGGCCTCCAATCAGCATGTGCGGACCGGGCCGCGGGTGGGCGTGAGCGGCGAGGGCGGCACCGCGGCCTACCCATGGCGTTTCTGGCTTGAAGGGGACCCGACGGTCTCGCAGTACCGGGCCGCGAAGCCGCGCCGACGCGCCGGCAGCGGGTAGGGTAGACGGGTGAATGAACGTCCCCGCGAATCAGTTGAAGCCATGGTCAACCGTCTTTCTGAAACGGTTCGGGACTATCCGAAGCCAGGGATCATCTTCCGGGACCTTACTCCCGTATTTGCCGACGGCGAGGCGCTGCACGCCTTGGTGCATGCCCTAATCGACCCGTTCGAGGGCCAATTCGACGCCGTCGCCGGTGTCGAGGCCCGCGGCTTCCTGCTGTCGGCCGCGGCCGCGTATGCCTCGGGCACCGGCGTCATCACCGTGCGCAAGAAAGGCAAACTGCCGCGCAGGACGATTTCCGAAGACTACGCGCTGGAGTACGGCACGGCCACGTTGGAAATCCATGCCGATGAACTGGTGCCGGGTTCGCGCGTCCTGATCCTGGACGATGTGCTGGCCACCGGCGGGACCCTCGGCGCGGCGTGCCGCCTCTTCGAACGGGCAGGGGTGCAGGTTGCCGGATTCGGCGTGGTCCTCGAGCTCTCGGCCCTGCGGGGCAGGTCTGCCCTGACCGGACACCGCATCCGCTCGCTGGTGCGTGAATAACCCCGGCCATTGCGTCCCTGGCGAAAGGGCGCGTGCCCGCCCGACCGCGGTCCTTCCTGCGGAAGAAAATTTGGCGCGCCGGTAGTAGAATGGACGGTCTGCCTTTTGGGGAGGGAACACGTATGCCTGAATCGCCTTCGGCCCATGCCGAGCTAGAACTTGAGCGCGCCTATGTGGCGGGGCTGTACCGCCGGCTGGAAGAACTGCGCGCCGAGAAACAGGAACAGTTGGCCCGCGTCCGCAGCAGCGGCGCCGTGGGAAGCATGCAGAACATCTCCGAGCGCGACGCGTTCGCCACCATGTACGAAGACCGGCTGGCTCAACTGAACGCCGTGGACGACCGGTTGGTGTTCGGCAGACTCGATCTGGACGACGGCGACCGCCGCTACATCGGGCGGATCGGACTCAGCACGGCAGACCTGCAGCAGCTGATGGTGGACTGGCGGGCCCCCGAAGCCGGGGCGTTCTACCAGGCCACGGCCTTCGAACGGCTGGGAGTCCGGCGGCGCCGGCACCTGATTTTGCAGGGGCACCAGGTCAAGGGCATCGAAGACGACGTGCTGGATCCGACCATGCTCTCCGAGGACGGGGTCCTGCAGGGCGAAGGGGCCCTGTTGGCGGCGCTGAATTCGAAGCGGACCGGAGCCATGTCCGACATTGTCGGCACCATCCAGGCCGAACAGGACCGCATCATCAGGGCCCCGATGCCGGGGATCCTCGTGGTGCAGGGCGGTCCCGGTACGGGCAAGACCGCCGTCGCCCTGCACCGGGCGGCCTACCTGTTGTATTCGCACCGCGAACGGCTGAAGTCCGCCGGCGTGCTGCTGGTGGGGCCGTCGAACTCTTTCATGAAGTACATCGAGCGGGTGCTTCCCTCGCTGGGCGAGACCGGAGTGGTGATGTCCACCCTGGGCGGGCTGATGCCCGGCGTACGGGCCGTGTCCGAGAGCAACCCGGCCGTGGCCGAGATCAAAGGCCGCCTGGCCATGGCCGGCGTCGTGGCCAACGCAGTGGCCAACCGGCAGAGGCTTCCGGCGGAACCGCGCAGGCTCAACGTCGAAGGCACCATGCTGACGCTGACGCCGCGCCAAGTGGCACGGGCCCGCGACCGGGCACGGGCGACCGGCAAACCACACAACACGGCCCGGGTAACGTTCGTGAAAATCCTGCTGCGCGAACTGGCGGACCAGCTGGGGGAGGCACTGGAGAAATCGTCCGGACCGGGAAACAACGCGGACCGTGCCTATCTGATCGAAGACGTGCGCACCTCCCGCGATGTCAGGGTGGCGCTTAATCTGTGCTGGATGCCGCTGACCCCGGAACAGCTGGTCAGGGAACTGCTCAGCAAGCCGGCCCATCTCGAGGCGGCCGCTCCCGATCTGACGGACGCCGAACGCAAGCTGCTGCTGCGCCCCGCGGATGCGCCGTGGACGGAAGCCGATGTGCCGTTGCTGGATGAAGCCGCGGAGCTGCTCGGGGACATGGATGCCTCGGCCGGGCGTGACAAGGCCCAGCGGGATGCAGACCGCGCCCGCGACGTCGCCAATGCGGAACAATCGCTGCGGAACGTCGACCAGATGCTGCGCGACATCGGGATCGACGGCGTCGTCAGCGCCGAGGACCTGGCCGGTTACAACCAGGCGCAGCAGACCCGCTTCACCGCTGCCGAACGGGCCGCCGTCGACCGCACCTGGGCCTTTGGCCACATTGTGGTTGACGAGGCGCAGGAGTTGTCGGCCATGCAGTGGCGGCTGCTGATGCGCCGCTGCCCGCTAAAGTCGTTCACCGTCGTCGGCGATATCGCCCAGACGAGTTCGGCCGCCGGCGCGGAATCGTGGCAGCAGGCACTTGAGCCGTTCGCCGGCGACCGCTGGCAGCTTGAAGAACTGACCGTGAACTACCGCACGCCCTCCCAGATTGCGCAGGCCGCCGTCCGGATGGCCAACGCAGCGGGCCTGGTCGTGACGGCTCCGAAGGCCGTGCGCGACGGCCGCTGGTCGCCGGTCGTGGACCGGGTGCCGGAGGGCCGCATGGTCGAACGGCTTTTGGAGGTCATGCCCGAGGAGCTTGCCGCCGCCGACGGCGGTCTGTTGGCTGTTATTGCCTCCGACCACCGCCTGCCGGACGTCCGGAGTGCGCTGGCCGCAGCCTATGGGGCACGCGTGGGCGGCGGTGCCGGCGGGATGGAACAGGACATCAGCGTGCTGGGTCCGCAGGAGGCCAAGGGCCTGGAGTTCGATGCCGTCGTCGTGCTTGAGCCGGGTGAGCTGCTGCACCGGGTCGGCGGCCGCGTCGGGGATCTCTATGTCGCCATGACCCGTCCGACCCAGCGGCTCCGGCTGCTGGCCGAAGGCGACGTCCCCGAGGGCATCGAAGGCTGATAATTTGGTATCCGTGAATAATACGTTTTTCGCTTCCCAACGCAACGACCCTGGTTTTGCCAATGTGTGGCAGGAACTGAAGTGGCGCGGCCTCGTCCATGTTTCGACCGATGAAGCCGAACTGGAGAAGCTGCTGGCGGGGGACCCGATCACGTATTACTGCGGGTTCGACCCCACCGCACCCAGCCTTCACCTGGGCAACCTGGTCCAGCTGCTGACCATGCGCCGGCTCCAGTTGGCGGGGCACAAGCCGCTGGGCCTTGTAGGTGGCTCCACCGGGCTGGTCGGCGATCCCCGACCTACCGCCGAGCGCACCATGAACACCAAGGAAACCGTCGCCGAATGGGTGGACCGCCTGCAGGGACAGGTGCAGCGCTTCCTGGACTTCGACGGTACGAACGCCGCACGCATGGTCAACAATCTGGACTGGACGGCCCCGCTGAGTGTCTTGGACTTCCTGCGCGACATCGGCAAGCACTTCCGCGTCGGGACGATGGTCAAGAAGGACATCGTCGCGTCCCGGCTGAACTCGGACGAGGGGATCAGCTACGCCGAATTCAGCTACCAGATCCTGCAGGGCATGGATTACCTGGAGCTGTACCGGCAGTACGGCTGCATCTTGCAGACGGGCGGATCCGACCAGTGGGGCAACCTCACCAGCGGCATCGAGCTGATCCGCAAGGTGGAGGGCCAGTCTGTCCACGCCGTCGGCACGCCGCTGATCACTAACTCCGACGGAACCAAGTTCGGCAAGAGCGAGGGCAATGCCATCTGGCTGGATGCGGACATGTGCAGCCCCTACGCCATGTACCAGTTCTGGCTCAACACTGCCGACGCGGACGTGGTGCAGCGGCTCAAGGTCTTTACCTTCCGTTCCCGCGAGGAGATCGAAGCGCTTGAGCGCGCCGTAGCCGAACGGCCGCATGCCCGTGAGGCACAGCGTGCGTTGGCCTACGACGTGACCTCGATTGTGCACGGCCCCGCAGCCACCGAGAAGGTGATCGCCGCCTCCTCGGCACTGTTCGGGCAGGGCGACCTGGCCGAGCTGGACGAAGCGACTCTTGTCGCCGCCACTGCCGAGCTGCCCAGCGCAGTGACCGGTGCAGCTACCACCGGCATCATCGACCTGTTGGTCCAGTCCGGTCTGGCCGCCAGCAATTCCGCGGCGCGGCGGACCGTAGCCGAGGGCGGCGCCTACGTTAACAACCAGAAGATTACCGATCCGGACGCCGCAGTCGGGAGTGAACAGTTCCTGCATGGCAAATACCTGTTGATGCGCCGCGGCAAGCGCACGCTCGCCATGGTCGAAGTGTCTGCCTGAATCCGGCGGCGGTCGCACGTCAGCCGGCCACGTCGAAGGGCCCGCAGTCCCCCTGGTCAGGGGAGGCCGCGGGCCCTTCGGCATCAGTGGCGGGCATCACCCGCCGGCGATTTGCGGGCCCGTCCGGTGCCGTGTAATGTTTTCTGAGTCGCCGCCGCTGGTTGTGAAACAGCCGGCCGGAACGCGACAAACCCCTTCGATAAAAGACAGCGACTGTCATGCGCCCGAGTGCGCAGGCAAATTAGCTGGGTTTTTTTGATGGGTTCCTTTTCTCGAGGTAAATGAAGCGGAAACGCCGATTTGACAGAAAGAAAAGGAATGAAATAAAGTAGACACATCGCAGCGAAGAAAAGCAAAGCGGATTTCGGAAGAAATTGTTTTGGAGAGTATTCGTTTGCTCCTGTTGTTTGAGAACTCAATAGTGTGCCAAGTTTGTTGATACCAATTATTTATTGGTTGAAAGTGCCGTGGCGTGCCGCCCCTGTGGTGTGT